>NZ_VCCH02000085.1 GCF_005938675.2 Mycobacterium sp. KBS0706
GACCCGAACCGGCCGCACCCGCCGGCGCTGAGCCAGCCGGCTAAGCCGATCGATCGCGCGGCCGCAGCCCCCACCGAGCAGAGCCATCCGCCGCTGCCCACGCCCGGCCAGCACAGTCCTGCCGCGCCGGCCCAGGCCGCCGGACAGACCCCGGTGGCGCCGACCGCCAAGCCGCCCGCCGGTGCCGCCCAGGCCCAGCCGGCGCATCCGCCCCTGCTCGATCGCACTCAGCGCGGACCTCAGGCGCCGAGCGGCCCGGCCGCGGCCCAGGCCGCCCCGGCGGCACAGCCCGGCCATCCGCCGCTGGCGGAGCGCGGCCAGCGACCTGCGAACGCGCCAGCCAGTGCTCCCGCCCGGCCGCCAGTACAGCCGCTCGCCGGGCATCCGACGCCGCAGCCCACGGCCGCGGTGCGCCCGCCGGCGGTGGCGCAGCGTCCGGCGATCGCCCGCCCCCCGGTGCAGCAGCCACCACACAACGCCGCCGCCGCGCCGCACCCGGCGCCGCGCATCACCCAGCCGCAGGCCCACGTGCAGCCTCAAGCCCAGCACCGGCCGCCGCCTCCGCCGGCCCGGCGCCCACTGCCGCCGCCGGACAAGCGGCAGCAACAGGACCAGAACTGACCGCGCGGACCCTCACCGCCGGTTATGACATCCCGAAGCCGCGGTCCTGGCCTGACCCCGGATTCCCGCTACACTCGCGGCGACCGTTGGTGAGGAGCCCGCATCGTGGATATCAGGCGTCCCTATCTGCTGTTCCTGGGGGATGCCCCCGACCAGCTCGCCGCCAAGACCGCCTATGGCGTGGCGCAGTGGCGCCGCGAGGTCTGCGTCGGCCAGTTGCGGCTGGACGGCTGCCGCGCCACCTGCGGCCTGCCCGACCTGACGCTGGAGGAGGCCGCGGCCAAGGGCGCGCAGACGCTGATCATCGGCGTCGCCAACCGCGGCGGCCGGATCTCCGAGGCTTGGCAGGACACCATGTTGCGGGCGCTGGAGCTCGGCATGGACATCGCGTCGGGCCTGCACAACCGCATCAGCGACCTGCCGGCGGTGGCGCAGCGCGCCAAGGCCCTGGGCCGCAGCCTGTTCGACGTGCGCCACCCGGACCGCGACTTCGACGTCGCCAGCGGCATGCCGCGCCGCGGCCGGAGGCTGCTGACCGTCGGCACCGACTGCTCGGTCGGCAAGATGTTCACCTCGCTGGCGCTGGAGCGCGAGATGAAGGCCCGCGGCCTGAAGGCGGATTTCCGCGCCACCGGCCAGACCGGCATCCTGATCGCCGGCGGCGGCGTCTCGGTCGACGCCGTGGTGGCCGACTTCATCTCCGGCGCCACCGAATGGCTGGCCCCGGAGGCCGAGACCGACCATTGGGATCTGATCGAGGGCCAGGGGTCGCTGTTTCACGCCTCCTATGCCGGCGTGTCGCTGGGCCTGCTGCACGGCGCCCAGGCCGAGGCGTTGGTGATGTGCCACGAGCCCGGGCGGCCGCATATGCGCGGCCTGCCGAACTTCCCGCTGCCCGACCTGGCCGACTGCATCGCGCTGAACGAGCGCTGCGCCCGGCTGACCAACCCGGACGCCAAGGTGGTGGGGCTGGCCTTCAACACCTCGGCGCTGGACCCGCAGGCGGCGGAACGGGCGCTGAACGAGGCGGAGGACCGCTTCGGCCTGCCGGCGGTCGACCCGGTGCGCACCGGCGTCGCCGCCATCGTCAACCGGCTGCCGATGCCGGTGGCCGCCGAATGACCGGCCGGCGGCTTTCGGTGCGCGAGGCGGTGTGGCCGATCCGCGGCGCCTTCACCATCTCGCGCGGCAGCCGCACCGAGGCGCGGACGCTGATCGCCGAGATCGCCGCCGGCGGCGCGGTCGGCCGCGGCGAATGCACGCCCTATGCCCGCTACGGCGAGAGCCTGGAGAGCGTGACGGCCCAGATCGAGAGCGTGGCCCAGGCGATCGCCGACGGCGCCGACCGGCCCGGGCTGGAGGTGCTGCTGCCGCCGGGCGCGGCGCGCAACGCGGTCGACTGCGCCCTATGGGACCTGGAGGCCAAGCTGGCCGGCGTGCCGGCCTGGGCCATCGCGGGCATCCCCGAGCCCGGCCCTGTCACCACCGTCTACACGCTGAGCCTGGACACGGTGGAGAAGATGGGCGAGGCGGCGCGGCAATCGGCGCACCGGCCGCTGTTGAAGCTGAAGCTGACCGGCGACGGCGACCTGGAGCGGGTGCAGGCGGTGCGCGCCTACGCGCCCGCCAGCCGGCTGGTGGTCGACGCCAACGAGGCATGGTCGATCGGCCATCTCGAACGCTTCGGCCCAGCCTTCGCAGCGCTCGGCGTCGAGGTGATCGAGCAGCCGCTGAAGGCGTCGGAGGACGATGCGCTGCTGGGCTTCGACAGCCCGATCCCGCTCTGCGCCGATGAGAGCTGCCACGACACCGCCAGCCTGGAGCACTGCGCCGGCAAGTATGCGATGGTGAACATCAAGCTGGACAAGACCGGCGGCCTGACCGAGGCGCTGCGGCTGCGTGCCGCAGCGCGCGAGCGTGGCTTCGCCGTGATGGTCGGCTGCATGGTCGCGTCCTCCCTGGCCATGGCGCCGGGGATGCTGCTGGCCCAGGGGGCGGAGATTGTGGATCTGGACGGGCCGTTGCTGCTGGCCCAGGATTACGATCCTGCGCTGCGCTATGATGGCGCCACGGTCTACCCGCCGGAGCCGGCGCTGTGGGGCTGAGGCGATGTCGTTTCCCGCTCCGGCCCGCCGCGCAAGGCAGGTTTTCCTTTCATCGGTAACGACCTGACTCGAAATCTGGACGTCCTGCCCCTAGATGATGGAGGCTGTGCTGCGAGGGGCGGACCATGGGCGTCGTGATCGAGAAAGACAATCCGATGACGAGCTGTACCGGCTCACCCACGCTGGACTGGCTGCTCTATGAAGCACCGACCATCCGCGACACCGGCCAGCTGCTCGAGGAATTCTGCAACCGCCTGGTCGCCGACGATGTTCCGGTCGCGCGCGGCCTGGCCATCATCCCGGCCCTCCACCCGCTCTATTTCGGCACGGCCTATATCTGGCGCGGCACCGGCGCGATCGAGCGCCGCCGCGGCCTGTGGGAGAACCGGAACTCGCCCGAATACCAGCAGAGCCCGATTCATGTGGTGATCGAGGAGGGGGCGGAGGCCCTGCGCCGCCGCCTGGCCGGCCCGAAGGCGCAGCTCGACTTCCCGGTGCTGGAGGAATTCCGCGACGAGGGGATGACCGATTACGCCCTGTTCGGCCTCGCCTTCACCAGCGGCCGCCGCTCCGCCATTTCCTTCACCACGCGGGAGGAGGACGGGTTCAGCGACGAGGCGCTGGCCAAGGTCGACCGGCTGATGCCGATCCTGACCCGGCTGATCGAGATCCACACGCTGCGCGCCACCGCGGTCGACCTGCTCGACACCTATGTCGGCCACGACGCCGGCGCCCGCATCCTGAACGGCCAGATCCGCCGCGGCATGTCGGAATCGCTGCACGCCGCGATCTGGTACTGCGACCTGCGCGACTTCACGGCGATGAGCGAGAAGGTCGGGCGCGAGGAGATCGTCGCCTCGCTCGACAGCTATTTCGAGACGATGGCCGCAGCGGTGCAGGAATCCGGCGGCGAGATCCTGAAGTTCATCGGCGACGCCATGCTGGCGATCTTCCCGGTGGACGAGGAGCAGGGCGTGCAGGACGCCGCGACCAAGGCCCTGACCGCCGCCGCGGTGGCCGAGCACGGCATGGCCGCGCTGAATGCGAAGCGGGTCGAGGAGGGCCGGCCGGCGCTCGACTACGGCCTGTCGCTGCATATCGGCGAGGTGATGTACGGCAATATCGGCGCCGCCGACCGGCTGGACTTCACCGTGATCGGCCCGGCGGTCAACCTGGCCAGCCGGGTCGAGGCGCTGTGCCGCATCACCGGCCGCCGGCCGCTGATGACCGAGCCCTTCCGCCGCGCCGCCGGGGTGGAGACCGAGCCGATGGGCCGGTTCAGCCTGCGCGGCGTGTCGGAGGAGCAGGAGGTGTTCAGCCCGGTGCGCCTGCCGCTGCCGGCCGAGGCCGCCGCCGAGTAGCTCAGGGCCCGCCCGACGCCTGCTGGTCGGATCCAAGAACCGCGCCGTCGGCCAGGGCCCGCCGGGCCTGCCCACGCAGATCCGCGCCTGAAGGCAGGCCAGGCCCGGGATGCAGCATCCAGTCGGCGACGTCGCGCTGCGGCGTGCGCCGGCCGAGATCACGCAGCAGCCAGTGCCAGCCGCGGCTGTAGGAGGCGACGACCAGGTCCGGCCGGCGCGGCAGGCGGCGCAGCAGCAGGTTGACCGAAGCCGGCGCCAGCACCTGCTCGTGCTCGCCCAGCAGCACCAGGGTCGGCCCCGGGATCTCCGGCGCGGCGTCCGAGGCGCGGCCCATCACGTCGACCAGCCCGTCGATCGTGTCGACCCGGGTCGCCCGGATGTAGAGCGGGTCGCGGCCGAGCGCGATCAGCATCGGCACGTTGTCGCTGGCCTGGACGCCGAGGCTGCGCCCGGTGAAGGTCATCGCCGGGATCAGCCGGCGGGTCAGCCACAGCGCCACCCGCGGGATGGCGTCCATGCTCTGCCGGCCCCAGGTGGCCGGAGCTGACAGGATCAGCCCGGCCATCGGCGGATGGTCCGGCCCGGTCGCGGCCAGAATGGCGACGGCGCCGCCCATGCTTTCACCCAGCAGATAGACCGGCACGCCCGGATAGCGCGCTTCCAGGAGGCGCAGCGCCGCGGCGGCGTCGGCGGCCAGCGTCTCCGCCCCCGGCCAGATGCCGCGCCCGGCGGTGTCGCCGAAGCCGCGCTGGTCATAGGCGTAGGTGGCGATGCCGAGCTGGCCCCAGAATCTGGCCGGGTCGTCGAAGGCCCGGCCGTATTCGTTGAAGCCGTGCAGCGCCAGCACCACCGCACGCGGCTTGTCCACCGGCCCCCAGTGCCGCAGCGGCAGGCGGTAGCCGTCGGCCGCGATCACCGCCTTGGCCTCCAGCCCCGGCGGTCCGTTCGAGTTGCCCATCGGCTGGACCATCGCCCCGCAGGCGGCGACCAGGAGGAGGGCGAGGCAGGAGAGGAGGCGGGCGGCGACTTTGACTTTTCCTGTCCCCCCTCCCCTTGCGGGACGGGGGCAAGGGGAGGGGGGACTAAGATTTGCGGTCATCGCGGATCTGTCGCTCACCAGCATGGCCCCATTTCACCCGCCGACGGCGGCCGGATCAAGGCGCCGCGACCTCCTGCGGCAGCCGGCCCTCCAGCACGTCGCGCCGTTCACGGAACAGGGCGACCAGGGAATCCATCACCCGGCGCACCCGCGACAGGGCCCGCAGGTCGCGATGCACCAGCAGCCACTGGTCGACCCCGACCTCCTCCACCACCGGCCCCAGCCGGCGCAGGCCGGGATCGGGATCGCCGGCATAGCAGGGCAGCAGGCCGACGGCCTCGCCGCTGCGCACCACATGCTGCAGCACCAGCCAGTTGTTGACCCGCACCGCCGGCCGGGCGCCCTGCAACAGCTCCGCCACCCAGGCCTGGCCCGGCATGTAAGTATGCTCCTCGTCGAAGCCGGCCCAGGTCTGGCGGCGCAGCCCCTCCGGCGTCGTGTCGGAGACCTCGCGGCCGCGGCCGGCATAGATCGCGTATTCCGCCCGGCCCAACCGCCGCGCCACCAGGCTCGACACGTCCGGCACCTGCTCGCGGATCAGCAGGTCGGCCTCGCGCCGCGACAGGTTGGCCAGCATGTGGCTGGCCGCCAGCTCGATCTCGATGCATTGCAGGCCGCGCCGCAGCCGCGGCAGGTGGTCGGCCAGGAAGCCGGTCATCGCCTCGCCGGCCGAGACCCGCACCGTGCCATGCGCGGTGTCGCCGAGCCCGGCGCTGCGGCGCTGGATCGATTCGGCGGCGCGCTCCATCGCCTCGGTGTCGGCCAGCAGCTCCTCGCCGGCCGCGGTCAGCACGAAACGGTCGGGCAGCCGGTCGAACAGCCGGGCGCCGATCGACTCCTCCAGGCTGCGCACCCGCCGCGCCACGGTCGGATGGCTGACCTGCAGCCGCCGGGCCGCCGCGGTCAGGTTGCCCTCGCGCGCCAGGGTCAAGAACACGCGCAGATCGTCCCAATCGGCGGCCATGGCCAGCTTCTCCGCACCAATATGCCTGAACAGAAACGTACAGCTGATCCTCGAATTTGTCGAATTCCGTTCACCAACGTTCACATTATCGTCAGGTCGGGGCCGGCCCGACCCATCCGACGACAGGCGACCGGCGGCATCCTTTCATCAGAGGGAATGCGTGATGCATTTCGAACCGCGCCTGTGGCAGTTCACTCAAGGGGTCCGCGCCCGCATCGCCTGGGCGGTGGCGATCGGCCTGATTTCGGTCGCGCTCGGCGTCGCCCGGCTGGCGCTGCTGGGCTGGCTGATCGGCCAGGTCTTCGCCGGCCGGCCCCTGGCCGAGCTGGTCCCGTCCATCGTCGTGATCGCCGGAATCATGGTGCTGCGCGGCGTCGCCGAATATGGAAGGGTGATGGTGGCGCACGAGACCGCCTCGCGCGTCCAGGCCCGGCTGCGCCGCAGCATCTTCGACCGGATCGCGGCGCTGGGGCCCGGCACCGTGGCCCGCCGCCGCTCCGGCGCGCTGACCCTGTCGCTGATCGACGGGGTCGAGCAGCTGGAGGTCTATTTCGGCCAGTTCCTGCCGCAGTTCCTGATCGCGCTGCTGACGCCGATCCTGATCTTCGCCGCCATTGCCTTCGTCGACCTGCCGGTGGCGGCGGTGATGCTGGGCTTCGCCCTGATCGCCCTGTTCGGCCCGGCGCTGTGGCACCGGCGCGAAACCGGCAGCTCGCTGCAGCTGCGCCAGGTCTATGCCGATTTCGCCGCCGAGTTCCTCGATTCGGTCCAGGGCCTGGCGACGCTGAAGGCCTTCGGCCAGAGCGGCGCGCGGGCCACGACGCTGAAGACCAAGGCGCAATCCGTGTTCCGCAGCACCATGCGGGTGCTGGGCAGCAACGTGCTGGCCCGCGGCATCACCGACAGCGCCATCGCCAGCGGCGCCGCCGCGGCCCTGGCGCTGGGCGCCTGGCGGGTCGACTCCGGCGCCATGGCGCTGTCGGCGCTGCTGGTCATCCTGATGCTGGGGGTCGAGATCTTCCGGCCGATGCGCGAGCTGCGGTCGGTGCTGCACCAGGGCATGGTCGGCCTGTCCGCGGCCCAGGGCATCTACCAGGTGCTGGACGACACGCCGGAGGTGGCGGATGCGGCCCCGGCGGCGCTGGCCCGGCCGTTGGCCCCGACCATCGCCTTCGACGGCGTGCGCTTCCGCTACCCCGGCACCCGCCGCACCATCCATGAGGCGCTGAGCTTCGAGGCGAAGGCCGGCGAGCGGATCGGCCTGGTCGGCCCGTCCGGCGGCGGCAAGTCGTCGATCGTGCGCCTGCTGCTGCGCTTCTACGACCCGGAGGCCGGGACCATCCGCCTGGGCGGGCACGACCTGCGCGGCCTGTCCTTCGCCCAGATCCGGTCGATGATCTCGGTGGTGAACCAGGACACCTTCCTGTTCCACGGCACGGTCGAGGAAAACATCCGCATGGGCCGGCCGGGGGCGACCGAGGCGGAGGTCGAGGCCGCCGCCCGCGCCGCCAACATCCACGGCTTCGTCCAGTCGCTGCCGCAGGGCTATCGCACCGTGGTCGGCGAGAAGGGCGTGAAGCTGTCCGGCGGCCAGCGCCAGCGCGTCGCCATCGCCCGGGCGCTGCTGCGCGACACCCCGATCCTGGTGTTGGACGAGGCGCTGTCCGCCGTTGACGCCGAGAACGAAGCGGTGATCCAGGAGGCGCTGGACCGGCTGATGCAGGGCCGCACCACGCTGGTGCTGGCGCACCGCCTGTCGAGCGTGATCGGCTGTGACCGCATCCTGGTGCTGGACCGCGGCCGGGTGGTCGAGAGCGGCCCCCATGCGGCGCTGATGCAGCAGGGCGGCGTCTATGCCGGGCTGATGGCCGAGCAGGCGCGCGAATCGGCCGCCGGCATGATCATCGATGCACCGGTCGCCGCCCGCACCGTCGAGTCGGCGTCGACCGCGCCGGCCACCGCAGCCAAGTCGGAGACCGAGGGCATCCTCAAGGCCGAGGGGCTGGGCTGGGGCCGGCTGGTGGCCGAGTTGATGAAGCTGGCCATGCCCTGGAAGGGCAAGCTGGCCCTGACCTTCGCCTTCGGCGTGCTGCGCGTCGTCACCTTCATCGGCGTCGGCGTGCTGAGCGCGCTGGTGCTGCTGGCGCTGAAGAACGGCGAGCCCTATGGCGCCCTGCTCTGGGCCCTGGCCGTGGTGGCGCCGCTGTCCGGCGTGCTGCACTGGCTGGAATCCTGGATCGCCCACGACATGGCCTTCCGCCTGCTGGCCGACATGCGCTCGGACGTGTTCCGCAAGCTCGACGCCCTGGCCCCGGCCTATCTGGTGCGGCGGCGCACCGGCGACCTGATGGCGCTGGTCACCCACGACATCGAGCTGGTGGAATACTTCTTCGCCCACACCGTGGCGCCGGCCTTCGTCGCCGTGCTGGTGCCGGCCGCGGTGCTGGCGGTGCTGGTCTGGGCCAGCCCGTGGATCGCGCTGGCGCTGCTGCCCTTCCTGCTGGCGGTTGCCGTCAGCCCGTTCCTGATGCGCCGCCGGGTCGACACGCTCGGCTCCGAGTCGCGGGAGGCGGCCGGCGAGCTCGGCGCCTTCGCCGTCGACTCGGTGCAGGGTCTGGGCGAGATCGTCGCCTTCCAGCAGGAGGGCGCACGGGGCGACCGGCTGGACGCGCTGTCGCAGCGTTTCATCAGGCTGCGCCTGCCCTTCTTCGCCGAGCTCACCCGGCAGCAGAGCCTGCTGGAGATCCTGACCGGCCTGGGCGGCCTGGCCGTGGTGGTGACCGGCGCCGCGCTGTCGACCCATGGCGCCATCGACCCCGGCCTGCTGCCGCTCCTGACCATCCTGGCCATGGCCGCCTTCCTGCCGGTGTCGGAGATCGCGCAGGTCGGCCGCCAGCTGGCCGACACGCTGGGCGCCACCCGCCGCATCTACGGCCTGAAGGCCGAGCCGGTGCCGGTCGTCGACGGCCCGGGCGTACCGGACCATGCGGGACCGGCGGCGCTGGCGCTGCAGGGCGTCGGCTTCACCTATCCGGGCCAGGGCCGGCGCGCCTTGGCCGGGGTGACGGTCGAGATCCCGGCAGGCAAGACGGTGGCGCTGGTCGGCACCTCCGGCGCCGGCAAGACCACCACAGCGCAGCTGCTGATGCGGTTCTGGGACACGGATGAGGGCCGGATCACCCTGAACGGCGCCGATCTGCGGGACTATGCCCTCGACGACCTGCGCCGGCGCATCGCCCTGGTGGCCCAGGACACCTACCTGTTCAACGACACGCTGCGCGCCAACATCCTGATCGCCCGGCCGGAGGCGAGCGAGGCGGAGCTGGCGGCGGCGATCGGCCACGCCTCGCTGGCCGAGCTGGTCGAGACCCTGCCCGAGGGGCTCGGCTCGCCGGTGGGCGAGCGCGGCACCGCCCTGTCCGGCGGCCAGCGCCAGCGCGTCGCCATCGCCCGCGCCTTCCTGAAGAACGCCTCGGTGCTGATCCTGGACGAGGCGACCTCGCATCTCGACACGGTGAACGAGCAGGCGGTGCGCCGGGCGCTGGACCGGCTGCAGGCCGACCGCACCACCATCGTCATCGCCCACCGGCTGTCGACCGTGCGCGACGCTGACCTGATCGTGGTGCTGGACGAGGGCCGGGTGGCCGAGACCGGCACCCATGCGGCGCTCCTGGCCCGCGGCGGCCTCTACGCCCAGTTGGTCTCCCGCCAGCTCGCCTCGGCCCAGGCGGCGCAGTAGAGCGCGGAAGGAGAGGCCGGGGCCACCCCCTCACCCGAAATCGCTGACGCGATTTCGACCTCTCCCCAAGGAGAGGTATAGGGGCCGGCTCTCCTTCCCTCTCCTCGGGGAGACGGGGGCCCCGACGCCGAAGGCGGCGGGAGGGTGAGGGGGTGGCCTCGACGCTCGCGCCTACTCCCCCGCCGCCCTCCTTGCCGCGGCGGCGCCCTCGCCGGTCAGCTGCAGGAAGATGTCCTCCAGGTCGGTCTCCTCGGTGGTCAGGTCGGCGATGCGCACGCCGGCCTGGTCCATCAGGGTCAAGAGGTCGCCCAGCCGGGTCTCGCTGGGCCGGTAGCGCACCACCAGCCGGGCCGCGCCCGCCAGCTCCATGCCGCGCGCGGCCAGGGCCGGCGGCAGCGCGTCCAGGGGCTCGCTCAGGCTCACCACCAGGGTCTTGCTGTCGACGCTGGACAAGAGGTTGGCGGTGCTGTCGCAGGCGACGATGCGGCCGTGATCGATGATCGCGATCCGGTCGCACAGCTCCTCCGCCTCCTCCAGGTAATGCGTGGTCAGGACGATGGTGGTGCCGGCCCGGTTCAGCGCCCGGACATGGGCCCACAGGCTGCGCCTGAGCTCGATGTCGACGCCGGCAGTCGGCTCGTCCAGCACCAGCACCGGCGGTGAATGCACCATCGCCTTGGCCACCATCAGCCGCCGCCGCATGCCGCCGGACAGGGTCCGGGCATAGGCGTCGGCCTTGTCGGCCAGCCCGACCGCCGCCAGCAGCTCCGCGGTGATCCGCTCCTTCTTCGGCACGCCGTACAGCCCGGCCTGCAGGTCCAAGAGCTCGCGCGGGGTGAAGAACGGGTCGATGTTCAGCTCCTGCGGCACCACGCCGATCGCGGCCCGCGCCTGGCGCGTCGCCCGGCCGATGTCGAAGCCCCAGATCCAGGCGTCGCCCGCGGTCTTGGTGACCAGTCCGGCCAGGATGTTGATCAGCGTCGACTTGCCGGCGCCGTTCGGCCCGAGCAGGCCGAAGATCGAGCCCGCGGGGATGTCGAGGTCGATCGGGTGCAGGGCCAGCTTGTCCGGCTGCTTGTTGCGCCCGCGGTAGGTCTTGGTCAGCCCGCGCAGCCGGATGGCGCTCTCGGGTGCGGCGTTCGGCGGCGGCGCGGCGTTCATGGGTTGCACGTGAAACAGTTGATCGGCCGGGCGCCATGGGTATCATCCGGCCGGAATCCGGGCAATCATCGCCCGACATGCCCTTGCCGCCAGGAACCCCCAGCCATGCAGCCCGCCGCCCTTCAGCCCTCCGATGTGATCGAGGTCGACCGCGATGTCGAGACCGTCGGATGCGACGGCGGCGGCGCGCCGCTGGGCCACCCGATGGTCTACTACCCGATCGGGCATGAGCACGAGGTGGTCTGCAACTATTGCGGCCGCCGCTTCGTCCGCAAGGCCAACCGCCACGGCCACTGACCGCCCGGCGCGGGACGCGACATGACGCCCCCGTCGGTCGAGGAATTCTGCCTGACCCTGCCCGGCGCGGCCTTGAGCGTGCAATGGGGCGGCGCCCACGTGTTCAAGGTCGGCGGCAAGATCTTCACCATCCTGGCCGGGATGTCGCGCGGCGCGCCCGAGGCCTGGTTCAAGGCATCGGAGTTCTCCTACATCCTGCTGGTCGAGCAGCCCGGCATCCGCCCGGCGCCCTATCTGGCCCGAGCCAAATGGGTGGCCGCGGCGCTCGACGCCCTGCCGGCCGACGACCTGCAGGCCTATCTGCGCGAGGCGCACCGCCTGGTTCTGGCCAAGCTGACCCGGGCGGCACGGGCGGAGATCCTGGGCCCCGCGTGACGGATCGCGGGCTTCCGATCCGTCCGGCACTCCTGTAAGAGGCGGGACCCGTCTCCGAGCGCCCGAGGGGCCATGCCGCGCCAGCCGATCTTCAACGTCCCGCCGATCACGCTGTGGCTGAGCGGCGTGATGATCGCGATCTTCGCCGCGCTGCACCTGCTGCCGGATGTCGCCTATCCGGTGGCGAGCCGGATGGCGGTCTATCCCGCCGCCTTCGCCGACCTCGACCAGCTGCCGCCGCTCGACATGCTGACGGTGGTCGCCTCGCTGGTGTTCTACGCGCTGGTGCATATCGAGCCGATCCACCTGATCGCCAATCTCGGCTTCTTCCTGGCCTTCGGCAGCGTCTGCGAGCGGCATTATGGCCTGCGCCGCTACACCGTGCTGCTGCTGGGCACGACCGTGGCCGCGGCGCTGGTGCAGGTCGCCGCGAGCTGGGGCAGCGGCGCCCCGCTGATCGGCGCTTCCGGCGCGGTGTCGGGCTGCATCGCCGCCTTCTGCCGGCTGGCGCTGACGCGGCACGATCCGGCGGGGCGGCGCCTGGCCCTGAACCTGATCGGCTTCACCATCATCGCCAACGCCCTGTTCGCGCTGATGGGCGGCGGCTTCATCGGGGTTGACGCCCAGATCGCCTGGCAGGCGCATATCGGCGGCTTCCTGGCCGGCCTCGTCCTGGGCGCACCCCGTCGGGCGTGATTTGGGCCGGCCGTGATTTGGGCCGGGCGTGACGCGGCGGCCACAGCCGTCCCGGGCCGTCACAATCCTGCAGACTCCACGTTGCAGCGCGAGGACGCCCCGCCTATATGACCGGTGAAGCAAGAGCCGCCCCGTGGGCGGCATGGAAACATTGGGGGTCCCGGCGGTGCCTCACCGAGGGCCAGCCGCGACCTGCTGAAGGAATGAGGAAGAGATGAGCAAAGTCATCGGTATCGACCTCGGCACGACCAATTCCTGCGTCGCCATCATGGATGGGTCACAGGGCCGGGTGATCGAGAACGCGGAAGGCGCGCGCACCACGCCGTCGATCGTCGCGTTTACCGAATCGGGTGAGCGTCTGGTCGGCCAGGCGGCGAAGCGCCAGGCGGTGACCAATCCCGAAAACACCATCTTCGCGGTCAAGCGCCTGATCGGTCGCCGCTACGACGACCCGATGACCCAGAAGGACAAGGGCCTGGTCCCGTACCAGATCGTGTCCGGCGACAATGGCGATGCCTGGGTCGAGTCGCGCGGCCAGAAATACGCCCCGAGCCAGATTTCCGCCTTCACCCTGATGAAGATGAAGGAGACGGCCGAGTCGTTCCTGGGCGAGAAGGTGACGCAGGCCGTCATCACCGTTCCGGCCTATTTCAACGACAGCCAGCGCCAGGCCACCAAGGATGCCGGCAAGATCGCCGGGCTCGAGGTGCTGCGCATCATCAACGAGCCGACGGCGGCCGCCCTGGCCTATGGCCTGGACAAGAAGGCCAGCGGCACGATCGCGGTCTACGACCTCGGCGGCGGCACCTTCGACATCTCGGTGCTGGAGATCGGCGACGGCGTGTTCGAGGTGAAGTCGACCAACGGCGACACCTTCCTGGGCGGTGAGGATTTCGACGCCAAGATCATCGACTACCTGGCCGAGGAGTTCAAAAAGGAGCAGGGCATCGACCTGCGCCGCGACAAGCTGGCCCTGCAGCGCCTGAAGGAAGCGGCCGAGAAGGCGAAGATCGAGCTGTCCTCCTCGGTTCAGACCGAGGTGAACCTGCCCTTCATCACCGCCGACGCGTCCGGCCCGAAGCACCTGACCATCAAGCTGACCCGGGCCAAGCTCGAGGCGCTGGTCGACGACCTGATCCAGCGCACGGTCGAGCCGTGCCGCGCCGCGCTGAAGGATGCCGGGCTGAAGGCCAGCGAGATCGACGAGGTGATCCTGGTCGGCGGCATGACCCGCATGCCCAAGGTCATCGAGACGGTGAAGCAGTTCTTCGGCAAGGAGCCGCATCGCGGCGTCAACCCGGATGAGGTCGTCGCCGTCGGCGCCGCGATCCAGGGCGGCGTGCTGCGCGGCGAGGTCAAGGACGTGCTGCTGCTCGACGTCACCCCGCTGTCGCTGGGCATCGAGACGCTGGGCGGCGTCTTCACCCGGCTGATCGAGCGCAACACCACGATCCCGACCAAGAAGAGCCAGACCTTCTCGACCGCCGAGGACAACCAGACCGCGGTGACCATCCGCGTGTTCCAGGGCGAGCGCGAGATGGCGGCCGACAACAAGATCCTCGGCCAGTTCGACCTGGTCGGCATCCCGCCGGCCCCGCGCGGCATGCCGCAGGTCGAGGTCACCTTCGACATCGACGCCAACGGCCTGGTCAATGTCAGCGCCAAGGACAAGGCGACCGGCAAGGAGCAGGCGATCCGCATCCAGGCCTCGGGCGGCCTGTCCGACACCGACATCGACAAGATGGTCAAGGACGCGGAAGCCAACGCCGCCGGCGACAAGAAGCGCCGCGAGGCGGTCGAGGCCCGCAACCACGGCGATGCCCTGGTGCATTCGACCGAGAAGCAGCTGGCCGAGTTCGGCGACAAGGTCGACGCGGCCGACAAGGCGGCGGTCGAGAGCGCGATCGCCGACCTGAAGGCGGTGCTGTCGAGCGACGATGCCGACCAGATCAAGGCCAAGACCGAGGCCCTGGCCCAGGCGGCGATGAAGATCGGCGAGGCCATGTACAAGGCCAGCCAGGAGTCGGGCGCGGCGCCGGAGGGCGGCGAGCAGGCTTCGGCGAAGCCGGATGACGGCGTGGTCGATGCCGATTTCGAGGAAGTCGACGACGACAAGAAGAAGAAGTCGGCGTGACCGCGGTCGGATGACCACGATACGTCGATAAGGGGCAGACACCGCCCCCGCGAGGGTCCGTGACGGGCCGCGCGGGGGCGGTTTTCATCCGGGCCGGGGCCGCCCGAGGCTCTCCCGGTTCGGCACGAGGAACTTCATGGCGAAGCAGGATTTTTACGATCTTCTGGGGGTCGCGCGCGGCGCCGGCGCGGACGAGATCAAGAAGGCCTATCGCAAGCTGGCGATGCAGTATCACCCGGACCGCAACCCGGGCGACCACGCCGCCGAGCACAAGTTCAAGGAAATCAACGAAGCCTACGACGTCCTGAAGGACGAGCAGAAGCGCGCCGCCTATGACCGCTTCGGCCACGCCGCCTTCGACGGCGGCGCCGGGCCGCGCGGCCCCGGCGGGGCCGACTTCTCCGGCGGCTTCGCCGACATCTTCGAGGAGATGTTCGGCGACTTCATGGGCGGCCGCCGCGGCGGCCAGCGCGCCCAGGCGGGGCGCGGCTCCGACGTCCGCTTCAACCTCGAGATCACGCTGGAGGAGGCGTTCCTCGGCAAGCAGGCCACGGTCAAGGTGCCGTCCTCGGTCGGCTGCGAGGTCTGCGACGGCTCGGGCGCCGAGCCCGGCAGTCAGCCGGTGACCTGCCCGACCTGCGGCGGCGCCGGCCGCGTCCGCGCCTCCCAGGGCTTCTTTACGGTCGAGCGCACCTGCCCCGGCTGCGGCGGCCAGGGCCGGGTGATCAAGAATCCGTGCCGGAACTGCAGCGGCTCCGGCCGCGTGCGCAAGGACAAGACGCTGAAGGTCGACATCCCGCCGGGGGTGGACGACGGCACCCGCATCCGCCTGTCGAACGAGGGCGAGAGCGGCATGCGCGGCGCGCCGCCGGGCGACCTGTACATCTTCCTGTCGGTGCGGCCGCACGCGCTGTTCCAGCGCGACGGGGCAGACCTGTTCTGCAAGGCGCCGATCCCGATGAGCACGGCGGCGCTGGGCGGCCCGATCGAGATCCCGGCGATCGACGGCGGCCGGGCCAAGATCACGGTGCCGGCAGGCACCCAGTCCGGCGCCCGCTTCCGCCTGCGCGGCAAGGGCATGTCGGTGCTGCGCTCGGCCGGCCGCGGCGACATGTATGTCGAGCTGCAGGTCGAGACCCCGGTCAATCTGAGCAAGCGCCAGCGCGAGCTGCTCGAGGAGTTCGAGCGCGAAGGCGGCGGCGGCACCAGCCCCGAGAGCCAGGGCTTCTTCGCCAAGGTGAAAGAGTTCTTCAAGGAGTAGCGGCGCGAATGGCGTCGCCATCTCCCACATCTGTCATCACCGGGCTTGACCCGGTGATCCAGGGGCCGCAAAGAGCCGAGGCATCCAACTTGGATGCCCGGACCATCAGAGGACCCTCCCCATGACCGCCGGCGACACCCCCCGCCCCGTCGAGGGCCCCGTCAGGATCGGTATCACCGGCGCCGCCGGCCGGATGGGCCGGATGCTGATCCAGGCCGTGCTGGACACGACCGATGGCTCGGTGGCGCTGCACGGCGTGGTCGGCAACGAGGGCAGCGCCGCGATCGGCCAGGATGCCGGGCTGCTGGCCGGCCGGGCGGCCTGCGGTGTCGCCGTCTCCGACGACCCGGTGCCGCTCTTCGCCACCGCCGATGCGGTGATCGACTTCACCCGGCCCGCGGCCTCAGTCCGCTTCGCCGCGCTGGCGGCGCAGGGCAAGGCGGTGCATGTCGTCGGCACCACCGGCTTCTCGGCCGAGGATCTCGCGGCCTTAGGCCGGGCCGCGCGCCACACCCCGATCGTCCAGTCCTACAATATGAGCCTGGGCGTGAACCTGCTGGCGGCGCTGGTGCGCCAGGCCGCCCGCGCGCTCGATGCCGGATGGGACCTCGAGGTGGTGGAGATGCACCACCGCCACAAGATCGACGCCCCCTCCGGCACCGCCATCCTGTTGGGCCGCGCCGCCGCCGAGGGCCGTGGCGTCGACTTCGACGCGGTCAAGGCGATCGACCGCGACGGCAAGCGCGCGGAGGGCGCCATCGGCTTCGCCACGCTGCGCGGCGGCGACGTGGTCGGCGAGCATGCGGTGATCCTGGCCGGGGCCGGCGAGCGCATCGAGCTGGCGCACAGGGCGACCGACCGCGGCATCTTCGCCCGCGGCGCGCTGAAAGCCGCCCTGTGGGGCCGCGGCCGCGCGCCCGGCCTCTATTCGATGAACGACGTGCTCGGGCTGAGCTGAGGCCTCACACGCAGACCGGCGGCCGGCGGTCGATCCAGGGCTGCGCCGTCTCCAGCTGGGTCGCCAGGCGCAGCAGCGTCGCCTCGTCGCCGGTGCGGCCGACCAGCTGCACCCCGACCGGCAGCCCGTCCGGCGTCCAATGCATCGGCAGCGACATCGCCGGCAGGCCGGACAGGTTGAACGGGAACATGAACACCGCGTCCGACCACAGCGCGTTATAGGCGTCGTAGTCGGTCATGCTCATGTCCCAATGGCCGAAGGGCCGCGGCGGCTGGGTCAGGGTCGGTGTCAGGACGGCGTCGAAGGGCAGCAGCTGCCCGACCAGGCCGCGGGCAAACTGGCGCAGCGCTTCGACATCATTGGCATGCCGGATGCCGCTGATCGACCGGCCGCGCTCGATCGCGGCCCAGGTCAGCGGCTCGACCTCCGCCGGCGTCACCGGCCGGCCGACCAGCGGCTCCAGCGCCGCGAACAGCGCCGCCGTCTCGACCGCCAGCATGTCGGTGTAGACCGCCCAGGCGCGCCGAGCGTCGAAATCGAGAGCGTGCTCCTCGACGGTGTGGCCCAGGCTCTCCAGCCGCCGCGCCGTGCCGCGCACCGCCGCCGTCACCTCGGGGTGGACCGGGCCGCCATCCGGCGCCCGCGTCACGACGCCGATGTGCAGGCCCCGGGCGGGCTGCCGTGCCGCGGCGGCCCAGCCTTCCGCCGGCGACTGCGGGGTGTAGGGGTCGCCGGGCGTGCCGCCGGCCACGGCGTCGAGATAGGCGGCGGTGTCCCGCACCGTGCGGGAGACGCAGAGCATGTACACGCCGCCATACCAGATATCGACCGCATCCGGGGCGAAGGTGATGCGGCCGCGCGACGGCTTCAGCCCGACCAGGCCGCAATTCGCGGCCGGCACCCGGATCGAGCCGGCGCCGTCGCTGGCCTCGGCCAGCGGCACCATCCGCGCCGCCACGGCCGCGGCCGACCCGCCGCTGGAGCCGCCGGGGGTGACGTCCTCGCGCCAGGGATTGTGGGTGCGGCCGTACAGCTTCGGCTCGGTCGAGATGCACCAGCCGCCCTCCGGCACGTTGGTGCGGCCGAGCGGGACCAGCCCCGCGCGCTTGATCCGCCGCGTCAGCTCGCTGTCGCTCGGCGCCGGCAGGTCCTTGAAATAGGGGCAGCTCCAGGTCGCCGGCACGCCCTGCCATTGCGAAGCGAGATCCTTCATCAGGAACGGCACCCCGGCAAAGGGCCCGTCGGCCGGCGCCCGCGCCGCCAGGTCACGGCCGATGTCGTAGGCCTTGCGGGTGACGGCGTTGAGCCGCGGGTTCAGCCGATCGATCACGGTGATCGCGGTCTCGGCCAGCTCGGCCGCCGAGACGGCGCCGCTGCGCACCCATTCGGCCAGCCCCAGCCCGTCGCGTGCCGCATAGTCGCGGATCAAGGCCTCGGTGACGATCGCCATGCGCTTCCCCCATTATCGGTTTCGGGGAGGCTAGCACGGGTGCTGCCGGCGGCAATCCCTCAGGCCGCCGCCGCGTCGGTCAGCCCGGCCTCCCAGGCCAGCAGGGCCTGCTTCTTGCTGGAGCCCCAGCGGTAATTGTGGAGGATGCCGCTGGCCCGGATCACGCGGTGGCAGGGGATCAGCACCGAGACCGGGTTGGACCCGACCGCGCCGCCCACCGCGCGGCTGGCAGTCGGCCGGCCGATCGCGGCGGCGACGTCACCGTAACTCGCCACCCGGCCGGGCGGGATCGACAGCAGCGCCTCCCACACCTTGACCTGGAAGTTGGTGCCGCGCAGCAGCACCGGCAGCGGCGGGGTGTCCGGGGCCGCGACCGGCGCGAACATCCGCGCCGCCACCGCGGCGGTGGCCGCCTGGTCGCGCACCAGCTCCGCCCCCGGCCATTCGCCGGCGAATTCGGCCACGGCTGCGCCTTCATCGCCGGTGACGAAGCTGAACCAGCACACGCCGCGGTCGGTGACGCCGACGATGCATCGGCCGAACGGGCTGGAGTGCAGGCCCCAGCGGATGACGAGACCGGCGCCGCGTGCCTTCCAGTCGCCCGGAGTCATCGCCTCGCAGGTCACGAACAGGTCGTGCAGCCGCGACGGCCCGGACAGGCCGGTGTCGAGGGCGGCGTCGAGCAGGCTGGTCGGGGCGCTGAGCAACCTTCGGGCATGGTCCAGCCGCAGATACTGGGCGAAGCGCTTCGGGCTGATCCCGACCCAGCGCGAGAACACCCGCTGGAAATGATGCGGGTGCAGCCCGGCCTCGGCCGCCAGCGTCGCCAGGTCCGGCGGGTCGTCGCGGCGCTCCACCAGCAAGGCGATGGCCCGCGCGACCGCCTCATGGCGCGGCTCGTCCTCGGCCAGATCATCGGCGGGATGGGCGTTCATGCCGCCACTGTCCCGCCACCGGCCCCGGCGGACAACCCGGAAGTTGCGGTGCCGGCCTCAGCCTTCCTCCGCCGCCAGCCAGTTCAGGTGCCAGCGGCTGTCCGGCGGCACCGTCCGGCCTTGGCCGGTGCCGTCGCGCTGCATGGTCAGGAAGCCCGGCAGGGCCGGCGCCACCACCGACTCCCACAGCCGCTCGACATCGCGGAAGCCGAGCAGCCGGGCAGCGGGCCGGGCCTCGTCATGGGCGGCCAGCAGCTCCTTCGCCCGGTCGGCCAGCCACGCCGCCTGGCGCGCCACCATCGCCTCGCCGTCGCGCCGGCTGGACTGCGCCGCGTCGGGCCCCATGGCGAAATGCGGCCCGAGCGCGCCCGCCGGCGGCAGGCGCGAGCTGTCGACGCAGTCCGGCTCGACCGCCCAGAGCTGCGAGGTCTCGATCCGCCCGGCATGGTCGCCGCGCGACGGCCCCTGCCCGTCGATGCCCTCGCGGTCGGCCTCGAAATCCGGCAGCGACAGCAGCCGGGCGCCGATGAAGGGCTGCACCAGCCCGACCATGGTCTTCAGGTCGCGGTAGTTCTGGCCGTAATGGCCGGTCAGCAGGATCACCGCCTTGAAGCCGATCCGGTCGGCGGCGCGCAGCTGGTAGCAGATGTTCTTGAAATGATGCCAGGGCGGCAGCGCCGTCAGCCAGTCGCGCGCCACCTCGCCGACATGGGCGCGCGACCAGATGGCATAATCGCCGACCTCGTGGATGTGCCAGTAGTCCGGCGGCGCGACGATGCCGCCGCCGCGCCGGGCCGCGGCGCAGGCGATGCCATGCGCCTTCAAGGCGTCGAGTCCGACCGCGTTGTGCGGCCCGTGCGGCTCGCACAGGCCGTAGGTCAGGTACAGCACCGGCACCTCGGCGAAGCGGCGCTCCAGCTGATCGGGGAACATCCGTTCCCAGCGGACCTCGTCCAGGTGGACCTCGTCCATCGCATCCCTCCGTTCGCGACCCGCGACGGCGGGGCGGCTGGTCAATCCTGGACGCCGCCGCGCAGCCGGTCGAGCGCCGCCGACAGGTCGCGCGCCAGATGGGCGCGGTCGGACGGCGCCAGGAAGCCGCCGATGGCGAAGCGCTGGCCGTGGCTGGTCAGGGTGACCCGGTTCTGGCCGACCTCGCTGCGGTCGACCTCGACCCGCAGCCAGTGGGGCTGCAGCTCGATCCGGTGCGACACGCCGCGCTGGTCGCCATGCTCGATCACCAGCCGCCCGGCGGTCAGGCGCAGGCTTTCCCAGCTGCGCTCGGCCCGGCGCAGATTCGAGCGCATCAGAAAGAACAGCAGCAGGGCGTCGAGCCCGTAGAAGCCGACCACCGGCCAGGCGCCGAGCATCAGGAACAGCACGCCATTGAACAGGCTGGTGACGCCAACCACGCCGATCACCAGCCAGAAGCCGACCGGCCCCAGGCTGCGCTTCGGCCGCAGCAGCCGATCGAACAGGACCGGGTCCTCCAAGGCGCCGCCATGGTCGCCGATCCGGGTGAGGCTGCTGCTGCGCATGCGCAGAGCATAATCCGCGGGAAGAGCATGGCAATGCCCGATGGCGCGGTCCGCATGGCCTCGCTAGGCTGCGGCGCATGAAGCCAGCCGCCATCGACACCTTCTACGCCCGACTCGCCGCCCGCATGCCGGAGCCGCAGACCGAGTTGCAATACAGCAGCCCCTTCACCCTGCTGGTCGCGGTGGTGCTGTCGGCCCAGGCCACCGATCTCGGGGTCAACAAGGCGACCGGGGCCCTGTTCGCCGTGGCCGACACGCCGGCGAAGATCGCGGCGCTGGGGGTCGAGGGGCTGTCGCGCTACATCCGCACCATCGGCCTCTACAACATGAAGGCAAAGAACGTCATCGCCCTGTCGAACATCCTGCTGCAGCAGCATGGCGGCGAGGTGCCGCGCGACCGGGCGGCGCTGGAGGCGCTGCCGGGGGTCGGCCGCAAGACCGCCAATGTGGTGCTGAACGTCGCCTTCGGCGAGCCGACCATCGCCGTCGACACCCACATATTCCGGGTCGGCAACCGCACCGGCCTAGCGAAAGGCAAGACCCCGGACGCGGTGGAGAAGGTGCTGGAGCGGGTGACGCCCGACCGCTGGAAGCTGCACGCGCATCACTGGCTGATCCTGCACGGCCGCTACACCTGCAAGGCGCGCAAGCCGCTGTGCGAAGCCTGCATCGTCGCCGACCTGTGCGAATGGCCGGAGAAGACGGTCCCGGCTTAGAGCGGCGCGCCCACCCGCGCGGCGGCCCGCCGGCCCGCGGCCCCGGCCAGCATCGCCAGATGCGCCCGGGCGATCCCCAGCTTCTTCTCGAAGGACGTGCCGCATTCGATGCGGTGGAACAGGTCCTGCCGTTCCGACAGCGCGTCGATCATGCGGTCGACATAGGGCTGCCGGGGCCGGGCGCGGGCGACCGCCCGCAGATGGGCCAGCCCGTCCGGATCGGCGAGGTCGGCATCGAAGCTGTCCCGGATCTCGCCGGCCAGAGCGGCCTCGAACCAGGGCAGCAGCCGGGGATGGGTCAGCAGCACCCCGAACAGCGCATCGTCCCGGTAGCGGTGCCAACGCGTGGTCAGGCGCTTGGCCTCATCGTCGCCGACGCTGGCGAGGTCCTTGAACGAGCTGCCGCCGCCATGCCGGGTCACCGCGGCGACGCGTTCGCTCGACCGCAGCCCCAGCCGGTCCGCCACGCGCTGCCGGTACTCCGCATCCAGGACCCAGGCGTTGTAGCCGATCAGCGACAGGTCGGGCACGGCGCCTTCGGCATAGGCCTGCAGCCAGTCGCGCTGGGCGAAGAGCTGGCGCAGGATCATCACCAGGTCCAGCCGGACCAGTTGCTTGCGGTGCATCAGGCTGGCGGTGAGGTTCAGCGGGTCGCGCAGGAACAGGAGATCGACCGTCCGCCCGCCCGCCGCGCGCTGCATCCGCCAGGCGGCTTCCAGCCCCAGCAGGGTCACGCCCTCGAAGTTGAAGATCGTGGTGCCGTTCGCGCCCTTGCCGCGCGCGGCCGGGCCGGTGACGTCGCGCAGATGCGACCGGATCGGCTCGCCGATCACGGCGTTGTTGACGAAGGCGGCCGGCGTGTCGCGGTGCTGGCGCAGCCAGCGGACGAAAGCGTGGTGGCCGGATCGCTTGGTCGAAATGACGTTGATGAATTCGAGACTCATCCCGCGTCCCGCTCTCCCTCGTGTGGATGGCGGGGCTATCCTTACAGGAAAGTAAAGAAAGGCTGAACCGTTCTGTTGCCGGCCGGCTCAGGCCGGCGGGTCGGCGATCTCGTCATAGCCGCGGTTGAGGAACTCGATCAGGCACAGGCCGTGGCCGAAGGGGTCGGCCAGCTGGACGAGCCTGCCCCAGACCGCGGTGCGGATCTCACCCTCGGCCATGGCGCCGGCCGCGACCGCCCGGGCCAGCGCTGCCGCGACATCGTCCACCACCACGTCGAGATGCACCGGCGTCCAGTGCCGGGCGTAGCCACGGCGGCTGTCGCCGGCGCCGACCGTGCCGGCCGCCTTGCGCAGCAGATACAGCGGCGCGGGCCAGCCGGTCAGCTCCACCACCTCGCCGCCGAATCGGCGTCCGACCGCGAGGCCGAAGGCGCCAGTGTAGAACGCGACCCCGGCCTCGAGATCGGGCACGTCGATATTGACCAGCAGGCTCATGGCGATCTCCCCTCCCACGCCCGATGGCCGCCCTATGCCGCCAGCGCCGCCCGATCGAGCGCGCCGAGGGCGGCGGCGAAATCGGTCATGTCGGCCGTCAGCCGGGCCAGGCCCTTGGTCGGCGACAGCGTCGCCTCGTCCATATAGAGGGCACGGTTCAGCTCGATCTGCAGGGCATGGATGCCGGCGCGCGGCCGGCCGTAATGCCGGGTGGTGAAGCCGCCGGCATAGGGCGTGTTGCGGGTCACGACATAGCCGCGCCCGGCCAGCCACTGCTCCGCCGCCTCGGTCACCGCCGCGGCGCAGGAGCTGCCGTAGCAATCGCCCAGCACGACGTCGACGGCGCGGCCGCCGGGGGTGCGCGAGGCGCCCTGCGACGGCATCGAATGGGCGTCGATCAGCAGGACGTGGCCGAATTCGGCGCGGGTCTCGTCGATCAGCCGGCGCAGCGCCGCGTGGTAGGGGGTGTAGCAGCGCTCGACCCGCTCCACCGCCTCGGCGAAGCGCAGCTTGCCGCGGTAGATGTCCTTCCCCTGGGCGACGATGCGGGCGATGGTGCCGAGCCCGGCGACGACCCGCGGCGAGCGGGTGTTGACCCAGCCCGGCAGCGCGTCGTCGAACATCTCGGGGTCGAGTTCATAGGCCTCGCGGTTGGCGTCGAGGAAGGCGCGCGGGAACAGGGCGCGCAGCAGCGGCGCCCCGCGCTCCGGCACCCGGCCGAAGATCTCGTCGACGAAGCCGTCCTCGGAGCGGCGCAGCGTGTGCGGGTCCAGCTTCGCCGCGGCCAGGAACGACGTCGGGTAGTCGCGGCCGCTATGCGGCGAGGCGACCACGACCGGGAGGCGCCGATCCTGCGGCAGGGCGATCGCCACCGCGTCGGACGCCGGCGACTGCGAGGCGACTTGACCATCCATATCACCGTCATATCCCAGCCTCGGGGGGCTGTCGACGGGGCCGATGGGCCGGTTCGGCGGCGCGGACGGTTTGATGCTTGCACCCCCCGGTCGATGATGCTACATCGGCGCTCCCCGCGGACGACCGGCTTCGGTCGTCCTTCCCGGTGCCGGGCGCGTAGCTCAGCGGGAGAGCACTACGTTGACATCGTAGGGGTCACAGGTTCAATCCCTGTCGCGCCCACCACCGGTTCCTCAGGCAGATCAAAGATAGATCAGCGATCCCCTCCCCTGGCGGGGATCCGTGGTTTCGCACAGAACAGCGCGGGAACCCGATGCGGCATCGTCCCGTCGTTGGCACACGGAGGTTTTCGGCAACGTTTCCTGCCGCATCTCGCTTTGCATCCCTGCGGGCCTATCAACGGGACGGGAATGCAACGCGCCCTTCGTTTCGTTTATTGCGTTTATCTTTTCTGAGCATATATAAGATTGAAGGCCGCATCGGATAAGCGGCCATGGAGGATTCATGGTCTCAAACGGTGCGCTATGTCACGACAGCCGCACAAAGTGCACTCAGAGGCTCCGCTCATGAACGCCTTGCTCGAAAAGCCGGATACCATCGTGCCGTCCGAAGAGGATGCCAAGCTGGCCGCTGAATTCAGCCGGATCCTGGCCTCCAAGCGGCCCGAGGAAGAATTCCGCGTCCATCTGAACGATGGCCAAGAGCTACTCCTGCCAAAGGGGGTAAGGCAGTTTCTCACTCATCTGCTGACCGAAATTTCACATGGGAACGCTGTGACATTGATCCCGATCCATGCCGAAATGACGACCCAAGAGGCGGCTGACTACCTCAATGTAAGCAGGCCACACTTGGTAAAGCTGCTCGAAGCTGGGGAGATCAAGTTTCACAAGGTCGGCTCGCACCGTCGAGTGCGGTTTGGAGACCTGAGGACATACAAGGAGCAGGTCGCGGTCGGTCGGGCCAAGGCTCTGGACGAGTTGGCGGCACAGGCCCAGGAGCTCGGGATGGGCTATTGATTTGTCGCGCTTCACCGTCGTCTATGATGCGTGCTGCCTCTATCCCGCTCCATTGCGGGATCTCCTGATGCAGTTGGCAACGGCGGAGCTGTTCCGAGCCAAGTGGACCGCAGCTATTCACGATGAATGGATGCGAAACCTGCTTTTCGATCGGCCGGATCTCACCCGTGAAAGGCTGGAGCGCACACGCTCCCTGATGGATGAGAACGCGCCGGATTGTCTCGTCGAGGGATATGAGCATCTGATCCCGCAGGTAACTCTTCCGGATGCAGACGACCGGCACGTGGTCGCCGCCGCCATCCATGCTCGAGCCGACGCCATCGTCACATTCAACCTGAAGGACTTTCCAGCTGCGGAACTGGTGCGCTTCAATCTGGAGGCGATTCATCCCGACGACTTCATCAGCTTCCAATTCGATCTTCAGGAACATGCGGTCGTGATCGCAGCCCAGAGGTGTTTGCGGCGGCTGAAGGCACCGCCCAAAACGGCTGAAGAATACCTCGCCACGCTCGAGGCTCAGTCGCTACCGAAGACGGTCAAAGCGTTGAGGCAGTACGCCGCCATCCTTTAATCTCCAGCCACCTCTCATCCCGCCTCCACCTCCACGATCCCCACCCGCGACTCGATCTCCACCGCCGACACCACCCCCTCCGCCTGTTCGATCTCGCGGAAGCAGCGGTACATGCCGGCGTTGAAGCGGATGTCGTCGAACACCAGGATCCAGCGGCCGGCCAGGCGCGGCAGCAGCAGCTCGGCCTGCGCCTTGACGATCTCGCCGACATGGATGCCGTCGATGAAGGCGATGCCCGGCCGGCCGAAGCGGATCTTCGCCGCCTCGAACCCGGCCTCGAAGGTGTCGGCGACGGCGGTGAAGCGCGGGCTGATCGCCGCCAGGTTGGCGCGGGCGATCTCCTGCCACTGCCGGTTCGGATCGAAGGTGACCAGCCGGCCGCGGCGGTTGGCCGCCAGACCGGCTAGCCAGTACATGCCCGAGACGCCGAAGGCGGTGCCGATCTCGACCACCGTCCAGGGCCGGAACCGGCGTGCCAGCTGGACATAGAACCGGCCGTATTTGTGGCTGGTGCGGACGCTGTTGCTGGAGCGCTTGAAGCTGTCCTCGGGCGCCGCGAAGTCGCGATAGCCCTCCCACAGGTCGAGCGGGCCCACCTCCTGCGTCAGCCGGGCGCGCTCGGCGATCAGCCGCTCCTTGGCGAAGGGGCGGGGGCGGATCAGCTCCGCCACCACCTCCTCGCTCAGGAACGCCGTGTCCCGCCGGCGGCGGACCACCGCCAGCGGCGCCTGTGCCGGTTCTCCCATCAGGCCGCGAGCGGGAACGGGCAGGCCTCGCGCAGCGCAGCGAGGTCGGGCATCCGCTCGGGGATGTATTGGCACAGCCGCGCATGGTCGGGCGTGACCGTGCCGAGCTCCGCCAGGTCGAAGGGCGCGACATCCTTCAGCCCGACCGAGGCGAAATAGTCCTCGAACTTGGTGTTGCCGCCCGGGATCTGGGTCTCGCTGGTCGACATCACCGCCCAGCCGACCGGGATGCCATAGGCCTGGGCCACAATGAGGCCATGCAGCGAGGTCGAGATGATGTGCTCGCATTCCGACACCTCGTCGAGGAAGGCCTCGATGCCGTCATAGGAGCCGCGCATGATGTCGATCACCTTGACGTCCGGATGCACCTCGAGCGGTGCCGCGACATGGGTGAAGTGGCGGATCAGGCCGAGCTTGTGCTTCTTGGTCCCCTTCGGCTGGTACAGCTGCGGCAGCAGCAGGGCGACGTCGCCATAGACCTGCGGGCACTTGCCGCCGCTGTCGAGCACTAGGCGCCGGGTCAGCGGCCCACGCACCGCCTTGTACACCGCCTGCGGATGCAGCTTGTCGGTCAGGCGCGGGCTGCCCGTGCCCCAGACCGGCGTGCCCTTCTTGGCGAATTTGATCACCGAGCCGATCACCAGCGCGCCGCTGCCCGCCGCCACCCAGCGCGGCGGCCGCCCGGTCAGCTTCTCGACGATGTAGGGGTTCAGGATGTCGCCGAAATTGCCGGGATAGGGCTGCTCCATCCACCACAGCTGGGGCCGCTGCTTCAGCGGCAGCTCCCCGGCCTTGGCCCGCTGCTCCAGCCCCAGCCGCAGCATCCGGCCCTGGGCGAAGGCCCTGCCCTTGGCGGTGCCGTGCTCGGCCAGCTCGCCGGCGTAGCGCTGGCCTTCCTCCGGCAGGTGGAACTCGATGCAGAAATCCACCACCCGCTGCAGCAGCGCGGACAGGCGGTCGCTGTACTCGCCCTGCTGCCGCAACTGGGAGACCCGGCCCTCATACAGCGCCAGCGCGGCCTGCTCGCCCTCCTGCCGGCGGGCCAGCCGGGCGAGGGTGTTCAGCGGGTCGTCCTGCGACGGGTCGAGATCGGTCATCTTCTTCAGATAGACCGCGGCGTTCTGCAGCTTGCCGGCCTTCAGCTCCTGCTCGGAGATCGCCTTCAGCACCCGGTACTGGCGCGACGGCTCCAGGATCGGCGCGTCGTGCTGGGCCACCTCCTTGACGAAGTCGCGGACATTGCCGCTGTCGCCGAACGAGAACCAGGCGTCGGCCGCGCCCAGCTTGTCGCCCCAGGCGATCCGCTTCGGCGGCAGCAGCGTCACCTGCAGCTGCTCGGAATGCGCCCGCCAGGCCTCCTCGAAGAAGTAGTCGTCGGTGCCGCGCTCCTTGCTGCCCTTCTCCAGCTCGACCAGCTGCTCCAGCAGCCGCCGGGTCGGCGCCGTATAGTTGAAGAACAGGAACCCGGGATGGAACGTCCGCGCGAAGATGAACGGGTCATATTCCCGGAAGTACTTGAAGTTCCGCAGGAAGGCGGCGAAGTCGCTCTCGCTGCGCAGGAACGGGTCGGGCCGTTTGATGATGCGGGTGTCGATGTCGACCCAGATGATCGGCCGCTTATGCTCCTCCAGCTTACGGGAGTAGTAGTTGACCTTGTAGCGGCAGATGTCGGCCCAGTTGGCGTCGGGGCCGAGCTTGACCTCCTCGAAATCATATTCGATGTCGAGCGTCTTGCAGTCCTCGGCCAGGTGGTAGGCCGAGTCGTAATAGTACTGCTTTCCGCCGTAGAAGCTGACGACGACGGCTTCCTTATCCATGATGCGTCTCTTCGAGCTGGAGCAGCAGGGTGGTTTCGTCGATCTGGGCGATCTCGTAGATCGGCCGCTCGACCAGGTCGGATTCGGCGAAGGTGAAGATCCTCCGGCCTTCGCGGGCGATCTCGGAGCCGAGGAAGCCCTCGATCGAAGCATTCTTTACTTAGGCATGGAACTTCAGTTTTCTATATTAGACTGACCTGATAGATTTCGCAACCCCGCATGGTTCATACCTTGCCATGAAAACCATCAATCCTGGTTTTCAGCGCGGAACTACAGGCAGATTTCTGCTGAAATCTGACCAGGATCAGGCCGCCTTGCGGCGCTCCAGCTGCCGGATCGCGTCGGCGAGCGGCCGGGCGGCGGCGTCATAGCCGTCCCAGGCGGAGCCTTTCGCCAAAAGGCCGGGCGCGGTGCGCAGGGTGTAGCGCTTCGGGTCGAGGCCCTTGCGCACCTGGTCCCAGATCAGCGGCATCGACACCGTCGCCCCCGGCCGCGCCCGCGGCGACAGCGGCGCCACCGCGGTCGACATCCGGTCGTTGCGCAGATAGTCGAGGAAGATCCGGCCCTGCCGCTTGTCCTTGGCCATGTTGACGACATAGCGGTCCGGCACGTCGGCGGCCAGGCGCGCGCAGACCTCCTTGGCGAAGGCCTTGGCCTCCGCCCAGTCCGGCCCGCCGGCGCGCGACGCGGCCAGCGGCACCACCACATGCAGCCCCTTGCCGCCGGTGGTCTTGCAGAAGGTGACGAGGCCGACCGCCTCCAGCCGGTCCTTCAGCTCCCGTGCCGCCTCGATCACCGCGACGAAGTCGAGGCCCGGCCCGGGATCGAGGTCGAACACCAGCCGGCCCGGACGCTCGGGCACGCCGGGCCAGCAGTTCCAGGGGTGCAGCTCCAGCCCGCCCGACTGCGCCACCGCCGCCAGCCCTTCGATCCGGTCGATCTGGATATAGGGCTTGCGATCGCCCGCCACCTTGACCAGCGAGATCAGACTGGACGTGCCGGGCATGGCGTGGCGCTGGAAAAAGATCTGGCCGCCGATCCCGTCCGGCGCGCGTAGGATCGAGCAGGGGCGGCCCTTGATATGCGGCAGCATCCAGGGGCCGACCGCCTCCAGATACAGCGCCAGGTCGTGCTTGGTGACCGGTTCGCCGTCGCCTGCATCCGGCCACAGCGCCTTGTCGGCATGGGACAGCGACACGCCCATCACCGCCGCCTTGCCGCCGACGGATCGCCGGCGCGCCGGCTTCGCCACCGTCTTGGCCCCCTTGGCCGGGACCGGCTGCGCCAACTCGGTCTTGGCGGCCGGGGTCTCGGCCCCGACCTCCTCGGCCGGCTTGTCCTCGCGCAGCCCCTTGAACGAGGCCTGGCGCACCATGCCGGAGCCGGTCCAGCCTGCGAATTCGATCTCGGCCACCAGCTCCGGCCGGGCCCAGTGGACGCCGCGCTCCTTGCGCGGCGCCCCCGGGCCGGTGAAGGGCGACGTGTCCTGCTCCACCGCCTTCAGCCGCGGCAGCAGCCGCTCCACCTTGGCGGCACTGTAGCCGGTGCCGACCCGGCCGATATGGACCAGATGGCCGCCGCGGCGGACGCCGACCAAGAGCGACCGGAACCGGTTGCCGGTGGTCGACCAGCCGCCGATCACGACCTCATGCCCGCCGCGGCACTTGGCCTTGGTCCAGCGGTCGCTGCGGCCGGATTGATAGGCGGCGTCGAGGCGCTTGGAGATGATGCCTTCGAGGTGCAGCCGGCAGGCGGAACGCAGCACTGCGTCGCCAGCCTCCTCGAAATGCTCGACATAGCGGATGGTCGAGGTCGTGTCGCAGCCCCGCTCCTCCAGCAGCCCGCGCAGCCGCGCCTTGCGCTGAGCCAGCGGCTCCGGCCGCCAGTCGCGGTCGCCTTCATGCAGCAGGTCGAAGGCGAAGAAGATCAGGTCGCGGCTGTGCCCTTCCGACAGCGCCACCTGCAGCGCCGCGAAATCCGGATGGCCGTGCTCGTCCAGCGCCACCGCCTCGCCGTCGATGATGCCGTCCGGCCAACCCTTCGCCGCATCGGCGAGGGCCTGGAAGCGGTGGGTCCAATCGAGGCCCTTGCGGGTCTTCAGCGTCGCCGTGCCATCTTCGACCCGCAGCTGCAGACGATAGCCGTCGAATTTGATCTCGTGGGCCCAGCCGCCGCCGCCGGGCGGCCGATCGACCGACACACACAGTTCCGGCGGGATGAAGTCCGGCATCGCCGAGGCGACGGCCTTCGTCTTCCAGCGGCTCGGCGCGGCCGGCTTCGCCGCCTTCTCCGGCTCGGCTGTCGAGTCCCAGACCGCATCCGCCGGCGCCTTCTTTCCACCACCCAGCATAAAGGCTTTCGGACCCCGGCCCCGCCCGCCGGCGATCTCGGCCATGGCCCGGCCCGAGGCGACCGACCGGTCCTCGGCCAGCACCGCATCGCCGTCGGCATCGACCGCGTGGTCGTCGCGATGCTTGATCAGCAGCCAGTTGCTGCGCTTGCCGGCGGTGCGGTCGCGCTTCATCCGCACCAGCACCCAGCTGCCGTGCAGCCGGTCGCCCTCCAGCGCGAACTTCAGCTCGCCCTTGGCCAACTGCTGGTGCGGCGACGCCCGGCCTTCCGGCGCCCAGGTGCCGCGGTCCCACAGCTGGACCGTGCCGCCGCCATATTGCCCCTTGGGGATCGTGCCCTCGAAATCGCCATAGACCAGCGGGTGGTCCTCCACCTCCACGGCCAGGCGCTTGTCATGCGGGTCGAGCGATGGTCCCTTGGTCACCGCCCAGGATTTGAACACGCCGTCGAGCTCGAGCCGCAGGTCGTAATGCAGCCGTGTCGCCGCATGCTTCTGGATGACGAAGCGCAGCTTGTCCGAGGCGGCGACGCCGGTCGCGCCGCTGGGCTCCGACGTCTTCTCGAAGTCGCGCTTGCGCCGATAGGTCGACAGGCTGTCCTTGGCCATTGCTTTCGCCTGACAGTTCCGCTGTTTCGGGAACGATGCGCGCGGAGCGGCAGTTCCGGAAGGTCTATTGGGCGGACCAACTCCCCTCCTGCATGCCGGAGGCGGCGAACAGCCCCTCGACGACCGGCGGCACCCTGCTGTCGCGCGGATATCCCATCCACCGCAGCTCGTAGCACATCGTCCTGGACCGCGCGTCCGGCCGATGGGTGATCGAAGTGGCGGCAATGCGGAAACCCGCCCCCTTCAGCGTGGTCTCGATCTCGGCGGGATCGAAGCGGTCGAGATCCACAGTCAGGCTCAGCGTGGCCTTGCGCTCCTGCTGGACCCGGTCCTCGAGCCGTTTCAGCCCCCACAGCACCACCAGTCCGATGATGAAGGCGATGCCGCCCAGGATCAGCTCGCCGGCGCCGAAGCACAGCCCCATCATGGTGACGAACCACAGCGTCGCCGCCGTGGTCACGCCCATCACCAGGTCGCCGCGCTGCAGGATGGCGCCGCCCCCGATGAAGCCGATGCCGGACAGGATGCCGAGCGGCAGCCGCATCACATCCATCTGGACGAAAGACTCACTCGTCTTGCCGGTGGTGAACAGCAGCAGGTTGGCCAGCACCATCGAGAAGGCGGCGGCTAGGCAGACCAGCAGATGCGTGCGCAGCCCCGCCGGCCGGCCATGGGCGCCTCGGTTCCAGCCGATGATCGCGCCGGCCAGGGTGGCGAGCGCGATCCGCAGCAGCAGGTCGGGCCAGGTCGGGAACAGCGGCATTGACGAAACTCTCCGACGGGCGTGCGATTCAGGAACCCGACGGGGCGGTCCGCCGTTCCTTTCCGGGACCGATCCGTTGCCGAGGACGAGATGGCGTCGCGCGCGACCTGGAAAGGCACGTTGAAGCTGGGGTTCCTGTCCTGCCCGGTGGCGCTGTACACCGCGGTCGGCGAGGGCGACGAGATCCACTTCAACATGGTCAACCGCCGCAGCGGCCACCGGCTGCGGCGCCTGTTCGTCGATTCCGGGACCGGCAAGCCGGTGGAGCGCGACCACCAGGTGAAGGGCTATGAGGTCGACACCGACCGCTATGTCGTGCTGACCGAGGAGGAGATCGAGGCGGCGATCCCGGACAGCACCAAGACCATCGAGATCGAGGCTTTCGTGCCGCGCGACCAAGTCGACCGCGTCGCCATCGACCGGCCCTATTACCTGGCGCCGGCCGATGCGGTCGGGGCCGAGGCCTTCGCCGTGATCCGCGCGGCCTGCGAAAAGGCCGGGGCGGTCGGCATCGGCCGCACCGTGCTGTTCCGGCGCGACCGGGTGGTGATGCTGTGCCCGGAGGGGCCGGGCTTCCTGGCCAACCTGCTGCATTTCGAATACGAGATGCGCGACGAGGCCCAGGCCTTCGACGACATCCCGACCATCAAGATCGCCGGCGAGATGCTGGACCTGGCCAAGCACATCATCGGCCAGAAGAAGGGCAAGTTCGAGCCGGACAAGTTCGAGGACCGGTACGAGACGGCGCTGCTGGAGCTGATCCGGGCGAAGCAGCGCGGCGAGACGATCAAGCCACCGCCGGCGCCGAAGCGCGGCCAGGTGATCGACCTGTTGGCCGCCCTGCGAGAGAGCGCCGGCGGCGCCAAGGCCGGGCGCAAGACCCCGGCGAAATCCAAGACCGCGGCCAAGAGCAAGCGCAAGGCCCCGGCCGCCCGGACGAGCCGGCGGAAGGCGAGCTGATCGACGAACAGCGTTCGCGTGGCTTGTTCCGCTAGCGTGCTTTTTCTCGACAACCACCCCTCGCCGTCACTGCGAGCAGGCGAAGCTGACGAAGCAATCCAGGGCGGCTCATACTGGCCTCTGGATTGCGTCGCTGCGAAATGACGGCGTTGGAAATTCCGAACAGACCTCGCAGGCGGGAAAGGCAACGCACCTGTCTCAGCCATTTGAGCCGAACACCTCCCGGCCGCCTCCCCCTCACCGCTTCCGCTTGTCGGAGTCCAGGCTCTTCCGCAGGGCGGCCATCAGGTCGATGACCTTGCCGGTCTCCGCCTTGGCTTCGGGCTTCGGTGCCTCGACTTTCTTGCCCTTCTTCTTGCGGGCGATGATTTTCCGCAGCGAGGCCTGGACGCGGTCGCCGAGCAGGTCCTCGCTCCAGTCGACCGTCCGGTCCTTGATCACCGACAGCGCCAGCGTCATCGCGTCCTTCGGCGGCGTGGCCGGCTTGATGCCGCCGAAGACGGCCTTCTCGTCCCGCACCTCGTCGGCCTGGCGCAGGGTCCAGACGATCATGCCCTTGCCGCGCGGCTCGATCATGATCGGCCGTTCACGGCGATACAGCACCAGCTTCGACAGCCCGACCGTCTTGGTTGCGGCCATCGCCTCGCGGATGACGCTGAATGCCTCCTCGCCGACCGGCTCGCTCGGGGCCAGGTAATGCGGCCGGTCGCGCCACACCAGGCCGACCTCGGCACGCGCGACGAAGCGGTCGATGTCGAGGGTCCGCGTCGTCTCCAGGGCGACGGCGGAGAACTCGTCATCCGTCAGGGTGATGTAGTCGTCCTCGCCGACCGGATAGCCGCGCAACTGGTCGTCGTCGGCCACCGGCTTGCCGGAGACGCTGTCGACATACTGGCTGACGACGCGGTTGCCGGTGGCCTCGTTCAGCGTATGAAAGCGCACCCGCTCCGCCTGGGTGACGGCGGGCGTCATCTCCACCGGGCAGGTCACCAGGCTGAGCTTGAGATAGCCGGACCAGAAGCTGCGGGCCGCCATCGGCCGCCTCCGCGACAGTGTCTCCTG
>NZ_VCCH02000086.1 GCF_005938675.2 Mycobacterium sp. KBS0706
CCAGGCTCGAGCTGCGCCAGGTGCTGGAACGGGCCGAAGCCGACGCCCGCGCCGCGGCCGAGGCCGGCCGGGCCCAGGTGCAGCGCTTCGAGCTGAGCCTGTCGCGCGGCGGCTATGACGAGCTCGTCACCCACTACGACTCGGTCGCGGCGGCCATCGCCGGGGGCGACCGGCCGGCGCCGCCGGCGAAGAAGCCCTCCTCGCCCACCCTGACCTGGTTCTCGATCACGGCGGAGACCATCCTGGCCCTGGTCGACGCGTTGCGCCGGGAGGATCGGCCATGACCAACCCGCTGTCGCTGCTCAGCCCGCTGCTGACCCTGGCCGGCCTGGTCGGCAGCTTCTTCTACATCCAGCTCAGCCAGTGGCTGCGCGACCTGCTGGCGTTGCGCCAGAAGATCGAGCTGAACCGCTTCGCCGGCGACGAGGCGCAGAAGCGCGCCATCGTCGAATGCCGGATCGAGTACCGGCGGCTGGCGACCTGGCACACCTATGCCGTCAACCTCAGCGTCATCGGCTTCGTGCTGTTCATCCTGGTGCTGGGGCTGCTGATGATCCGCCCGGCCGCCGCCGACCCGATGTACGGCTATCTGGCGACCGCGCTGTGGGTGTTCCTGGTCCTGTTCGTCGGGCTCGCCTCCGGGCTGTTCTGGCTGGGCCACCGCAAGGCGCGGGAGATCGGGGCGATCCTGGAACCGAAGGCCTGATTCGCCGAGCGGCCGTCAGGGAGCCCGATCGCCGAGCAGCCCCAAGCCGTTTGCCGGGGGCTGGATTCTCGCACGCTCCTCGGCGGGCGTCTCCGCCAGGGTGTCGGCGAGGGCGGATTGCAACAGCGCCTGCAACGCCCCGGTCCTGGACCGGACCTCGGCCATGGCCGCGTCCAGCGCGGCCCGGTCGAGCGGATCGGCCCGCATCACGGCAACCATGCGCTGGCGCGCCTCGCGCAGGCCGCCGACAGCCGATCGCAGCTCCGCCCGGTCCTGCAGCAGCCGGCGCAGCACGTCGCGGCGCAGCTCCGGCGGATAGGCCCGCATCACCGATGCGGCGGTCGCCTCCACATGCCGGTCGAACCAGCGGCCGGCCAGCCAGGCGCCTCCCGCGAACAGGTTGAGACACAGCGAGGCCGCCAGGGCGATGGCAAGGAACAGCGTGGTCCGCCGCCGCGGCGCCGCGGTCACAGCAGGCCTCCGAGGTCGCCCTGGCCGGCCACCAGGCCCAGCACCGACAGCGCGACGTCCAGATCGGCATGGCCCGGCAGCGTCGCCAGCATCACCAGCGCGCCGGCCGCGAGGGACAGCAGCGAGGCGCCGGCGCTCGCCGCCCAGAACCGCCATGTCGGCCGCCAGCCCGCCTCCTCCATCTCGACGGCCGCCAGGATCCGGCCGATCTCGGCGGCACCGAAGGGCGGCGGGCGAATCGCGGCGGCGACCGTCTCCTCGAATCTGGTGAAGCGCGCCAGGATCTCCGCTGCCGCCGGATCCCGGGCCAGAAGCTGCCGGGCGGACCCGGCCAGCTTCTGCGGCCAGCGGTCGAGATCAGCCCCGAATCGGAGCAGCGCCTCGTCGAGCTCGGCCCTGGTCATCGCCCTGCCTCCCTTTCATCGATCATGGCCCGCAGCCTGCGCCGCGCGCGGACCAGAAGCTGCTCCGCAGCCCCCTCGCTGATGCCCAGGATGGCTGCGATCTCGGCATTGCTCCGCCCGCCCTGGACGGCCAGCAGCAGCGCCATGCGCTGCCGGTCCGGCAAGGTGCGGATCATCACGGCGACCGCCGCCAGACGGTCGCGGCCGGACAGCGCGGCCAGGGCCGTCGGCGCATCGTCGGCCGGCTCCGGCGCCTCGCCGAAGGGCAGCCAGCGCCGCAGACGCCGGCGCCGGGCCTGGTCGAGGCAGCGATTGGCGACCACGCGATACAGCCAGGTCGTGAATGCCGCCCCGCCGGGTTGCCATGCGCCCGGCCGCCGCCACAGCATCAGGAAGACGTCCTGCATGATGTCGTCGGCCTCCGCCGTCCGGCCGCTGAAGCCCAGGGCCAGGCCCCGCACCCTGTCGCCATGGCGGCGCATGAGGGCGGTGAAGGCGCGCCGGTCCTGGCCCGCAATCCGGGCCAGCAGATCCGCATCGGCCGACGCCTCCTCGCCCACCCCCTCCGACATGCCGCCATTCCGCGCTTCGTCAGAACCGTCGCCAGACCCGGCCCGCCGCATAGCCGCGCCCTGCCGGTCCGGTGGCGGTGCGGTAACCGTAGCTGCGGAAGGGCCCCTGCACCACGCCGGCAGAGCGGGACCAGGACCGGCCGCGGGGACCGGTGACGTCGACGGTCCGGCTGCAGGAATGGCTGCCGCACTGTCCGGCGATCGTCCGGCTTCCGCCGTGCGGGCCGCTCCAGCTGCGCGACCAGTCTTCGGCGCCGGCCGGACCCGCGGTCAACAGAAACACGGTCGCGGCGGCCATCATGCTGAGCTTGATCATCGTCTGTCCTCTCCGCCCGTCTTCAACGGGCCTGGTTCAGGAGGGCCGCGAACTGCGCCTTGGTGACGCCGCGGCCGGTGGTGTCGAGCCGGTCGAACCAGCCCGATCCGGCGACGAACTCGTCGCGCGAGACCAGGCCGTCCCGGTTCCGGTCCAGTGCGGCCAGGCGCTCGCCCGGCGCCGGCATCCCGGCGCGGTGCGCCAGCCGCCCGGCAGCGCGCGCCTGATTCCGGGCCGTCTCGGCTTCGGCCGTGGTCAACGCCCCATCGTGATCGGCGTCGAGGCGATCGAACATCCGGCCGCGGGCAGCCTGGGCCTCGGCCCGGGTCAGGACGCCGTCATGATCGGCATCGATCCGGTCGAACATCCGCTCCGCGAACCGGTCCGGCTGCTGCGCCTGGGCGGCATCGCCGCCCAGGACGGCGACGGCAAGGGTGATCGCGACACCTCTGGCGATCGGCATGGCTTCTGTCTCCTCCGCTGTGCATCCGGCATCTCCGGATCACGGCCCCTTGAACGCCGGCGGGCGGAGGTCCCTACGCGGATATCATGTCGACGGAAGAGAAAGAACATAAATCGAACAAAACCATTGCGCCGACTCTGCGACCAGGGCTACATCCGGACGATGCCGACGCGCACCATCCCGCTCCGCGACCACGCCTTCCGGCCCGATCCTTCGGGCGTGCTGTGGTGGGCGGAGCGGCGCTGGCTGCTGGTCGCCGACCTGCATCTGGAGAAGGCGACGGCCCTGGCCCGGCGCTCGCACCGCCTGCTGCCGCCCTATGACAGCACCGCGACCCTGGCCCGGCTCGGCGCCGCGATCGACCGGCTGGACCCGGTCGCCGTGGTGGCGCTGGGCGACAGCTTCCACGATTCGGGGGGGGCCGACCGCCTTGCCGCCGACGACCTGGCGACCCTGACCCGGCTGGCGCGGGGCCGCGACTGGATCTGGGTGCTGGGCAATCACGACCCCGACCTGCCGGCGTCCCTGCCCGGCGACCGGACCGAGGAGCTGCAGGTCGACGGCCTTGTCTGCCGCCACGCCGCCGCGCCGGGCGCCGCCGGCGAGATCTCCGGCCACTACCACCCCAAGGCGGCCATCAGCGGCCGCGCCGGGCGGGTGACCGGGCGCTGCTTCGTCGCCGACGAGCATCGGCTGGTGCTGCCGGCCTTCGGTGCCTATACCGGCGGCCTCGACGTGCTCGACCCCGCCATTCGCGGGCTGCTCGGTCCCCTCTTCCATGTCTGGCTGATCGGCCGCGCCGGGCTGCACCGCTTCCCCGACGCCCGACTGTCGCCGATTGCGCCGCGCTGGCTGGTGGCCTGACGGGCTGGATCTCGCCCCCGGCCGATCCAGCTTCGTGCCCATGACCGACCTGCTCTGGTTCCGCCAGGATCTCCGTCTCGACGACAATCCCGCCCTCGTGGCCGCCATCCGGCGCGGCGGGACGGTGATCCCAGTCTTCATCCTCGACCCGGATGGCGAGGGCGACTGGCCGCCGGGCGGCGCCGGCCGCTGGTGGCTGCACCACTCGCTCGCCGCCCTGGCCGAATCCCTGGCGGCCCGAGGTAGCCGGCTGATTCTGCGACAAGGTCCCACGGCGAAGGTTCTGGACGAGTTGATCGAGGAGACCAGCGCCACGGCCGTGCTGTGGAACCGCCGCTACGAGCCGGCCTCCGTTGAGCGCGACATGGCCCTGAAGAGCGGCCTCAAGCAACGTGGCATCGCCAGCGAGAGCTTCGCTGCCGCACTGCTGTTCGAACCCTCGGAGATCCGCACCAGGTCGGAAACGCCGTTCAAGGTCTTCACCCCGTTCTGGCGTGCCTGCCTGGAGCGCGGCGGCGTCGCCGAGCCGCACGCCGTGCCGAATGAGATCCCGGCGCCCGGGCGCTGGCCGTGCAGCGACCACCTGGCGGCGTGGAAGCTTCGGCCGACCAGACCGGACTGGGCCGGCGGATTGCGGGAGACCTGGACGCCCGGCGAGGCCGGAGCCCGCAAAAGGCTGACAGCCTTCCTGCGGCACGGCCTGGCCGGCTACGAAACCCGGCGCGACCGGCCGGAGACCGACGGCAGCTCTGCCCTGTCACCGCATCTGCATTGGGGCGAGATCGGGCCGCGCCGGGCCTGGCAGGCCATCGAGCACGCGGCCGCCGAAACGCCGCGGCTGCGCTCGGCCGCCGACGCCTATCAGCGCGAGCTCGGCTGGCGCGAATTCGCGGCCCATATGCTGGTGGCCCGCCCCGAGATGCCGGCCGAGCCGCTCGACGGCCGCTTCGGGGCCTTCCCCTGGGACGCGGACCGCGAGGCACTGCAAGCCTGGCAGAAGGGCCGGACCGGCTATCCGATCGTCGATGCCGGGATGCGGCAGCTGTGGCGGACCGGGTGGATGCACAACCGCGTCCGGATGATCGCGGCGTCCCTTTTGATCAAGGATCTGCGCATCCACTGGCGCGAGGGCGAATCCTGGTTCTGGGATACGCTGGTCGACGCCGATCTGGCGAACAACGCCTTCAACTGGCAATGGATCGCCGGGTGCGGCGCCGATGCGGCGCCCTATTTCCGCATCTTCAACCCGGTGCTGCAGGGGGAGAAGTTCGATCCGGACGGCGGCTATGTCCGCCGCTTCGTGCCGGAACTCTCGATGCTGCCGTCGAGATGGATCCACAAGCCCTGGCAGGCGCCCGAGGCGGTGCTGGCCGAAGCCGGCGTGACATTGGGCCGGACCTATCCGCGCCCGATCGTCGACCATGGCGATGCCCGCCGCCTCGCCCTCGCCGCCTTCGAGACCTTGCGCGAACCCTAACCCTGGTCCGCCAGGATCGATCGCACCAGCGGCAGGGTGATCGAGCGGCCCTGGGCCAGGCTGGCGGCGTCGATCTCGGCCACCAGACGCCGCGCTTCGGCGAAGCTGCGCTCCATCCGCGCCAGCATCGCCTGCACGATCTCCGGCCCGACCGCGAGCTGGCGGTCGGCGAACAGCTTGGCCAGCACCTGGGCCAGCAGCACGTCGTCCGGCTCGCCGAGCCCGACGGCCGGCGCCGCCTTCAGCCGCGAAGCCAGGTCCGGCAGCGCCACGGGCCAGCGCGCCGGCGGCTCGCGCGCCGCCAGCAGCAGGACGCCGCCGGCCTCCTTCAGCAGGTTGTGCAGGTGGAACAGCGCCCGCTCCGCCGCCGCATCGCCGGCCACCCGGTCGGCATCGTCCAGCGCCACCGCCCCCGCGGCGGCGAGCTCCGCCGGGTCCACGCCAGCCAGCGCGCCGCCGGCCAGCACCCGGGCATCGGCGCGCTGCGCCCAGATGCCCAGCAGATGGCTCTTCCCCGCCCCCGGCGCGCCATGCAGGGCCAGCACCGGTCCCGGCCAGCCCGGCCAGCGCGCGATCCAGCCCGCCGCCTCGCGGTTGCTGTCGGCGACGATGAAATCCTCCGGCCCCAAAGCGGGGGGCAGCGACAGGTCGAAGACGAACTGGGCCACCGGGCTGACGCTCTTGCTCATGAGACGGTGGGGATGTCCATGTCCGGCGGGTCGGCGGGCGGCTGCCGGTACAGCGCGCTCTGGCGATAACGGTGCAGGGCGAATCGCGTCAGCACGCCGATCACCGCCGCCATCGGCACCCCGAGCATGACGCCGGTGAAGCCGAACAGGCTGCCGGCGGCGAGCAGCGCGAAGATCACCCAGACCGGGTGCAGGCCGACGGATTCGCCGACCAGCTTCGGGGTGACGAAATTGCCCTCCAGGAACTGGCCCAGCAGGAAGATGCCCAGCACCAGGGCCCACATCGTCCAGTCGTCATATTGCACGAAGGCGATGCCCATCGAGCTGACCAGCCCGACCATCGAGCCGACATAGGGGATGATCGACAGGACGCCGGTCATCAGCCCGACCAGCAGCCCGAAATTCAGCCCGACGATGGTCAGGGCGATGGCGTAGAACAGCCCCAGCAGCAGGCAGACGATCAGCTGGCCGCGGATGAAGCGCGACAGGGTGTGGTTCACCTCCCGCCCCAGCCCGCGGATGGTCTCGCGCTGCGCCACCGGCAGGTTGTGGTCGATCACCCCGATCATGTGGTCCCAGTCGCGCAGCATGTAGAAGGCGACCACAGGCGTGATGAAGACCAGCGACAGCAGGTCGATCAGCGCCATGCCGCCCTGCCACAGGCTGCCGATCACCGTGCCGATCCAGGACACGGCGCTACCGGCATACTGGCTGACCGCCTTCTGGATCTCGTTGAAGTTGGCGGCGGAGACGCGGTGGCGCAGCTCGGCGATCAGCGGCTGCAGCCGCGTCGCGGCCCGGGCCACATAGTCGGGCACCGCCGACAGCAGCCCGGTCACCTGGTTCAGCAGGATCGGCAGCACGATCAGCGTCACCAGCACGGCGGCGAGCACGAACAGCAGCAGCAGCACCGTGGTCGCCAGCCAGCGTGCCATGCCGATCGCCTGCAGCCGCCGGGCCAGCGGGTCCAGCAGATAGGCGATGATCATGCCGGTGACGAAGGGCGCCAGCACGCCGCTCAGCAGCCATACCAGGAGGCAGAAGACGACGAAGCCGATCAGCCAGAAGCGGATTTGGGTGGAGCCGTTCACGCGTGCGCCCCGACCGGGCCGAAGAAGCGGCGGATGGTCTCGCGCAGATAGCCGATCGCCGACAGGGTCGTGGTCCCGGCCACGACCCAGACCAGGACGGCGATGACGCCGCTGGCGTCGACATTCAGCCCGGGTGCCGCCATCACCAGCACCACCAGCGCGATCTGCATCACCGTGTTCAGCTTGCTGATCATCGACGGGGTCAGCGCGCGGGTGCCGCGGCCGGCGAAATGCAGCACCACCACGCCCAGCACCAGGCCGATATCGCGCGCCACCACCAGCACCACCAGCCAGATCGGCAGTTCCGCCGTCCAGGTCAGGGCCAGGTAGGTGCCGACCAGCAGCGACTTGTCGGCGATCGGGTCGAGATAGCTGCCCAGCGCCGTGCGCGCCTGCAGCCAGCGGGCCAGGATGCCGTCGATCGCGTCGGTCAGCGCCGCCGCCGAGAACATCCAGAAGGCCGTGACCAGCCGGCCGTCCAGGATCAGCCAGATGGTGATCGGGGCCACCACGAGCCGGGCCAGACTGAGCAGGTTCGGCAGGTATCGGACCATGCGACGCAAAAGGCCTGACCTCGATGGCAAGAGTGTGGCCACGCCGAGGCTACATGCCGCCGGCGCGGTGCAACTCCAGCGCCTGGGCGCCCTGCTGCACCGTCAGGCCCTGCTGCGACAGGATCTGGTTGAGCTGGGTCTGGTCGCCGGGGAAGCGCAGCTCCAGCACCGCCTGCCGCGCCGTCAGGCTGACCAGGGAGGACGAGACCATGCCGCCGAGGCGGGTCAGCCGGCCCTGCACGTCGTACCAGTCGGCCGGCGCCGCGATCGGCACCGTGACGGTGACGGAGCCGCGCGCCTCGAAGCCGGGGGCTGCGCCCGGCTGCGGCTGGGTTCCGGGAACCGCGCCCGGGAGGGTCGCGGTGACCGGCGGCGCGGTGCCGCCCCCGGCCAGCAGCTGCTGCACGCCGGAGCTGCGGAAGGTGTAGGCCAGATTGGCGGAATAGTGTCCGGGCGAGGCCTGCTCCGACTTCACCTGGAAGCTCTGCACCAGCCGCTCGACATCGGCGTCGGACATGCCGGAGACCCGCGCCGGGTCGGCGCCGATCTGTTGCAGCAGCTGCTGCAGCCCCTTGCGCGGCCCCTGGGCGAAGGCCTTGGCGCGGGCCTCGGTCGCGTTCCCGGCGGTCGCCTCAACCGCGACATTGTCCACCGAATAGCCGGAGGCGCTGCCCGCGATCGGGGCCCCGCCGGGGGTCTGGGCACGCACCGGCACCAGCCCGGCACAGAGAAGCGCGGCTGCCAGAGCCAGGGTCGATCCGATGCGAAGCATCATTGCAATGCCTTCCGGTTTCGCTATGGTCCGCGCCCATCCGCACGGATAATCCGCCTTTATATAGCACCCCTCTCTGCGAGGTCATCATGTGCCCGCCGGTCGACCCCAAGGACAGCTCCGACGCCTATGCCCGGGCCGGCGTGAACATCGCCGAGGGTGAGGCCTTCGTCGGCGACATCAAGCCTTTGGCCGAGAGCACCCGCCGCAGCGGCATGATGGAAGGCCTGGGCGGCTTCGGCGCGCTGTTCGACCCGAAGGCGGCCGGCTTCCGCGACCCGATCCTGGTCGCCGCCACCGACGGCGTCGGCACCAAGCTGAAGGTGGCGATCGAGACCGGCCGGCACGACACGGTCGGCATCGACCTCGTCGCCATGTGCGTCAACGACCTGGTGGTGCAGGGCGCCGAGCCGCTGTTCTTCCTCGACTATTTCGCCTCCGGCAGGCTGGACCGCTCGGTTGGAGTCGGTGTCCTTCGCGGCATCACCGAGGGCTGCCGCCAGGCCGGCTGTGCCCTGATCGGCGGCGAGACTGCGGAGATGCCGGGCATGTATGCCGCCGGCGACTATGACCTGGCCGGCTTCGCCGTCGGCGCGGTCGAGCGCGACCAGGCCCTGACCGGCCGCGACGTGCGCGATGGCGATGTGGTGCTGGGCCTGGCATCGACCGGCGTGCATTCCAACGGCTATTCGCTGGTCCGCCGCACCGTCGCCGAGGCCGGCTTGGCCTGGGATGCGCCGGCTCCCTTCGCCAACGACACCACGGTCGGCGAGGCCTTCCTGACCCCGACCCGGATCTATGTGAAGAGCAGCCTCGCGGCCATCCATGCTGGCGGCGTCCACGCCCTGGCGCACATCACCGGCGGTGGGCTGACCGAGAACATCCCGCGGGTGCTGCCGGACGGGCTGGGCGTCGCCCTCGACGCCGGCGGCTGGCCCCTGCCCCCGGTGTTCCGCTGGCTGAAGGCGCAGGGCGGGCTGAACCCAGCCGAGCTGGCCCGCACCTACAACTGCGGCATCGGCATGGTGCTGATCGTGGATCCTGCGCGGGCTGAGGCGGTGTCGGCCATCCTGGCCGGCCAGGGCGAGACCGTGCACCGGATCGGCCGGGTCGTCGTCGATGCCGGGCATTCGGTGGCGATCGCCGGCACGGAGTCCGCATGGGCCGTCTGAAGGTTGGAGTTTTGATCTCCGGCCGGGGCAGCAACATGGCGGCCCTGGCCGAGGCCTGCGCCGCGCCGGACTTCCCGGCCGAGATCGCGCTGGTGCTGTCAGACATCCCCGGCGCCGGCGGCCTTGCCACGGCATCCGGCCATGGCATCGCCACCGCCACGGTCGACCGCAAGGCCCATCCCTCCAAAGCCGCCTTCGAGGCGGCGATGGACGAGGCGCTGCGCGCCGCCGGCGTCGAGCTGGTCTGCCTGGCCGGCTTCATGCGGGTGCTGAGCGCCGATTTCGTCGGCCGCTGGCACGACCGCATCCTCAACATCCACCCCTCGCTGCTGCCGGCGTTCCCGGGGTTGCACACGCATGAGCGGGCGCTGGCCGCCGGGGTGAGGCTCGCCGGCTGCACGGTCCATATCGTGCGCCCGGTGGTCGATGACGGGCCGATCCTGGTCCAGGCCGCGGTGCCGGTGCTCGACGGCGACGACGCCGCCAGCCTGGCCGCGCGCATCCTGGTCGAGGAGCATCGCTGCTATCAGATGGCGCTGCGCTGGGTCGCCGAGGGGCGGGTCCGGATCGAGGATGGACGGGTCCGGATCGACGGCGCGATCGCGGCCGCAGGCGCGATCCGCAACCCATTGTGATAATTGTCACAAAGTCCAACTCGACGCTGCGACAATTAAACCCTATTTCACTGGACAAGGCCGGGGGGCACCCGTAAATGGTGCCTCGATCGCAAACATACGAAAGCGTGACGAGGATGGGCGCGATGGCCAGCGAAGGCACGAATCAGGTTCCGGAAGAACTGCTGGCCTCGCGCAAGCAGATGTATGCCAGCTTCGTGCGCTTCAGCACCTGGGGCATTGTCGCGATTGCCATCCTGCTGATCGGCATGGCGCTGTTCCTGCTCTGATCTCGCCGTCGGCAGAAAAAAGGCCGGTCCTCGCGGACCGGCCTTTTTTGTTGCCGCAGGGCTGCCTTCAGCCATCCCCGTCCGAGCGGATATGGCCGCAAGCGCCTCGCATCAGCCGACGATCTCGGTGCCGGCGAAGAAGAAGGCGATCTCGATCGCCGCGTTCTCGGCCGAATCGGAGCCATGCACCGAATTCGCCTCGATCGATTCCGCGAATTCCTTGCGGATGGTGCCTTCGGCGGCATTGGCCGGGTTGGTGGCGCCCATGATCTCGCGGTTGCGGGCCACGGCGTTGTCGCCCTCGAGCACCTGGACCACGACCGGGCCCGAGATCATGAAGGCGCAGAGGTCGTTGAAGAACGGCCGCTCCTTGTGCACGCCGTAGAAGGCCTCGGCCTGGGCGCGGCTCAGCTGGAGCCGCTTCTGCGCGACGATGCGCAGGCCGGCGTCCTCGAACTTCGCGTTGATCTTGCCGGTCAGGTTGCGGCGGGTGGCATCCGGCTTGATGATGGAGAAGGTGCGCTCGGCCATTGGATCCTCGGTTTTTCAGGCGTTGGCGATCGGAATTGCGCGGCCTTATAGACGGGCCGTCCCGATCCGGCAACCGAAGCCGAATCCGAACGCCCGAATCCGGCCCGGTCGTGCTATGACCCCGCCGCCATGCTTCAGATCCAGGACATCACCATCCGCATCGCCGGCCGCGTGCTGCTCGACTCCGCTTCGGTGTCGGTGGCGGCCGGGCACAAGGCGGGGCTCGTCGGCCATAACGGCACGGGCAAGTCGACGCTGCTGCGCGCGATCCGCAAGGAGATCGGGCTGGACGGCGGCCAGATCAGCTATCCCGGGCGCTGGCGGATGGCCAGCGTGGCCCAGGACGCGCCGGAAGGGTCGGCCAGCCTGCTCGACACCGTGCTGGCCGCGGACACCGAGCGCGCCGCCCTGATGGAGGAGGCGGAGACTGCCGAGGATCCCAACCGGATCGGCGAGATCCACATGCGCCTGGCCGATATCGACGCGCACACCGCCCCGGCCCGGGCCGCCACCATCCTGGCCGGCCTCGGCTTCGATACCGAGGCGCAAGCCCGGCCGGTCGGCGACCTGTCGGGCGGCATGCGGATGCGCGTGGCCCTGGCGGCGACGCTGTTCCTGCAGCCCGACCTGCTGCTGCTCGACGAGCCCACCAACCACCTTGACCTCGAGGCCACGCTGTGGCTCGAGACCTGGCTGAAGACCTATCCCCACACCATCCTGATGGTCAGCCACGACCGCGACCTGCTGAACCGCGTGGTCGACACCACCATCCACCTCGAGAACGCGAAGCTGACCGCCTATACCGGCGGCTATGACCAGTTCGAGCAGACGCGCCGGATGCGGCTGGAGCATCTGGCGGCCCTGCAGAAGCGCCAGATCGCCCAGCGCGCCCACATGCAGAGCTTCATCGACCGGTTCAAGGCCAAGGCCACCAAGGCCCGCCAGGCGCAGAGCCGGGTCAAGGCGCTGGAGAAGATGGAGCCGATCGTCGCCCTGGTCGAGGACCAGTCGATCAGCTTCGACTTCCCGCCGCCGGAGGAGCTGGCGCCGCCGATCCTGGTCCTGGACAAGGTGACCGTCGGCTATGACGAGCGCCCGGTGCTGAAGAATCTCGACATGCGGATCGACATGGACGACCGCATCGCGCTCCTGGGCGCCAACGGCAACGGCAAGTCGACGCTGGTCAAGCTGTTCGCCGGCCGGCTGGAGCCGATGGCGGGGCAGCTGCGCAAGTCCAACAAGCTCAAGGTCGGCTATTTCGCCCAGCACCAAGCCGAGGAGCTGGACCTGTCGCTGAACGCCATCGCCCAGGCGCGGCGGGTGATGCCGAACAAGACCGACGAGAAGATCCGCGCCCATCTCGGCCGCTTCGGCTTCGTCCAGCGCCGATCCGAGACCCGGATCGGCGACATGTCGGGCGGCGAGAAGGCGCGGCTGCTGCTGGCCCTGATGGCGCGCGAGGCACCGCAGCTGCTGCTGCTCGACGAGCCGACCAACCATCTCGACGTCGACAGCCGCCAGGCGCTGGTGCAGGCGCTGAACGAGTATGACGGCGCCGTGGTGCTGATCACCCACGACCCGCATCTGATCGAGCTGACCGCCGACCGGCTGCTGCTGGTCAAGGACGGAGCCGTGAGCCCCTTTGAGGGCGACCTCGACGACTATCGCCGCCTGCTGAACGAACAGCGCCGGCAGGAGCGCGCCGGACGCCAGGCCGAGAAGCTGAGCCAGGCCGACCGCAAGGAGCAGCGCCGCGCCGCCGCCGAAGCCCGCGCCCAACTGGCGCCGCTGCGCCAGCAGATCCGCGACATCGAGAAGCGGATCCAGGGGCTGGAGCGGGACAAGAAGGCGATCGAGGCGAAGCTGGCCGACACCGCGCTCTACAACAACCCGGCGGCGGCGACCGAGCAGCAGATCGCGGCGCACGACGTGCAAAGCAAGCTGGACGCCGCCGAAGAGGCTTGGCTGGAGGCCAACGGCAAGCTGGAGGCGGCGCAGGCGCTGGCGGGCTGAGGCCTCCCCCCACCCTCCCTCTCCCCGAGGAGAGGGAAACAGGAGCGCCGCTCCCTCACCTCTCCTTGGGGAGAGGTCGAAATTGCGCAGCGATTTCGGGTGAGGGGGTGGCCCCGCCCCCTCCTTTACTGCAGCGCCTCCCACACCACCGCCGGGGTCAGCGGCATCTGCAGCCGGTCGGCGGCCTCGGCCCGGCCGGCGCGTGCCAGGGCGTCGGCCACGGCGTTCACCACCGCCGGCGTGGCGCCGATGGTGCCGAGTTCGCCCACGCCCTTCACGCCCAGCGGGTTGTTCAGGCACGGTATCGATTCGTCGAGCACATGGACGAAGCTGCGGATGACGTCGGCGCGCGGCACGCCGTAATCCATCAGCGTGGCCGTCATGACCTGCCCGGTCTCGCGGTCATAGACCATGTGCTCGCCCAGCGCCTGGCCGATGCCCTGGACCGCGCCGCCGTCGAGCTGGCCGCGCACGATCATCGGGTTGACCACCCGGCCGACATCGTTGGCCGAGACGTAGGAGACGATGTCGACCGTGCCGGTCTCCGGATCCAGCTCGACCTCGCAGATGTGGCAGCCATTCGGCCAGCTCGGGCCCTTCACCGTGCTGGTGGCGTCGATGAAGATGCGGCGGTCCGGCTGGCGGTCCGCCAGCTCGAACAGGCCGATCGCCCGGTCGGTGCCGGCGATCCGGAACACGCCCTCGGCATATTCGATGTCGGCCGCCGCGGCCTCCAGCGCGTCCCCGGCCAGATCTCGCCCGGCGTCGACCGCCTGCTCGGAGGCATGGCGGATCGCCGAGCCGGCGGTGAACAGCGACCGCGAGCCGGCGCTGCCGAAGCCCTGGCCGCGGTCGGTGTCGCCCATGACGATGTGGATCCGGTCGATCGGCACGCCGAAGACGTCGACCACCAGCTGGGCGTAGGAGGTGGCGATCCCCTGCCCCATCGGCATGGTTGCCGCGTAGACCTCGATGTCGCCGTCGCCGGAGACCCGGACCGTCACCCGCTCCTCGAACACATTGCCGCCGGTCCATTCCAGGAACGAGGCCAGGCCGCGGCCGCGCAGCTTGCCGCGGGCCCGGGACTCGGCCTCGCGGGCGGCGAAGCCGTCCCAGTCGGCAAGATCCACGGCCTGGTCGATGATCGAGCCGAACTTGCCGCTGTCATAGGTCTGGCCCATGGCGTTGGTGTAAGGCATCTGCTCGGGGTGGACGAGGTTGCGGCGGCGGATCTCGACCGGGTCGAGGCCGAGCTGCCGCGCCGCGGCGTCGAACAGCCGCTCGATCAGGTAGATCGCCTCCGGCCGCCCGGCGCCGCGATAGGCGCCGGTCGGCGCCGTATGGGTCAGGAGGGCCGTAAAATCGAAGTCGATGGTGCGGATGTCGTAGATGCTGGTCGACACCCAGGGGCCGATCATCAGCTGGATGATGATGCCCGCCGTGGTGGCATAGGCGCCGACATTGGCATGCGACCGCACCCGGTAGCCCAGCACCTTGCCGGTCGCGTCCAGCGCCAGCTCGGCACGGCTCTCGACGTCGCGGCCATGGGTCGCCGCCAGGAACTCCTCGATCCGCTCGGCGGTCCATTTCACCGGCCGCCGCAGCTTGCGCGCGGCATAGGCCACCAGGATGTCCTCGGGGTAGAGGCCGGTCTTCATGCCGAAGCCGCCACCGACATCGTCGACCACCACCCGCACCTTGTCCCGCGGGATGCCGAGCACCGCGTCGCACAGGGTGTCGCGCGCGCCGGACGGCATCTGGCTGGACAGGCGCAGCGTCAGCTTATCGGCCTCGACATCGTATTCGGCCTGGGAGCTGCGCGGCTCCATCGGCGTCGGCGCCAGGCGCTGGTTGACGATGTCCAGCGAGACGATATGGGCGGCGGCCTGGAAGGCGGCATCGGTCGCGGCGGCGTCGCCGTGCCGCATCTGCGCCGCGACGTTGCCGGTCGCCGCCGGCCAGACCTGCGGCGCATCCGGCGCCAGGGCCTGCGTCACCCCCGTGACGGCGGGCAGCTCGTCATACTCGACCACGATGGCGTCGAGCGCGTCCTTCAGCACGGCCCGGCTTTCGGCCACCAGCGCGACCACGGCCTCGCCGACGAAGCGCACCACCTCATGCGCCAGGGCCGGCCGCAGCGGCGACGCGCCGGGCGATCCGTCCGGCCGCTTGAAGATCGGCGCCAGCGGCAACGGCTTGACCCCGTCCGCGACCAGATCGGCGCCGGTTACCACCGCGACCACGCCGGGCATCGCCAGCGCCTCGGACGCGTCGATCGACACGATCCGGGCATGCGGATGCGGCGAGCGCAGGAAGCCGAGCCAGGTCTGTCCGGGCAGGGAGATGTCGTCGCTGAATCGGCCGGCGCCGGCCAGCAGCCCGGCATCCTCGATCCGCCGCACCTCGCGCCCGCTGCCGAACCGCCCGACAGTCGATCTATCCGTCATCACTCGTCACCTTGGCTGGGAAACCGCCGGGATGCCTGATCCGCGACGGCCTTGGCTGCCAGTCTATATGGTCGCGATTGGCGTCTGTGCACCACTCGCCGGACAAATCGGCTACGGCTGCAACTCACCTCGGCTCCGGCCAGCGGATCAGGCCGCGGGTGAAGTCGCGCCAGGCGGCGACCGTGCTCCAGCGGTCGAACAGCAGGGCGTGCAGCCCGGCGCTGACCAGCAGCGTCACGGCGGCGGCGAAGACCACGTCGCTGAAGAAATGCCCGCCCATGCCGATGCGCAGCAGGCCCAGCAGGCCGCCCAGCGTCATCGATCCCCAGAAGATCCGGCGGCGGCGCCGCGCCGGCACGACATAGGCGACGCTGTGGACGACGAAACCGACGGTCGGGTCGCCGGCGACGAAGGAGCAGTTGCGGCTGCACTGGCCGGCCGGGATCAGCGGCGGGGTGAAGGTCGCGCTGCCGCCGAACGCCTCGACCTGGCGCGGCCGGGCCCGGCCCCAATGGTCCTTGAGCACCGCGTTGGCCACCAGCCCCGGCCCGATCGCAAGGGCCAGCGCCAGGAAGGTCCAGCGCCGCGCATCGAGGCCAAGCAGCCGCCGCTGCCGCCACCAGGTCCAGCCAGCGGCGAGCAGAAGCAGCACGGCGGCGGTGCGGACCAGGACCTGCACCACCTCGTGGAACGCCTCGGCCAGTGGCGCGCCGTCCCAGGCGAAGCCGCGGCCGGGGGCGTAGAACCAGCCGGAGACGATGAGGTCGATCCCGGGCAGGAGGACCAGCAGGGCACAGAGGGCGACCGCGAGCCACAGCGCGATGCGCGGCGTCACCCGCCCACCCGTTGCTTCTCGCTCCAGGCCCCGCCCTCGTCCTGCTGGTAGTAGACCAGGGTGTGGCCGGCGTCCCGCAGCCGCTTCCAGCGGCCGCGGGCGGCCTGCACCGCTTCAGGATCGTTGCCGTCGAACAGGTCGCAGACCGTGGCGAAGGCGCCATCGCCATCCGACTCCGCGCCGTCGCCCAGGAACAGCACCTGGGCGGCGTTCGGATTCTCCATCTGGTCGGTGATCCAGACCGGCTGCTCCTCGGCGAAGCCGTCGCGCCTGGTGCCGTGCGGCAGGAAGCCTTCCTTGGAATAAGTCCAGAGATGGCCGGCCAGGCTCTCCGCCCGCTCCTCCGAGCCGACGCGAACCACCGCCCGCCAGCCGCGCTGCAGCGTCCGGTCGAGCAGCACCGGCAGGGTCTGCTCGAACGTCCGCGCGGTCAGATGGTAAAACCGGATTTCTGCCATCAAGTTCTTGGCATCAGCCTTCGCAATTGTCGGCCACGAAGCGATCCAGCAGCCGCACGCCGAAGGCGGTGGCGCCCTTTGGCACGGTCGGCGTGTCCTTGCTGGACCAGGTCGTGCCGGCGATGTCGAGATGGGCCCAGGGCACCTTGTTGACGAAGCGCTGCAGGAACTGCCCGCCGATGATCGACCCGGCGTCGCGGCTGCCGGTGATGTTCTTCATGTCGGCAATGTCGCTGTCGATCTGCTTGTCGTAGGCGTCGGCCAGCGGCAGGCGCCACAGCTTCTCCTCGACCGCCTTGCCGGCGCCGGCGAGCTTCTCGGCCAGGGCGTCGTCGTTCGAGAACAGCCCGGCATGGTCGGTGCCCAGCGCGATGATCACGGCGCCGGTCAGGGTGGCGAGATTGACCATCGCCTTCGGCTTGAACCGGTCCTGCGTGTACCAGAGCGCGTCAGCCAGCACGAGCCGGCCCTCGGCGTCGGTGTTCCAGACCTCGATGGTCTGGCCGGACATCGAGGTGACGATGTCGCCCGGCCGCTGCGCGTCGCCCGCCGGCATGTTCTCGACCAGGCCGAGCACGCCGACCGCATTGACCTTGGCCTTGCGCAGCGCCAGCGCCTTGAACAGCCCGGTGACCACGCCGGCGCCGCCCATGTCCCACTTCATGTCCCACATGCCCTGGCCGGGCTTGAGCGAGATGCCGCCGGTGTCGAACGTGACGCCCTTGCCGACGAAGGCGATCGGCGCCTCGTCCTTGCGCTTGCCGCCGGCGCCCTTCCATTGCAGCACCACCAGCTGGCTCTCGCGCGCCGAGCCCTGGCCGACGCCGAGCAGCGCGCCCATGCCCAGCTTGCGCATCTGCTTCTCGCCCAGGATCTCGACCTCGACGCCGAGATCCGCCAGTTCCTTGGCCTTGGCGGCGAAGCTTTCCGGATGAAGGATGTTGGCCGGCTCGGATACCAGCTCGCGGGTCAGGAACACGCCCTGGGCTACCGCATCGGCGCGGGCGAAAGCCTTCTTCGCCGCCGCGGCGTCGCCGGTCTGCACCGCCAAGCTCTTCAGCGTCGGCTTGGCTTCGGCCTTCTCCGTGGTGCGGTAGCGCTCGAAGCGCCACGCGCGAAGCCGGGCGCCGAAGGCGAATTCGGCGGCCGCGGCGCCTGCGTCCTGGCCGGCGAGGACGACGCCGTCGAGCTGGGCCGTCGCCGCATCGATCCGGGCCTGGTTCAAGAGTGCGGCGACCGTGCCGCCCGCCCGCTGCAGCCGGACCGCGTCGACCTCCTCCGGCTTGCCGAGGCCGAACAGCACGATCTGGTCGGCGCCGGCGACGCCGTACAGCGCCAGCGTCTCGTCGCGGCCGCCCTTGAACTTCGGCGCGGCCTTCAGCGCCCGCGACAGGGCGCCCTTCGACCGCTTGTCGACCGCGGCGGCGGCCGTCGAGAGGACGCCGTCGGCGAACACGCCGAGCACCAGGGCGCCGGCTTCCACCGAAGCGGGCGGAGCGAAGGAGATCTGCATCTTGTCGTCTTCCGGGCGATTTCCGATGGCCGCGGCCAAGGCGGCGGAACCTGCAAGGTAACAGCGGGTTTCACAGCCGTCACCGGTCGAAAACGGTACTGCCGCCGGGCTGCGACTCCTTGATGGTCGCGGCGGCGGGCCGTCTGAGGTAGAAGATCCGCCCAACCGCCGCCTTCGGCACCACAGGCCAGCCGCACCCGATGCTCCGCTCCCCCACCCTCTACGCCTATATCGTGCGGCAATTCCTGTTCTGGTTCATGGCCGTGCTGCTGGTGCTGAGCGGCGTGATCGCGGTGTTCGAATTCGTCGAGTTCGTGCGCCAGGTCAGCTCCATCCCCGAATTGCCGGTCAGCCTGGCCTTCACCCTGGCGGCCTTCAAGCTGCCCAGCGACGTCGAGATCCTGTTCCACTTCGCCGTGCTGATCGCGGCGATGGTGACCTTCTGGCGCATGACCCGCAGCCGCGAGCTGGTGGTCGCCCGCGCCAGCGGCCTCTCCGCCTGGCAGTTCCTGGCGCCGGTGATCGCCGCGGCGATGGTGCTGGGCGTGCTCAAGATCACGGTCGTCAACCCGATCTCGGCAGCGATGTACAGCCGGTTCGAGCGCCTGGACCTCGACTTTCTCGGCGGCACCGGCGACGTCATGAAGGTGGCCAAGACCGGTTTCTGGCTGCGCCAGAAGGACGAAAGCGGGATCGTCGTCATCCATGCCGAGAAGGTCGGCGGCAACGGCGACCAGCTGCAGAACGCGATGTTCCTGCTGCTGAACGCGGACGAGACCTATCGCGGCCGGATCGACGCCGCCAGCGCCCAGCTGCAGGACGGCAAATGGGTGATCAGCGACGCCTGGGTGATGAAGGGAGACACCCCGGCGGAGCATGTCGACACCACCTCGATCGCCAGCAACCTGACCCGCAATGGGATCCAGGAACGCTTCGCCTCGCAGCAGACCATCTCGTTCTGGGACCTGCCGGACTACATCCGCAACCTCGAGGCCACCGGCTTCTCCTCGACGCGCTACCGCATTGCCTATCAGGGGCTGCTGTCGCAGCCGCTGCTGATGGCGGCGATGATCCTGGTCGCCGCCGCCTTCAGCCTGCGGCCGGGGCGCCGGGTCGACACCGTGCTGATGATCGTCGGCGCCATCGTCACCGGCTTCTCGATCTTCGTGCTCGGCGACATCGTGGCCGCGCTCGGCCGCCAGGGTTCCCTGCCGGTGCCGATGGCCGCCTGGGCCACTTCCGGCGTCGCCCTGCTGTTCGGTGTCACCGCGCTGCTGCATCTCGAAGATGGCTGAGCCCATGTCGCCCACGGATCTGGCCGCTTTTGCCTTGAGTCGGCCAAAGTCACGTGCTGTATCTGCGCCTTTCAACAGCGAGGCCGTGTCGCCCTCATGATCCGTCGTCTGTCGGCCCCGATAATCGTCCTGGTCCTGGCCATCACCTCTGTCGCCGTTCCCGCGGCCATGGCGCAGACCCGCCCCGCCCCGGCCTCCGCCGTCGGCACCATCGCCGCGGTGGTCAATGACGACGTGATCACCGTGGCCGACCTGCAGATGCGCATGCGGCTGGCGCTGATGAGCAGCGGCCTGCCGGCGACGCCGGACGCCCAGCAGCGGCTGCTGCCTCAGGTGCTGCGCCTGCTGATCGACGAGAAGCTGCAGGGCCAGGAGGCCACCCGCGCCGGCATCGCCATTCCGGCCCAGGACGTGGATCGGGCACTGGCGTCGATCGCCGGCCAGAACAAGATGTCGACGCAGCAGCTGTTCACCATGCTGAAGTCCACCGGCGTGCCGCAGAGCGCGCTGGAGGACCAGGTGCGGGCCCAGCTCGGCTGGCGCCAGCTGATCCAGCGCCGCTTCGTCTCCCAGGTCGAGGTTTCCGACACCCAGATCGACGAGGTGGTTGAGCGGCTCAAGGCCAACCAGGGCAAGCCGCAGTATCTCGTCGCGTCGATCTTCCTCGCGGTCGACCAGGATGCCGGCGAAGCCCAGGTCAAGGCCCTGGCCGACCGGCTGGTCTCGGAAATCCGCCGCGGCGCCCCCTTCCCGGCCGTGGCCCGCCAGTTCAGCCAGGCCGCCGGCGCCCAGGGCGGCGGCGACATGGGCTGGGTCCTGGCCGGGCAGCTCGAACCCGCGCTCGACCAGGTGCTCAGCACCATGGAGAAGGCCCAGGTGTCGGACCCGATCCGTACCCTCGGCGGCTACAACATCCTGCTGCTGCGGGACAAGCGGACGGTCAACGCCAACACCGCTGGCGGCGTCAAGGTTCGCCTGAACCAGATCGTCGTGCCGGTGCCCCCGACCGCGCCGGCCAACAGGGTGCAGACCGTGGTGGCGCAGATGCGCAACGACTTCTCCAGCGTGAACGGTTGCGAGGCCTTCCAGGCCAAGGCCAAGGAACTGGGCGTGACCGCCAACACGGATCTGGGCGACGTCCTGCTCAGCCGCCTGCCCGACGCCATGCGCCAGGTGGTCAGCGCCCTGCCCGACGGCCAGGTCAGCTCGCCCCTGCGCGTGCCGGGCGGTGTCGCCGTGATGATGGTCTGCTCCCGCCAGGATGTCGGCGGCGACGGCGTCGACCGCGACCAGATCCGCGCCGGACTGGCCGAGCAGAAGATCGACATGATGCAGCGCCGGCTGCTGCGCGACCTGCGCGGCAACGCCTATATCGACATCCGGCTCTGAGGGTCCCCTGACTCTGTCCGGCGACGCCCTCCGCGACGCGATCGCCGCCCTGCCGCCGCTGCGCGACGTGATCGCGCAGCACGGGCTGGCGGCGAAGAAGTCGCTCGGCCAGAACTTCCTGCTCGACCTCAACGTCACCGCCCGGATCGTGCGCGAGGCAGGCGATCTGGCCGGCGCGCATGTGGTCGAGATTGGACCCGGCCCGGGCGGGCTGACCCGTGCGCTCCTGGCCTCCGCCGCCGAGAGCGTCACGGTGGTCGAACGCGACCGGCGCTTCAGGCCGGCGCTCGAGGATCTGGCCGCAGTGGCCGGCGGCAAGCTTCGCATCGTCGAGGCGGATGCGCTGAAGACCGACATTCCGGCGCTGGTGCCGACGCCCCGCGCTGTGATCGCCAACCTGCCCTACAACGTGGCGACGCCGCTGCTGATCGGCTGGCTGCGCCGGATCGACGACTTCCGGTCGCTGACGCTGATGTTCCAGAAGGAGGTGGCGGACCGGCTGGTGGCCGGACCGCGCAGCGGCGCCTATGGCCGGCTGTCGGTGATCGCCCAGTGGCGGGCCGAGGTCGATCCGCTGCTGACCCTGCCGGCCCGCGCCTTCACCCCGCCGCCCAAGGTCGATTCGACGGTGGTGCAGCTGCGCCCGCGCGCGCAGCGCGAGGATGTGCCGTTCGAGACGATGGAGACGGTGACGGCCGCCGCCTTCGGCCAGCGCCGCAAGATGCTGCGCGCCAGCCTGCGCAGCCTGGGCGAGGCCGAGGCGCTGCTGGCCGAAGCGGGCCTGCCCCCGACCGCGCGGGCCGAGGAAATCGACATCGCCGGCTTCGTCCGCCTGGCCCGGGCCGTGGTGGCGCGGCAGGGCTGACCCGGCGCCTCGACGGTCAGGGCCCCGGGGCGGTGGTCTTCAACGCCTCGAACCGCCGCGACGCCTCCTCCGCCACGCGCTGATTGACATTCTGCGGCGTCAGGCCCGCGATCTTCGAGTTCGGGAACAGCAGGTATCGGACATTGCGGTTCAGGCTCGTGTCGAGAATGCTGCTGCACTGGGTCTTGCGATCGGGGTCCTGCCACGTCTTGCAGCGACTGTCGCCGATCGCTTCGAACAGCGCGATCGAGCCTTCCCCGATCTTGTTGGCCGGCCCGCGGTCGGCGACCAGGACCGGAACGACCTTGGCGCCATCCAGGACGACGCCGATATCCCCGATCTGAATCCCGGTGAGGCGCGAGAAGTCGCCCCCCTGCGGGATGACCACATAGGGCACCGTGTCCGAATAGACGGAACTGCCGTCCGGGTAGCGGTAGGACGTGTCCCTCAGATCGGTCAATCCGGGATCGGTCAGCGCCTTGAAGCCGCCATCGATGTCGAGGCCCAGCTTGGCATGGAAGGAGATCGTGCCGTCATGGAGGCGATCGAGCGCGGTCAGCCGGTTCGGATCGCCGCTGCACCGCCGGAACCCCGTCATCGGCTGGTTCCGGAAGATGTTCTCCCGGTCGCAGCGCTCGAACTCGCGGCGATACTCCTCATCGACCGGGACACCCGGGGGAATGCTGCCCGGGACAACAACGGGCATGGCCCGTGTGGCCGCCGAGCCCTCCGGCGCTGCGGCCGGTTGCGAGCCCTGGCAGCCAGCGATCAGCATCGCGGCGAAGGCTGCGGCGACGGCCGAGGCCGCGTGGCAGAAACGCTGTGTCATCACGGGTCCTCCTCAGGGCTCGCCATCGATGACGCATTGGCAGCGGGGGATCTTCCTGTTGTTCGAGGACGGGAAGTCCCTGCCGAGGAACGCCTTCAGATCGTCGATGATCGCGATCACCCGCGACCGGCTGTCGCTCCACTGGAGGTTGTCGTCCGGACCGCCGAGGGCGGAGGCCGGGTTGAGGCAGCCGATGCTCTCCAGATACCCGTTCGCCGGGTGGATCAGGATGCCGGACCTCGCTCCGGTCGGCTCCAGCCGCAGCGCCGGCCTCGGAATCGCGTGAACCCGGGCCGATGACGTGAAACCGATCGTCTTGTACTTCTCGTTGCTGGCTCCGTCATGGGTGTGGAGCTCATAGGTCCCGGCGGCCACCCGGCGATGCTTCGACACGCCCGTTCCGGTGTTGTCGCCAGGCCCTTGCCGCTCGACGATGGTGCCGCTCAGCTGCGCGACCGCGGTCCCGTCGTGAAACACCTGGTAGCTGCCGACGGTGCGGGCGAAGGCCTTCCCGACGCGCGTCTCCTCACGTGACCGGACGATCAGAATTTCCCAGTCACGACCGGTAATAGGCATGGCTGAAATCCCTCATGAAAAGGAGAGGACGGCAAAGCCGCCTGCCGGCGGCGCCACGAGACTATGAAAACGAAATTACAAATATCGAAGCAAAGCAGGCGAAGTTATACTGTATTCAGAAAATGTCCGCTCTTCGTCGACTTTCCGGCGGAAGTGTGGCTTCGGCCGCTAAAGCTTGGCCTGCAGCGAGCGGACGAAGTCCGGCAGGCCGGTCTGGCGGCTGCGGCGCAGCCGCTCCGCTGCCAGGATCGCCTGGACCTGGGCGATGCTGGCGTCGAGGTCCTGGTTGATGATTGCGTAGTCGTATTCCGGCCAGTGGCTCATCTCGTCCGCCGCCTTGGCCATGCGGCCGGCGATCACCTCGTCGCTGTCCTGGGCGCGGGCGCGCAGCCGCTGCTCAAGCGCCTCGACCGTCGGCGGCAGCACGAACACGCTGACCAGATCGGTCCGCACCTTCTGCGCCAGCTGCTGGGTGCCCTGCCAGTCGATGTCGAAGATCACGTCGCGGCCGGCTGCCAGCGCCGCCTCGACCGGTGCGCGCGGCGTGCCATAGCCGTTGCCGAACACCTTGGCGCGTTCGAGCAGCTCGTCATTGGCGACCATGGCGTCATAGGTCGCCTGGTCGATGAAGTGGTAATGCGTGCCGTCGATCTCGCCCGGCCGCTGGGCGCGGGTGGTGACGGACACCGAGATGGTCAGGTTCGGATCCTGTGCCAGCACGGCCCGGGTGATCGAGGTCTTTCCGGCCCCCGAGGGCGAGGACAGGACGAGCATGAGCCCGCGTCGGGCAATCTCTGTGGTCATTCGATGTTCTGGATCTGCTCGCGGAACTGTTCGATCACGGCCTTGAGGTCGAGGCCGATCCGGGTCAGCGCCACATCCGCCGCCTTCGAGCACAGCGTGTTGGCTTCCCGGTTGAACTCCTGGCACAGGAAATCGAGCCGGCGCCCGACGCCGCTGCCGGCGGCGAGCAGGCCGCGCGCCTGGCCGATATGGGCGTCGAGCCGGTCGAGCTCCTCGCGCACGTCGCAGCGGCCGACCAGCACCGCCACCTCCTGCGCCAGCCGGTCTTCGGCCAGGGGCGGACGGGCCTCGAGCAGCAGGTCGAGCTGGGCCTTGAGCCGCGCCTTGAGCGCCTCCGGCTGGGCGGCGGCGGAGGCCCGGGCCTGGCCGACGAGCGCGGTGATCTGGTCGATCTGGCCGGCCAGGACATCGCGCAGCCGCCCGCCCTCCTCCAGCCGCGTCGCCAGCAGGTCGTCGAGCAGCGGCGCGATCGCCGCCCCCGCCTCGGCCTCGACAGCGCTGTTCAGTTCGGCCGAGGCGGAATCGCCGTTCTCGACCACGCCGCGGACGCCGAGCAACGCGTCGACCTGGACCGGCGCGCTGTCGCCATTGACCTCGCGCACCAGGGCGATCAGCTGGTCCAGCACCTCGCGGTTGATGCGCAGCTGCGCCGCCGCCTCGCTGCGGCCGAGCGACAGGTTGAGGGTAACGTTGCCGCGGCGGAAGCGCTTGGCCAGCTCGACCCGGGCCGCCGCTTCCAGCCGCTCGAAGCCGGCCGGGGTGCGCAGGCGCAGGTCGAGCGACTTGCCGTTGACGCTGCGCGCCTCCCACACCCAGGACAGCCCGTCGACGCCACCCTCCTTGCGGGCGAAGCCGGTCATGCTGGAAAGCGGGGCCGAGGCGGACGTATCCTTTGTCATAGCGGGCTTATAGCCGCCGACCGGACGGGTCGCCATACGGAAAAGTCCATTCTTCCGGCTGACTGCTCTTGCCGCCGATCGGAAATATCCATTTCGCCCATAGGAGAACGCCATGACGGCGCCGGCCGCAATCCTGATCACCGGCGCCTCGAGCGGCCTGGGCACCGCATTGGCGAAAGCCTATGCCGCGCCCGGCGTGCGGTTGGTGCTGTTCGGGCGGGATGCCACCCGGCTGGAGGCGGCGGCCGGGGCGGTACGCGACCTCGGCGCAACCGCTGAGACGATCACGGTCGACGTCACCGACCAGGCGGCGATGGCGGCGGCGGTGACCGCGGCGGACGAGGCCGGTCCGCTCGACCTGGTCATCGCCAATGCCGGCGTCGCCCCGGGCGGGGCGGAGGGCGCCGATGCGGCGGCGAAGGGCCGCCGGATCCTGGCGGTCAATCTCGACGGTGTGCTCAACACCGTCGACCCGATCCGGCCGCGGATGGCGGCACGCGGCGCCGGGCAGATCGCGCTGATGAGCTCGCTGGCCGGATTCCGCGGCTTTCCCGGCATGGGTCCCTACGGCGCCTCGAAGGCCGCGGTGCGGATCTATGGCGAGGCGATCCGAGCCGAGCTGCGGCCGCGCGGCGTGCGGGTCTCGGTGATCTGCCCCGGCTTCGTGCGCACGCCGATGACCGACGGGGCCGGATTTCCGATGCCGATGCTGATGGAGGTCGAGGACGCCGCGGCGGCGATCCGGCGCGGCCTGGCGCGCGGCCGGCCGCTGATCGCCTTTCCCTGGCCGATCCATGCCGGCTCGCGGCTGCTAGCCGCCCTGCCCGCGGCCTGGGCCGACGCCCTGATCCGCCGTGTCGTGCGGGTGTGACTGCCGTCACGGTGCGTTCACGACAGAACGTGCATGGTCCTATCACGCACAGCGAGAGCACGACCATGCATCTGATCCATGACGACGAAGACGCCGACAGCCCATTCGACCTGATCCGCGAGATCGTGACCATCGTCGGCTGGGTGGCGACGACCTTCGCCCTGCTGCTGGTCGCTTACGCCGCGTTCGGCTGATCCGGAGGCCCTTGCGCCGGAGCGGCAGCCGACGCTTCTTCCTCGTCCAGTTCCCCCATCATCAGCGCCGCCTGGCGCTTGAGATGCGCGTAGCGCCGGATGCTGAAGGGGATGCTGCCGACATAGATCAGGCCGAGCGCGACCAGCGTCGGCCAGGTGGCGGTGACCAGGAGCGTGGCCACCAGCCCGATCGCGACCAGCACCGGCACGATGTATTCCTGCGGGATCCGCACCACCTTCATCGAGAAGGTCGGGATCCGGCTGACCAGCAGCAGCGCGACGAAGACGGTCCACAGCCCGACCAGCAGCGGCGCCGCCCAGAAGCCGGGCGAGAACTCGAAGCTGATCATCAACGGCATCAGGATCAGGATGGCGCCCGCGGGCACCGGCACGCCGGTGAAGTAGTTGTAGGCGAAGGGCGGCAGGGTGGTGTCGTCCAGCGCCGTGTTGAACCGTGCCAGGCGCAGCGCGGCGCAGACCGCATAGGCCATCACCGCAAGCCAGCCCAGGCTGCCGGCGTCCTGCATCATCCAGAGATAGAGGATGATCGCCGGGCTGACGCCGAAGCTGACGATGTCGGCCAGGCTGTCCAGCTCCGCCCCGAACTTGCTCGACCCGCGCAGCAGCCGGGCGACGCGGCCGTCCAGCCCGTCCAGCACCGCCGCCACCAGGATCGCGGTCACAGCCTGTTCCCAGCGGTCCTGCACCGCATAGCGGATGGCGGTCAGCCCGGCGCACAGCGCCAGCGTGGTCAGGATGTTCGGCAGCAGCCGGTTGATCGTCAGGCCGCGGATGCGGACGACCGGCCGGCGGCGGAAGGGCCGCCGGTGCCGGCGATGCTCCGGCTTTATCATCGGGCGATCGCGACCGGGTTGGCGACGGCCGCGGCCGCCAGGTCGGCCAGCACGGTCTCGCCGCCGATCATGGTCTGGCCGACCGAGACCAGCGGCTCGACCCCGTCCGGCAGGTAGATGTCGGTCCGGCTGCCGAAGCGGATCAGCCCGTAGGTCTCGCCGGCGACCACCGGCTGACCGGGCGAGAGGTCGCAGATGATGCGCCGGGCCACCAGCCCCGCGACCTGGACGAAGACCAGGATCCGTCCGTCAGGCAGGCGCAGCGAGACGGCGCTGCGCTCGTTCTCCTCGCTGGCCTTTTCCAGATTGGCGTTCAGGAACTTGCCCGGCCGGTACTTCACGTCGATCACGGCGCCATCGGCCGGAACCCGGTTCACATGCACGTTGAAGACGTTGAGGAAGATGCTGATCCGGGTCAGCGGCCGGTTGCCGAGGCCGAGCTCCGCCGGCGGCGTCGCCTGCACCAGCATCTGCACCACGCCGTCGGCCGGCGCCACCACCAGGTCGGGCCGGCTCGGCGTCACCCGCGGCGGGTGGCGGAAGAAGTAGATGCACCAGGCGGTCGCCAATACGCCGAGCCAGCCCAGCGGCTCCCAGACCATGAACAGCATCACGGTGGCGACGGCGAAGACTCCGATGAACGGGTAGCCGGCCGGGTGAATCGGCACCAGGACCCCGCGGATCGTGTGCAGAAGATGGGGGTCGTCTCTACCGTTCAAGGCGTCTTGTCTCCGGTGTCCGGGGCCGCGTCGCCGGGATTGGGCGGGGCGGCCTGCCGTCGCTTCTGCCATTCGGCGACGTTGCGGTTGTGCTCCTCGAGCGTCCGGGCGAAGACATGCCCGCCGGAGCCGTCGGCTACGAAGTAATAATAGTCCGTAACCGCCGGCTTAAGCACTGCGGCAAGTGCGTCGCGCCCGGGATTGGCGATCGGCCCCGGCGGCAAACCCGCAACGACATAGGTGTTGTAGGGCGAATCCAACTTCCAGTCGGCCCGGGTCAGCGCCCGGCCGAGCGGTTTTTTCCCATCGGTCAGGGCATAGATCACGGTCGGGTCCGACTGCAGCGGCATGCCGGCCTGCAGCCGGTTCAGGAACACGCTGGCGACCACCGGCCGCTCCTTCGGCACGCCCGTCTCCTTCTCGACGATCGAGGCCAAGGTAACGGCGTCCTGCGGCGACTTGACCGGCAGGCCGTTGCCGCGCTTGTCCCACAGCCCGTCGACCTCCTGCCGCATCGCCTTGCGCATCCGATCGATCACGGCGGCGCGGGTGTCGCCGCGGATGAACTGGTAGGTCTCCGGCAGCAGCGAGCCTTCGGCCGGGACGTCCCCGGCATCGCCGGTCAGCAGCGGCTCGGCCTGGACCAGGGTTACGATCTCGGCCGAGGTCAGGCCCTCCGCGATGGTGATCTTGTGCGAGACATTGCTGCCGCGGGCCAGCAGGTCGGCAGTCTCTGCCGGCGAAATCCCCGGCGCGAAGGCGTATTCCCCGGCCTTCAGGGCGCGGTCGCCGCCGTCCAGCGTCGTTCCGCCCAGGAACACCCAGCGGTTCTCGACGATTCCCGCTGCCTCGAGCTGCGCCGCGATCGCGGCCAGGCCGCTGCCGCGCTCGATCACGAGCGTTGCCGGGGCCGTCAGCGGCCCCGGTGCGCGATAGGCGTGAAGAAACCAGACGACGCCGCCACCGATGACGGCCGCCAGCACCACCAGGAAGACGAGCGCGCGGGCGAGTGCCCGAACCATCCGGTCAGACGTACTCGCGGAAGACCAGCGACGCGTTGGTCCCGCCGAAGCCGAAGCTGTTCGACAGCGCGGCGCGCACCGGCCGCGGCTTGGCCTGCTTGGGCACCAGATCGACTCCGAGGCAGGCGTCGGACGGGTCCTCAAGGTTCAGCGTCGGCGGCACCACGTCGTGGTTGATCGAGAGCACCGAATAGATCGCCTCGACCGCGCCGGCGGCGCCGAGCAGATGGCCGATCGCCGACTTGGTCGAGGACATCGACACCGTCTCGATCGCGTTGCCGAACAGGCGCTTGACCGCACCGAGTTCGATCTCGTCGCCGAGCGGCGTCGAGGTGCCGTGGGCGTTGACGTAGTCGATGTCCGATGGGGTCAGGCCGGCTCGCTTCAGCGCCGCCGACATCGCCCGGAAACCGCCATTGCCGTCTTCCGGCGGGGCGGTGATGTGATGCGCGTCGCCCGACAGGCCGTAGCCGACCACCTCGGCATAGATCGTGGCGCCGCGCGCCTTGGCGTGCTCCAGCTCCTCGAGCACGACCACGCCGGCGCCTTCGCCCATGACGAAGCCGTCGCGGCCCTTGTCATAGGGGCGCGAGGCCCGGTCGGGGGTCTCGTTGTAGCCGGTGGACAGCGCCCGGGCCGCGGCGAAGCCGGCGAGTCCGAGCCGGCACACCGCCGCCTCCGCCCCGCCCGCCACCATGACGTCGGCATCGTCCCACATGATCAGACGCGCCGCGTCGCCGATCGCGTGCGCGCCGGTCGAGCAGGCCGTGACCACGGCATGGTTCGGACCGCGGAAGCCGTGCTGAATCGAGACCTGGCCGGAGGCCAGGTTGATCAGCGCCGCCGGGATGAAGAAGGGGGAGATCCGGCGGGGCCCCTTCTCCTCCAGTGTCAGCGAGCCCTCGGCGATCCATTGCAGGCCGCCGATGCCCGAGCCGATCATGACGCCGGTGCGCTCGCGCTCCTCGTCATTCGGCGGCACCCACCCCGAATTCGCGATCGCCTCGTTGGCCGCGGCGATCGCATAATGGATGAAGACGTCGTTCTTGCGCTGGTCCTTGGGCGGGACCGCGCTGTCGACGTCGAAATCACCCGGGCCGGTGCCGCGCGGCACCATGCCCGCGATCCGCGCCGGCAGATCCGAGACGTCGAATGTCGAGATCGCGCCGATGCCGGACTTGCCGGCGGTCAGTCGATCCCAATTGGTCTTCACACCGGCACCGAGAGGCGTGACCATCCCCATGCCGGTGATTACGACACGTCGCATCATTTCATCCGGTTCTGCGGCAAGGACCTGCGATCAGGCGGGAGTCGAATGCTGCTCGATGAACTGGATCGCGTCCTTCACCGTCAGGATCTTCTCGGCCGCGTCGTCCGGAATCTCGCAGCCGAACTCCTCCTCGAACGCCATGACCAGCTCGACGGTGTCGAGGCTGTCGGCGCCCAGGTCGTCGATGAAGCTGGCCGATTCGGTGACCTTGCCTTCTTCGACGCCGAGATGCTCGACGACGATCTTCTTAACGCGATCGGCGATGCTTTCGCTCATTCTTTCTACCTTTCAAGAGAGCGGAACGGGGCAGAATTCCGCAGTGCTGAACCCCCGCACGAGTGACCGCCCCGTAGACCCGCGGTCACATAACACACCTGATCGAACATGGCCAAGCATCTGGCCATGTCCAGTCCGGCGACGTCAAACCATTGCCATTCCGCCATTCACATGGATGGTCTGGCCGGTGACATAGGCGGCCTCGCTGCTGGCGAGATACAGGACCGCGGCGGCGATCTCGGCCGGGTCGCCCATCCGCGCCATCGGGATGGTGGCGGAGATCCGCGCCTTCTGCTCGTCGTTCAGCGCATCGGTCATGGCGCTGGTGACGAAGCCCGGGGCAACGCAGTTGACGGTGATGCCGCGGCTCGCGACCTCCTGCGCCAGCGCCTTGGTCATGCCGGTCAGGCCGGCCTTCGAGGCGGCGTAGTTCACCTGGCCCGGATTGCCGGTGTGGCCGACGATCGAGGTGATCGACACGATCCGGCCCCAGCGCTTCTTCATCATGCCGCGCAGCGCCGCACGGGCCAGCCGGAAGCCGGACACCAGGTTGACGTCGAGCACGGTCTCGAAATCGTCATCCTTCATCCGCATCGCCAGGCCGTCGCGGGTCAGGCCGGCGTTATTGACCAGGATGTCGATGCCGCCGGTCGCCGCCTCGGCCGCCTTGGCCACCGATTCGGCGCCCTCGGCGCTCGACAGGTCGCCCGGGGTCACATGGGCCCGCTCGCCCAGCGACTGCGCCAGAGCCTCCAGCTTCTCGACCTTGGTGCCGGACAGCGCCACGGCGGCGCCCTGGGCGTGCAGCAGGGTCGCGATGGCGCGGCCGATGTCGCCCGAGGCGCCGGTGACGAGCGCCGACTTGCCCTTCAGATCGAACATGCTCTCTTCCCTCGTGCTGCGGCCTTGTGCTTCAGGCGCCGGTCGATGCGATCCAGGCGTCGATCTCTTCCGGCGCCTGCAGCGACACCGCGGCGAGGTCGCGATCGATGCGCTTGGCGAGGCCGGCCAGCACCTTGCCGGCCCCGAGCTCGACCAGTTCCTGCACGCCTGCCGATTTCATGTAAAGCACACACTCGCGCCAGCGCACGGTGCCGGTCACCTGCTCGACCAGCAGCCGGCGGATCTCATCCGGCGCCATGACCGGGGCGGCGGTGACATTGGCCACCACCGGCAGGGCCGGCGCCTTGATCTCAACCGCGGCCAAAGCCATGCGCATGGCCTCGGCCGCCGGCGCCATCAGCGGGCAATGGAAGGGCGCGCTGACCGGCAGCAGGATGCTGCGCTTGGCGCCGAGCTCGGCCGCCAGCGCCATCGCCCGCTCCACAGCGTCCTTGTGGCCGCTGACCACGACCTGGCCGGGGGCGTTGTCGTTGGCCGCAGAGCAGATCGAGTCCGGGGTCGAGGCGCGGGCGGCGACGTCGCGCGCCTGGTCGAGGTCGAAGCCCAGCAGTGCCGCCATGGCACCGACGCCGACCGGCACCGCCTTCTGCATCGACTGGCCGCGCAGGCGCAGCAGCCGGGCCGCATCCGCGACGCTGATCGCCCCAGCCGCGGCCAGGGCGGAGTATTCGCCGAGGCTGTGGCCGGCGACGAAGCCGGCGAAATCCGCCAGCGACCGGCCGGACCGCTCCGCCACCGTGCGCGCCGCGGCGACCGAGGCCGCCATCAGTGCCGGCTGGGCGTTCTCGGTCAGCGTCAGCGTCTCGATGTCGCCGCCGAACATCAGCTCGGACAGCTTCTGGCCCAACGCTGCGTCGACCTCGGCGAAGACCTCGCGGGCGGCCGCGGACCCATCGGCCAGCGCCTTGCCCATGCCGACAGCCTGGCTGCCTTGTCCCGGAAACACGAAAGCGCGCGCCATGGCGGCGATCCCCGCATCACAATGAGGGCGCTGGTCTTAGAGCCTCGCCACCGCAAGTCAAGCCTGATCAATGATACAGGGCTCCGATCGCGCTTGATCTTCGGGCGCTTCCGAGTATAGTGCGCGGCTTCGTCATGCTCCTTGCCGGTCGCTTGGCATAGCGGCCGGCTTTGACATGGGCGGCTGGCGGTCCCCGCACAGCGCCATGCCGGGAACAGCCACAAGGAGTCATCATGCCACTTTACGAGAGCGTGTACATCGCGCGGCAGGACGTGTCCGCCACGCAGGTGGAGGCCCTGACCGAGGGCTTCACCACCATCCTCACCGAGAATGGCGGCAAGGTCACCAAGACCGAGTATTGGGGCCTGAAGAGCTTCGCCTACCGGATCAAGAAGAACCGCAAGGGCCACTACGTCCTGATGAACATCGACGCCCCCGCGGCCGCCGTGGCCGAGATGGAGCGCCTGATGGGCATCAACGAGGACGTGCTGCGCACACTCACCCTGCGCGTCGACACCCTCGAAGAGGGTCCCTCGGCGATGATGCAGAGCCGGGCCGGCCGGGACCGCGACGGTCGCGACCGCGACGGCCGTGGTGATCGCGACAGCCGTGGCGGCGATCGCGACCGCGGCGAGCGCCGGGACCGTGGCTTCGGCCGCGACCAGGCCGAAGGTGAAGGAGCTCAGGCATGAGCGCGATGGGTGCACGGCGTCCGTTCTTCCGCCGCCGGAAGACCTGCCCGTTCTCCGGCGCCAACGCGCCGAAGATCGACTACAAGGACACCAAGCTGCTGGGCCGGTTCATCTCCGAGCGCGGCAAGATCGTCCCGAGCCGCATCACCGCGGTCTCGGCCAAGAAGCAGCGTGAGCTGGCCCGCGCCATCAAGCGCGCGCGCTTCCTCGGCCTCCTGCCCTACATCGTGAAGTAAGGGGAGGTTCAGCCATGGAAATCATCCTGCTGGAGCGGGTCGAGAAGCTCGGCCAGATCGGCGACGTGGTGCGCGTGAAGCCCGGCTTCGCCCGCAACTACCTCCTGCCGCAGAAGAAGGCGCTGCGCGCGACCAAGGCCAACCTGGCCGTGTTCGAGAAGCAGCGGGCGCAGATCGAGGCCAACAACCTCGAGGCCAAGGGCGAGGCGGAGAACATCGCCGGGCGCATGGACGACGTGTCGATCGTCGTCATCCGCCAGGCCGGCGACAGCGGCCAGCTCTACGGTTCGGTGTCGGCGCGTGACATCGCCGAGGGCCTGACCGCGGCCGGCTATACCGTCTCGCGCGGCCAGGTCGCGATCGAGCAGCCGATCAAGACCCTGGGCCTGGAGAAGGTCCGGATCCGGCTGCACCCCGAGGTCAGCGTCATCGTCACCGTGAACGTCGCCCGCTCGGCCGAAGAGGCCGAGATGCAGCGCCAGCGCGGCGGCATGGTCGTCGCCTCCGTCCTCGAGGAAGAGGAAGCGGCGGCCGAGGCGGCTGCTGCGGCCGCCATCGCCGCGGCCGAAACCGAGAGCACCGAGGAAGAGCCGGCGTAACCAGCCCGGTTCGTTCTGGAGCGAACAGGCGCGGACCTTCGGGTCCGCGCCTTTTTCTTG
>NZ_VCCH02000087.1 GCF_005938675.2 Mycobacterium sp. KBS0706
CGCGCTTCGCCGCTTCGCCGCTGGCCGCCCTGGCCTCGCGGGCGGCGCTGGCGGCCCTCCTGGAGGCCTATCTCGGCCGGCGCAGCGCCGCCCGGGTCCAGGCCGGCGCGCTGCGCCGTGGCGCCGGCGAGACCATCCGCGCCGCCCTGCTCTGCGCCGATCTGCGCGACTTCACCGCCCTGTCCGAGGCGACGCCGCCGGCCGAGGTGATCGCCACGCTCGACGCCTGGTTCGACCGCATCGCCGGGGCGGTACACGCCTTCGGCGGCGAAGTGCTGAAGTTCATGGGCGATGGGCTGCTGGCGATCTTCCCGGTCACCGGTCCTCCGGGAGAAGCCTGCGACGCGGCGCTGCGCGCGATCGCCGCGGCCCGCGCCGGCATGGCCCATCTCGACGCAGCGCGGCGGACCCGGGGCCTGCCGCCGCTGCCCTTCGGCGCGGCGCTGCATCTGGGCGAGATGATGTGGGGCAATATCGGCGCCGCCGACCGGCTGGACTTCACCGCCATCGGCCCGGCGGTCAACCTGGTCAGCCGGCTGGAGGGGCTGTGCCGGCCGCTGGGCCGGGCGGTGCTGGTCTCCGGCGCGCTCGCCGCCGAGACCACGGCGCCGCTGGTGCCGCTGGGCGAGCATCCGCTGCGCGGCATCGCGGCGCCCTGCGCCGTCTTCACCCTGCCGGATGCGTGACCGGGGCACCTGCCAGCAGTTGGACCGGTAAATGGATCGTCATCCCGTGTCTGCGCAGCAGCGCTTCACGCCGCAGCGCAGACACGGGATGACGGAGAAGAGTGTATCTGGACTCAGCGGATATCACGCCGCCTTGCGCAGATGGCCGTCCTTGACCAGGAGTTCGGCGATCTGGATCGCGTTCAGCGCTGCGCCCTTGCGCAGATTGTCGGCGACCACCCAGAAGGACAGGCCGTTCTCGACCGTGACGTCCTCGCGGATGCGGCTGACATAGACCAGGTCCTCGCCGGCACATTCGACCGGGGTGACATAGCCCTCGTCGGCGCGGTGGTCGATCACCGAGATCCCCGGCGCCCGCTTCAGCGCGGCCCGCGCCTCGGCGGCCGAGATCGGGTTCGCGCAGTCGATGTTCACCATCTCGGAATGGCCGATGAAGACCGGCACCCGCACGCAATGGGCGACGACCTTGATCGCAGGGTCGAGGATCTTCTTGGTCTCGACCACCATCTTCCACTCCTCCTTCGTCGACCCGTCATCCATGAAGCTGTCGATGTGCGGGATGACGTTGAAGGCGATCTGCTTGGTGAACTTCTCCTTCACGATCGGGTCGTTCACATAGACGGCGCGGGTCTGGTTGAACAGCTCGTCCATCGCCTCCTTGCCGCCGCCGGAGACCGACTGGTAGGTCGAGACCACGACGCGGCGGATCTTGGCCAGCTCGTGCAGCGGCTTCAGCGCCACTACCATCTGGATGGTGGAGCAGTTCGGGTTGGCGATGATGCCCTTGCGGCTGACCTGGGCGATCGCCTGCGGGTTGACTTCGGGCACCACCAGCGGCACGTCCGGGTCCATCCGGAACTGCGAGGTGTTGTCGATCACCACCGCCCCGGCCTTGGCCGCGCGCGGGCTGTGCACCGCCGAGACCTTGGCGCCCGGCGAGGACAGCACGATGTCGATGCCCTTGAAGTCGAACTTGGCGAGGTCCTGCACGTCGAGGACGTCGTCCTCGCCGAACGAGACCTGGCGCCCGACCGAGCGTTCCGATGCCAGGGCGACGACCTCGTCGACCGGGAACTCACGCTCGTTGAGGATGGAAAGCATCTCGCGACCGACATTGCCGGTGGCTCCGATGACCGCGACCCGATAGCCCATGTCTGTAATCCGGCTGTTCGATTGCTGTTAAGGACGCACTCGGTAGAATGTATGCCGATCCGGGCGCAATGGCACAGTCATGCGCCGAGCGCGCGGCGATCATGCCGTCAAGTGCCGGCTGGCCGCTGGACAACACGGAGGAACCGCTATGGCCGAGCGCCTGCCGAGCTATTCCGCCTTCTGGCCCTATTACCTGCGCGAGCATGCCCGGCCACGGACCCGGGTGCTGCATTTTTTCGGCACCAGCCTGGCGCTGCTGTGCCTGGTGCTGCTGATCGCAACCGGCAACTGGTGGTGGCTGCCGGCGGCGCTGGTCGCGGGCTATCTTTTCGCCTGGATCGGCCATTTCTTCGTCGAGCACAACCGCCCGGCCACCTTCACCTATCCGCTGTGGTCGCTGCTCAGCGATTTCCGCATGTACGGGCTATGGGTGTCCGGCCGCCTCGGCGAGGAGCTGCGCCGGGCAGGAGTCCCGACCTGACCCGATGGACAGCGCCGGCGACTGGCTGCCGCAACTTCGGCGACGTCAGGACGACGGCAGAAGCGATCGGGCTGCTGAAGGGTCATGCCGGGCGGAAGTGAGGCCTTCCCAAAATTTCTATCGTCATCCCGTGCGCGCTGCGGCGCGAAGTGCCGCTGCGCAGACACGGGATCTCGGCGCTGATCTCGAAGAGATCCCGGGTCTGCAGCGCATCACTTCGTGCTGCGCAGCGCCCGGGATGACGGGGTGTTGAAGAGTGAGTTCCATTAAAACCGGTACCGCAGTCCCAAGGCCAGGATGTCGACGCCGCTGCTGTTCGAGGCGTCGTAGGACACCTTCGTCTCCAGCGGCGTGCCGACATAGAAGTCGCGCTCGGCGTCCATCTTGCGGCCGTCGATGAAGACGTGGGTGTAGGCGAAGTCGACCGACATGTTCTGCATGACGTCGTAGCTGGCGCCGAAGGACAGCCAGTAGCGGTCGCCGTCCGGGGTGCGGCTGGAGCGATAGCCAGCCTTGGTCGGCGTCGGGTCATACTGGAAGCCGGCGCGCAGCGTCAGGTCGTCGTTCCAGTAGTATTCGCCGCCGATCGAGACGCCGACCGTGTCGTGGTAACGCTGCTCGTTCACCAGGTCGTCGGCGCCGTCCGAGCGCTTGACCCGGATCTCCTTGAACGACGACCAGCCGTACCAGGTGACGCCGCCCAAGAGCGCGATCTGCGGCGTGATCTCCTGCCGAACGCCGAAGCTGAGGATCGGCGGCAGGTTCAGCTTGGCCCGGCCGCCGGTGGCGAAATCCGCGGTCGCCGGCAGGCCCGGCAGCGGCGGGAAGTCGATATCCTTCAGACTGGCCCGCCCGTCCAGCATATGGTCGACGCCGGAGCGGAAATGGACGCCGACGCGGGTGCCCTCCACCGGCTGCACGATGGCGCCGATGTTGTAGCCGATGGCCCAGCTGTCGCCCTTGATCGACAGGTCGCCGTCGTCGGAGAAGGCCGGCAGCAGCGCGCCGACCGGGTTCGGCACCTTGCTCTCGAGCTTGGCCCAGGCATAGGAGATGTCGATGCCGCCGCCGATCGACAGCCAGTCGTTCACCCGATAGGCGACGGTCGGCGAGAAATTATAGACCTGCAGCTCGGTTTTGGTGGCGTCGTAGCGGCCGAACCAGTTGCTGTTGTACTGGCTCTCCAGCCCGAACGGGGCGCCGAGGCCGAAGCCGACCCACAGGCGGTTCTCGGTGTTCGGCACCGGCAGCGCGACATAGCCGTGCGGCACCAGGGTCGGGTCGTAGGGGTTGTTGCTCTTGCTCTCGCCGGAGATGGCGCCGGGCCCGGGGTTGAAGATGCCGGCCCGCGTGCGGAAGGCCGGGTAGTCGATGGTCGAGCCGTCATCCGTCAGCCTGGAGTCCGGGATCAGCAGGCTGCCGCCGAACTGCGCCTCGCCCTGCTTCAGGAAGGTCATGCCCGCCGGGTTGAAGAAGATGGTGCTGGCGTCGTCGGCCGCGGCGGCCCCGCCGGCGAAGGCGCGGCCGAGGCCGGTCACGCTCTGCTCCTGGATGAAGAAGCCTGCCGCATGTGCCGCCCCGGCCCCGAGCCCCGCCGCGGCGGACACGGCCGCCACCCCCAGCGCCAGACGCGAAATCCCCTGCTTCATCTCGGCATGTCCCCCCCGGTCGTGACCGATCTGTTGCGCAATGTTGCGCTTGTAACGGTTACGTCACGCCAAAGTCGGCGGCGCCGTCAAGCACTGTTCAAGATCTCGATGAGATTGAAAACCTGCGGCTCGTCGAAGCCCAGCCGGACGCTACGTCAACCCGCCGCCGAAAATGCCCCCGGGAAGAACAGTCGGGAACTGTTCGCGGCGGGGGCCGGCGCCAATCGCATAAAATTGATTCGTTATGCGCGGCGACTGACGAAACGCCAGACAAAAAGGGCGGAGCCAGCGGCTCCGCCCTTTCGCACTGCACAAATTATTGGGGGAGGGGTCAGCGCGACCGCGCGGCCATCGCTTCCAGGATGGCGGTGCCCATGTCGCCGGTCGACACCACCTGCGTCGCGCCGGTGCCGGCGATGTCGGCGGTGCGGACGCCGCGGTCGAGCACGTCCGACACCGCGCCCTCGATCAGGTCGGCCTCGGCGCCGAGGTCGAAGCTGTAGCGCAGCATCATGCCGAAGCTGAGCAGGGTGGCGATCGGGTTGGCCTTGCCCTGGCCGGCGATGTCCGGGGCCGAGCCGTGCACCGGCTCGTACAGCGCCTTGCGGCGGCCGGTGGCGTCGGGCGCGCCGAGCGAGGCCGAGGGCAGCATGCCCAGGGACCCGGTCAGCATCGCCGCCTCGTCCGACAGCATGTCGCCGAACAGGTTGTCGGTGACGATGACGTCGAATTGCTTCGGGTTGCGCACCAGCTGCATGGCGCAGTTGTCGGCCAGCATGTGGCTGAGCTGGACGTCGGAATACTGCTCCTGGTGCAGCTTCGTCACCTCCTCGCGCCACAGCCGGCCCGATTCCATGACGTTCATCTTCTCGACCGAGCACAGCTTGTTGCCGCGCTTGCGGGCCAGTTCGAAGGCCACGGCGGCGACGCGGCGGATCTCCGAGGTGGTGTAGACCTGGGTGTTGATGCCGCGGCGCTCGCCGTTGCCGAGGTCGGTGATGCCGCGCGGCTCGCCGAAATAGACGCCGCCGGTCAGCTCGCGCACGATCAGGATGTCGAGGCCCTCGACCACTTCGCGCTTCAGGGTCGAGGCGTCGGCCAGGGCCGGGTAGACCAGCGCCGGGCGCAGATTGGCGAACAGCTCCAGGTCCTTGCGCAGGCGCAGCAGGCCGGCCTCGGGCCGGATCGAGAAGTCGACGCCGTCCCATTTCGGCCCGCCGACCGCGCCCAGCAGCACCGCGTCGACCGCCAGCGCCCTCTCCATGGTCGCGTCGGTGACCGGCACGCCGTTGGCGTCGATCGAGCAGCCGCCGACCAGCTGCTCGTCGATGTCGAAGCCGACGGCGCGGTGGCTGCCCAGCCACTGGGCGGCGCGCTTGACCTCGCCCATCACCTCCGGGCCGATGCCGTCACCGGCCAGGACGAGGAGCTTCTTGTTGGCAGCCATGGGAAAACGACCTTCAGCGGGATTTGAGGAAGGGATGGTGGAAGAAGCCCGGCGGATCAGGCCGCCAGCCAGGGCTGGGCGGTCTTGCGCTTGGCCTCGAAGCTGTCGATCTCGCTCGTCTGCTGCAGGGTCAGGCCGATGTCGTCGAGGCCGTTGATCAGGCAGTGCTTGCGGAACGGGTCGAGGTCGAAGCGGAGCGTCTGGCCGTCCGGCCGGGTGATCTCCTGCTTCTCCAGATCGATCGTCATGGTCGAATTGGCGCCATTCTCGGCGTCCTTCATCAACTCCTCGATCTGCTCCTGCGGCAGGGCGATCGGCAGGATGCCGTTCTTGAAGCAGTTGTTATAGAAGATGTCGGCGAAGCTGGGCGCCAGCACGCAGCGGATGCCGAAATCCAAGAGCGCCCAGGGCGCATGCTCACGCGACGAGCCGCAGCCGAAATTGTCGCCGGCGACCAGGATCTGGGCCTTCTGATAGGCCGGCTGGTCGAGCACGAAATCCTTCGGGTTGCCCTGCTCGTCGGTGCGCAGCTCGTAGAACAGGCCGGCGGCGAGGCCGGTGCGCTTGATCGTCTTCAGGAACTGCTTCGGGATGATCATGTCGGTGTCGACATTGACGATCGGCAGCGGCGCTGCGACGGCGGTGAGCGTGGTGAAGGGCTGCATGGCGGCGGCTGTGCTCAATGGGGAAGACCGGGAAGTCATGCCACAGCCGGCCGCCGCCCCAAAGCGCCGAATCGTCACCCTCCGCGCGGTGCAATTTTCGGAAGGGCGAACAGCAGCCCGAGCGTGACCAGGGTCGCCAGCCCGCCATAGCCGGCCGCGGCGGCGAAGGCGCGGGCATAGGCGGCGGCCTCGCCGACCCCGGCGGCGCGGGCGCCGTCCAGCACCGCGGCGAACAGGATCCCGGCCACGGCCACACCGAAGGCGCCGCCGACCTGCTGCATGGTGCTGAGCATGCCCGACGCCGAGCCGATGTCGCCGTCGCGGATACCGCCGAGCACGGTGTTCAACAGCGGCGTCATCAGCAGCCCCTGCCCGGTGCCGAGCAGCAACAGCGCCGGGATCAGCGCCTCCGCCTGCAGCGGCGCGGCCACCAGCGCCGTGGCGGCGGCGACGAACTCGCCCAGCGCGGCGATCGCGGCCCCAGCCATCAGCACCGCGCGCCGGTGGTCGGGGGCGACCCGGCCGGCGGCGATCGACGCGATCATGAAGGACACGGCGGCCGGGGAGAACACCAGCCCCGCCGCCAGCGCCGTCCGGCCGAGGCCGAGCTGCGCCAGGAAGGCATAGGCGAGATAGACCGAGTTCAGCGTCGAATAGAACACCAGCGCCAGCAGCACCCCGGCGGCGAAGGCGCGGTCGCGAAACAGCGCGGTCTGCAGCAGCGGGAAGGCGCCGCGGCGCGACCGGGCGTGCTGGTGCAGGCCGAAGACGGCCAGCACCGGGACCGCGGCCGCCAGCATCGCCAGCGACCAGCCCGGCCAGCCGGCCTCGCGCCCCTCGATCAGCGGATACAGCAAGAGGCCGAGGCCGAGCGCGCTCAAGGCCACGCCGGCGAGGTCCAGCCGCTGCCCCGGCCGCACCACATCCGCCGGTATCAGCCGTGGTGCCGCCAGCGCGGCCAGCAGGCCGACGGGCACATTGACCAGGAAGATCGGCCGCCAGCTCAGGCCCCACAGGTCCGCGGCCACCAGGATGCCGCCCAGCACCTGGCCGGCGACCGCGGCCAGCCCCAGCACCACGCCAAGCGCGGCGAAGGCCTTGGCGCAGGCCTGCGGCTCCGGGAAGGTGACGCGGATCAGCGAGAACACCTGCGGGAACAGCATCGCGGCTGTGATGCCCTGCAGCAGGCGGGCCAGGATCAGCGTTTCGGCGCTCGGCGCCAGGCCGCAGAAGGCCGAGGTGACGGTGAAGCCGAGCAGCCCGGCGACGAACATCCGCCGCCGGCCGCGCAGGTCGCCCAGCCGCCCGCCGGTGATCAGCGCCACCGCATAGGCCAGGCTGTAGCCGGCCACCACCAGCTCGGCCTCGGCATAGCTGGCGCCCAGCCCCAGCCGGATGCTCGGGATCGCCACATTGACGATCATCACATCCATCACGGTCATGAACGGCCCGATCAGCATCACGGCCAGGCCGAGCCAGAGTCGCGCCGGGGTCGCCGGGCGCTCGGCCGGGGCGGAATAGGTCACATCGGTCATGCGGGATCTCCATCGGCGGACCGGCAGTCCGCCCGCGACAGAGACTGGGCGATGGCCTATAATAGGAAAAGATAAGTTCTTATCCTATTAGTGAAAGCAACAGGCTCATGGCCGTCACCAGCCTGCAGCGCACCGATGATCGCCGCGCCTTGTCTGACTTCGTGCGCGATCGCCGGGCCCGGACCAGCCCGGACGAGGTCGGCCTGCCGCCGGGATCGCGCCGCCGCACGCCGGGGCTGCGGCGCGAGGAGGTGGCCCAGCTCGCCGGGGTCGGGGTCACCTGGTACACCTGGTTCGAGCAGGGCCGCGCCATCCAGGTTTCGGCCGATTTCCTGGAGCGGGTGTGCCGGGCGCTGCGGTTGACCCAGGCCGAGCGGCAGCATCTCTACGCCCTGGCGCAGCACCGGCCGCCGCCGCATGCGGCCCCCGGCCTGCCGCTGGTGTCGCCGATCCTGCAGGCGCTGTTGGACAGTCTGCCGAACCCCGCCTACATCAAGACCGCGCGCTGGGACATCGTCGCCTGGAACGCCGCCAACACCGCGCTGTTCGGCGACTACGCGCTGATCCCGCCGGCCGAGCGCAACAGCCTGTGGATGATCTTCGCCGACCCGCGCTGGCGCCGGATGATCCCGGACTGGGAGACCGGCGCCCGCCGCGTCCTCGCCAAGTTCCGCCTGGACCACGGCCGCGCCGGCGGCGACCCCGCCTTCGCCCAGCTGGTCGAGGCGCTGCAGGCGGCCAGCCCGGAGTTCCGCCGCTGGTGGCCGCAGCAGGACGTGGCCGAGCGCAGCGAGGGGCTGAAGCGGATCCGCCACGACACGCTGGGCGAGCTCGAATTCACCCACGCCACCTTCCTGGTCGAAGGCGCACCCGACCTCCGGATGGTGACCTACACGCCCGTGCCGGCGTAGAGACCGCTCGGAAATGCGCTGGCGTGAGTCGGCTGGTGGTGGTTTCGAGAACCGGAGCGCAGCGGACGTTAAAGTCCGTGAGCACCGGAAGCGCAGAAACCGCCATCAGACGGCCACGCCAGTAGCATTTCCGAGTGGTCTCCCTACTGCAGCTGCGTCCGCAGCGTCTCCTCCACCGCGCGGTCGAAGCTGTCGGTCGAGACCGAGGCGCTCTGCTTCGCCTGCTCGGCGATATAGGCGTCGCGCTGGCCGACCAGCTCCGCCATCTGCGCCGTCAGCGCCGCGCGCTCGGACCGCTGCTGCTCGACATAGGCCTGCCGCTCGGCCGCCGACTTGCCCTGCAGCACCTCCGGCAACTCGCCCTCCGGCACCGCCTCGAGCGTCTTGTCGCCGGCGGCGATGTCGGCCACCAGGTCGCCGGCGCCGGTCACCACCGCGCTGTGGTCGGCGCGCTTGCTGTAGAAGCCGGAATTGTCGGCCTGCACCGAGGCCGGGGCCGCGGCCCGCAGCTCGATCTTGCCGCGCAGGCTCTCCTGCTGACGGGCCGAGCCGTAGGGGATCACCGTGGCGTCGATCCGACGCTGCAGGATGATGATGTCGCCGTCATAGGGCGTCTCGATCGTCACCACCTGGCCGCCATCCTGCGGGATCGGGATGTAGCGGCCGGCGCCGCGCTGGGCGATGTCCTGCCAGATCTGCCGGGTGTCGCCGGCATCGCCGGCCTGCACCGCATTGACCACGATGCCGGCGCGGCGGGCCGCCGCCGCCACCTCGGGGTATTTCGGGGCGTTGGCGTAGTCCATATGCGGCGGCGCGTCGCCGACCAGGAAGACGATCTTGCGCGTCGCCTGGTCCTGGCTCCAGCGCAGCTTGTTGACCGAGGCGTGCAGCGCCTCGTTCACCGATTCCGGCCAGTCGCCGCCGCCGTCGGCGCGCAGCTGCAGCAGGTCGCCATATAGGCCCTGGATGTCCGCGGTCAGGTCGTAGGTCCGGGCGACGTAGTCGTCGCCGCGGTCGCGATAGATCACCAGGGCCATGCGGATCTCGGCATCCGGGTTGGTCTCGACGATGCTGGTGGCGATCGACCAGATCTTGCGCTTGGCGCCGTCGATCAGCCCGGCCATCGACCCGGTGGTATCGAGCACGAAGGCGACCTCGACCCGCGGCCGGGTCTGGCCCTGGGCGGCCCAGGCCGGCGCTGCCAGCGTGGCCGCGAACGCCGTGCCCAACAGCAGGGTGCGGACGGCTAGACGCTTCAACATGGCACTCTCCCCTGAATCCGCCGGCCCCTGAGGCCGGGTTCGCCGGGTGGTATCGGCCCCGGCCAAGTCGTTTCCAGGGCGGAACGAAGCCGCATCCTCCGCAATCCGGCCATCGTCCTGTGCCATCCGGCCACTCCTGCCGCAATTTGACCGCAAGAGCCGGAGTGCCCGCCGGAACCGGAGGCCCCACCTTGCCGTCATGACAGCGACAAGGGAGGCATCGATGCCCCGCACCGCACTTCGCCCTGACGACACTCTCCCCGCCGACCGCGTGGCGGGGATCAACTGGGACGCCGCGGCGGCAGAGCTGGACCAGCATGGCGCGGCGGTGCTGCCGGCGCTGCTGACGCCGGACGAGTGCCGCGCCGTCGCCGCGCTGTATCCGGAGGACAAGCCGTTCCGCAGCCGGGTGGTGATGGCCCGGCACGGCTTCGGCCGCGGCGAGTACAAGTATTTCGCCTATCCGCTGCCGGACCCGATCGCCGGGCTGCGCGCCGCCCTCTATCCCCGGCTGGCGCCGGTCGCCAATGGCTGGAACGCGCGGATGGGCATCGCCACCCGCTATCCGGAGCGGCACGAGGCCTTCCTGAAGGCCTGCCACGCCGCCGGCCAGACCCGGCCCACGCCGCTGCTGCTGCAATACGAGCCGGGCGACTTCAACTGCCTGCACCAGGACCTGTATGGCGACCTGGCCTTCCCGCTGCAGGTCGCGATCCTGCTGTCCGAGCCCGGCCGCGACTTCACCGGCGGCGAGTTCGTGCTGACCGAGCAGCGGCCCCGCATGCAGTCGCGGCCCGAGGTGGTACCGCTGCGCCAGGGCGACGGCGTCGCCTTCGCCGTGCACCACCGGCCGGTCGCCGGCACCCGCGGCGACTACCCGGTCAATCTGCGCCACGGCGTCAGCCGGCTCCGCAGTGGCTGCCGGCACACGCTCGGCATCATCTTCCACGACGCCAGGTGAGGGCGGGTGGGATGGCCTGGATCCTGCGCGGCGCCGTCATTGGCCTGGCGCTGGCCTTGGGCGGCACCGGCGCCCTGGCCCAGGGCTCTCCGGCCGGCAATCCGCTCAAGACCGGCCCCCAGAAGACGGGGAAGGAGCGGCTGGGCAGCAAGGCCGACGACGAGCAGCGCGTCGACAACTGCAAGGTGCCGCCCGAGCGGCGCGGCCCGAAGCCCCGCCCCGACAGCTGCACCCATGACGGCAAATGATGCGGGAAAGCGACGCGATCCCGGATGGACGCGGCTCCTCCTATGGTATGATTCGGCGTCCGCTGCCTGAGGTCGCCCATGCCCACCCGCATCATCCCGCCCGCCCAGCACCGCCTGATGCCCTGGCGCAACGGTGGGGGACGGACGGCCGAGATCGCCTTCGAGCCGGCCGACAGCCCGGCCGGCTTCCGCTGGCGGCTGAGCCTGGCCGAGGTCGAGTCGGACGGCCCCTTCTCCACCTTCCCCGGCTGCTGCCGCACCATCATGCTGTTGTCCGGCCGCGGCATGGAGCTGACCATCACCAAGCCCGGCGTCCCGCCGCGCACGGTCCGCCTCGACCGGCCCTATGAGCCCTTCGACTTCGACGGCGAGGCCGCGACCAGCTGCAGGCTGGTGGCCGGCCCGGTGCGCGACCTCAACGTCATCGCCGACCGGTCGCTGCAGATCGACTATCGCGTCGCCGCGCTGGACGACGCGGATGCGATGCTGGAGCCGGCGCCGGTCTGGCTGTTCACCGTGCTGCGCGGCACCGCGGTGATCGACATCGGCCGCCACCTGGCGGTGACCGAGGGCGAGACCGCCGTGATCACCGACGAGGACGACCGCGCCCCGCATCTCCGCGGCGCCGAGGCCGACAGCCTGGTCTATGCGGTGGCCTTGCGGCCGCGATGACCCTCTCGATGTACCAGGCCTCGGTGCCGGTGTTCGCGCGCATGCTGGGCAACTGTGGCGGCATCCTGAGGAAGGCGGAGGCGCATGCCGTCCGCGCGGGCCTGGATCCGGCGACCCTGCTGGAGGCCCGGCTGGCGCCCGACATGTTCCCGCTGCACCGCCAGGTGCAGATCGCCGCCGACGGCGCCCGCGGCGCCGCGGCCCGCCTGGCCGGCCTGGCACTGCCCGACCCGGAGGCGGAGGATTTCGCGGTGTTCAACCGCGGCATCCAGCATCGCTTCGCCACCACTGCCGCCAGCTTTCCCGAGCTGACCGCCCGGCTCGACGCTGCCATCGCCTTCGTCGAGACCCTGCGGCCGGAGCAGATCGACGGGTCGGAGGCGCGGATGGTCGACGTCACGATGGGCGGCCGCACCCGCCGCTTCGCCGGCCAGCCCTTCCTGCTGCACTACGCCCTGCCGAACCTGCATTTCCACATCGCCATGGCCTACGCCATCCTGCGCCATGCCGGCGTCGCCTTGGGCAAGCAGGATTTCGAGGGACCGCCGGTGTATTCGAGTTTGCCGTAGCGCCGCCCCCGGCGACCGGGGACGGCGCAGACGCCGCTACAGCATGAAGTCGGACGCCACCAGGTCGATGGCCCCGGTCAGCTGGATGTGAAAATCGCTGACCTTGTCTCCGTCGACATCGCCGGCGATGGTGGTCACGCCGGGTGCGGTGAAGGCGTAGCGCAGCTGGCCGGCCACGCCGGTGTACAGCGCGCTGCCGATGAAGCTGAAGGCCTGGTCACCGGCGGCGCTGCCGTTGGCATCTATCCCCATCAGGTCGATGCGATCGCCCTGGGCGCGGCTGAAATCGGTGACGATGTCGGCATCGGCCCCGACCACGCTGTCGCCGACCGCGGCAAAGATGAAGCGGTCCTCCCCGGCGCCGCCGGTGAGCGTGTCCTTGCCGGCCCGGCCGATGAGGTCGTCATTGCCGTTCCACCCCTGCAGGACGTTGACGCCGGCGTTGCCGTAGAGGCTGTCGTTGCCCTGGCTGCCGGAGAGGTTCTCGATGCCGCTCAGCGTGTCGCCTTGGGCCCCGCCGCCGCTGCCGATGCCGCTTACGAGACTGACCAGAACCCTGGCCGCGCCGCTGTAATAGCTGGCGGTATCGAAACCGGAGCCGCCTTGGAGCGTGTCGGCCTCCGCCCCGCCACGGAGCACATCGTCGCCCAGCAGACCCTGCAGCACATTGGCCGCGCCGTCGCCGGTCAGGGTGTCCTGGTACAGGCTGCCCTTGACGTTCTCGATCCCGGCCAGCGTGTCGCCCGCGGCGTCGCCGCCGCTGCCGGCACCGGCGGCGAGGTTGACGGTCACCCCGGCGACGCCGCCTGAATAATCGGCCATATCCGCGCCGTCGCCGCCATCCAGCCCATCCGCGCCGGCCCCACCGACCAGGATATCATTGCCGGTCATCCCGTTCAGCGTGTCGTTGCCGCCATAGCCGTCGAGGACATTGGCCACCGCCGATCCGGTCAGGATGTCGTTGTAGATCCCGGTGCCGCGGATGTTCTCGATGCCGGCGCCGATCACGTCGCCCTGCGCATCGCCGCCCGATGCGGTCAGCGTCGACAGGTTCACCGTCACCGCCGCCGGGCCGTCATAGTCGATGGTGTCGATCCCGTCGCCGCCATCCAGGAGATCGTCATCGGATCCCCCCTGGAGCGTGTCGGCACCGGCCAGTCCGGTGAGCTTGTCCTTGCCCGTGCCTCCCACCAGCGTGTTGGCCGCCGAGCTCCCCTTGATGGCGTCATCGAAGTCCAAGCCCTTCGACGCCCACAACAAGTTCGGCGAGATCGGCGGGCTGCGGCTGATCCAGTTGCGCTACGGCGTCGACGTCCTGATCGACCGGCACGAGACCCAGGACACCAACGGGGTGCTGGTCGAAGCCGTGCTGACCGGCCATTCGCCGACCACCAGCGGCCGCCAGTCGGTGGTCTCGACGCCGACGCTGGCGACGGTGCTGGCGCCGCATCTGCGCACCCGGATCCACTACAGCCACGACTGCGAGAAGTTCGTGCTGCGCATCGACCGCCACAAACTGGCGCGGCACTGCGAGGCGCTGCTGGGCCGCGAGCTGCGCCGCCCGCTGGAATTCGAGCTCGGCTTTTCGCTGACCGGCGGCGCCGGCAGCGACTGGCTGCAGCTGATGCACCACATGCAGGCGGCGATCGAGCAGGAGAGCCTGCTGCTGCGCGCCCCGCTGGCCGCGGCCCAGTTCGAGCAGATGGTGATGACCACCCTGCTGCTCGGCCAGGCGCACAATCACAGCGAGCTGTTCCAGCAGCCGCAGTCGCCGCTGGCGCCGTTCTACGTCAAGCGCGCCGAGGCCTATATCGAGGCCAATCTCGACCAGCCGCTGTCGGTGGCCGAGCTGGCGGCCCAGGCCGGGGTCAGCGCCCGCAGCCTGCAGGCCGGCTTCCAGCAATATCGCGGCACCACGCCGATGGCCTATCTGCGGGAACTGCGGCTACAGCGCGTGCACGAAGCGCTGCTGTCGGCGGATCCGCAGCGCAGCTCGGTGACCGACATCGCCCTGCAATGGGGCTTCGGCCATCTCGGCAAGTTCTCGGTCGCCTACAAGCAGCGCTTCGGCGAGAGCCCGAGCACCACTTTCCGCCGCTGGCGCTGAGGCGCCCGGCCGGACCTGGCCGCCCCATCCCGCGCCGCCGCGCCACCTCTAAGACTTAGGTCTTATACAGGCACCGGCAGTTGACTCCCGGTCCCGGCATGATCACCCGCGATCCAAGGAAACGAAGCGATATCGCACTACAGTGAAGCATTACATATCCGACATAAACATAAAATTTTATTTTCATTCGACAACCCCAAACGAGATCAAAGTCCAAATTCGTGGCAAATGGAATCCGATTGCTCATATGCTTCGAGATAAGAAAATCTATCTTTTTACATCTGACAAATGTGCAATAGAAAACATTGAAATCATCGCTCCTCTTTGATGTACTCCTTATGCGAATCGCTTCCTGTTGGCCACAGGAGGCAAGATTTCTTTCTTCGCATCCTGGCTGATGCCTGGTCCAGCGCTGCCGTCCATTTCGACTCAGCGACCCGGACGCGTCGTGCCAATTTCGGGAGGGTCTGATGGCAGTTGTGAACGGCACCGCGGGCGACGACGAGCTGTATGGCGGCGACGACGCCGATACCGTGAGCGGCCTGGCCGGCGACGATGCCTTGCAGGGCGGTGCTGGCGACGACGTTCTGAATGGCGGTGACGGGAACGATCTGCTCACCGGCGAACAGGGGAGCGACCGGCTCAATGGCGGTGCGGGGATCGATACGGCCGACTATCTGCGGCAGAACACGATCTCCACCGGCGTCGGCGTCAATCTGCTCACCGGCGCGGCGAGCGGCGCGGCCGGGGGCGATACCTTCGTCTCGATCGAAAACGTCAGAGGCTCGAACTTCAACGACACCCTGACCGGTAATGACGGCAGCAACACCCTCTCGGGCGCAGCGGGCGATGACAATCTGCGCGGCAGCCTTGGCAATGATATTCTCAGCGGGGGCGCCGGTGCCGACGACCTGAATGGCGGCGATGGCATTGACGTGGCCAATTACGGCGACGGAACCGCCCGCGTCTCGATCAATTGGCTGAACGGCGAGTTCGGCGGCTTCGCCTCGGGCGACACGCTGACGGCCATCGAGAACATCTACGGCACCGATTTCGACGACTATATCTTCGCCAACAACAGCGCCAATGAGCTGAGGGGCGGTCTCGGCGACGATCAGCTTCGCGGCGCAGGCGGCGACGATATGCTCAACGGCGGCGTCGGCGCCGACGATCTGGTCGGCGGCACGGGTGCCGACAGCCTGTCGGGCGGCGACGGCAACGACACCCTCGAAGGCAGCGACGGGGCCGACGCGCTGAATGGCGGGGCTGGAAGCGATGCCGCCTCCTACAGCGGCTCCGATGCCGAGGTGACGGTCGACCTCGCGGCTGGCACCGGCAGCGGCGGCGACGCCGAGGGGGACACCTACACCTCGATCGAGAGCCTGACCGGCTCAGCCTTCGCCGACACCCTGTATGGCAGCGCCGGTGCGAACGCGCTGGCCGGCGGCGCCGGCGATGACATGCTCTATGGCGACGCGGGCGCCGATGTGTTGAACGGCGGTGCCGGGATCGACGCGGCCGGTTACTTCCAGTCCGATGTCGCGGTGACGGTGGACCTCACGGCCGGCACCGGCACCGGCGGCCATGCCGAAGGCGACACCCTCAGCAACATCGAGAACCTGGGCGGCAGCAGGTTCAACGACACCCTGTCCGGCAATGCCGGCGCCAATGCGATCAACGGCGGAGGCGGCGACGACACCGTCGCCGGAGCCGCCGGCAACGACACCCTCTATGGCGGCAACAGCACCGACCGGATCGACGGCGGTGACGGCTGGGACACCCTGCTGGGCGAGGCCGGCGACGATCGGCTGGCAGGAGGCGCCGGCGGCGACATCCTGCGCGGCGGCGACGGCGCCGACCATCTGGCCGGCGGCGCCGGTTACGACATCGCCAGCTACTGGTACAGCACCGCCGGCGTGACGATCAACCTCGAGACCCAGGTCAACACCGGCGGCGAGGCCCAGGGCGACACGATCGACGACGACGTCGAGACCATCAACGGCAGCAATCACGACGACGCCATGACCGGCAACGCCCTGGCCAATGTGCTGGTCGGGTTCGATGGAGCGGATGTCCTCAGCGGCGCCGGCGGTGACGACGTGCTGCGGGGCGGCGACGGCGCCGACACGCTGAACGGCGGGGCCGGTGGGGATTATTTCAGCTACACCGCCGTCTCCGACAGCACCGCCGCGGCCGCCGACACGATCCAGGACTTCGAAGCCTGGGATGCGATCTGGCTGCAGTCGATCGATGCCGACGGCAATGCCGCGAATGGCGACACGGCCTTCAGCTTCATCGGCACCGGCGCGTTCTCCGGCACGGCCGGGCAGCTGCGCTACGAGATCGCCGGCGACACCACGACGGTCTCGGCCGATGTCGACGGCGACAGCGCCGCCGACATCGTCATTCATCTCACCGGCGCGATCACCCTGCAGGCCTCGGAGTTCATGCTCTGAGGCCCTGACGGCCGGGGCACTGTCAGGCCGCCCCGGCCGTCCATTTTCGGCAGAGCACAAGATTTTGTCTTAACGCCCGACGCTCAAGTCCCCGCGATTGCTGTTGCGACCGGGACGAGCCAGATTCGAGGAGAGTGGTATGGCTGTCATCAATGGAACCGAAGGTGGCGAGACCCTCAGCGGCACCGCGGACGCGGATACCATCAATGGCCTGGGCGGGGATGACGCGCTCTGGGGACAGGACGGCAACGACACGCTGAACGGAGGAGCCGGCAACGATGCCTTCGTCGGCGGCGCCGGCGCCGATGCCTTCTTCGGCGGCGACGGCGCCGATCATGTCAATTACGGCCTGTCGACCGTCGCCGTCGGGGTCAATCTCGGCACCGGGACGGCGGCCGGTGGCGAGGCCCAGGGCGATACGTTCAATGGCATCGAGAGCGTCGTCGGCAGCGAATTCGACGACAGCCTCACCGGCAACGACGGCGCCAACGTCCTCAATGGCGGGGCCGGAAACGATACCCTGGTCGGGCAGGGCGGCAACGATACCCTCCAGGGCCTCGACGGCAACGATGCGCTCTGGGGCGGCGACGGTGACGATGTGCTGACCGGGGGCGCGGGCAGCGACGCCTTCGTCGGCGGTGCGGGTGCCGACAGCTTCATCGGCGGCGACGGCGTCAACGACCATACCAATTACGGCCTGTCGACCGTCGCGGTGATGATCAATCTCGCCACTGGAGAGGCGGTGGGCGGCGAGGCCACGGGCGACACCTTCGACAGCATCGAGAGCATCGTCGGCTCTGGTTTCAACGACACCCTCACCGGCGACGAGATCAACAACATCCTCAATGGCGGTGCCGGCAATGACACCCTGGATGGGGCAGTCGGCGGCGACACCCTGCAGGGTCTCGAGGGCAATGACGTCCTTTATGGCGGCGCCGGTGCCGATACCATCGACGGCGGCAACGGGACCGACGCGGCGGGATACTACCAGTCCGACGCCGCGGTGACGGTGGACCTCACGGCCGGCACCGGCACCGGCGGCGATGCCGCAGGCGACACCCTGACCGCCATCGAGAACCTGGGCGGCAGCAAGTTCAACGACACCCTGTCCGGCGATGCCGGCGTCAACGCGATCAACGGCGGAGGCGGCGACGACACCGTCGCCGGAGCCGCCGGCAACGACGCCCTCTATGGCGGCAACGGCACCGACCGGATCGACGGCGGCGACGGCTGGGACACCCTGCTGGGCGAGGCCGGCGACGATCAGTTGGCCGGCGGCGCCGGCGGCGACACCCTGCGCGGCGGCGACGGCGCCGACCATCTGGCCGGCGGCGCCGGTTACGACATCGCCAGCTACTGGTACAGCACCGCCGGCGTGACGATCAACCTCGAGACCCAGGTCAACACCGGCGGCGAGGCCCAGGGCGACACGATCGACGACGACGTCGAGACCATCAACGGCAGCAATCACGACGACGCCATGACCGGCAACGCCCTGGCCAATGTGCTGGTCGGGTTCGATGGAGCGGATGTCCTCAGCGGCGCCGGCGGTGACGACGTGCTGCGGGGCGGCGACGGCGCCGACACGCTGAACGGCGGGGCCGGTGGGGATTATTTCAGCTACACCGCCGTCTCCGACAGCACCGCCGCGGCCGCCGACACGATCCAGGACTTCGAAGCCTGGGATGCGATCTGGCTGCAGTCGATCGACGCCGACGGCAATGCCGCGAATGGCGACACGGCCTTCAGCTTCATCGGCACCGGCGCGTTCTCCGGCACGGCCGGGCAGCTGCGCTACGAGATCGCCGGCGACGCCACGACGGTCTCGGCCGATGTCGACGGCGACAGCGCCGCCGACATCGTCATCCATCTCACCGGCGCGATCACCCTGCAGGCCTCGGAGTTCATGCTCTGAGGCAAAAGGTCGGGCGTCCGCCGCCGCAATGACCGGCGCCCCGACTGGCGAGCGAGCGGCCCCCACTCCCCTCGCTCGCCATTTCTGTCCCTACTGCCCCACCACCAGCGGCGGCGCGTTCAGCACCGCGGTGCAGGCGGCCGGCAGCGGCGGCGGGACATAGGGCTTGCCGCCCTTCTTCGGCACCGGTTGCCGCATCGGGAACCAGGACATCAGGTCGGACCCGCAGCCGTCGCCGGGCGGCGCCGGGTCCTGCTCGCGGCACAGCGGGCTGCCGGACGGGCAGCCGATGCGGATGTGCAGATGCTCGTTGTGGCCGGTCCAGGGCCGCACATTGTGCAGCCACGACCGGTCGTCCCAATTCATCGCGCACAGCTCGCGCTTGATCGCCGGATGGATGAAGATGCGCTCGACCCGCGGCTCGGTCGCCGCCAGGCGGATCAGCTGCGCCTGCTGCGGCGACAGCGCGCCGCGCGGGATATAGTCGGTCCAGGCCCCGGTGATGAATTCCGGCTTCAGCGTCTCGCGCTGGTCGCGCGCCAGCAGCGGCAGGTCGAGCCTGAGCCAGATATCGGCGTCCAGCCCGTTCTCATGCGCCGCATGGTCGGTGATCGGCCCACCGCGCGGCTGGCCCATATCGGCGATCAGCAGCGGCGGCAGCCCGGCGGCCGCGGCCCGGCGGCCGAGATCCGCCAGCGTCGCCACCAGGGTCGGATGGCCCCAGTTGCGGTTGCGGCTGAGCCGGATGATCTGGTAGCCGGGGCCTTCCGGCGGCAGCTGCACTGCCCCGGCGATGCAGCCGTTGGAATAGCTGCCGATGACCTGCGGCGGGCCCTGGGTGCCCAGCCGCACCTGGCTCCAGGCGGGATCCTCCTCCACACCCCCGGCCGGCGCCGCCGCCAGCAGCCAGGCGGCGGCCAGCGCCGCCCCGATCCGTGTCCCGATCACGCCGATCCCTCCATGCCCCGACTCGCCCGCCAGGATGCCCCCGCCAGCGGAAGAGATGAAGCCCCGGCGCGTCGCCATTCCGGAAAGCCCATCCCACCCCGTCATTGCGAGGAGGCGAAGCCGACGAAGCAATCCAGGGGCCGGTTCGCCCCGCCCTGGATGGCTTTCCCCGGCTCAAGGCCGGGGTCGCAATGACGGCTTACGGTTGCATCGAACCCTTCTTGGCTGCGGCCACCTGCCCCTTGCACCTTGCGGCGGCGGGGGCGGCGTCGCTACATGATCATGGCCCTGGAACCGACGGACCGGACGATGCCCGATTCCCATGACGCGACCCTCGACCTGCTGTCCGGCCTGATCGCCAAGGCCCGGCGGGCCGGCGCCGATGCCGCCGACGCCGTGCTGTTCGACACCACCTCGCTCTCGATCAGCCACCGGCTCGGCCAGATCGAGCATGTCGAGCGCTCCGAGAGCGGCGATCTCGGCCTGCGTGTCTTCATCGGCAAGCGCATGGCGATCGTCTCCTCCTCCGACCGCCGCCAGGCGGCGCTGGACGAGATCGTCGACCGCGCCGTCGCCATGGCCCGGGTGGTGCCGGAGGATCCCTATTGCGGCATCGCCGACCCGTCCGAGCTGGCGATCGATCTGCCGGAGCTCGACCTGGTCGACCCAGCCGAGCCGTCGACCGAGACCCTGTCAGACCGCGCCCGGGCTGCCGAGGCGGCGGCGCTGGCCGTGGCCGGGGTGACCAATTCCGAAGGCGCCAGCGCCGGCTTCGGCCGCAGCATGGCGGCGATGGTGGCCAGCAACGGCTTTTCCCGCGTCACCGGCTCGACCGGCAGCAGCATCTCGGTCTCCGCCATCGCCGGCCAGGGCACCGGGATGGAGACCGACTACGACCACACCAGCGCCGTCCATGCCGGGGATCTGGACACGCCCGAGGCGGTCGGCCGCAGCGCCGGCGAGCGCGCCGTGGCCCGGCTGGGCGCGCGCAAGGCGTCGACCGCGCGGGTGCCGGTGGTGTTCGACCCGCGGGCGTCGCGCAGCCTGCTGGGCCATCTGCTCGGCGCCATCAACGGTGCCGCCATCGCCCGCGGCACCAGCTTCCTGAAGGAGAAGATGGGTGAAGCGGTGTTCGCCCCGGGCATCGCGGTGATCGACGATCCGCATATCCGCCGCGGCCTGCGCTCGCGCCCCTGCGACGCCGAAGGCGTGGCCAGCACCCGCCGCGCCCTGATCCAGGACGGCCGCCTGACCACCTGGCTGCTCGACCTGCGCTCGGCCCGGCAGCTCGGCCTGGCCCCTACCGGCCATGCCGTGCGCGGCACCAGCGGTCCGCCCGGCGCTTCGCCCGCCAACCTGTACCTGGCCCCGGGTGCCGTCACCCCGGCGGAGCTGATGGCCGACATCCAGGACGGCCTCTACGTCACCGGGCTGATGGGGTCGTCGGTCAACGGCGTCACCGGCGACTACAGCCGCGGCGCCCACGGCTTCTGGATCGAGCGCGGCCGCCTCGCCTATCCGGTCAATGAGGTCACCATCGCCGGCAACCTGAAGGACATGTACAGGGCGCTGGTGCCGGCCGACGACCTGGCGCTGCGCTACGGCATGGACGCGCCGACGGTGCGGATCGACGGCATGACGGTGGCCGGGCGGTAAAGGCGCTCCGGCGCCGGCTCGCAGGAATTCCTTCCCCTCGCCTCGTCACGGCCGCATATTATAATATTCCATAGCAATTTATCTATATCGACCGGATCGCTCTCCGTGCCGATATCGGTTTACGCCGAAAGACAGCCATCCAGGCCGCACCCGGATCGGGACCGACAGGGAAAGGATTTCAGTGGCGGTGTTCTCCGTTCTCAACGGCATCGGCTTCGACAGCAACAACGATGCCATCGGCGACGGCGTCCAGTTCGGCTTCATCTTCTCCACGATCGCGGCCTCGGGCGTCATCGGCCTGCCGATCATCACGCCGACGTTCGGCAGCATCCTCTTCAACGACGTTGGCAACCTGACCCTGACTGGCTCCGGCATGAGCTATATTCCGCCGGTCACCGTCACCGGCACCGTGACCGACCTGTCGTACATCCAGCAGTTCATCCCGGTCTTCTCCATCACCGGATTCAGCATACCGCTGGCCACCATCGCCACCACCCTGCTCGGCGGCGGCGGCGAGCCAGCGGTGCTTGCGACGATCTTCTCGGGCAACGACACCATCGGCGGCTCGAACATGTCTGACGTGCTGCTGGGCTTCGACGGCACTGACACGCTACGGGGCGGCGGCGGCGCCGACGACCTGGACGGCGGCAACGGCTCGGACTTCGCCAACTACCAGGGCTCGGGCGCCGAGGTCTTCGTCGACATCCAGAGCAACCTGGTCTTCAGCGGCGACGCCACCGGCGACACGCTGATCAGCATCGAGAACCTCTACGGCTCCGCCTTCAGCGACACCCTGTCCGGCGACGCCGGCCGCAACATCATCGGCGGCGAGGGCGGTCACGACCTGATCGACGGCCGAGGCGGCGACGATGCGCTATCGGGCGAGGCCGGCGACGACATCCTCAACGGCCGGGACGGCAATGACCGGCTGGTTGGTGGCGATGGAATCGACAACTTGTCCGGCGCAGCCGGCAACGACTCGGTCGATGGCGGCGCCGGCAACGACATCAGCTTCGGCGAGGCCGGCAACGACAGCTTCTATGGCGGCACCGGCGACGACCAGCTCGATGGCGGCGACGACAACGACATCATCGAGGGCGGGGCCGGAGCCGACACTCTCACCGGCGGCAACGGCATCGACACGGTCAGCTATGCCGGCTCGGCCGCCGGGGTGTCGGTGAACCTGGCCACCGGTGCCGTTTCCGGCGGCGACGCGGCCGGCGACGTTCTGTCCGGCTTCGAGCAGGTGCTGGGCTCGGGCTTCGCCGACACGCTGACCGGCAGCGCCACTGCCAACACCCTGTGGGGCTTGGCCGGCAACGATGTCCTCACCGGCAGCGGCGGCGCCGACGTGCTGAAGGGTGGCGCCGGCGCCGACACCTTCCGCTACCTCACGGTCGGCGACAGCACCGTCGCGGCTGCGGGCCGGGACACGATCACCGACTTCACCACCGGCGACAAGATCGACCTGTCGGCGATCGACGCCAACGGCGCCAGCCCCGGCGACGCCGCCTTCAGCTTCGGCACCGGCGCCTTCACCGCCGCCGGCCAGGTCCGGGTCCTGGCCTTCGCCGGCGGCCGCTACGGCGTCTATCTCGAGACCACCGGCGACAACGTGGAGGACGCGGTCATCACCGTCTATTCCGACCACGCCCTGACCGCGGCGGATTTCGTGCTGTAGGGGCACGGCCGATCGTGCCGCCGGAAATTTCGTTCCGGCGGCGCGATTGTTTGCTGCGTTCTTTGCCGAGACGCGCAAACGCTCTCGAACTGCGGCGGATTCTCCCCGATCTTGAGCCGTTATCGATTTACGGATCCGACCATCGCCGCGTAGCCGATCGCGCGTTGTCGGCGGCCAACTTCATGCCCCAGGGCATGGCCGCCGCGCCCGCCCTTCCTCGTCCGCAACCGGGGAAGGGCGGGTTTCTCTGCCGGGACGCGATCCGCCCGCTTCAGAAAAAAGTCACACTCCGCGCCAACAGCGCCCGAACAACCGGCACCAGATCGGCGCACGGCAAGCACTCGTGACCGTTTTATTAATTTTTGCACCTGCGAGATCGAAGACGATATCAAGATGTTGTTTGCTGACGGCGGCTCGGTTATACGGACGGTATAGGATTGCCGAAGGACCGATGCCCCATGGATCAGGTGACGCGCTATCGCACCATCTGGATCTCGGACGTCCATCTCGGCACCCGGGCCTGCAACGCCAATCTCCTCCTCGACTTTCTGAAGCACACCGACTCCGACACGCTGTACCTGGTCGGCGACATCGTCGACGGCTGGCGGCTGAAGAAGAGCTGGTACTGGCCGCAGCCGCACAACGACGTGATCCAGAAGCTGCTGCGCAAGGCCCGCAAGGGCACCCGCGTGCTGTACATCCCCGGCAACCACGACGAGGCCGCCCGCCAGTTCGTCGGCCAGAGCTTCGGCGATGTCGACCTCGCCGACGACCATATCCATGTCACCGCGGACGGCCGCCGCTTCCTGGTGATTCATGGCGACCAGTTCGACGTCGTGGTGCGCTACGCCAAATGGCTGGCCCATGTCGGCGACAAAGCCTACGAGTTGCTGCTGCACACCAACACCGCGCTCAACCTGGTGCGCCGCCGTCTCGGCTTTTCCTACTGGTCGCTCTCGGCGTATATGAAGCAGCGGGCGAAGCGCGCGGTCGAATTCGTCGGCCGGTTCGAGCTCGCGCTGGTCGAGGAGGCCAGGCGGCGCGGCGTGGACGGGGTCATCTGCGGCCACATCCACACCGCCGAGCTGAAGGACATGCAGGGCATGACCTATGTCAACGACGGCGACTGGGTGGAGAGTTGCACCGCCTTGGTGGAGCACGACGACGGCCGCCTGGAGATCCTGCACTGGGCGGACATCGTGGCGGCCCGCGACGCGGTGGCGCCGCAGCCGGACCTGAAGCCGCAGCGCGCCGCTTGAGCCAGCCCGACAGTATCCGGAGAGCTGCGGGCTAGATGCGCATTCTGATCGTCAGCGACGCCTGGCTGCCGCAGGTCAACGGGGTGGTGCGCACCATCGAATCGACCCGTGACGAGCTGCGCCGCCGCGGCCACACGGTCGAGGTGGTCGGCCCCGACCGCTTCGCCTCGATCCCCTGCCCGACCTATCCCGAGATCCGCCTGGCGATCGGCCAGAGCCGGCGCATGGCCCGGCTGGTCGACGAGTTCGACCCCGACGCCATCCACATCTCGACCGAAGGCCCACTGGGCTGGGCGGCGCGGCGCTACTGCATCCGCCGGCGGCTCAGCTTCACCACCTCGTTCCACACCCAGTTCCCGGAATATGTCCAGCTGCGCACCGGCATGCCGCTGGCCTCGACCTATGCCCTGCTGCGGCATTTCCACCGCGCCGCCAGCGCCGTGATGGTGGCGACCGACACGCTGGAGCGGAACCTGGCCACCCGCGGCTTCCGTCGCCTGGCGCGCTGGAGCCGCGGCGTCGACACCGACCGGTTCCGCCCGGCTGCCCGCCCCGAGCGCGAAAGGCCGCGCCACCTCTATGTCGGCCGGGTGGCAGTGGAGAAGAATCTCGACGCCTTCCTGTCGCTGCCGCTGGACGGCGAGAAGGTGGTGGTCGGCGGCGGCCCGTCCCTGCCCGCCTTCCGGGCCCGCTACCCGGACGTCACCTTCACCGGGTCGAAGGAGGGGCAGGCGCTGGTCGACGCCTATGCCGACGCCGACGTCTTCGTCTTCCCGTCGCGCACCGACACCTTCGGCCTGGTGATGCTGGAGGCGCTGGCCTGCGGCGTGCCGGTCGCGGCCTATCCGGTGCAGGGTCCGGCCGACGTCATCGGCGACGCCCCGGTCGGCCGGCTGGACGAGGATCTCGGCCGCGCCATCCGCGAGGCGCTGAAGGTGCCGTCGGAGGACTGCCGCAGTTTTGCGCTGCGCTATTCCTGGGAGGCATGTACAGATCAGTTCCTGACTCATCTGCATCCCTTCCGATGACCACTCAGTCTGGATGATTTACGCGCTGTATCGTTGGCTGACCGACGCCGCCGGCCCCTTCGTGCCCCTGCTGCTGGCGCGCCGCACCGCCGCCGGCCGCGAGGACCCCGCCCGCCGCGGCGAGCGGCTGGGCCATGCCAGCATTCCCCGCCCGGCGGGCCCGGTGATCTGGGTCCATGCCGCCAGCGTCGGCGAGGTGCTGTCGGTGCAGGTGCTGGTGCGCCGCCTGCTGGAGCGCGACCCGCGCCTCTCCGTCCTGGTCACCACCGGCACCGTCACCTCGGCCCGGCTGATCGCCGAGCGGCTGCCGGATCGCGCGATGCACCAGTTCGCGCCGCTCGACCGCATGGCCTTCGTCCGCCGCTTCCTCGACCACTGGAAGCCGAACCTGGCGATCTGGGTCGAATCCGAGATCTGGCCGAACATGCTGACCGAGACCGAGAAGCGCGGCCTGCCGATCGCTTTGGTCAATGCCCGGATGTCGGAGCGGTCGTTCCGCCGCTGGCGCCGGCTGCCGCGGCTGATCCGCCGGCTGCTGGGCATCTTCCGGGTGATCCTGCCCTGGGACGAGCGCTCGGCCCGCAACTTCCGCGCCCTCGGCGCCCGCGGTGTCGGCCAGGTCGGCAACCTGAAATTCTCCTCCGACCCGCCCGACGCCGAGCTCGAGGAACTGGCGGCGATGCGCGCCGCGATCGGCCGCCGCCCGGTCTGGCTGGCCGCCAGCACCCATGCGGGGGAGGAGGAGCAGATCGTCCAGGCGCACAAGGCGCTGGCGGCGAAGCGGCCCGGCCTGCTGACCGTGCTGGCGCCGCGCCACCCCGACCGCGGCGCGGAGATCGCCGGCCTGGCCGAGGCGGCGGGCCTGCGCGTCCTGCGCCGCAGCGAGCAGCGGCTGCCCTGGTCCGACACCGATGTGCTGGTGGCCGACACCATCGGCGAGATGGGGATCTGGCTGCGGGTCTGCCCGGTCGCCTTCATCGGCGGCTCGCTGGTGCCGTTCGGCGGCCACAACCCGATCGAGGCGGCGCAGCTTGGCGCCGCCCTGGTCTACGGTCCGCACATGACCAACTTCCCGGACATCACCGCCCAGCTCGGCCAGGCCCGCGGGGCGATGCCGGTGGGGGATGCCGCGGCCCTGACCGCCGCGGTCAACCGGCTGCTGGACGACCCGGTGGAGCGCCGCCGCATGGCCCGCGCCGCCGGCGCCGTGGCCCAGCGCAACCGCGGCGTGGTCTCGACCGTGATGGCGACCCTGGAGCCGCTGATCACGCCGATCTTGGCATGAGGGCGACTGCATCCTCGACCGACGCTTCTCTTCGGCTCAGGTTTTATGAGTCCCCCCTCCCCCTGCGGGAGGGGGATAGGGGGAGGGGTCTGCGCGCGTCCGCGCGTGTATGGGCAAGCCACTCAACCCACCGCCTGGCCGGCTTGTCACGGAGTTGGGCCGGATCGAGCCGAGAGAACCCCCTCCCCCTACCCCCCTCCCGCAAGGGGAGGGGGGACAAGACATCATGAAAACTCCCGGCTTCTGGTATCGCCCGGAGGCGACGCCGGCGGCCTGGCTGCTGGCCCCGGCCGGGGCCGTCTACGACCTCGCCTCGCGCCTGCGCCGCACCCTGGTGACGCCGCAGCGGGCGCCGGTGCCCGTGGTCTGCATCGGCAACCTGGTGGCGGGCGGCGCCGGCAAGACCCCGGTGGCGCTGGCCCTGGCCCGCCGCCTGGCCGAGATCGGCATCGCCGTCTACACCCTCAGCCGCGGCCATGGCGGCTCGCTGGCCGGGCCGGTGCGGGTCGATCCGGACCGGCATTCGGCCGCCGAAGTCGGCGACGAGCCGCTGCTGCTGGCCCGCGCCGCCCCCGCCTGGATCTCGCGCGACCGCCCGGCCGGCGCCCGCGCCGCCGCGGCGGCCGGGGCGCAGCTGATCCTGATGGATGACGGCTTCCAGAACCCCAGCCTGGCCAAGGACCTGTCCCTCCTGGTGGTCGACGGCGGCAGCGGCTTCGGCAACGGCCTGATCCTGCCCGCCGGCCCCTTGCGCGAACGCCCGGAGCACGGCCTCGCCCGGGCCGACGCCCTGGTGATCATGGGCCCGGACCGCGCCGGGATCCGGGATCTCGCCGCCGGACACGGCCTGCCGGCGCTGGGCGCCCGGCTGGTGCCGTCGCCGGAGGACACGGCGCGGCTGCGCGGCCGCAAGGTGCTGGCCTTCGCCGGCATCGGCCGGCCGGAGAAGTTCTTCGCCACCCTGGCGGAGCTGGGGGCGGAGATCGCCGGCGCCGTCCCCTTCCCCGACCACCATGCCTACACGCCGGACGAGGTGATGCGCCTGGCCGAGACGGCGCAGGAGCGGGGGGCCGTGCCGGTGACGACGGAGAAGGACCAGGTCCGCCTGCCGCCCGAGGCCCGGCCGATGGTCGAGGCGCTGCGCGTCGACCTCGCCTGGGACGACCCCGCCGCCGTCGACGCGGTGCTGCAGCCGGCGGTGCGGCGGGCGCTGCGCGTCTAGCCCCCGTTCCGGCGGGCGATGTACAGGCTGGTCGTCATGTTGCGGACGACGCGGCCGCCGAAGCCCTCGCGCGCGATGCGGCGCAGCTCAGCCAGCACGGGCTCGCGGTCGGGGCGGAGGCTGACGGTCGAATAGGTCGCGTAGAGCGCCGCGGTCTGGTCCTCGTCCAGCACCAGGGACCATGCACGCGCGGCCGTGTCGACGACGTCGAAGGCGCCGGTCCGCCTCAGCGCCGCCAGGCGGGCCGCCGCGTCCAGCCCGAACGGGATGCCCCGCTCGCCGGCGGCGGGATTGACCGGGCCGTCGAGGAGGTCCCGGGTCGCAAGATGGAACGGGTCGGGCCGGCTGTCGTCGCCGAACACGTTCCAGAACGCCGCCCACCAGCCGCCGGGGCGCAGCAGGCGCGTGATCCTGGCCAGCGCGGCATCCTCGTCGAGCCAATGGAAGGCGGTGCCGCTGACACCGAGGTCGAAGGCCGCCTCGTCCAGCGCCGCGTCCTCGAAGGCGGACACCAGCACCGTCAGCGCCGGGTCCGGATGCGTCGCCCGCAGGAAGTCGGCGAGGCGCGGGTCCGGCTCGACGGCGACCAGTGGATCGGCGCCCAGATCCAGCAGCCGGCGGGTCGCCTTGCCCGTCCCGGCGCCGATCTCGAAGGTCGCGGTCCCGGGGCCGAGGGCGCAGCGCGACCGCAGCGTCCGGTACACCCAGTCCGGATAGTCGGGACGGGCACTGTGATAGTTGGCCGGGTCGGCCCCGAAGGCCTGGCGTCCCGCTTCCCTCGCGAGTCTCGGCGGCATGATCGATCCTACAGGGGACGGCGGCGCGGCGCGCCCCAGGTCAGGGTCGAGACCATGTCGAGCGCCAGCTGCCCGTCCGTCGCGAAGGGCCGCATCAGCGCCTCCAGCTCGCGGTCGAATTCGGCGGCCAGCGCCTCGCCCATCACCGCGCGGCTCCAGGTCGCGCGCGAATGCTGGCCGCGGATGAACTCGGCGAGGCTCTGCCGGACCGCGAACCGGAAGTCCCTCCGCCCGGCGATGTCCATCCAGGCCTCGTGGCGCCCGGCCTCCGCCGCGGCGCCCGCCGGATCATAGCGGCCGCCGACCCGGGCGATCCAGCGCGTCAGGAATGCCGTCCAGGCCGCGTCGCCGCAGGGGGCAGTCGGCTCGTCGCCGCCGATCACGGCCAGGATCCCGGTCCAGCCCGCCAGCTTCGGGAACACCACGGCGTGGTCGAGCCAGTGGACCGAGGTGCCGGCGGTGACCAGGTCGAAGCCGCGATCGGTGCGATAGGTCTCCGCCGTCTCGCAGGTCCAGGCGATGCCGCCGTGCCGGCCGGCATCGGCCGCGCGGCCGGCCTCGATCATCGCCGCGGAGGGGTCGAGCGCCACCACCTCGGTGAAGTGATCGGCCAGGACGATGGCGACCTTGCCCGGCCCGCAGCCCAGATCCAGCGCCCGGCCCCGCCCCGCCACCTGCCCGAGCAGGAATTCGTACAGCGCTGGCGCGTAGGGCGGCCGGGCGGCGTAGCAGCGGGCAACGTCGGCATCGGCGAAGGCCGAGGCGACGGCCCGGCGCGCCGATGGGCTGGTGGCGATCTGCCCGGGACGATGCATGGGAGGCTCCGCTGGTTCACGCGCCATGGCGCGGACCAATCATGTCGGTCCGCGAACACGATGCAAGCCGCCGTCGCGCTTCGGATGGCGCGACCGCAGGGGTCAACACCATGCCTATTGCCTTAACCGGCGGATATGTTCATGATACGTTCCATGAACACAAACACGGATTCCGATCTCGACGTCCAGGCCTTCTGCCGCAGCCTTGCGCTGCAGCAGGTCCAGATGCTCACGCGCCTGGCCGAGATCGCCATGCAGCTGGCCGAGGCCGAAGGCACCCGCGCCGTCGCCCCCAGACCCGCGCCGCCGCGCCCAAGGCCGGCGAGGCCGCGGTTCAGGCTGCGAGGGCCGAGGCGCAGGAGGCCGGCCGGGCGTTCAGCCGCTTCTCCAACTCGGTGCAGCGCTCCCTGGCCCAGCGTGCCCGTGCCGCCGGCGACCTCTGCGCCCGCGACAAGGCCGACCGCCGGGCCCGCCGCGCCCACCAGCGCAACCATGTCACCGAGGCCCTTCACGCCCTGATCTGGGATGCGGGCCAGCCGACCCGGGACCTCGACGAGGCCGACCATCACACCAACAACCTGCACGAGCGGCTCGACCAGCTCTATCGCGACGAGGACGACCGGATCGAGGACCGGCCGGTCGGTTCGGTCATCACCGGCCTGGCCTGCGGCCTCGGCCTGTCCGACGAATGGCGCCGCCGGGCCGCGGACTGGTCGGACCCGCCCTATCCGCCGCCGCCGACCGGCACCCCGGCCGAGGTCCGAGAGCGTCGCCGGGCCCGGCTGGTCGAGCTGATGCAGAAGTCGCTCGACGCCATCTCCGACCGCGACAAGGCCGCAAGCCTCCAGGCCGGGGTCGAGGCCCGGCTCAAGGAGCCCGATGTCGAGGCGCTGATCGACGCCGAGCCGCCGGCCCCGGCCGCCGCCCGCCTCTGCCGCTCCCTCGGCATCGATCCATACCCCTTCCACGAAGGCCCGAGCGAACCCGACAAACCGGGCACCGGGTGACGGGCGGCTGGCCCGACCTTCCCTACCAAAAAAATCGTCATCCCCGCGAAAGCGGAGATCTCGTCCCGGCCCGATGGAAAGAGATTCCCGATTGCGCGGGAATGACGACCGGGGGAGAGGGTGACGTGGTGCGCTCCAAGCCCCGTCAGAACGCCAGCCCGGTCTTGAAGATCTCCACGGCGTAGAACGCCAGTTCGCCGTCCAGCGCGCGCTGGATGTTGGCGGCCTTGCGGAAGCCGTGCTGCTCGCCCGCGAACAGGACATAGCCGACCGGCTGGCCCTTGGCGCGCAGCGCGTCGACCATCGCCTCGGTCTGGTTCGGCGGCACCACCTCGTCCTCGTCGCCCTGGAAGAAGATCACCGGCTTCGACAGCCTGTCGGCGTGGAACAGCGGCGACCGCTCGCGGTAGCGCTCGGCCTCCGCCGGATACGGCCCGATCAGCCAGTCGAGATAACGCGATTCGAATTTGTGCGTGTCGCGCGCCAGGGCGGCCGCGTCGCTGACCCCGAAATGGCTGGCGCCGCCGGCGAAGTAATCGTCGAAGGCCAGCGCCGCCAGCGCGGTGTAGCCGCCGGCGCTGCCGCCGGTGATCACCGACCGGGCGGCATCGGCCAGGCCCTGCGACGCCAGGTACTTGGCGCCAGCCACCGCATCCTCGACGTCGACCACGCCCCAGGCCAGGTTCAGCCGGTCGCGATAGGCCCGGCCATAGCCGGTGCTGCCGCCATAGTTGACGTCGAGCACGGCGATGCCGCGGCTGGTCCAGTACTGGATGCCGAGATTGAGCGTCGAGGACGCCGCCGAGGTCGGGCCGCCATGGATCTTCACCACCAGCGGCGGCACGTCGCCCGCCGGCGCCGCATGGTCCGGGCTGGTCGGCGGGTAGTACAGGCCATGGGCGGTGCGGCCGCCCGCGGTCGGGAACTCGACCGGCTGCGCGGGGGCGAAGAAGCCGCGCAGCGCCGGGTCCTCGCCGATCTCGGTCGCCCGCTTCAGCACCTCCCAGCGCCCGGTGGCGAGGTCGAGCCGGACGATCTGGGCCGGGTCGCGCGGCGAGCCGGCGCGGAACACTGCGATCCGCTCATCGGCGCGGACCGAGCTGATATCGGTGTAGGGCAGGTCGATCGGCGTCAGGCCGCCGGTCATCAGCTCGACCAAGGCGAGCTTGCCCAGACCGCCCTCAACGTAGCTGCACAGCAGCCGCCCGGGGCCGGAGAAGGCATAGGCCGACAGGCCGAACACCCATTGCGGCTGGCCGAACTCCGCCGCCAGCGGCAGCACCGGCTCGGCCGGCCCGCCGCGTCCGTCGCAGCGATACAGGTTCCACCAGCCGGACCGGTCGGCGGCGAAGACCAGCCATTGCCCGTCCGGCGACCATTCCGGCTGGAACACCGATTCGCCCGACCCGCCGGCCAGCGCCAGCGCCGGCCCGGACGGCGCGCCGTCGGCCGCCAGCTCGGCGACGAACAGCGTGGTCTCGACCCAGGGCATGTGCGGATGGTCCCAGGCCAGCCAAGCCAGCCGGCTGCCGTCCGGCGACAGCCGCGGCGAGGCGAAGAAGTCGTGGCCCTGCGCCAGGATGCGGACGCTGCCGGCGCCCTCGCCCGCCAGCGGCACGGCGACGATCATGTTGTCGGGATGGCCCTGGCCGGGCCGGTGGCGCTCGCCGACGCCGATCCACAGCCGCCGGCGCGAATCGACCAAGCCATCGGCGAAGCGCCATTCGGCCTCGCCGGTCGCGGCGGTAACCGGGACGGGCTCGGCGCCGGGCGCCTGGCGGTAGAGGCGGCGGTCCGGCGGCGTGCCGGCAGGGCCGGGCCGGTCGTTGGTAAAGTAGACGGTGCCGGCGGCGACGGTCCAGGCGCCGCCGCCATATTCATGCACCCGGGTGCGGACATTCACCGCCGGCGGGCTGATTTCGGCCACCGAGCCGTCGGGGCCGCGCCGCATCAGCACGCTGCGCCCGCCTTCCTGCGGCCGGCTTTCCAGCCACCAGATCGAATCGCCGTCCAGCCGCACCTCGGACAGGCCGATCGACTGCGCCACGATCAGGTCGGAGGTGATCGGCGACCTCCAGAAGCCGTAAGGGGCGGTCCTGATGACAGTCATCGCTGGTCTCCGATCCATGGGACCAGCAGCCTGTCCGATCGGCGGCCGGGTTACCAGTGCCGGCCGTGCCGCACCATTACTTCTTCGCGATCACCCAGACCGCATGGACGATGCCGGGGATGTAGCCCAGCAGCGTCAGCAGGATGTTGAGCCAGAAATGCTTGCCGAAGCCGACCTGGAGGAACACGCCCAGCGGCGGCAGCAGGATGGCGACGATGATCCGGATCAGGTCCATGCGCGTCCTTCAGTGGGCAGGCGGAGACCCGGGGCGCCCGGGCGGATCATGCCATCCGCCCGGGCCGGCCGGTCACGGCATCATCGGCTGCGGCGGGTTCGGCTTGGTCGACTGCTCGATGCTCTCGCCGGCCTTCTGGGTGTCCTGGCCGACGCCGCGGACGGTGTTGTCGCAGGCGGCCATGCCGAGGCCGGCGGCCAGCAGGCCGGCGATGAGAACGATGCGTGCGATCATGGGTTTCTCCTCGATCTTGGGGAAAACCGATCCGGGACGGACCGGTCAGGTAACGGCGCCCTGCTGCGGGGAGTTCCGGGGCCCGCGACGGTCAGCGGACCAGGAAGCGGCCGATCGCCAGACCGGCGGCGAAGGCCAGGCCGACGCTGGTCAGCGGCCGCTCCGCCACCTGGCCCTGGACCCT
>NZ_VCCH02000088.1 GCF_005938675.2 Mycobacterium sp. KBS0706
CCGCCACGCCCGCGTTGCCATCGATCGCCGTCAGGTCGATCCTGTCCAGTTGGGCCCGGCTGAAATCGGTGATGCGGTCGGCATTGGCGCCGGTCCCGCTGTCGCCGGACGCGATGTAGACGAAGCGGTCGGCGCCGGCGCCTCCGGTCAGCGTGTCCTTGCCCGCCCCGCCGCGGAGCACGTCGTTGCCGTTCCAGCCCTGCAGCGTGTTGGCGCCGGCATTGCCGATCAGGGTGTCGGCGTGCTGGCTGCCGGAGACGTTTTCGATCGAGACCAGAATATCGCCCTGGGCCTCGGCGCCACCGGCCGCGCCGGAGGCCAGGTTTACACTGACGCCGGCCGAGCTGTTGTAATAGCTGGCAGTGTCGCTGCCGGCGCCGCCATCGAGGCGGTCGGCCCCCGCCCCGCCACGGAGGATATCATCACCGCCCCAGCCCTGCAGGACATTGGCGCGGACGTTGCCGCCGAGAGTGTCGTTGCCCTGCCCTCCGGTGAGATTCTCGATGGCGACCAGGACGTCGCCCTGGGCTTCGCCGCCGCTGGCGGTGTGGGCGCCCAGATCGATCGAGACGCCGACGGTGTCGTAGTAGTAGCTGACGGTATCGATGCCGTCGTCGCCGTCGATCACATCCGCCCCGGCGCCACCGCGGAGCAGATCGTTGCCATCCTGGCCATCCAGTATGTTGACACCGGCATTGCCGGTGAGCCGGTCATCGCGTTGGCTGCCGATGACGTTCTCGATCGAAACGAGAATGTCGCCCTGGGCGTCGCCACCACCGGCGGTGCCGGCGGAAAGGTCCACGGTGATGCCGATGTAGCTGATGTTGTAGCTGGCAGTGTCGTTGCCGGCCCCGCCGTCGAGGCGGTCGGCTCCGGCCATGCCGCGGAGCACGTCGTTGCCGTTCCAGCCCTGCAGGACATTGGCGCCGGCCGTGCCGGTGAATTCGTCGTCATGCTGGCTGCCGATGAGGTTTTCGATCGAGGCAAGACGAGTGTATTCGCTGTAGAAGCGCAGATCCTCCGTGATCCCGACGCCGCTGGTGTAAAAGCTGGCGGTATCGTTGCCGGCGCCGCCGTCGAGGTGGTCAGATCCGCCCCCGCCGCGGAGCAGGTCGTCGCCATTTCCGCCTCGCAGGATATTGTAACCCGCGTCGCCGGTGAGTTGGTCGTTGCCCTCGCCGCCGGTGACGTTCTCGATCGAGACGAGGATGTCGCCCTGGGCGTCGCCGCCGCTGCCGGCGCCGGCGGACAGATCCACCGTGACCCCAACGACGGCGCCGTAGAAGCTGGCGGTGTCGTTGCCGGCTCCGCCGTCGAGGCGGTCGGCGCCCGCCCCGCCGCGGAGCAGGTCGTCCCCGTCCCGGCCTTGCAGGATGTTGGCATCGGCGTTGCCGATGAACTGGTCGCTGCCATCGCCGCCGATGACGTTCTCGATCGAGATGAAGATACCGCCATCGCCGCTGGTGCCGGCGGACAGATCGACGGTGCCCCTGTAGATGACGGTGTCGACCCCGGCGCCGCCGTCGATGCGGTAGACCTCGTAGCCAGCAGAGATCGTGTCGTTGCCGGCGCCCCCGTCGATGCGGTCGGCCCCGCCCATACCGTTGATCGTGTCGTTGCCGGCGCCTCCGAACAGGATGTCGATGTGGAAGGTACCGTTGACGGTGAGAGCGAGGGTCGAGGTGTTGAAGATGAAATCAGCGTTGCTCAAGCTGCTCAGGTCGACGTTCTTGATGCGGATGACTTCGGGGTTGTAGCTACCAAAGACAAAGACGTCATAGCCCAGGGTGACAACGACGTCGTCTCCGTCCTGGACCATGCAGGGCAGGAGGCTGCCGATATCGGCGACGTTGAAGAAAGAAAGATCGATCCTGTCGCCATTGGTGTTGAAGTCGACGATCGTATCGGGGCCGAAGTAGTGCCCATTATAGACGAAGACGTCACTGCCTGGGCCACCCACCAAGTTGTCGGGACCACCGCCGCCGATAATCGTATCGTTACCGGCACCACCGAACAGGACCTCCTGGTCGCTGCTGATGCCCTTGACGGTGCGAGGGCTGGTCGAGGTGTTGAAGATGAAGTCGGCGTTGCTCAGGCTGTCCAGGGAGACGTTGAGCAGGCGTATGGTATCGCTGAACCCATAGTCCAGGGTGATGACGACGTCATTGCCGTCCTGGGCCATGAAGGGCAGGAGGCTGCCGATATCGGGGACGTAAAGAGAGAAGAGATCGATCCTGTCCCCATTGGTATCGAAGTCGGCGATAACGTCGTCACCGAAATCACGCTGGTTGAAGACGAAAACGTCGTTTCCGGTGCCTCCCATGAGCCAGTCTTGAAAGCCCTGGCCGATGAGACGGTCGTCGCCGGCGCCGCCGACGAGAGGTCCGAAGCCCGAGATGAGGTCATTGCCGTTGCCGCCGAACAGGACGCCCCCGCCACCAGCGGAAGGGGTAACGACGAGCCATGTCGGCGACGTGTTGAAGATGAAATCATCGTCGCTCAAACTGCTCAGGGTGACGTTCTTGAGGCGAATGGTTTCGCTATACCCGCTCCAGGAATCGCGGGCGGGTTCAAGGATGATGACGACGTCGGTGCGGTCCTGGATCATGAAGGGCCGCAGGCTGGCGAGATCGGCGACATGGAGATACGACAGATCGATCCTGTCGCCATTAATGTCGAAATCGGCAATCGTATCGTCGTTGAACTCGCGGCTGTTGTAGACGAAGACATCATGGCCGGCGTTGCCGACCAGCCAGTCGTCGCCGGTGCCGCCGATGATGCGGTCGTTGCCGGCGCCGCCGATCAGAGTGTCGTTGGTGTCGCCACCCGAAATCGTGTCGTTGCCGGCGCCGCCGAACAGGACGTCGCGCTGGTCGGTGCCTGCGACGGTGAGGGCGCTGGCCGACGTGTCGAAGACGAAGTCGGCGCTGCTCAGGCTGGACAGGGCAATGTTCTTGATGCGGATGCCTTCGGTATAGTCGCCGCCATGGCCGAGGCTGATGAAGACGTCGTTGCCAACCTGGCGCAGGACGTGCCACAGGCTGGCGAAATCGGCGACATGGAGATAGGAGAGGTCGATCCTGTCACCATTGGTGTTGAAGTCGGTGATGATGTCGTAGCCGAACCCCCGCGTGTCGTAGACGAAGACGTCGTTGCCGCTCCCTCCCGTCAGCGTGTCGTCGCCGCCGCGGCCGGTGATCCGGTCGTCGCCGGCGCTGCCGACGATGGTCTCGCCCGCATCGGTTCCGAAGTAATTTGCCATTGTGTCTTCCCCCTCCCGCAATTCGATCGACTATCCGCCACGCGGCACCCGCCCTCGCACGATGCGGGGCGTGGGCCGAATCTCATCCCTATGGGGTCGCCGGTCCCGCCGTCAGGAGACCGAAGGTCCGCGCACAACCGCGGCGTCAGCCAGCCGCCTTCGGGCCCGGTCCATGACGTGCAAACTATCTCCCCCCACCAATATGAAGTTTGTCTCAAATTTCGGCGGTCGGCAATTCGCCGAATGGGGAGGTGTCGCTTCGCCCGTCAGGCCCGGGCGGCGCGGTGCAGGGCGACGCCGGCCATCACCAGGGCAATGCCGGTCAGGTCGCGGGTCGAGGGGATCTGTCCCAGCACCAGGACGCCGATCCCGGTGGCGGTGGCCGGCAGCAGCGACAGCATCAGCGCGAAGCTGGCGCGCGGCAGCCGGGCCATGGCCAGCAGGTCGCAGACATAGGGGATGACCGAGGAGGCGATGCCGACCCCGATCCCGGCCAGCAGCAGCACCGGGTCGGCCAGTGCCGGCAGGGCCGGGCCCAGCCCGACCGGGCTGATCGCCACCAGCGCCACCAGCATCGCCGCCGCCAGCCCGTCGATGCCGTCGGCCCCGGCGATGCGATGGGCCAGCACGACATAGGCGACGAACAGCGCACAATTGGCGAAGGCCAGGGCATAGCCCAGGGCGTCGCCCTCCAGCCGGATCTGGGTCAGCATCGCCACGCCGGCCGCCGCGACGCTCAGCGCCACCAGGTTGCGCCGGCTGCGCAGCCCGGCCGCCGCCAGGCCGATCGGCCCCAGGAACTCGATGGCGCCGACCGTGGCCAGCGGCAGCCGGGCGATCGCCAGGTAGAAGCAGGCGTTCATCGCCGCCAGCACCAGGCCAAGGCCCACAAGCGTCCAGCGATCGGCGGCGCTGCTGCGCTGCCACAGCCGCCACGGCCGGCGCCACAGCGCGAACACCAGGGCGGCGGTGGCTATGCGCAGCCACGCGACGCCCAGCACGTCGACCGCGCCGAACAGCAGCACGGCGCAGGCCGGCCCCAGATAGTGGAACACGGCGCTGACGACGAAGAACAGCTGCGGCGGCAGCCGCTGCGCCAGCGGCACGGCGGCGGAGGACTCAGGCATCGACATGGCCGAAAGATTTGCATGCGCCGGCGGCCCGGCCCATGATCGGTCGAAGCCCGATGCCCTTATCGGCCTTTGTTCCGAAGGAGATCCGTCGATTTGGCCTTCCAGGTCTCGCCGCTGCTCGCCGATGAGCGCAACCTCGCCTTGATCCGCCTGCTGCAGGCCGAGCCGCGGCTGGGCGTGGCCGAGCTGGCGCGGCGCATCGGCATGTCGGCCCCGGCGGTGCGCGAGCGGCTGCTGCGGTTGGAGGAGGCCGGGGTGATCCGCGGCTGGCGGCTGGAGCTGGAGCCGGGGGCGCTGGGCTATCCGCTGACGGTGTTCGTCCGCATCCGGCCGATGCCGGGGCAGGTGCCGAAGATCGCCGAGCTGGCGCGGGCGATGCCGCAGGTGGCGGAATGCCACCGCATCACCGGCGAGGACTGCTTCATCCTGAAGGTGCATGTCGAGGCGATCGAGACGCTGGACCGGCTGCTCGACCGCTTCCTGGCGCATGGCCAGACCACCACCTCGATCGTCCAGTCGACCCCGGTGCCGCCGCGCGACCCGCCGCTGCCGGGATAGGCCCGAGGGGCCGGGCTACAGCCCGCGGCGCGAGCGCAGGGCGGCGACCAGCGTGCCGTCGTCGAGATAGTCCAGCTCGCCGCCCACCGGCACGCCATGGGCCAGGCGGGTGATGCTGGGGCCGATGCCCTCCAGCTTTTCGGCCAGGTAATGCGCCGTGGTCTGGCCGTCGACCGTGGCGTTCAGGGCCAGGATCACCTCGGTCACGCCCGGCTCGCGGGCGCGCGCCAGCAGGCGCGGGACCGACAGGTCCTCCGGCCCGACGCCGTCGATCGCCGACAGCGTGCCGCCCAGGACGTGGTAGCGGCCGCGGAAGGCGCGCGCCCGCTCCAGCGCCCACAGGTCGGCCACCTGTTCGACCACGCAGATCAACCCGGCGTCGCGGGCCGGGTCGCTGCAGATCGGGCAGGGGTCGATGGTGTCGAGATTGCCGCAGATCGAGCACGGCACGATCGCCGTGGCCGCGACCTCCAGCGCCTCGGCCAGCGGCCGCATCACGGCGTCGCGGTGGCGCAGCAGATGCAGCGCGATGCGGCGCGCCGACCGCGGCCCCAGCCCCGGCAGCCGCGCCAGCAGGTCCATCATCGTGGCGATCTCGCCGCTCATCCGCGCTCCATCCCTGCCGCACACCCATGGCGCCATCCGCGGCGCCGATCCTATCCGACGCGCTTTCCTAGCACAGCGGGCAAAACGGGACCCGTCGCGATCGCACCGACGTGCCTTGAACGGTATCGCCGCTTCGCCTATAACCGACGGCGCGCGGGTGTAGCTCAATGGTAGAGCAGAAGCTTCCCAAGCTTACGACGAGGGTTCGATTCCCTTCACCCGCTCCAGCCTTCCTCACGATCGCTCCGATGCAGCGCCGCCGAACTCTCGCCGGCATGACGGTCCCGCGCCCGGGACCGGTTCCGCTCGCCTTCGCCTCCACCTAAGCTGGCGGCACGGACCGAAGGGGGAGGCCGACCATGCCTGACGCGACCAAAGCCGCCGATCCCGCGCAGGAGTGCCTGGACTTCCTGGCCCGGCACCGCGACATCCGCTTCGTCGATATCCTGCTGACCGATGCCTGCGGCGTGCAGCGCGGCAAGCGCATCCCGGTCGGCGAGCTGGAGCGGATCTGGCGCAACGGCCGCTACATGCCCGGCTCGATCATCAGCCTCGACATCACCGGGGCGGATGTGGAGGAGACCGGGCTGGTGTGGGAGGACGGCGACGCCGACCGCACCGCCCGCCCCGTGCCCGGCACGCTGGTGCCGGTGCCGTGGAAGGCCGAGCCCTCGGCCCAGCTGCTGCTGACGCTGTTCGAGCTCGACGGCACGCCGTCGGCCTACGATCCGCGCCAGGTGCTGGCTCGGGTGGTGTCGCGGCTGGCCGCCGACGGCCTGCACCCGGTGGTGGCGGTGGAGCTGGAGTTCTACGTCTTCGACGCATCCTGGCGCGAGACCGGGCGCCCGATCCCGCCCCGGGGCGCCAGCACCGGCAAGCAGGCCTACGGCATGGCCGATCTCGACGAGCTCGGCGACTTCCTGGCCGATCTCTATGCCTGCTGCGAGATCCAGGGCCTTCCGGCCGACACCGCGATCAGCGAATACGCGCCGGGCCAGGTGGAGATCAACCTGAAGCACCGCGCCGACGCGCTGCGGGCGGCGGACGACGCCATCCTGTACAAGCGGCTGGTCCGCGCCGTGGCGAAGCGGCATGGCATGGAGGCCACCTTCATGGCCAAACCCTATGCCGGCGAGACCGGCAGCGGCACCCATCTGCACATCAGCCTGGCCGACGGCGACGGCGGCAATCGCTTCGCCGCGGAGGGTGGCGACGACCTCTTGCGCCACGCCATCGGCGGCATGGGGGCGACGATCCGTGACGGCATGCTGGTGTTCGCGCCGAACGCCAACTCCTACCGCCGGTTCCAGACCCTCAGCTACGCGCCGCTGGCGCCGAGCTGGGGCGTCAACAACCGGACCGTGGCGCTGCGCGTGCCGATCGGCCCGCCGGCGGCCAAGCATGTCGAGCACCGGGTGGCGGGCGCCGACGCCAACCCGTACCTGGCGCTGGCGGCGGCGCTGGCCGGGATGCATCGCGGCATCCTCGACCGGCGCGACCCCGGCCCGCCGGTGACCGGCAACGGCTATGGCTCGCCGGCCTCGGACATCCCGCCGAACTGGCTGGATTCGATCCGCGACTTCCGGGAGTCGGCCCTGATGCGCGACTATCTCGGCGACGCCTTCGTCGACGCCTTCGCCAAGATCAAGCTGGCCGAATACCGCCGCTTCCACAGCCAGGTGCCGCCGCTCGACTTCGACTGGTACGTGAAGGTGGTGTAAGGGCGGACGCCTGGTCGAAGAACGGATTGCCTCTCCCGCCTGGGGAAACCCTTTCAGAACGCTCGTCCCTCGCCGTCATTGCGAGGAGGCGAAGCGACGAAGCAATCCATCGTTCCGCACGAGCTGATGCATGGATTGCTTCGCTGCGCTCGCAATGACGGTGTTGGAATTCTGAGAAGGTCTCGCAAGCGGGAGAGGCAAGAGGAGAACATCCCGTCAGCCGCTTCACCACCCGCAGCTCTGGCCCTTGTTCTGTTCGGTCAGCCAGTCGTTCAGGGGCGTGAAGTATTCGACCACGGCGCTGGCGTCTGTCTTGCGCTCGCCGGTAAAGGCCTCCAGCTCGTCCGGCCAGGGCTTGGACTGGCCCATCTCCAGCATCGCGTTGAAGCGCTCGCCGACCTGCTTGTCGCCATAGACCGAGCAGCGATGCAGCGGCCCGGTCCATCCGGCTAGCTGGCACGCGGCGCGGTGGAACTGGAACTGGTAGATATGGGCCAGGAAGTACCGCGTGTAGGGCGTGTTGCCCGGGATGTGGTACTTGGCGCCGGGGTCGAAGGCGTCGGCCGGGCGCGGCCCCGGCGGCACCAGCCCCTGATACTTCAGCCGCAGCGCCCACCAGGCGTCGTTGTAGGTCTCCGGCGTGGCCTTCCCCGCGAACACCTCCCAGCGCCAGCGGTCGACCAGCAGCCCGAAGGGCAGGAAGGCGATCTTGTCGAGCGCCATCTTCAGCAGGAACGGGATGTCGCCCTCGGCTCCCGGCACCTTGTCCAGCAGGCCGATCTGGTTCAGGTAGGTCGGGGTCAGCGCCGACAGCCCGACGAAATCGCCGATCGCCTCGTGGAACCCGTCATTGGCCCCGTTCTTGAACAGGTAGGGCTGGTCCTTGTAGGCGCGCTGATAGTAGTTGTGCCCGAGCTCGTGGTGGACGGTGTAGAAATCCTCGCCGTTCACCTTGGTGCACATCTTGATGCGGACGTCGTCGCGGTCGTCCAGGTCCCAGGCCGAGGCGTGGCAGACGACGTCGCGGCCCTCCGGCCGCACGATCTGCGAGCGCTGCCAGAAGGTATCGGGCAAGGGCGCCAGCCCGAGCGAGGTGTAGAAGGCCTCGCCGGTCTTCACCATCTTCGTGGCGTCGTAGCCCTGGGCAACCAACAGCTTGTCCAGGCTGTAGCCCTCGGCCTCGTCCTTCGGCGCCACCAAATCGTAGATGTTGCCCCAGGACTGGGCCCACATGTTGCCCAGGAGGTCGGCGCGGATGGGCCCGGTCTTCGGCTGCACCGCATCGCCGTATTTCGCGTTCAGCCGGCCGCGGACATAGCAGTGCAGGTTCTTGTAGAAGGGCTCGACCTGGCCCCACAGCCGGTCGGTCTCGGCCGCGAAATCATCGGCCGGCATGTCGTAGCCGGACCGCCACAGCGCGCCGGTGTCGGCATAGCCCAGCGCCGTCGACCCCTCATTCGCCAGCGCCACCAGCCGGGCATAGTCCGGCTTCATCACCGGCGAGATGCCGTGCCAGCCTTCCCACACCGCCTTGGTCTCGGCCGGGTCGCGCGAGGCGGCCAGGATGTCCTCGGCGTCGCTCAGCGTCAGGGTCTTGCCCTGATAGGGGAACTCGCCCGTCGAGTAAGTGGAATCGAGCTTGGTGCTCAGCGTCGCCAGCTCGTGCGCGGCACCCGGCCGGTCCGGCGCCGGCAGCACCAGGTTGCGCTTCAGGATGTCGAGCTTGCGCCGGGTCACCGGGTCGAGCTGGACCTCGTCGAATCGCGAGGCTTCCTTGGCATAGGCGCTGGTCTTCTCGGTCCATTCGCCATTGGCCTTGGCCTCCAGCCACTGGGTGTCGTCGGTGATGAAGGTGGCACGGACCCAGGAGGCCTTGTTCAGATACTCGCTGGTGGCGGCCAGGTCGGCCTCGGCCTTGTCGACGAAGGCGCGGGCCTCCTCCGGGGTCTGGGCCGAGGCGGCGATGCCCCACAGCAGGGCGGCCGCGGCGGTGCCGGCGGCCAGCAGGCGGGATCTCATCGGGACGGTCCCCCTATGCATTGAATTTTATGAGAAATTTCCGGCGTTCTCCCCATCGCCGGACCGATTGCGCCCATGGAAAGCGGCTGGGAATTGCCTGTCAATCGCTGCGTGGCCGGGCCAAGCAGAGGGCGGCTTCGAGTTGGTTCCCAGGATGAAGATCTCGAAAGCAGAGCCTGTCCCGGAGCTCGTCCTGGTGAGTCGGCTGGCGTGGTTTTCGAGAACCGGAGCGCAGCGCACATTTGGTGCGTGAGCACCGGAAGCGGAGAAAACCGCGTCAGACGGCCGCCGGGGCGAGCTCCGGGGCAGGCTCTCAGAACGGCCAGGCGGCCGACACCGTGTTCGACACTCCGCGGCGCAGGGCCTGGATGCCGGTCTCGACATGGCGCGACGGGTGCACGCGGTTGGTCAGCAGGGTCCAGGCGTGGCCGCGCTCCAGGTCGAGCCACAGCGCCGTGCCGGTGAAGCCGGTGTGGCCGATCGTGTCGGGCGAGCACAGCGACCCGCCGGACCAGCCCTCGTGCCGAATTTGCCAGCCCAGGCCGTGCGGGTGGCCATCGGCGCGCAGCATCTCGGCGACCGTGGCCGGCCGCAGCACCTCTTCGGCCAGGAAGCGCTGGGCGAAGTCCAGCACCGCGGCGGCGCTGCCGAACAGCCCGGCATGGCCGGCCAGGCCGCCCAGCGCATAGGCGTTCTCGTCATGCACCTCGCCGCGCATTACCCGGCCGCGCCAGGTGCAGCGCTCGGTGGCGACGGCGCGGGACGGGCCGGGGCTGACGGCGAAGTCGCCGGGCGGCAGCAGGTCGCGCAGCGGCTTGTCCCGCAGCCGCTCGATCAGGATGCCCAGCAGCACGTAGTTGACGTCGGAATAGGTCTCAGCGCCGCCCGCCCAGTCCTTCTGCAGCACCAGCGCCTTCAGCGTCTCCGGGTCGCTGCCCCAGGTGTATAGCGGCTCCACCGCCGGCAGGCCGGAGCGGTGGGACAGCAGCTGCCGCACCGTGACCTGCCGCACCCAGTGCTCGGGCTGGTACTGGCGCAGGTCCGGCAGGTGAAGCGCCAGCGGGTCGGCCAGGTCGATCCGCCCCTGCTCGACCAGCCGCAGCACCTCGGTGGCGGTCAGGATCACCTTGGTCAGGCTGGCCAGGTCGAACAGCGCATCCTCGGCCAGGGCCACGCGTTCCGGCACCAGCGCGGCCTGGCCGCCGGAGCGGATCGCGCGATCGCCGTCGCGGGTCACCAGCCCCAGCACGGCGCCGGGGATGCGGCCGGCATCGATCGCTTCATCGACCAGGGCGAAGGCGGCATCGGCCGCGGCGGCGAGGGTCATGGGACGCAGTTCCAGAAACATTTCAAGTCCCCCTCCCCTTGCGGGAGGGGGTAGGGGGAGGGGGTTCGGCCCGCAAGAACCGGAGCTTACGGGCAGGATCGACCGACGAGAAGTATCGACGGATGAGGGCTGCGCTCTTCGCTCGACAACCCCCTCCCCCTTGCCCCCTCCCGCGAGGGGAGGGGGGATTCGAGAGAGCGAGTGGCGATCAGTAAGGCGCTCACGCCGCGCGGGTCAGCGGCCGGTGCAGGACGCCGCCGGTCATCGGCCGGGGCACGCCGGTGGTGGTCGGCAGGCTCAGCGGCAGCCCGTCCAGCGAGCGCACGGCGAGGAAGGCGAAGGCCTGGGCCTCCAGCGCATCGCCGTCCCAGCCCACCGCTTCGACCGGGTCGACCGGCACGCCCAGCGCCTGGCGCAGCCCGGCCATCAGCGTGCCGTTATGCCGGCCGCCGCCGGTCACCAGCCAGCGCCCGGGCGGGGCCGTGAAGTGCCGGCGCGACGCGGCGACCGAGGCGACGGTGAAGGCGGCCAGGGTGGCGGCGCCGTCGGCCAGCGTCAGCCCGTCCACCGCCGCCATCGGGAAGTCGTTGCGGTCCAGCGACTTCGGCGGCGCCGCGTCGAAATAGGGGTTGGCCAGCAGCGCCGCCAGCCGGTCTTCGGCGATGCGGCCGCTGGCGGCGATCCGCCCGTCCTCGTCGTAGCGGGCGCCGGTGTGGCGCTGCACCCAGTCGTCGATCATGGCGCTGGCCGGGCCGGTGTCGAAGGCGGTGATGGTGCCCTCTTCGATGACCGTGACATTGCCGACGCCGCCGAGATTCAGCACGGCCAGCGGCCGCGGCAGGTCCTTGGCCAAAGCGGCGTGGTACAGCGGCGCGAAGGGCGCGCCCTGGCCGCCGGCGGCGACGTCGGCGGAGCGGAAATCGTTGACGCAGGGGATGCCCAGCGCCGCGGCCAGCCGGGCGCCGTCCCCGAGTTGCCGGGTGAAGCGCCGCTCCGGCCGGTGCAGGATGGTCTGGCCGTGCATGCCGACCACATCGACCGTCTCGGACTTCAGCCCGGCCTCGTCCAGCAGGCGGCGCACGGCGGCGGTGTTCAGGTCGGTGACGGCGGCGGACAGCTCGGCCAGCGCCTCATGCTCGGCCCGCGCCGGGTCGCGCGCCACCGCCAGCAGGGCGTCGCGCACCGCATCGGTGTAGGGCGTGGTCGAGGCGGCGCCGCAGGCGAACACGGTCTCGCCGTCGGTCTCGATCACCGCGACGTCGACCCCGTCCATCGAGGTGCCGCTCATCAGCCCGATCGCGGTGCGCCGTGCTGTGGCCATGGGACTTCTCCTCGCGTTTCATCACCGACAACCGGCACTGGGATTATGACGAAGACACCAGCCGGCGGGAAAGCCGTTCGTGTCCCATTCTTGTCAAATTGTGACAGTTTCATTACAAACTCAGTGTTGCGATCGGGGAGAGAAGCAATGCTGACCTATCAGCGTACCAATGCCGCCATCATCCCTCTCTTTCGGCAAATTACTGAGAATCAAGAAAAACCGAAACCGCAGACGATTCTGGAGTCTCGTTTGAGATTCCGAGGAAGAATGCTGCGGGACATGAAGAAACTATCGGAATGTCCGGAGAGATCCTTGGTTTCTCCTCGAGACGCGCGGATCTTCTACGGATCCGCCCTGCTGCGCTGGGTGCCGACGCGGCTCGTGACCCGGACTCTGGCCACCCAGGTCCATGCCCGGGGCCGTCCGGTCTGGCTGCGGGATCGCTTCATCGATGCCGGCGACTGGTCGGAGATCTCGAAGCCGGTCGCCGACAGCTTCCACCACCAGTGGTTCAATGATCTCGTCTGGAGCGGCGCTCCGACCACCTCCCCCAGCTATCGCAGGCTGCTGCGCCTGATGGAGGCGGGCCGTCCGATGCAGGTCGGCCCGCTGGTGCTCGACAGCGTTGAGGCGATCGAATCCTATCGCCGCTACTGCGAATCGCTGCTCGACAGCATCCGGACCCACGGCGTGACACCGCGGGAGCTGACCCCCGATTTCACCCCGGCTCGCGGGCGCGACCCGCGCAGCGAACGCACGGAGGGCGACATCATCGTCGCGGTCGGGCCGGGCGGCGAATTCTACCGGATGCTGGCCGGGCGGCACCGGATCTGTGCCGCGCAGGCGCTCGGCCTCGACCACGTTCCGGTCAGCATCCGGCTGGCGCACGCGACCTGGCTCTGGGTCCTGGCCGATCGCTATGACGTGCCACCGCACCAGGCTTTCGCCTGCTGGCTCGACACGTTCGAGCCGGTGCATGTCTCGGCGGTCGGGAAGATCAAGACCCAGCTCGTCGCCTGGGCGCTCTGCATCCCGGGCCTGGCGGAGGCGTGGCTGGGGACGACGGAAGCATTGCAGGCCGCGATCGTCTGAGATGGGCGATCAGTGCCTATTCGCGCCGGAACATGTAGGACTGGTTCTCGATGGTCAAGCGCAGCAGGGGCTTGGTTCCGTTCGTGTCGATCTGGAACTGGGCGAAGCCGGCCGGGCTGGGGCCGCTGTCCTCGACCATGGCGGCGAAGCGGCCCACCGGCTTCTGCCGGAGGATGAAGACGCTGCCGTCCCACGGCTCCAGCTGCAGCACGGCGCCGCCATCCTGCAGCTCCAGCACCGCGCCGTCGCCGTCCTGGCGCAGCACCGCCTTGCCGAGGCTCGGCTCGGCATAGCTGCCGGCCAGCGGCGCCAGCGGCAGGGCAGGCTGCGGGTTCTCCGGCTTCACGAACGCCTTCGCCGCTTCGGCGAACCGGCCTTTCGCCGCCTCGAGCGCGGCCGCGGCATGGTCGACCCGCGGATTGTCCAGCAGGCGGTCCAGCACCCAGGCGCCCACGGCGTCCGGGAACCCGACATTCTCCGCATTGGTCAGGACGATGACCCCGACATCCTTCTCGGGCACGAAGCCGACATAGGCGCCGAAGCTGGGGGTGCCGCCATTGTGCCAGATGATGCGGCCGTTCGGGGTCGAGATCCCGACCCAGCCCATCGCGTAGAAGGCCTTGTCGTTGATCCCCACCCGCGCCGTGCGGGTCACCGCCATATTCGCCGGCGAGACGATGGTCTGCCCGTCGAAGCTGCCGTCGCGCAGCTGCAGCCGCAGCCAGCGGCCCATGTCCTCGATGGTGGAGTTCATGTCGCCGGCGCCACCGAAGGCGTAGGGGAAGATCGGCGTGAACGGCACCTCGACCGTGCCGTCGGGGGTCCAGCGATGGCCCTGGGTGTGGTCCGGCGCGGCCTCGATCGCCTCGGCGGTGGTCGAGGTCTCGACCATGCCGAGCGGCTGCAGCAGGTCCTGGCGCAGCACCGCGTTCCAGTCCGCGGCCCCCTCGCCGCGGGCGACGATGCGGCCGGCCAGCAGATGCGTGATGTTGGTGTAGGCGAAGGTGGAGCGGAAGCTCGAGACCGGCTCGACATGGCGCAGCGACCGGATCAGCGCCGCCTCGTCCAGCCCCAGGATGCCGAGCGAATCATTGGCGTAGGGCGGCAGGCCCGAGCGTTGCGCCAGCAGGTCGAAGACCCGGAACTCGCGCGTCACCCAAGGGTCCTTCAGCTGGAACTCCGGGTCGAGATCGACGATGCGGTTGTCCCAATGCAGCTTGCCGCGGTCGACGGCGATCGCCAGGGTGGCGGCCAGGAAGGCCTTGGTGGTCGACCCGATCTGGAACACGGTGCGGGTGCCGACCGCCCCGCCCTTCGCCTTGCTGCGCACGCCGAAGCCCTGGGCGTAGACCAGCTTGTCGCCGCTGACGATGCCGATGGCCAGGCCCGGCGTGTCGAACGCCTTCATCCCGGCCGTCACATAGGAGTCGAGCTCGGGCTCCAGCGCCTCGATCCGGGCCGCCATCGGCGTCCCCGAATCCGCCGCCCGTGTTGCCGGGCTGCCGATGGCCAGGGCGAAGATGGCGAGCGCCGTGGCCGTTGAAAGAGCGCTGCCGCCCCGGATCCGCCGACTGATCATGAAGCCTCCTGAAAATCGCGCATGAAAATTCTCAACACGGAAAACATTGTTATCATGAAGAGGCCTCCGGCAGTCAAAGCGGAACGAAGCGCCGGCCTGTGCCGATCGATTGACCTCGCCCTTTGACGCGCCTTTACTGGCCCCCAATCAACAGGGGGAGGCTGGAGATGGGACGGATGATTCGGGCGTCGCTGGCGGCAGCGGCGGTGGCCCTCGCCGCGCCGATGGCGTGGGCGCAGACGCTGGAGGTCGCGACCGACCAGTCGCCGGTCGGGCTGGACCCGCATGTGGCCACCTCCTTCGCCACGGTGCTGGTCAACGGCTCGGTCTATGAAGGACTGACCTCGGTCGACAAGGACCTGAAGGTGGTGCCGGAGCTGGCCGAATCCTGGACCATCTCGCCCGATGGGCTGACCTATGTCTTCACCCTGCGCCCGGGCGCGAAGTTCCATGACGGGTCGCCGGTGACTCCGGCCGACGTCGCCGCCAGCTTCGCCCGGGTGCGCGACCCCAAGACCGGCTCGCCCTATGCCAGCCGCATCGACATGGTGAAGGAGGTGACGGCGACCGGCGACCACCAGGTCACCGTGACGCTGACGACGCCTTCGGCGCCCTTCCTCGCCAACCTGCCGCAGATCTCGATCGTGCCGGCCGCAGCCGCGACCGGCGGCATCGACCTGCAGCGCAAGACCGACGGCACCGGTCCGTTCACGCTGAAGGAATGGGTGCCCGACACCTATCTGCTGCTGGCGAAGACCGACGGCTATTGGCAGGCGGGGCTGCCGAAGCTCGACGCGGTCAAGATCAACATCGTGCCGGAGGCCTCGACCCGGCAGGTCGGCCTGTCCGGCGGCACCTACCAGCTGCTGCCGAATGTCGACCCGGCCACGGCGGCGACGCTGCAGGGCACGCCCGGTGTCACCCTGCTCGAGACGACCGACCTGTCCTACACCCTGGTCGGCATGAACGTGTCGAAGCCGCCCTTCGACAACCCGAAGGTGCGCGAGGCGCTGAACACCGCGATCGACCGGTCCCAGGTGGTCGAGGCCGCCTATTTCGGCAAGGGCCAGCCGGGCGGGCCGCTGTCGCCCGGCCTGAAGGACTGGGCGCTGTCGGTCTCGGACTTCCCCTGCTACGCCGCCGATCCGGAGAAGGCGAAGGCGCTCCTGGCCGAGGCCGGGGTGGCCCTGCCGCTGAAGGCCGAGATGAAGGTGCTGGGCTCGAACCAGCTGGTGGTCGACGTCGCCCAGGTGGTGCAGGCCCAGCTCAACGCCGCCGGCTTCGAGGTGGCGCTGAACGTGCAGGAGCAGGGGACCTTCATCCAGGACTGGCGCAACTCCAATTTCCAGCTCTTCGCCTCGATCAACGGCGGCAATGTCGACCCGGACGGCTACCTGTACCGCACCTTCCGCACCGGCGGCTCGACCAATGTGTTCAAATATTCGGACGCCGAGATCGACAAGCTGCTGGACGAGGGCCGGACGACGCTGGACCCGGCCAAGCGCAAGGCGATCTATGCCGACCTGCAGAAGCGCCTGGCCTGCGACGGCCCGATCGCGCATCTGGCCTTCGGCCAGCTGTTCACCGCGGTGCGCGACGGCGTCACCGGCTACGAGATCGTCGGCAACCGCTCCACCCGCTCGCTGCGGCAGACGGCGCTGCAGAAGTGATGGGGGTGACGGTCCCCGCGAACCAAGCCAATCGAGTCCCCCCTCCCCTTGCGGGAGGGGGGAAGGGGGAGGGGGTTGTCGATCGAAGGACTCCGACGCGGCGGGACCTGAAGCTTTCGACGTCCAAATCTTTCAGAGGGAGCCGGCTCTCTCGGCACGAACCCCCTCCCCCTATCCCCCTCCCGCGAGGGGAGGGGGGACTTTTTGAGCCTCGGGCACGAAGGGAGGCCGGATGCCCCGCTTCCTGACCGGGCGGCTGCTCGACCTGCTGGTGGTGCTGTTCGGGGTCTCGGTCGTCGCCTTCCTGATGATCCGGCTGATCCCGGGCGACGCGGTGCAGATCATGCTCGGCGCCAACAGCGAGGTGACGCCGGACCGGATCGCGGCGCTGCGCCAGCGCCTCGGCCTCGACCAGCCGCTGGTCACCCAGTACCTGGCCTGGCTCGGCGGCCTCCTGACCGGCGATCTCGGCACCAGCCTGTGGACCGGCCGGCCGGTGCTGGAGGAGATCGGGGCCCGGATCGGCGTCACCATCGAGGTCACGCTGCTGGCGCTCGCCGTCTCGGTGGCGCTGGCGGTACCGGCCGGCTGCCTGATGGCCTATTTCCGCAACTCGGCCCGCGACTATCTCGTGCGCGTGGTCACCATCGCCGGCGTCACCGTGCCGTCCTTCTGGCTCGGGGGCCTGCTGATCTACCTGTTCCACGGCGTGTTCCCGGCCTTCCCGGCGATCGGCTTCGTGGCCCTGGCCGACGATCCGGTCGGCAATCTGCAGCGTATGCTGCTGCCGACCATCGCCCTGGCCGTGCCGGTGCTGGCCTCGCTGTCGCGCATCGTCCGTTCCGCCATGCTCGACGCGCTGGGGCAGGATTATATCCGCACCGCCCGGGCCAAGGGCGTCAGCGAGCGGTCGGTGGTGTTCCACCACGCCTTCCGCAACGCCATGATCCCCTTCGTCACCGCGCTCGGCATCTCCGCCGGCTACCTGTTCGGCGGCGCCATCGTGGTCGAGCAGGTCTTCGCCCTGCCGGGCCTCGGCCGGCTGATGCTGGGCGCGATCGCGGAGCGCAACTACCCGCTGATCCAGGCGGCGATCCTGCTGGTCACCGCCGGCTTCGTGGTCGTGAACTTCGTCACCGACATGCTCTATGCCGCCCTCGACCCGCGGATCGGCCTCAGATGACGGCACCACTGCCCGAGACCCTGGCGCCGCCCTCGCGCCGCCGCATCGCCGCGCCACGCCACCCGCTGGTCTGGATCGGCGGGGCGCTGGTGCTGCTGCAGGTCGGGGCGGCCCTGCTGGCGCCCTGGATCGCGCCGGACGACCCGCTGGCGCAGCATGTGATCCGGCGGATGAAGCCGCCCAGCGCCGCCGCCTGGCTCGGCACCGACCAGTTCGGCCGGGACGTGCTGTCGCGGATCCTCTATGGCTATCGCGCCTCGCTCGCCGCCTCGGCCAGCGCCGTGCTGCTGGCGCTGCTGGTCGGCGGCACCCTGGGCGTGGCCGCAGCCTTGCGCGGCGGCTGGCTCGACCGCGCCGGCATGCGGCTGATGGACATCCTGTTCGCCTTCCCGATCATCCTGCTGGCGATCGGCATCGTCGCCATGCTGGGGCCGGGGGCGACCACCACGGCGCTGGCCATCGGCATCGTCTACATCCCGGTCTTCGCCCGGCTGCTGCGCGGCCCGGCGCTCGTGGTGGCCGGCAGCCAGTACGTGCTCGGCGCCCGCGCCATCGGGGCGGGGGAGGGGCGGGTGCTGCGGCGACACGTGCTGCCCAACCTCGCCAGCGTCATCCTGGTCCAGGCCAGCCTGTCGCTGTCCACCGCGATCCTGGTCGAGGCCTCGCTGTCCTTCCTCGGCCTCGGCACCCAGCCGCCGACGCCGTCATTGGGCCGCATGCTGGCCGAGGCGCGGGGCTACCTGCTGCTGTCGCCCTGGGATTCGATCTTCTCCGGCCTTGCCATCCTGTTGGCGTCTTTCGGCTTCAACCTGCTCGGCGACGGGTTGCGCGACGCGCTCGATCCCAGGCTGCGGGGCGCCGGATGATGGGTGAGGTGAGGACGATGGATGCGGTGACGGTGCGCCCGCCGGTGGCGGCGGACCTGCCGGCCGTGGCGGAGGTGGCGTGGCGCAGCACCCGCGCCGCCTTCGAGCACATCCTCCCGGCCGCGATCCTGGACCGCAAACGGCCGGAGGATTTCGCCCGCCGCTTCACCGCCCGGCTGCCGGACCTGCGCATCGCGGTCGACGCCAAGGGCACGCCGCTCGGCTTCTCGCTGATGACCGGGTCGCATCTCGACATGCTGTTCGTCGACCCGGCGGCGCAGGGCCGGTCGGCCGGCACCGTGCTCCTGGCCGACGCCGTCAGGCGCGGCTGCCGCACGCTGGAGAGCTTCGCCCACAACCGGCTGGCCCGCGGCTTCTACGAGGCCAGGGGCTTCCGCCTCTGCCGTTCCTATCGCCGGCTGTACGAGGGCATCGAGATGCCCTTCGTGCTCTACGCCCTGGCCGGGGATCGCGGCTGACCTCACATGCTGATGGAATTTTGATCGCCGGGGCGGGCAGCCTCGTCGCCGTGTCCGATCCATCGATAGATTGCCGAATGAAGCCGGAAGACGAGGGGTATACCGTCCGCAGCGTCGCGGCGGCGGGAAGGGGCGTGTTCGCCACCAGGCGGTTCGCGCGGGGTGACGTGATCTGTCGCAACCCGGTGCTGCTGCTGGATCGGGAGGACTGGCGGCGCTGCGAAGCCACGATCCTCGACGACTATGTCTACAAATGGCCGGAGGAGGGCCGCCCGCGGGCCGTCAGCCTCGGCATCGGCAGCCTGTTCAACGCCAGCGACGTGCCGAATGTCGATGTCGAGATCGACGTTGCCGCCAAGACCCTGACCTTCCGGACGATCCGGCCGGTCGAGCCGGGGCAGGAGCTGCTGCTGGACTACGGTTGGGGGGCCGGCGCGGCGGACCGGATTCTTGGGGGCAAGAGCCGGACGCTGCACGCCGTCGCCTGATCGGGGGATCAAGGCGGGCGGCGCAAGGCGCGCCCCAGCCCTGCTGCCCCGGGGGCTGGGGCGCCGTTGCCGCAGGCACGGCGCCGCCTTCGTTCTCTCATTGCGATGAACGAGTGTATTCTCTCTCGCAGTCTTTCTGCGGGGGCTTCTATGGCGGATATCGACGCGCTTCGGACGGATCTCACGCGCCACCCTTCCGAGCGTGACGAGACCCAGCTGGTGCCGATCGTGTTGCCGCCGGCGCTTCTCCAACTCAACTGGCCGGGACCGATCGTTCAGATCGGCCGGTTGCCGTTCGTCGCGGCTTGGGCAGTGCTGGGCGAAGACAACATGATGACCTATGTCAACGGCGAGTTGGCCGCATACTGGGAGAACGCCGGGATCGATTGGCGGGCCAAGGCTCTCGATAACCTGATGCGCATGACCGGATCACGCCCGGCTTCGCACCAGAAGGTCGATGAAGGCGGCAGGCCACTCATGCAGATAATGCTCCATGAGGACGGCGTCGGTCCGTCTCGGCTGCTGCTCCCGCATCTGTTTGATGACACCCTCGGGCCGGATTATCAGGTCGCGATCCCTGAGCGGACCTGCGCGATCGCCTATCGTGCCGATCTGACGCCGGAGCAGAAGGCCGATGTCGATGGTGCCGTCGAGGGTTGCTTCACGCGCGGAACGGAGCCCATGAGCGCCGACCGGTTCGATGCCAGCCTGTTCTGGGTTCCCTTGCAGGCAGGAGGCTAGGGCTACTTGCCGCACAACCGCACTGTGTGAAACGCATTGCCCGATCGCGGTTTTGCCGATAAGTCTTGCATTCGCCGCGGTTGGACGCGGCCCCCGTGGTGATTTGAGCCGACCGGCTTGCGGCCACGTTAAACTCCGCTAAAAGGTCGGTTGCGCGCAGGTCCCGCACGCACCGCCTCCCGGTCGGATCGAGGAGTCGGTGAGATGGATCGTTACGAAGCCCCCAGCGAAGACGAATTCGGCCCCGAGACCGCGCTGATCCGCGGCGGCACCCGACGAACGCCCTATGGCGAGACCTCCGAGGCGATCTTCCTGACCTCGGGCTTCGTCTATGACAGCGCGGCGGCGGCCGAGGCGCGCTTCACCGGCGACGATCCCGGCTTCGTCTATTCCCGCTACGGCAACCCGACGCTGGAGGTGCTGGAGACGCGCCTGGCCCTGCTGGAAGGGGCCGAGGGCTGTCACGTCACCGCCAGCGGCATGTCGGGGGTGTTCACCGCCCTGTTCTGCCATCTGCGCGGCGGCGACCATGTCGTGGCCAGCCGGGCGCTGTTCGGCTCCTGCTTCGTCATCCTCGGCACCATCCTGCCGCGCTACGGCATCACCACCACCTTCGTCGACGGCGCCGACCTCGCGGCCTGGGAGGCGGCGATGCGGCCGAACACCCGGGCGGTGTTCCTGGAGACGCCGGCCAACCCGACCTTGGATCTGGTCGACGTCGCCGCGGTGTCGAAGATCGCCCATGCCGCCGGCGCCAAGGTGTTCATCGACAACGTCTTCGCCACGCCCTTGGGGCAGAAGCCGCTCGAGCTCGGCGCCGATGTGGTGATCTATTCCGCCACCAAGCACATCGACGGCCAGGGCCGGGTGCTGGGCGGCGCGGTCCTCGCCGACAAGAAGTTCCTGACCGACGACTTCCTGCCCTATTACCGGCACACCGGCCCGGCGCTGTCGCCGTTCAACGCCTGGGTGCTGGTGAAGGGGCTGGAGACGCTGGGCCTCAGGGTCGAGCGCCAGGTCGCCAGCGCCCATCGCCTGGCCCAGCTGGTCGAGGCGCATCCGGCCGCCCGGTCGGTGCGCTACCCCTGGCTGGAAAGCCATCCGCACCATGCCTTGGCCAAGCGCCAGATGAAGAACGGCGGCACGCTGGTCTCGCTCGACCTCGGCAGCAAGGCGGCGGCCTTCGCCTTCCTCGACGCGCTGCAGCTGGTCGACATCTCGAACAATCTCGGCGACACCAAGTCGCTGGCCACCCACCCGACCACCACAACCCACCGGGCGATGGAGGCGGCCGACCGCGCCGCCATGGGCATCACCGACGGGCTGGTGCGCCTGTCGATCGGGCTGGAAGGGATCGAGGACCTGGAGCGCGACCTGTCCCGCGCTCTCGACGCGGCGAAGCGGGTGGGCTGACAGTACGGGGGTGAGGCACGGCGCCGCGCCCCGCTGATCCGGCGACCGGAATCCGGCTCTGCCGCGTTGAGGCGGACGAAGGGGGATGCTCATCCCTGGAGTTCGCATGATGAGATGGAAGCTCGCCCTCGCCGCGCTGGCCGGGCTGGCGATGACGGCCCTGGCGGCGACGGCGGCCGATGCCGCGCCGGGCTACACCACCGCCCCGGCCCGGCTGCGCGCCGGGCCGGGGGCCGACTATCCGACGGTCGCCCGGCTGCGGCCGGGCGTGCCGGTGCAGATCTTCGGCTGCCTCGACGGCTGGGCCTGGTGCGACATCGGCGTCGGCCATGACCGCGGCTGGACGGACGGCCATTTCCTGGCGGCGGATGTCCAGCACCGCCGCCGGGTCATCGTCGAGGCCGCGCCGGTGATCGGCGTGCCGGTCATCACCTTCGATGCCGGCCCCTATTGGGACAACTACTACCGCGGCCGCCCCTGGTACCACGACCGCGGCCGCTGGGTGCATTAGCAGCCAATGAGAAAGGGCGGCTCCCACCGGAGCCGCCCTTCGTCATTCCGCCGGCGTGGCCGGCACCTCGGCCCGAGGCTTGGGTGCGATCGAGCCGCCCAGCAGCTTCTCATGCACCCATTCGCGGACATGCTGCAGCGTGACGTACAGCATCGGGATCAGGAAGATGCCGATCGCCGAGGCCGCGATCATGCCGCCGAACACCGAGGTGCCGACGCCGCGCCGGCTGGCCGCGGCCGCGCCCGCCGCCGTCACCAGCGGCACCAGGCCGAGGATGAAGGCGAAGCTGGTCATCATCACCGGGCGGAAGCGCAGCCGGGCGCCCTCGATCGCGGCCTCGGCGATCGACGATCCCTCCTCGCGCTTGGCCTTGGCGAACTCGACGATCAGGATGCCGTTCTTGCTGGCCAGCGCGATCAGCACGACGATGCCGATCTGGGCGTAGACGTCGTTGGACAGGCCGGCGATCCACAGCGCCGCCAGGCCGCCGACGATGCCGACGATGACCGACAGCAGCACGCCGATCGGGATCGACCAGCTCTCATACAGCGCCACCAGGAACAGATAGGCGAACAGCACGGCGAGGCCGAGGATGAAGCCGGTCTGGCCGGCGGCCTCCAGCTCCTGCAGCGCGGTGCCGGTCCATTCGAAGCCGTAGCCGGGCGGCAGGGTGGCATTCGAGACCTGGGTCATCGCCGCCAGCGACTGGCCCGAGCTGATGCCGGGTGCCGAACTGCCGAGGATGCTGACCGCGCGGTAGTTGTTGTAGCGGGTGATGAACAGCGGCCCCAGCTGCTGCTGCGCGTCGACCAGCGACCGCATCGGCACCATCTGCCCGCTCGAGGAGCGGACATAGATCCGGTAGATGTCGTCGACCGTGCGCCGGTCATTGGCCTCGCCCTGGGCGATCACCTGCCAGGTGCGGCCGAACAGGTTGAAGTCGTTGATGTAGAAGCCGCCCAGCGTCGCCTGCAGCGCATTGAAGATGGCGCTGACGCCGACGCCGAGATTCTGCGCCTTCTCGCGGTCCAGGTTCAGATAGATCTGGGGCGTGTTGGCGTTGTAGGAGGTGAACACCTGGGTCAGGTCCGGCGACTGGTTGGCGGCCACCACCAGCCCCTGGGCCACCGCCGCCAGTTCGTTCGGGCCTTTGCCCTCAAGATCCTCGAGCTGGTACTGGAAGCCGCCGGCGGTCCCCAGGCCGATGATCGGCGGCAGGTTCAGCGGGATGACCAGGGCGTCGCGCACTCCGGCGGAGCGCACCGCGACCTGGCGCAGCACGTTGAACACCGTGATCCCGTCCTTGACCCGCTCGTCGAACGGCTTCAGCGCCACCACCAGGAAGCCGACATTCGGCTCCGCCAGCCCGTCGATGAAGCTGCGGCCGATCACGCCGGTGATGTCCGCGATGCCCGGGATGTCCTTGACCAGCCCTTCGACCTGGTTCATCGCCTCGGTGGTGCGGCTGACGGAAGCGGCGGGCGGCAGCCGGACCTCGACGAAGAACAGGCCCTGATCCTCGTCCGGCAGGAAGCCGGTCGGGGTGGCGCTGTTCAGCACCCAGGCCAGGCCGCCGAAGCCGGCGACCAGCAGGATCGACAGCACCGCGAGCCGGACCAGACGGGTGACCACCCAGGCGTAGCCGTCGCGCACCTTGTCGATGCCCCCGGAGACCCGGCCCATGATCCGGCCGTACAGGCCGGGGCGGTGGCCGTGCTGGTGCGGCTTCAGGAACACGCCGCACAGCGCCGGGGTCAGGGTCAACGCGTTCAGGGCCGAGATCAGCATCGCCACCGACACGGTGACGGCGAATTGCGAGTACAGCTGGCCGGTGATGCCGGGGATGAAGCCGACCGGCACGAACACCGACAGCAGCACCAGGGTGATGGCGATGATCGGCGCGGTGATCTCGCGCATCGCCAGCTTGGTCGCCTCCTTGGCCGGCAGCCCGGTCTCGGCCATCACCCGCTCGACATTCTCGACCACGACGATGGCGTCGTCGACGACGATGCCGATCGCCAGGATCATGGCGAAGAGCGAGATGGTGTTGGCCGAGAAGCCGACGGCCAGCAGCACCGCGAAGGTGCCGACCAGCGACACCGGCACGGCGATGATCGGGATCAGCGTGGCGCGCAGGTTGCCGAGGAAGACGAACACCACGATCGCGACCAGGGCGAAGGCCTCCAGCAGCGTGTGCTCGACTTCGCCGATCGTCTCGCTGACGAAGATGGTGGTGTCGTAGGTGATCTTGTAATCCACACCGGCGGGGAAGCGCTGCTTCAGCCGCTCCATCTCCGACCGCACGCCTTCGGCAGCGGCGACGGCGTTGGAGCCGGGCGACTGATAGATGCCGATCACCGCGGCCGGGGTGCCGTTGAGCCGGGCATTGGTGTCGTAGGACTGGCTGTTCAGCTCCAGCCGGGCCACGTCGCGCAGCCGCACCACCGACCCGTCCGGGTTGGCGCGCAGGATGATGTCCTCGAACTGCTTGACGTCGGTCAGCCGGCCCAGCGTCTGCAGCGTCACCTGGATCTGCTGGTCGTCCGGCATCGGCTGGGCGCCTAGGCGGCCGACGGCGGCCTGGACGTTCTGGCTCTGCACCGCCGTGACGATGTCGTTCGGGCTGAGGCCGAAGCTGTTCAGCGTATCGGTGTTGTACCAGATCCGCATCGCGTAGTTCTGGGTCGCGAACAGCGAGGCCTGGCCGACGCCGGGCACGCGGGCCAGCGAATCGATCAGGTTGATGATCGCGTAGTTGTTCAGGTAGAGGGCGTCCTGCGACCCGTCCGGCGAGTACACCGTGACCAGCTGCAGGATCGCCGAGGACTGCTTCTTGACCGTCAGGCCCTGGGCCGTCACCTCGCTCGGCAGCTTCGGCTCGGCCAGCGCCACGCGGTTCTGGACGTTGACGGTGTTGATGTCCGGGTCGGTGCCGACGGCGAAGCTGACCATCAGCGAGTAGGAGCCGTCGCTGCCGCTGGTCGACGACATGTACAGCATGTTGTCGACGCCGTTGACCTGGGCCTCGATCGGCTGCGCCACGGTCGCTTCGACCACGGCGGCGCTGGCGCCGGGGTAGGTGCCGGTGACCGAGACCTGTGGCGGCACGATGTCGGGGAACTGGGCGATCGGGATGGCGCGCATCGCGATCAGCCCGGCCAGCGTGATGACGATGGCGATGACGATCGCGAAGCGGGGGCGATCGACGAAGATCGAGGACAGCATCGGGTCAGTTCCCCGCCGGCTTGGCCGGCGCCGCCTGGCCCGATCCGCTGTTGCCGGCCGGAGCCGCGCCGCCGCCCGCGGGCCCGCTCGGCTCGCTGGTCGGGGCCGGGTTCACCTCCTGCCCCGGGCGCACCTTCTGGACGCCGTCGACGATGACGACGTCGCCGTCGTTCAGCCCCTGCTGCACCACCACGTCGGCACCCTGGTTGGCGCCGGTGGTGACATGCTTGGCGGCCACCTTGTTGCCTTCGCCGACCACCAGCACGTAGTTGCCGCTCTGGTCGGTCAGGATCGCGCGCTGCGGGATCACCAGCGCGTCGACCGGGTCCTTCCGCTCCGCCGTCACCCGGGCGTATTGGCCGTCGGTCAGGGTGCGCTGCGGGTTCGCGAACTCCGCCCGCACCATCAGCGTGTCGGTGTTCTGGTCGACCTTGACGTCGGTGAAGTCGATCTTGCCGACCTGCGGATACTGCGAACCGTTGGCCAGGGTCAGCTTCACCGCCACATCCTGCGGCGCGACCTTGCCGGTTCCGGTCGCCTGCTGCACGTCGAGGATGAAGCGGTCGCTGACCGGGAAGAGGACGTAGATCGGGTCCTGGCTGACGATGGTGGCCAGGGCGCCGCTGCTGGGGCCGACCAGCGCGCCGACGCTGAAGTTGGAGATGCCGACGCGGCCGTCGAACGGCGCCTGGATTGAGGTGTAGCCGAGATTGATCTGCGCCTCTTCCAGCGCGGCCTGGGTCTGCTGCACCGTCGCAATGGTCGTCTTCTCCGCCGCCTCGCGGTCGTCCAGCACGGCTTGCGAGACATTCTGGTTCTTGATCAGGTCGCGGGCGCGGTCGGCCTGCACCTTGGCGTTGGCGGCATTGGCCTGGGCGCTGGTCAGATTGGCCTGGGCCTGGTCGACCGCGGCCTGGTAGGTGTCCTTCTCCAGCACGAACAGCAGGTCGCCGGCCTTCACCTCCTGGCCTTCGGTGTAGTTGCGCTGCTGCAGGAAGCCTTCGACCCGGGCCACCAGGTTGACGTTGTTCACCGCCTGGACCCGGCCGACGAAGGTGTAGCCCTCGGTCACCGGCTTCTTGGCGGCGGTGACAACGCCGACGGCCGGCGGCGGCATCTGCGGCGCCTGGGCCTGCTTGTCCGAGGACTCGTTGCAGGCGGCGAGGAAGAGGAGAACGCCGAGCGCTGCAACGGGCGGGCGACGTCGCCAAGCTGTCCAGGATTCCGACATGATTGGCTTGTCCCCCTACGGCTCTACTTAACGGCAACTATGCAATGGTCCGCGCGGCTCTCGCCGAATCAAGCCACGGTATCATTGTTTTGTTAACGGGAAAGCACCTTGCGGATGTTACGCGGGCGGAACAGCGGAGCTGACTGCGGGTTGAACCAGCAATGGAGTCTGGGAGAATTTTCATGAAATTTCAGCCAACTCTCATCGCGCTTGCCGTGACCGCGGCCGCGACGGCAGCTCAGGCCCAGAGCTCGCTGCTGGACGGCCCGCTGCAGGCACCCACCCTTCGGTCTTCGTCGACCCCCACCCCGTCCCAGCCGCTGGTCAAGCCTGGCCTGCCGTCGCGGCCGGAGCTGCCGATGGCGACGGCGCCGGCCGCGGTCCCGGCGGCCCCCGCCGGCCCGGCCGGCCAGGACGCCGGCCGCACCGTCCGGCTCGAGCAGCAGCAGGCGCACCCCAGCGGCGTGACGATGATGCTGACCGGCATCACCTACCGGGTCGACAGCGTCATCGTCTCCGCCAGCATCACCAACCTGTCCGATCGGCCGGTCTCACTCAATCGAGGAAACAGCCTGGTCCTGATCGACGACAGGGGCCGCGCCCATCCTTTCGTGCCGCCGACCGACAATCCGGAGGTGCAGGTCGCCGCGCGCTCGCGGGTGAATGCCAACTTCGTCTTCATCGGGCCGCTCACCGGCGACATCCGGTCGGTGCAGCTCTCGACCAACGGCCCGTCGGGCAGCCGCAGCGACCGGCTGACCTCGACACCGTCCTTCCTGTTCCGCGTGCCGGTCTCTTAAAGCGGGATCAGATGAACAGCATCTGGCCGTCGCGCGGCGATTCGGCCAGCAGGGTGACGACGCCGGCGATCTCGGCCGGCACCGCCAGTTCGGCGGCGGCGAGGCCCAGCGCGCGCAGCCCCATCTCGCAGGCGATGAAGCGGACACCCAGCGCCCGGCAGGCCTCCATCAGCTCGGCGAAGGTCGCCACCCGGCGGGATGCGAAATCCGCCTCCTGCGCCTCGGCGCCGCCGTCCAGCCGGCGCCAGCCCTCGGGCAGCAGCGCCCGCAGCGCCTGGCCGGTGAAGAACAGCGTCGCCCGGCGGTTGGTCGCGGCGGCGGCGCTGGCCAGCACCAGGGCGTAATGCACCCGGTCGAAGCGGCCGTCGAACACCACGATCGACAGCGCGCCGATGCCCGCCGGCCCCTCAGCCATGGTGATGCGACAGGTCGGTCATCGTCGGGTTGTCGCCGCACAGCGGGCAGTCCGGGTCGCGCGGCAGGGCGATCTCGCGCAGCCGGGCCTCCAGCGCATCATACAGCAGCAGCCGGCCGGACAGGCCCTCGCCGATGCCCAGGATCTCCTTGATCGTCTCGATCGCCTGCATCGACCCCAGCACGCCCGGCAGGGCGCCGAACACCCCGGCTTCGGAGCAGCTCGGCACCGTGCCCGGGTCGGGCGGCGCCGGGAACAGGCAGCGATAGCAGGGATGCGGGTCGCCGAGATGCGCCTTGAAGGTCGACAGCTGCGCCTCGAAGCGCAGCATCGCGGCCGACACCAGCGGTCGCTTCGCCAGATAGCAGGCGTCGTTCAGCAGGTAGCGGGTGGCGAAGTTGTCGCTGCCGTCGACCACGATGTCGAAGGCGGCGACCCGCTCCAGTGCCGTGGCCGCGGTCAGCCGGTCGGCGAAGCGCTCGACCCTGACCTCGGGGTTCAGCGCCTGCAGCCGGGCGATGGCGCTGTCGACCTTGAGCTGGCCCAGCGTGGTGGTGTCGTGCACCACCTGGCGCTGCAGGTTGGACAGCTCGACGACGTCGTCGTCATGCAGGCCGATCGTGCCGATCCCGGCGGCGGCGAGGTACAGCAGCAGCGGCGAGCCGAGGCCGCCGGCGCCGATCACCAGCACCCGCGCGGCCAGCAGCTTTTCCTGACCCTTGCCGCCGACCTCGGGCAGCAGGATGTGGCGCGCATAGCGCTTGATCTGGGCGTCGGTGAAGCTCATGGCGCGGAGCATACCCCCCTGCCTGCGGGCTGAACAGCCGACCTAGCATGCCCAGCCGCTTCGTTGCGCTGCGACGCGTCGCCCGGCTGGGGCCTTATGGCACGTCATCCGGCCGTGAAATCAGCGGCTGTTCTGTGGCATATTCTTTCCAAGCCAAGAAATAAGGCAACCGCGGCCAGGCCGGTTGCCGACGGAGAATTGTCATGGATCTCGATCCGGTCCTCCTGTCGCGGTTCCAGTTCGCCTTCGTCATGTCGTTCCACTTCCTGTTTCCGGCCTTCACCATCGGGGTGGCCAGCTGGCTGGCGGTGCTCGAGGCGCTGTGGCTGAAGACCGGGCGGGCCGAATTCCGGACGCTCTACAAATTCTGGATCAAGATCTTCGCCGTCTCCTTCGGCGTCGGCGTGGTCACCGGCATCGTCATGACCTACCAGTTCGGCACCAACTGGAGCGAGCTGTCGCGGATCGGCGGCAGCATCCTCGGGCCGCTGCTGGGCTACGAGGTGGTGATGGCCTTCTTCCTCGAGGCCGGCTTCCTCGGCATCATGCTGTTCGGCTGGGACAAGGTGCCGCGCGCCGTCCACCTCGCCGCCACCTGTGCCGTCGCGGTCGGCACCGCGATCTCCGCCTTCTGGATCCTGTCGGCCAACTCCTTCCTCCACACCCCGGCCGGCTACGAGGTGGTGAACGGCGTGCTGGAGCCGACCGACTGGCTGGCCATCGTGTTCAACCCGTCCTTCCCGATCCGCTTCCTGCACACCGTCACCGCCGCCTACCTGACCACCGCCTTCGTCATCATCGGCGTCTCGGCCTGGTACCTGCTGCGCGGCCGCGCCGTGCTCGAATCGCGCCAGGCCTTCTCGATGGGGCTGTGGCTGATCGCAGTGCTGACGCCGCTGCAGATCATCCTCGGCGACCAGTCCGGGCTGGAGGTCCGGGCGCACCAGCCGGCCAAGCTGGCGGCGATCGAGGCGCATTGGCAGACCAGCGGCGACGTGCCGCTGATCCTGTTCGCCTGGCCGGACCAGGGCGGCGAGAAGAACGACTTCGTGCTCGAGATCCCGCATCTCGGCTCGCTGATCTTGACCCATAGCTGGGGCGGGTCGGTTCAGGGGCTGAAGGATTTCCCGGCCGACCAGCGTCCGCCCGTCGCCATCGTGTTCTGGACCTTCCGGATCATGGTGGGCCTGGGCTTCCTGATGCTCGGCGCCGGGCTGCTGGGCCTGGTGCTGCGGGCGGCCGGCCGGCTGTACGACAGCCGCTGGTTCCAGCGCGTCATGGTGGCGATGATCCCGTCCGGCTTCGTCGCCGTGATCGCCGGCTGGTACACCACCGAGATCGGGCGCCAACCCTGGATGGTGCAGGGCATCCTGCGCACCGCCGACGCCCATTCGCCGGTCGGCGGCGGCAGCGTGCTGCTGTCGGTCGTCCTCTTCGTGCTGATCTACGCCATGCTGCTCGGCTCCGCCGTCTACTACATCGTCAAGCTGATCCGGATCGGGCCGGAGGCGCCGGAGGCGGACCGCGAGGAAACCCGCAAGACCCCGGCGCGGCCGTTCTCGCTGCCGGACGCATCCCTCGAATCCGGGGAGTGACGCCATGACACCGGATGTCTGGACCATCGCCAACGCCCTGCCGCTGATCTGGGCCGCGATCGCCGCCGGCGGCGTGTTCATGTATGTGCTGATGGACGGGTTCGACCTCGGCGTCGGCATCCTCTTCCCCTGGGCGCACAGCGAGGAGGACCGCGACCTGATGATGAACTCGGTGGCGCCGATCTGGGACGGCAACGAGACCTGGCTGGTGCTCGGCGGCGTCATCCTGCTGGCCGCCTTTCCGGCCGCCTTCGCGATTATCCTGCCGGCGCTGTACCTGCCCATCACCTTCATGGTGATGGGGCTGATCTTCCGCGGCGTCGCCTTCGAGTTCCGGTTCAAGGCGCATAGCAGCAAATGGCTGTGGACCGTAGCCTTCGCCGGCGGCAGCCTGTTCGCCACCTTCTTCCAGGGCGTGGTGCTGGGCACCTTCGTCCAGGGCTTCCCGCTGGCCGGCGGGCACTATGCCGGCGGCGCCTTCCATTGGCTCTCGCCGTTCAGCCTGATGACCGGCGTGGCGCTGGTGTTCGGCTACGGCCTGATCGGCGCCGGCTGGCTGGTGATGAAGACCGAGGGCGCGCTGCAGGCCTGGGCCCGCCGCACCATGGGCCGGCTGCTGCTCGCGGTGCTGGTGTTCATGGCCGTGGTCAGCCTGTGGGTGCCGCTGCTCGACCAGGCCATCAGCGAGCGCTGGTTCACCTGGCCGAACATCGCGTATTTCGCGCCGGTGCCGATCCTGGTGGTGCTGTTCGCTTGGCGGCTGTGGCTGTCGCTGCAGCGCGGCTCCGACTACGGGCCGTTCCTGTACACCATGGCGCTGTTCGTGCTCGGCTACACCGGCCTGGCGATCAGCCTGTTCCCCCGGCTGGTGCCGCCCGACCTGACCATCTGGGACGCCGCCGCGCCGGCCTCGTCGCAGCTGTTCCTGCTGGTCGGCGTGCTGTTCCTGATCCCGGTGATCCTGGTCTACACCACCTATTCCTACTGGGTGTTCCGCGGCAAGGTCCGCCCCGGCGAGGGCTACGATCACTGAGCCATGGTTGCCGCGGGGCGATCCGGGGTAGTCTCCGCGCCAACACTTTCAGGAGACTCCCCATGGCCGGATCGGGTTATCGCAAGGACCGCATCGGCAACCACAAGCTGCATCCCGAGACGCTGATGCTCGGTTATGGCTATGACCCGACCCTGTCCGAGGGCGCGGTCAAGCAGCCGGTGTTCCTGACCTCGACCTTCGTCTTCAAATCGGCCGAGGACGGGCGCGACTTCTTCGACTACACCGCCGGCCGGCGCGAGCCGAAGCCGGGCGCCGATGCCGGGCTGGTCTACAGCCGCTTCAACCACCCCAACAGCGAGATCGTCGAGGACCGGCTGGCGATCTATGAGGGGGCCGAGGCGGCGGGCATCTTCTCCAGCGGCATGTCGGCGATCGCGACGACGCTGCTGGCCTTCGCCCGGCCGGGCGACGTGATCCTGCACAGCCAGCCGCTCTATGGCGGCACCGAGACTCTGGTGGCCCGCACCCTGAACCCGTTCCAGATCGGCGCGGTCGGCTTCGCCGACGGCGTCGACGGCGCGGTGATCAGGGCCGCGGCTGACGAGGCCACGGCCAAGGGCCGGGTCTCGGTGATCCTGGTCGAATCGCCGTCGAACCCGCTCAACACCCTGGTCGATCTCGAGCTGGTGCGCGTCGTGGCCGACGAGATCGGGGCGAAGCAGGGCCACACCCCGGTGATCGTCTGCGACAACACCCTCCTGGGCCCGATCTTCCAGAAGCCGATCCGGCACGGCACCGACATCGTGGTCTATTCCCTGACCAAATATGTCGGCGGCCACAGCGACCTGGTGGCCGGCGCGGTCTTGGGCCGGCGCGACCAGATCCGTCAGGTCAAGCTGCTGCGCGGCGCCATCGGCACCCAGCTCGACCCGCATTCGGCCTGGATGATCGCGCGGTCGCTGGAGACGCTGTCGCTGCGCATGACCGCGGCCTGCCGCAACGCCGAGACGGTGACCCGGTTCCTGGCCGAGCATCCGCAGGTCGCCGCGGTCTACTACCCGGCGCTGCTGCCGGAAGGCAGCCCCGAGCGGGCGGTGTTCGACCGGCAATGCACCGGCGCCGGCACCACCTTCTCCTTCGACATCAAGGGCGGCGAGGCCGAGGCCTTCCGCTTCCTCAACGCGCTGCGCATCTTCAAGCTGGCGGTCAGCCTGGGCGGCACCGAATCCCTGGTCTGCCACCCGGCGACCACGGTGCATTCCGGCGTGCCGAAGGAGACGCGGGAGCGGATCGGCATCTCCGACGCCACCATCCGCGTCTCGATCGGCATCGAGCATGTCGAGGACCTGGTCGCCGACCTGACCCAGGCTTTGGCCGCCAGCGCGGGGTGACCGGAGGATCGGGTTCGCCCAGGGGCGAACCCGATCCGCCCGTGCTGCTGCGGCCTTCCGGCCGCTACAGCACGAAGTCGGCGGCGACGAGGGCCAGGTTGCCGGTGAGCTGGATGTGGAAGTCGGAGACGCCGTCGCCATTGACGTCGCCGGCGATGGTGGTGACCCCGGGGCTGGTGTTGGCGGCGCGCAGCTGGCCGGCGACGCCGGTGAACAGGCCCGCGCCGATGAAGGTGAAGGCCTGGTCGCCGGCGACCCCGGTGTTGGCGTCGATCG
>NZ_VCCH02000089.1 GCF_005938675.2 Mycobacterium sp. KBS0706
GAGGCGGGGACCACTGGATGGCCACGCCCCTTCGGGGCTCGCCATGACGGGTTGGTATTCCGGGCTGCGATATGGAGGAATCGGCCGGTGCCCGCGCGGATGCGAGCAAGTACCCTGCGCATTTGCGCGCGGACACGCGCAGTCCCCTCCCCCTGCCCCCTTCCGCAAGGGGAGGGGGAGAGATTGGGCTCCGGTGCTGCCGGATCGCTTACAGATCCTCTGCCCGGATCGGATTCCGTTACAGCAGCCCGTCTTCCTTGAAGAACCGCACGATATCTCGTTTGAACAGGTTGGGCCTGTCCTGCGCCGCGAGGAATTCGGCCGCGGTCAGGTTGGGGGGCGGGCCCGGTGTCCGCCAGGTCCGCCAGTCCGCCACCACATAATCCGGACTGAGCGACCGCGCCCTCTGCCGCATCGCTTCGAAGCGGTCGCGGGTGGCGGCGATCGCCTTGCCGGTCAGCAAGCCTGAGAGCTTGGACAGCAGCCCGGCGTCGAGATCGCCGTCCATGAGGCGCCTGTAGAGCTTCGCGTCGATCAGCCTGGCGGGGCCGGGTGAAGAGGCCCTGCCGCCGTCGACCAGCTTGTCCTGGTTGTCTCCGAAGCAGAACTCGTTATCGACCCCGGTGACCTTCACCCGGTCGCCCTGGATTTCGATGAAAATGTTGCCTCTGTGGCGATCGAGCTCGCCTGTCCCCATGTCGGTCCATTCGAGCCTGTTCAGCTGTTCCAGCAGGCCGGCCTGGGCGTCGGGCGACAGCGGCGCGGTCCACGGCTTGACGAAGGGGCGAGCGAAGCTGGCCCACCGGCCATCGTGCTGTTCGATGAGCAGGGCCTTTCGCCGGGCCGGCCCCATCCGGTCCGCCCCCGCCTGGTCGGGCCAGTCCAGCCAGGCTTTCTCTCCCACGGTCGGCTTGCCCTTCGCCAGGTCCATGAGCAGGCCGATCCGTCCCTGATGGAGGGCGAAGCACGCTTCGGGAATGACCTCCGCACCGAGGAATTCCGAAACCAGCCGGCTTGCGATGCTGCGGTTGCCGAAATTCGGTTCGCGGGGCGGAATGCCGGCCTCCACCAGGACGGAAAAAAACGGACGGTCCGGGTCATAGCGGTCGAGCTCGGGCTTGAAGACACGGGGCGTGCCGTCCCGATGCACGAGCCTGGCGACCGTGTTGCTGCTGCCGGACCCGAATTGCTCGACCGAATTCCCGGCATCGAGCGTGCTGTCGTTGTAATCGGCGAATTCGCAGTCGGCAAAGGCGATGCCGCGGATCTTGGCGGCGAGCGCCTGCCCGACGGTTGCGTGTCCGGCAATTTTGCCGAAGCAAGGGTCGTCCAGAATCAGATCAAGATTTTTCGGCAGGGCGAACAGGTAGCGACGCGCCGCTTCATGGAGAGCCCAGGCCACCTCCTGCTTTTCATCGTCGCCGATCTCATCCTGTTCGTCCTCATACGCGGAGGCGGACGCCATCAGCCGCTCGATCGGATCGGCAATGTCTTCCAGAATGGCGGACCGGTTGCCGCTCAATTCGGCGAGAGGCTTGTCCTTCAGCACGGAGATCTTCTTCCGGCTCTCGGCGAGAGCGGCAATCAGGGTTCCATGATGAGCCGAACCCTGCGGGACAGCGCCGATCTTCTCCGTCAACTGGTCGACGGCCATCAGTTCCACCCGCATGGCGTGCTGCAGCGCCGACGGACGCCACTTCACGCCGCAGAGTTCGCCAACATAGTTCTGGACCGCAGCGGTTATCGGCATCCAGGCCTCTTCGGCGAACGCTCCGCCTTCCCCCGTCACTCTCCCGTGACAGGATCGCCGTGAGGCCGCTCCGATCAAAATGCGTTGGTGCCATCCCGCCATGCCTCACCCGGAGGACTTCAGGGCTCCACGACCGCCAGGCCGCCCACCGTCAAGCGAGGATGGGCTCGCCATGGCGATATCCCGTGACCGCCGCCCGGATGCACCGCTGTTCCGAATCATGCTCGGTCGCCGCAATGCGGATCGGCCATCGAATTCAATAATTTCCCCGAGATTTATCGAAATTGCAGAGATCCGATCTATTTCTTCTTACCCCGCAGCCGGAGATTGACAGGCACCGGGCCACCACCCATAGTCAATTGATTGTGACGACCTATCAATGATTCATGTCATGCGATAGTAAAATCATGCTGTTCTGCATGCATGAGAGAATTCATACGGAGATACTATCATGGCGGATTTCAAGAACACCGTGCTGATGATCAACAAGGCCAAGGCCGGGATCAAGATCGACCGGGATCCCAATTTCGACGACATGAAGCTGATCTTCGACGGCAGGACGACGATGGATCCCTATACGCTGGAGCCGGGGCAACAGGTCCATGTCGGCTCCACCTATGGCAATGATATGGGCGTGTGCCTGACCTATGGCGGCAATGACCGCTACATGGAGCTCGGCATCGACCCGGAGGCCGGCACCAATCCAGCGGTGTTCAGCGTGATCAGCGACAGCGAGGACGACGGCAGCGGCCCGCTGGCCTATGCGCTGCAGGACCAGACGCCCGACTCGATGACGATGACCCTCCGCGACAAGGGCTGAGCAAGGGCGGGCGCGGCGGCCGCGGCCAGGAGCCGATAGGGGGAATCGGCCGGTGCCCGCGCGGATGCGAGCAAGTGCCTGCGCATTCGCGCGGACGCGCGCAGTCCCCTCCCCCTGCCCGCCTCCCGCGAGCTAGGGCATATACACATCGATCGGCGTCATCCGATTGCCTCTCCCGCTTGCGGGAGAGGTCGGGCTCGCGCAGCGAGACCGGGTGAGGGCGGCTCGGCCGCGACACCAGGATTGGCGTTTCAGGACCAGGTGAATCAGGTTCTCGCTCGCGGCAAAGCAGCACTTTTGGCGACGCCGCAATCCCCTCACCCGGACATCCTTCGGATGTCCGACCTCTCCCGCAAGCGGGAGAGGCAATTTGTTCGCACGCCCGCCGTCGGCGTCGACGATCTATTTGTATATGCCCTAGCTCCCGCAAGGGAGGGGAGAAGAGCGGGGCTCCGGCGTTGCCGGATCGCGTCCGGTCATGCCGCGGGCTCGGCGACCTCGGGTGCCTCGGTCGTGTCGGCATGGATCTCGTCGCGGATCAGCCGCAGCGTCACCGCGTGCAGATAGCGCCTCAGCTCGATGTTCAGCTCCTGGAACTCCGGCCACAGGATCCGGTCGACGAAGCCTCGCGGCGCCCGCACCATCACCGTCGTCCGCCGCTGCCGCTTGTAGCGGAACGGCCTGAGGCCGTAGCGCCGGCACAGCGCCACGAACAGGTGCCGCGACCATTGGTCGGGCAGCGAGACCTTCGTCTCCTCCGCCGGAGCCCGGGACTGCTGCCGCTGTTGCTGCTGTTGGTGCTGGTGCTGCTGTTGCTGCTGTTGCTGCTGCTGCCGCAGCCGCGCCCGGATCCGCTCCAGCGCCGCCGCCGCCGCCAACCGCTCTCCCTCGGTGCCGGCGCCGGCATGCAGCGCCTCGATCTTCCGCAGCTTCTCCCGCAGATCCGCATCCGTCGCCATCGTCGCAATCCCCCACCGTCACCCGGCACTCCGCCTATGTTCTATTTTTGTTCTTGACGCGATGCCGCGTCAAGTCGCACAATTCAGGCACAGTCGAAGAGTTGCGCCCGCCCGGCCCCCGCCGCGGCGGGCTTTTTCGTGCGAGGTCGAAGATGCGCGACGATTTGATGGGGATCAGGCAGAGCTGGATCGATTTCGCGGAGCATTTCACGCTGTACGGCGATGCCAAGGCCGCGGCCCTCCATGCCCGCTTCGATCCGGGCAACGCCAAGAAGCAGGGCTACGACATGCTGAAGAGGCCCAAGATCCTGATCTTGTGCTTCGAGGTGGTCGCCGGACGGCGACTGCAAGGCAGGTCCCCGCCGCCGCCGAATGTGATCCGCCGGCTGGTCGACGCGACCGAGGCCCGGCTGCCCCCCGGCGCCACCACCGGTCGCGCCGTGGCCGAGCTGGCAGAGCTGGAACGGGCGTATCGGGAATTCCGCCGCGACCTGGGGCTGGACGACGAACTGCTGCCGAAGCGGGATGCCATGCCCGCCGCGGCCGAGCCCCCCGCCCTGCCCCCTTGCGACCTGGCGCCGGCGTTCCGGCCGCTGCTGCTGCCGTCGCGCTACAAGGGCGTCCACGGCGGCCGCGGCTCCGGCAAGTCGCACGCCTTCGCCGAGCTGCTGGTGCGGCGCTGCATCGAAACGGCGCCGGTGCGGGCGGTGTGCATCCGCGAGGTGCTGCGGTCGCTGGACCAGTCGGTCAAGCGGCTGATCGAGGACAAGATCCAGGCGCTGGGCATGGGCAGCCACTTCCGGGTGCTGGCCGACCGCATCCTCGGGCCCGGCGGCGGCCGGATCATCTTCCAGGGCATGCAGAACCACACGGCCGAAAGCATCAAGTCGCTCGAGGGCTACGACATCGCCTGGGTCGAGGAAGCGCAGGCGCTGTCGATCCGCAGCCTGGACCTGCTGCGGCCGACCATCCGCAAGCCGCGGTCGGAGCTGTGGTTCAGCTGGAACCCGGTGCAGCCGAGCGACCCGGTCGACGCGCTGTTCCGCGGCGGCCCGCCGCCGCCCGATGCCGCGCTGGTGCAGGCCAATTGGACGGAGAACCCGCATTTCCCGGCGGTGCTGCAGGCGGAGATGGAATGGGACCGGGCGCGCGACCCGGACAAGCATCAGCATGTCTGGCTCGGCGGCTATCGCAGCCACAGCGAGGCGCAGGTGTTCGAGAACTGGCGGGTGGAGGCGTTCGAGACGCCGGCCGATGCGCGCTTCCTGTTCGGCGCCGACTGGGGCTTCGCCCGCGACCCGACGGTGCTGGTGCGCTGCTTCGTGCAGGGCCGGACGCTGTTCGTCGACCACGAGGCTTATCGCATCGGCTGCGAGATCGACCGCACGCCGGCCCTGTTCGACACCGTGCCGGGGTCGCGGCGGGGCCCGATCATCGCCGACAGCTCCCGGCCGGAGACCATCAACTACATGCAGCGCCAGGGCTTCGGCAGCATCACCGGGTCGACCAAGGGGGCGGGGTCGGTGGAGGACGGGGTCGAGTTCCTGAAGGCGCACGACATCGTGGTGCATCCGCGCTGCCGCCACCTGATCGACGAGCTGGCGCTGTACAGCTATCGCACCGACCCGAAGACCGGCGAGATCCAGTCCGAGCTGGAGGACCGCGGGAACCATGCCGTAGACGCCCTGCGCTATGCGGTCGAAGGGCAGCGGCGGGGCGGCTATGACGGCTCGATGAAATGGGTGTAGACGCCGGGGTGACGATCCCCGCCGCACCCTGCATGACGGTCGGTCGCCGATCGGCGGCCGCCCAGACAGGTCGCTCGCCCTAGCGAGCAGGCTCGCCGTGCGACAATTGGCGCAGAATCAAAAAAATTTCGGCGATGATAATCCGATCGAGGTTCGCAGGAAGGAATAGATCACCACCGCTTCGCTTCGCCAAGATTTTAGTCAATCAGACTACATATATAACTATTCATCAAAACTGGATTTCAAAATTATTCGATTGCGATCCAGTTTCAAACACCTCCCTTTGGTGGATACCGATCAAGTGATTCGCACCAAGGAGAATGATTGGCATGGCCATCAACGGAACTGCTGCCTCCGACAGCCTATGGGGCTCGGATGGGTCCGATCTCATCAACGGGTACGAGGGCAACGACAAGGAATATGGCCAGGGGGGGGACGACCGGCTCGATGGCGGCAACGGCAGGGATTATCTCGAGGGCAATGACGGCAACGACACGATTTACGGCGGCGCCGACACCGACCATCTGGTCGGCGGAACGGGAGCCGACCATCTCAACGGCGGCGCCGGCGAGGACTATATCGAAGGCGGCCAGGGCGCCGACGTCATGGATGGCGGCGACACCAGCACGCTGAACTACATCGCCTACCGCAATTCCACCGCCGGCGTCACCATCAATCTCGAGACCCACACCGCCAGCGGCGGCGAGGCGACCGGCGACAGCTTCGTCAACTTCCAGAATATCGACGGCAGTCCCCATGACGACAATCTGACCGGCAACAGCGGCACCAACATGCTGTATGGCGGGGCCGGCAACGACACGATCAGCGGCGGCGGCGACTACGACTATCTTTATGGCCAGGATGGCAATGATGTGATGCGCGGCGGCTCGGGGTCGACTTACTTTGGCGACGACTTCGACGGCGGCAACGGCAACGACACGGTGACCTACACCGAAAGCAATGTCGGCGTGACGGTCAACCTGGCGACGGGCAAAGGGTCGGGCGGGAACGCCGCGCTCGACGAATATATCTCGGTGGAGAACGTCAACGGCTCCGCCGGAGGCGACGCCCTCATCGGCAATGGCGGGGCGAATACGCTGGACGGCTGGGCCGGGCGGGACACGCTGACCGGCGGTGGCGGTGCCGACCGGTTCAACTTCTCCTCGATCGCTCACACCACCGTCGGCCAGGCCGACACGATCAGCGATTTCAGCCGGGCCGAGGGCGACAAGGTCGTCCTGACAGCGATCGACGCCAACACCGGCGTGGCCGGCAACCAGGCTTTCAGCTTCATCGGGTCGGGGCTGTACACCCATCATGCGGGCGAGCTGCGCTATGCCGATCGCGGCGGCGGCCATGTGACCATCGCCGGCGATGTCAACGGCGACGGCGCCTCCGATTTCCACATCGAGCTGTACGGGGCGTCCCATCTCGCCGCTTCGGACTTCGTGCTCTAGCGCGCCGGCGGTCGAGGAGCCATGGCGGGGAGCCGTGGCAGCTCGATGACGTGGGCGCGGTGACGGGAGGGGCAAGCCTGCCCCCCCGTCCTCGCCGCGCGTCCTTCAGGCCGCGGCGCCGGCCGGCCGCTGGTAGAGCACCGGCGTCGGCAGCGGCAGCAGCGCCTTGCCGCCCCGGTCCAGATAGGGGGCGATGCGCTCCATCATCCCCGGATATGAGGCGCTGGCCAGCAGCACCACGCCCGGCCCACCATCGTTCACCGTGTCGGGCGACCGGATCGGCAGGCCGAGGCCCTCGATCTCGAGGCCCCATTTCTTCGGGTTGCCGTCATAGATGGCGACGATCTCGGACTGCTCCAGCGAGGTCGAGCTGAGCAGGTTGGTGAAGTAGTTGCCGATGCCGTAGACCGCCATCGGCAGCCCTTGCCGGCGGACATCCGCCAGGACGGCGTCGAAGCGGGCGACATAGTCGCGGTACCTGGTGCGGAAGTCGTGCGCCAGGGCGATGTCGACCGCCACGTCGTCCGTCGCCAGGGCGGCGCCGGTGTTGCGGCAGACGGCGCGCAGGATGCCCTTGTGCGAGGTCACCGTGCCGTCGAAGCCGTGCCGCCGCATGCCCCGCAGCAGCGAGGTCGCGGTGAAGTAGTTCGGATGCTCGTACATCCAGAACGGCGCGCCCTCCGCCATCACAATCCCGCAATCCGGAACCTCGAGGGCGACATGGCCGTTGGTGCGCACCACCTTCTGCAGGCCGGCGAGGAAGGTGTCGGGCTCGGTCACATGCTCCAGCACCAGGCGGGCGCTGACGAAGTCGAAGCTGTCTTCCGGGAAGGTGTCGGGGGTGAAGTATTCCAGCGTCGTGGTGACGCCGAAGGCGCGCTCGGCCTCGGCCGCCGCGGCGGCGTTCGGGTCGCAGCCATGCACCGTCATGCCGACCGATTGCAGCCTGGCCAGGAACCGCCCGTCATAGGAGCCGATCTCCAGCGCGTGGCCCGACATCGGCACGCCGGCGGCGACCAGGAACTCCATGAACTCCCGGTGGCGCTCATCCATCTCGGGGTCCGAGGCGAAGGTCGGGTAGGAGCCGTAATATTTGCTGTAGATCTCGTCCAGCGCCCCGCGGTCGGGCGGCAGCAGCTGCATCGCGGTGCCGCAGCCATGGCACAGGCCGACCGTCATCGGCACCGTGCGCCAGATGCTCTCGAACTCGGTCGGCCGGATCAGGTAGCTGTACTTCTCGATCTCGACCAGGACCTCCAATTCGGAGGCGCCGCAATGCGGGCAGCGGTCGATGTGCTTATTCATGACGGACAATTTCCCCCAACCCGGAATGAGTCCGACGACTGTGCCATAGGTCTCGGCGCAAAACAGGACTTGCCGCGCCGTGATGAATGCGGCAGCGCGAGAATATGGATGCGGCGCGCGGCGTTCCTGTCCAAAATCGCGCCGATCGGCGGCCCTGGTCGGTGAGATGCTGAGCGGCAGTGACATCCTCGACGTGATCCGCGATCCGATCGTCCAGACCGGCGTGCTGGCCGTGATCGGCGCCGTGGTGACGCGTTTCGTGCTGCGCCACCACCCCACCCGGCGGCTGGTCGGGCAGCTTGCCTTCTTCGCGGCGCTGACCGCCCTGCTGCTGTACCACGACATCGTGCCCTACCAGGCGGGGCCGGAGACCGCGTCCAACCTGCAGCGCGTCTTCGTCGGCCTGGCCAAGGTGGTCTGGTGGACCAACGCGGCCTGGTCGCTGATCAGCATCGTCCGCGTCTTCCTGATCTTCGAGCGGCAGCCGCGCGAGGGGCGGCTGCTGCAGGACTTGGTGGTCGGCCTGATCTATGTCAGCGCGATCCTCTCGGTCGTCGCCTATGTCTTCGACGCCCCGGTCGGGACGCTGATCGCCACCTCGGGCGTGTTCGCCATCATCCTCGGCCTGGCGATGCAGAGCACGCTGAGCGACGTGTTCTCCGGCATCGCCCTCAACCTCAGCCGGCCCTACGGCATCGGCGACTGGCTGGTGCTGGGCAACGGCATCGAGGGCCGGGTGGTGGAGACCAACTGGCGGGCGACCCATCTGCTGAGCGGCGCCAACGACCTGATCATCGTGCCCAACAGCGACCTGGCGAAGGCGCGGCTGACCAATCTGAGCAGCCCCGAGCGCAGCCATGGCGTGACGCTGAAGGTTCGGTTCCTTCCGACCACGATGCCGTCGGCGATGGCGGAGGTGATGCGCTCGGTGCTGCTGAGCAGCGACGCCATCCTGTCCATCCCCGAGCCGGGCGTGCTGGTGACGGCGCTGGATGCGGATTCGGTCGAGCTGGAGCTGTCGTTCCGGGTGGCGGACCTGTCGGCGACCGGCAAGGCGAAGAGCGAGATCTACGACCTGATCTGGCGCCATGCCAAGGCGGGCGGGCTGTGCCTGGCGTCGTCGGCCGAGGCCACTGTCGCCGCCCCCGCGCCGGCGAAGGCCGAGGAGGCGCCCGATCATCGCCGCAGCACGCCGCTGCGCCTGCTCGACGCCATCGCCCTGTTCGACGCCCTGACCGAGGACGAGAAGGAAGCCCTGGCCGCGACCATGGCCCGCCGCAGCTTCCGCGCCAGCGACACCCTGGTCGAGCAGGGCACGGTGATGACGTCGCTGATGATCGTCCGCAACGGCGTCGCCACCGATACCCGCTTGGACCAGGGCCGCGGGACGGAGCTGCGGCGCTTGGCGCCCGGCGACTTTTTTGGCGAAGGCGGGCTGCTGACCGGCGATGGCGAGCCCGGTACGATCCGGGCCCTGACGCCGGTCGTCGTCTACGAGATCACGCAGGAGGGGCTGGCCCCACTGCTGCGGGACCGCCCGGCGATCGCCGAGGAGCTCGGCACCCTGCTGGCCCGGCGCACCGCCACCGAGCGGCATCGCCTGGAGCAGGGCCACGGCCACGCTGCCGCCTCGGCGCCCGGCCTGGCCGAACGGATCCGGCGCCTGTTCGAGCTGTGAGAGACCGTTTGGAAACGCACTTGGTGCGTCCGTCTGACGGCCGGTTCTCCGCTTCCAGAGCTCACGGACCAACGTCCACGACGCGCCAATTCTCAAAGCGACCGCCAGCGCCCAGCCGTCGGTTTCGGCGCGCCGGGGAGAGGAGATGTTTCCACGCGGCGCCGCCCCCTGCTAGGCTGGACCCATCACTTGGTCGGGACCGCCGCTTGTACGCGAAATCGCTGCACATCCGTGACTTCAAGTGCTTCGGGAAGACGGAGCTCGAGCTGCAGTATCCCGGCCGGACCGGCGACGGCGTGTCCGAGACCCCCAACGTCAACCTGATCTTGGGCGACAATGGTGGGGGCAAATCGTCGGTGCTGCGGGCGCTGGGGATCGCGGTACTAGCCCCGGTACTCCATGAATCCGGCTTCGTCCCATATCGTCTCGTGCGCCGGCCCCGCCCGGGACAGGAGCCGGTCGGTCACGCCCTGCTCAAGATTGAGGCGATCCCGGAAAGGAGCGAGCGTCTGCCCAAAGCGCCGTCATCTAGGAATCCGGAGCTCCAGGCACGGATTGAACGGCGGAGCCAGGGAAGTCTCGATCGGCTGAATTCGAAGTGGTCGTCGGGCTCGTCGATCAGGAGATTGTTCGAAGACGACCGCTCTCCCGCGTTCTTCATCGTTGGCTACGGCGCGACCCGCAGGGTCGAAACCAGCGAGTATTCCGAGAGCAGTGCCCGCAAGTTGAGGGGGCTGCGCTATCAGCGGATCGCCGGGCTGTTCGAGGATCACGTCGCGCTACGCCCGCTCCAGGCCTGGTTGCCGAGACTTCAGGGTGCCGACCGCAGGAGAGCCGTGGCGCAGATCAACCGGGTGCTTCCCCGGAACGTGCGCTTCTCGGGAAGGCTGGATAAAGTCGAGGATCAATACCTCTTCAAGTTCGAGGGCGTGCCCACGCCGTTCTCGGCCTTGTCCGACGGCTACAAGGCCTTTATCGGATGGGTCGGCGACTTGGTCGGCCACCTGTGCGATGTCGCCTCCCCCGGCACGGCACTAGCGGATGTGCCCGGCATCGTCCTCCTCGACGAGGTCGACCTGCACCTTCACCCCGAATGGCAGCGCAACGTGGTGCCGGCATTGGCGAGCGGCTTTCCGAAGCTGCAATTTGTGTTCACCTCGCACAGCCCGCTGGTGGCGAGCACCGTCCGGCGCGAGAACGTATTCGTCACCGACGTGGCCGAGGACGGCACCGCGACGCTCAAGCAGCTCGAGGAGCGGGTCTATGGCCGCAGCGCCGAGCAGCTGCTGCTCTCCTCGTATTTCGGCCTACAGACGACACGGCCGGAATCGTTCCAGGACAAAGCCCAGGAGTTGTTTGAGAAAGCCGCCGAAGGCGACTCGAACGCGGCTCTGAGATATCTTGAGCGCCTGACGGATCCGACCATGCCCCCCAAAGCAGCCACGGGGCAGCGTCGCCGATGATCCGCTACGCGTTCGACCCGGCGACGGTCGAGACCGAGATCCGTGCGGCCGACGCAAAGTGGTTCGGGAAGGCGGAGAAGCGGACGCGCAAGCTGAACCAACTCGGCCGCTTCGAGGACGCATCGCCGATCTGGAGCAAGGCGAAGGCGGCCTTCATGCGGCTACAGATGAACAAGTGCGTATTCTGCGAGCGCCAGTTCGAGAACCCGGACTACGGCAAGATCGAATTCGACGTCGAGCATTTCAGGCCGAAATCGTCGGTGGTGGCCTGGCCGGACCCCATACGGCATCCGAAGCTGCGATACCGGTTCCCGACCGGCCAGCCGGAGGCGGCGGGCTATTTCTGGCTGGCCTACGACCTGCGGAACTACGCGGCCTCGTGCAAGGTGTGCAACACCACATTCAAGCTCAACTTCTTCCCGATCGCAGGCCCGCGCGGGGCCGCCGGATCGGCGGTTGCAGATCTGACCGGCGAGAAGCCGCTGCTATGCTATCCGATCGGCGATATCGACGACGATCCCGAGGAGTTGGTAACGTTCGTCGCCACCACGGCGGTGCCGGCCCGGCCGTCGGGCCACAAAAGGAAGCGCGGTCAGATCATCATCGACTTCTTCGGGCTTAACGAGCGGGAACAGTTGCATCGCGAGCGAGCGCGGATGATCGCACTGTTCGGCGCCGCGCTTCAGGCGAACTCCGACGGCAGGGCCTCCGCAAGGGACCGGCAGGTCATCGCCCGCATGGATTTGCCTGTGCTGCCGCATGCGGGATGCATCCGGGCCTTCAAGAGGCTGTGGGCGGAAGACCGCGCCAGGGCGGAGCGCGCCTACGATCTCTGCCGCGACTTCTCCACCGGCGACTCCGGAACGACGCCGCCGCAACTCTGAGGACAGCGGCGGCAGGCCCCCGTGCCGAGCGGTGCGCTTCAGCCGTCCCCCTTCGTCCCGGACCTCACCCCGCCCTCACGGCACCGCCACTGACCCGCTCGAGACCACCGCCAGTTTCCAGCCGTCGACCTGGGTGCCGTCGACGTTGAGGTGGCCGACCAGGAACTTCAGACGCTCCGGGTCGTCGCCCTTGGCCGTGCAGAAGCGGTCCTGCAGGTAGAAGGGCGGCGTCGCCTGGTAGTACAGCGTGGCCTGCACCGACACCGGTCGGCTGCCCGCCGGCAGGTCGGCGAGCGGCACCGCATAGACCAGGCTGTCGCCGCCGCCGGTGACGTAGTCGGGGTCGTCGTCGACGCCGGTCGGGCCGGCCTCCTTGGCCAGTTCCTCACCCGCGCCCAGGGCCTTGGCGATCTCCGTGCGCTCGGCCAGCGGCAGGGTGCCCTGCGGCAGGATGCGGTTGTCCTTCACCGTGTTGCAGATCGACAGGAAGCTGGTGGTCAGCTCGCCCTGCGGCGTCGTGCCCGGCCCGCACATGTCAGCCGTGGCATTCGGCGGCGGGGTCGACACCAGCTCCTGATAGATCTGGGCCTGGTTCTGGCCGGTGATGCGCTGGAAATGTGGCTGATGCAGCCGCGCCAGCGGCTGAATCCGGGACTTGCAGTCGTCGGTCCACCAGTATTCGCCGTCGAGCGGCGCACCCGACTGGTCGACCAGCGCGCCCGCCGCATTGGTGCGGCCGGAGGCCCAGAGCGTGTTGCCCTGCTGGTCCAGCACCTGAAACTCGACGAAGGCGCGGCGGAAGCCGACGCCGGAGGGCAGCTTGTGGCCGGTCTCGCTGCGCACGGACACGGTGGCCGTCAGCGTGCCGCCGGCGGTCGAGACGCCGCTCACGCTCACCGCCGCGGTCTGGTGGCTGGCCAGGTCGAGCATCGCCTGCTCGGTCCGCACCAGCGGGTCGACGCCCTTGGTCAGCATCGGGTCCGAAGTGGGGATGCCGAGCACGTCGGGGAATTGCTGCGCGATCTTGATCAGGAACACGTTGAGCCCGACCAGGGTGTGGGCGGCGAAGCCGTCGCGCACCGGCAGGTCGATGTCCTCCGGCCCGAGATTGTTCTCCGCCTCCGGGAAGTTGCTGTACTCCTGGATGCTGGCGATCTTGCTGCGCATCGGCTTGCCGTCCGCCGTCTTCGACGGCATGTGGCAGTCCTGGCAGGACTGGGCCAGGCTGCCGGCCCCGTGTGGCAGCGGACCGTCTGGCGTGGAGCCGGTGCGATAGGCGCTGAAGGCCCATTCCGGATAGGTCGTCTGCTCGTAGACATGGGCGATGGACTTGCCGTCCTGCCGCACCGGCAGATGCACCGTGTGGCAGGTGCCGCAGACCTCGGAGCTCTTGATCGTCGTGTTGTGCTCCGGCGTGATGCCGAGCGCGTTCTGCATCGGCTTCACCTTCGGCGTCTCGAACGGGCCGATCAGCTTGTCGGGCGCGCCGACCAGGAAGCTGCCGGTGAAGGTGCGGGCGAAGCCGGTGTTGTGCGGGTTCAGGAACTCCTGCCGCTCGGCGATGCAGGCGTTCTGCGGGGCGTCGGCGACGCCGGCGGCGGCAGGGCCCAGGGCCATGCGGTGGCAGGAGGTGCAGGAGATGCCGTCGCGGGCGAGTGCGCCGTATTTCGCGTCTGTGTCGGCGACCGGCCAGGGCACCGCATTCACCATGTCGCGGGTGAAGTCGAGGCATTTGCCGGCGTCAGGGAAGGTGTCGATGTGAAACTGGCGCTGGCCCTGGATGCCGTGGCAGCCGAGGCAGGAATCCTCGACGATCTGCTTCGAATCCGGATGGAAGGTCTGGGTCTCACTGGCCAGCTGAGCGAAGAAGAACGGGTCGCGCCCGGCCAGCCCCATCGGCGAGCTGCGCCAGGTGGCATAGGGCGACAGGTTGATCAGATTGTCGCCATGCGGGTTCGGCACCGTCATGTCGAATTGCAGCCCGGTGCTGCCGGCGTCGTGACAGCCCAGGCACTGGGTCGAGGAGACGAACTGGTCCGCCGGGCGCGGGCCGCCGGCGGCGACCCAGGTGTTGTCATAGCTCGCCGACGGCATCATCGGCACCGTGTCCCAGGTCGGCATCTGCAGCAGATAGGCGCGCAGCGCCTGGTCGACCGCCTTGTCGGCCTGGTACAGCGGCTCGCCCAGCCGGGTCACATCGTCCGGCGGCAGCGTCACGGCGCGGTGATGGTCCGGCGGCGTCGGCGGCGAGGACCAGGACTGGCTGAGATAGACCAGCGGCCGCCCGGGCTCGCCCTCGATGTTGCGCGGCGAGGCGAAGGTCAGGTTGTCCTTGGCCGAGGCGTGGCAGTTCATGCAGTACTGGGCGAAGCCCATGCTGGGCAGGCCGTTGTTCGGGCTCGGCGGCAAGTCGGGCGACCAGCCGCCATTCGGCCCGAAGCCGTACCAGCCCCAGAACCAGCCGTCATGCGAGGCCTTGCTGTCGCGGATCATCACCGCGGCGCCGGAGGTCGGATACAGCTTCACCGGATCGACATCGGCGCAGGCGGCGGCCGGATACGGGAACATCTCCTTGACCATGATTGCCCCATCCGGCACCGGGGGCGGCGGGTTGGTCCCGGCGGTCTCGCCGGAGCGATGCTGGACCAGCCAGTCGGCCATGTCGGGCGAGTACCAGATCACCACCGGGGTGTGGGTGCCGAAGCCCTTGCCCTGCCAGGCACCGTCCACCAGGGTCGCGGTGAAGGGGCCGGCGTCGCGGACATGCTTGTCGCGGCGCCAGCCGGAGGCGGTGTCGCGATGGCAGTAATTGCCGAAGAACTGGTTGAGCTTGGCCTCGTACTGGTCGAGCGGCAGGACCGACGGGTCGCGCACGGCGGCGATTAGGCTCTGGCACAGCGCCGGGTCGGTCGGCAGCAGCGGCTGGGCCTGCTCGGCGGTGCAGCGGGCCGGGTCGGCCCAGCCCGGGCCGGCGGACAGCAGGAGACCGGCGGCGACGAGAAGGCCGGCCCAGCCCCGGCGCCCGGCCCCATGCCGCCGCACTTTCGGGCCGCGATCGGCTGTGTCCATGTCTTCCTGCATGACGCCCCCCGGCGGCTTTGCCAATCGTTCAACCAAATCAAATCACGGCACGGATCGATGGCCGAATACTCGGATACTCGAAAGACTTGAAGCCTAGCATCCGATCGCATCGATATCTATTTGCTTAATTTGTGAACAATTTTCTTCGAATGTATCGTAAACAGCCCATGCAGCTGCGGAGTAATCTCGGCGCCTGATGAATTTCGAGGAGCAGAGCAAGGTCGCTCTGGCCCTGCCGCCGAAGGCCTGATCCGCCGGCGGACGCGTCAGCTTCCCTGCCCTCCGGATCTCTGCTTCAGGCGATGACGATGGGCGGCCTGCTTCGCGCGATTGCCGCAGATCGCCATGCTGCACCAGCGCCGCGCATGGCCGCGCGTGTGGTCGACGAACATCAGCGTGCAGGCCGGCCCCTCGCATGCCTTGACCTGGGTGAAGTCCTCCTCGCACACCAGCCGCGCCATCGCCTCGGCGATCGGCAGCAGCAGGGAGTCCGGCGAGCGCCAGCGCCGCAGGCTGCGCAGCTCCAGCCCCTCCCCATCCCGCGCGACGAGCTGAGCGAAGCCCTCGTCCCGCTCGAGCATCCGGTTCAGGGGCTGAAGGTCGTGCAGCGCGTCCGCGGCCAACGGGCGCCCCTTCCGGTCCTCGACGAAGCCCCGGAACCATTCCCGCAGGCCCCGTGCCTGGGCCGCCACGCTGTCGAGCTCGCCCGGCATCGCCATATCCCGCACCGCCGCCAGAGACGGCGCCGGGACCAGCCCGGCCTGCTCCAGCCACGACAGCAGCCCGTCGCCGTCCGACAGCCAGTCGATCGGGGTGTCGATCGGTGTCGCCACCGAGTTGAGGACATCCAGCCCGAGCGCGTCGGCCAGGAAGATCGCAGGAGGGTGCTGATGGCTCACGGTGGCCTCGACTGTGGTCGGCTATCGAAAAGTAACCTCGAAACCAGCCCTTGACAAGTTATCCAACCACAGCTCATAACCTCTTTATCGAATTTATAGAGGTTATGACCATGTCGGGTGAACAGACCTCCGAAGAACCGGTGACCGTCGTCGCGGTCCATGGCGCCTGGGCGGACGGGTCGTCCTGGGGGCCGGTGATCGCGCCGCTGCAGCGGCAGGGCCTGGTTGTCCGGGCCGCGCCGCTGCCGCTGACCTCGCTGGCGGACGACGTGGCAGCCCTCGACCGTTTGCTGGAGCGGATCGACGGGCCGGTCGTGCTGGCCGGCCACGCCTATGCCGGCGCCATCATCGCCTCGGCGCGGGTCGAGCGCGTCCGGTCGCTGGTGTTCGTCGCCGCGCTGGCCCCGGACGAGGGCGAGACCGTGGCCGATGTGTTCAACCGCGCGGCCCCGCACCCGCAGGCGCCGAAGCCGGCCCCCGACCGCCATGGCGCCATCTGGCTACCGCACGAGGCCTTCGCCGCGGCCTTCGCGCAGCACGCAGCGCCGGAATCGACCGCGGTGCTGGCCGCGGTGCAGCGGCCGATCCACCTGCCCTGCATCACCACCCCGGTCGGCCGGCCGCTGTGGCGGGACCGGCCCAGCTGGTTCCTGGTGGCGGAGGACGACCGGATGATCGCGGCGGAGACCCAGCGCTACATGGCGACAAGGATGGGGGCGACGCTGCGCTCGGCCCCGGTCGACCACACCCCGATGGCGTCCGCGCCTGAGGTCGTCGTCGACATCATCCTCGAGGCGGTCCGCGCCGTGGCCTCATAACTGACGATACGGATCATGCCGGTTAGCCATTCCGCAAACCCAAATTCAGGGAGAACCACTATGACAGCCATCCGCTACCGCACCGCCGATATCGACGGCGTCAAGGTCTTCTATCGCGAGGCCGGATCGCCCCGCGCCCCGAAGCTGCTGCTGCTGCACGGCTTCCCCAGTTCCGGCCATATGTTCCGGGACCTGATCCCGATGCTGGCCGACCGCTTCCATGTCGTGGCCCCGGACCTGCCGGGTTTCGGCCAGTCCGACATGCCGGACCGCGCCGCGTTCCGCTATGGCTTCGACGGCATCGCCCAGGTGATCGACCGGTTCACCGAGGTCGTCGGCTTCGACCGCTACGCGGTCTATGTCTTCGATTACGGCGCGCCGACCGGCTTCCGGCTGGCACTGCGGCACCCCGAGCGGATCGCCGCGATCATCTCGCAGAACGGCAACGCCTATGTGGAAGGGCTGAGCGACGGCTGGACCCCGATCCGGGCCTATTGGCAGGACCCGTCCGCGGCCAATCGCGAGGCCCTGCGCGCGTTCCTGACGCCCGAGACCACGCGCTGGCAATATGTGCACGGCGTCGCCGACGAGGCCCTGATCTCGCCCGACGGATATACGCTCGACAGCCACTACCTGGCCCGGCCGGGGGCGGACGAGGTGCAGCTCGACCTGTTCCTCGACTACGCCAGCAATGTCGCGCTGTATCCGGAGTTCCAGGCGTATTTCCGCAAGCATCGCCCGCCCTTCCTGGCGGTCTGGGGCAAGAACGACCCGTTCTTCCTGCCGCCCGGCGCCGAGGCGTTCCGTCGCGACCTGCCGGATGCCGAGATCCGCTTCTTCGACACCGGCCACTTCGCCCTGGAGACACATGCCCGCGAGATCGCGGACGCCATCCGCGTCTTCCTCGCCCCGTAACCGCACGGCCTGACACAGCAACAGGAGCAGACACCATGTCCGTCGCCATCGTCACCGGCGCCAGCCAGGGGATCGGGCGCGCCACCGCGATCCGCCTGGCCCGGGATGTCCGGCAGGTCGCGCTGGTCGCCCGCAACCGCGCGAAGCTGGAGGAAACCGCGGAGGCGGTGAAGGCCGCCGGCGCCGAGCCGCTGGTGCTCGACCTCGATCTCGCCGAGCCGTCGGCGGCCCAGGCGGTCGTCGATGCGACGCTGCAGGCGTTCGGCCGGATCGACGCGCTGCTGAATATCGCCGGCGCGGTGCCGCAGGTCGACCTGTTCGAGATGACCGACGCGCAATGGGATGCCGGGCTGGCGCTGAAGCTGCACGGTGCGCGCCGGCTGACCGTCGCCGCCTGGCCCGCGCTGAAGGAGGCCGGCGGATCCGTCGTCCTGATGTCCGGCAACTCGGCGCTGGTCCCGAAGGCGTCCTATGCGGCGGTCGGCACCATCAACACCGCCATCGTCGCCCTGGCCAAGGCCTTCTCCGACCGCGGCATCGCCGATGGGGTGCAGGTCAACAGCGTCCTGCCCGGCCCGGTGATGACCGGCCGCCGGCGGTCTTACCTGCAGCGCTGGGCGCCGCTGCACGGCATGACGGCGGAGGAGGCCATGGCGGCCTTTCCGCAGGAGGCGGGCATCGCCCGCTACGGCGAGCCCCAGGAGATTGCCGAGCTGATGGCGTTCCTGGTGTCGCCGGGCGCGCGGTGGATGACCGGATCGGCCGTGCGGATGGATGGCGGCGAGGTCAAGTCGATCTGAGAGACCGCTTCTCAATGCTACTGGTGCGGCCGTCTGACGGCGGACTCGAAGCTTCCGGTGCTCACGGACCCAAACGTCCGCTGCACGCCGGTTCTCGAAACCACCGCCAGCCGACTCACGCCAGCGCATTTCCAAGCGGTCTCTGATTGCCTTCGCGGATGCTGAGGCCTGCGGCCCCGCCCCGCTCGACATCCACGCGACACGGCCCCATCTCATCCCGGCCGAAACCGCCCGGGACCGCGCCTTGAACCATGCCGCCGAACTGGATCGCCTGGACCGCCTTGCCACGTTGCTGGATTCGCGCTGGCGGCTGCCGCTGCTGGGCTGGCGCTTCGGGCTCGATGCCGTGATCGGGCTGGTGCCGGGGCTGGGCGACGCCGCCGGCGGGCTGCTCTCCGCCTGGCTGATCCTGCGGGCCCGGCGCCTGGGCGCGCCGAACCGGGTGCTGGCGATGATGGCCGGCAATGTCGTGCTCGACGTCGTGCTGGGCAGCGTGCCGGTGCTGGGCGACATCCTGGACATCGGGCTGAAGGCCAACCGCCGCAACGCCCGGCTGCTGCGGCGGCATTTCGAATGTGTGAGCGTGACGACGTGATCCTTCAGCCGGCCACCGGCTGGGCCGCGGGGAAGGTCCAGCTGCCGTCGCGGATCTCGGCCCGCGGGCGGAACAGGCGGACGGTGTAGTTCCACCCCGGCGTCACCGGAAGGCAGTTCGCCACCGTGCCGTCGCAGCCGCCGAACTGGATGGTGACCGCGCCGCCGGGGCCCTTCCTGGCGGTGAGGCTGTTCACCGAATAGACGTTCTCCGGGTTTGCCTGGAGATAGCCGGCACTGTTGTAGACGGTGAGCGACCAGAAGCCGTCGACCGGCACATCCCCGACGGTCAGCCGGTGGATGGTGGTGCCGTCGTTCCGGGCCGGCGTGGTCGGGAGATACAGCGCGTCCGCCTCCGGATAGCCGCCCCACAGCATGGCGCTGCCGATCAGGTGCCGGACCGGGTCGACCGCATCGGGCCCGGCGCCGAACATGTGCCGCGTGTCGGACACGGTGGTGCCGAGCTGCTGCAGCGCCGCCTGGACCGTCTTCAGGCTGGCTTGGTCCCAGTCCGGAATCTCGAAGTTGCCCGGACGCTCCTGGGCCAGCGTGACCTTGTCCTGCAGGGCATGGACCCGGGCGACATCGTCCGGGCTGGCGAAATCGACCAGGAAGCGGACGACGACGATGGCGTAGCGGGTGCCGACCGCCTCCCGCGTCAGGGTGCGCGCGCCGGCGCCGTAGAAGGTGGCGCGGGTGTACTGGTCCTCGTTGACGACCTGCATGCCCATGAAGCGCGTGCCGGGGTCCGGCGGCGTGACCGTCGCCGGCCCGGCGTCGAGGTCGAGGATGGCGAAGGAATAGAGGGTGTCGCGGTTGGGTCGGACGATGCCCTGCTGCACCGGTGGGGCAAGCTCGCGACCGTGCTTGAACTGCCCGAAGCCACCAGCCTTCACCACCCCGGCGAAATTCACATCGGTCTGGGCCCGGCTGTAGGTGTCGACGGTGACGGGCACCGCCGTGGACGCCGCCGATTGGGCCGATGCGGCGGAGCTCATCAACAGGGACATGGCCGCGAGGATCCTTCTGCAGGTCTTCATTGTGCTCTCCGGGTGTGCGCAACCCTTCCGTGGAGAGGTCGTAGACCTACCGGAACTGGAAAGGAATTCGCGCCGCTGACAACCAGCCTGCCGGAAATGATAGGCTGGCCGCATGGATCTCAACGCCGCCCGAATGTTCGTCGCCGTCGCCCAAGCCGGCAGCCTGTCGGCGGCGGCGGCCCGCCTGGGCACCCCGCTGCCGACGCTGAGCCGCCGCATCCGCGAGCTGGAGCGGCAGCTCAAGGTGCAACTGCTGGAGCGGTCGACGCGCGGTACCCGGCTGACCGACGCCGGGGCCCGCCTCTACGAGCATGCCGGCCGCGGCATCGAGGCGCTGCTGGAGGCCGAGCAGGCCGTGGCCAGCGACCAGGCCCGGCTGAAGGGCCGGCTGCGCCTGTCCCTGCCCCAGACCTTCGAGCCGTGGTGGGGCCTGCTGGCCGCCTTCCAGCGCCGCTATCCCGACATCCAGGTCCATGTCACCTCGACCGAGCGGCGCATGGACCTGGTGGAGGACGGCATCGACGTCGCCCTGCGCGTCGGCGCGATCGTGCACGAGACCATGGTGGCGCGGTACCTGTTGTCCTTCCGCACCGTCCTCGTCGCCAGCCCGGAGCTGGTGCAGCGGCTGGGCCTGCCGGCCGACCCCGAGGCGCTGCACCGCTACCCCTGCGCGGTGTGGTCGACGCGCATCGACGCCCCGGCCCGCTGGGACCTGGGCGGGCAGGTGGTGGTGCCCCGGGCGGTGCTGACCGCCAACGACTACCACCTGCTGTGCAGCCGCGCGCTGAGCGGCGACGTGGTGACCGAGCTGCCGCCCTTCCTGGCAGCCGGGCCGATCCGCGAGGGGCGCCTGGTGCCGCTGCTGCCGCAGCACAAGCTGCCGGAATGGCCGCTGCACCTGGTCTACCCGCCGCACCGCCACCCGTCGACCATCGTCCGGACCTATCTGGACTTCTGCCAGGCCTGGCTGCCGAAAATCGCCCGGGCCTGCGAGATCGGGGGCGCCGATACATGAGCACATGGTCAACCAGACTTGCCATTGCGATCAGTCAGATCAATATTCTGGTCAGATAGGTCAGGAGTGAAGCATGGCGGAATGGCAGGTCCAGGAGGCGAAGACCCGCTTCAGCGAGGTGATCGAGAGGGCACGGACGGAAGGGCCTCAGACCATCACACGCCACGGACGCGAGCGCGCGGTGCTGCTGTCGATCGAGGATTACCGCGCCCTGCTCTCACGGCAGGTGGATGTCCGGACGGTCCTCCTGAGCGGCCCGAAAGTGGACGATTTCACCATCGAGCGCGATGGTGACACCGGGCGTGAGATCGCGCTGTGACCGCCGGTTACCTCCTGGACACCAACATCCTGTCAGAGACGCGGCGAACCCGGGCGGAACCCCGCGTTCTGTCCTTCCTGTCGGCCGCTGATCCGGCGCAGCTGTTCGTCAGCGTCCTGACGATCGGCGAGTTGCGCAAGGGCATCGAGGTCAGACACCGATCTGACGCCAAGATGGCGGCCAAGCTCAGCACCTGGGCGGAGGCCCTCGAAGCAAGCTTCGCCGACAGGGTCCTTGCCGTCGATACGGCTACAGCGAAGCTGTGGGGCGTCCTGTCCGCCGATCGTCCGCGGCCGGTGATCGACACGCTGCTCGCGGCCACGGCGATCGTGCACGACCTGACCCTGGTCACGCGCAATGCGGCGGATGTGGCCGGGACCGGCGTTTCGGTCCTCAACCCGTGGCCATAAGCTGCACCGCCGTCAGGGAATGAGCCAGCTCGCCTGCAGCGCTCCGCCAGTCCAGTCGAACAGGGCACGGCGGTCGGCGCCGGGGACCAGGCGGACCCAGTCGATGCGGTCGACCGTCAGCACGATCACGGCCAAATTCTCGCGTCCCGCCTCGGACCCGTCGGTCGTCGGCGGCGGCAAAGCCGGATCGGCGATCGCGGTGCCGGGCGGGCCCGGCATGCGATAGGCGGCGCGGATCGGCCCCGGCGTCGCCGCCCAGGCGGCGTCGAGTGCCGGCCCCGGCGGCAGCAGCTGCGCCCGGCCTTCGACCCGGATCTGCACCTCGTCCGCCGCCTCGTAGAGCAGCAGCGCCACGGCGGGGTCGGCGGCGATCTCCGCCACCTTCACCGAGCGGCGGTCGGTATGGACCTCGAGCCGCCGCGCCGCCGGGTCGGCCGAGCGCAGCACCACCGTGCGCAGCGCCGGCCCGCCCCGTTCGTTCAGCGTGGCGAGGGCGACCCGGCCGGTGGTGCGGCGGCGCTCGCCGGTGGCGCGGCCGAGCCGGGCCCAGGCGTCGGCCAGCACCGCGGCCAGGTCCTCGGCCATCAGCGGTAGGTCACGGCGAGGTCGCCGACGCCGTCGACATGGCCCTCCAGCCGGTCGCCGGGCCTGACCGGGCCGACGCCGTCCGGCGTGCCGGTCATGATCAGGTCGCCGGGGCGCAGCGCCACCAGCCGCGAGAGATGGGCGATGATCTCCGGCACCGGCCAGATCTGGTCGGCCAGGTCGCCGGACTGGCGGGTCTCGCCGTTGATCTTCAGCCAGACCGCCCCTTCGGACGGGTGGCCGATCTCGGCGGCCGGGCGCAGCGGCGACAGCGGCGCCGACTGGTCGAAGGACTTGGCCATGGTCCAGGGCCGCGCCAGCTTCTTGGCCTCGGCCTGGATGTCGCGGCGGGTCATGTCCAGCCCGACGCCATAGCCCCAGACATGGCCGAGCGCGCGATCGGCGGCGATGTCGGTGCCGCCGGCGCCGATCGCGACCACCAGCTCGATCTCATGATGCAGGTCCCTGGTCGCCGCCGGATAGGCGATGGTGCTGCCGGTCGGCACCACCGCATCGGCCCATTTGGCGAAGAAGAACGGCGGCTCCCGGTCCGGATCATGGCCCATCTCGCGGGCATGGGCGGCGTAGTTGCGGCCGACGCAGAAGATGCGGCCGACGGGGAAGGCGGCGTCGCTGCCCAGCACCGGGACGAGGGTCTGCGGCGGCGGCGTGATCACGGTCGACATCGGGAAGTCCTTCACGGCAGGCGATGGTCCGCGGCGAAGCTGCGCGGCGCCGCCCGGCCTGTCAAACCCGGAATCGAAGCCTGATGTCAGCCGCCGCTAGGATCCGCGGCAGGAACCGATGCATCCTGCCGTCGGACCGAGGGACCGAGGACCGGATGACGACCATCGCCGAAATCGCCGCAGAAGTGGGGCAGCTGCTGACCGCCCGGCGGCAGACCATCGCCGTCGCCGAATCCTCCGCCGGCGGGCTGGTGTCGGCCGCGCTGCTGGCCGTGCCGGGAGCCAGCGCCTATTTCCTGGGCGGGGCGGTGGTCTACACCGCGGCGGCCCGCCGGGCGCTGCTGGCGATCGGCGAGGCCGAGATGGCCGGCCTGCGCCCGTCGACCGAGCCCTATGCGGCGATGCTGGCGCGCACCGTGCGCGACCGCTTCGGGTCGAGCTGGGGCATTGCCGAGACCGGCGCGGCCGGCCCCACCGGCAACCGCTACGGCGACCCGGCCGGGCACAGCTGCATCGCCCTGTGCGGCCCGCGGGATCTGACGGCAATCATCGCGACCGGCAGCACCGACCGCGCCGCGAACATGGACGTTTTCGCCCTGGCCCTGCTGCGCCTGCTGGCGGACGGGCTGGCGTCCGAACCGGCGCATGACGGCCAGCCGTGACCTCGATCCTCGCCTTCATCCTCGCCGCCTTTGCCGAGATCGCCGGCTGCTTCGCCTTCTGGGCCTGGCTGCGGCTGGATCGCAGCCCGTGGTGGACGCTGCCGGGCATCGCCTGCCTGGTCGCCTTCGCCCTGCTGCTGACCCGGATCGATTCCGAGCTCGCCGGCCGAGCCTATGCCGCCTATGGCGGGATCTACATCGCCGCATCGCTGACCTGGCTGTGGGCGGTCGAGGGCAGCCGGCCGGACCGCTTCGACCTGGCCGGCGCCGTGCTGTGCCTGGCCGGGGCCGGCGTCATCCTGTTCGGACGGCGCTTCGCCGCGTGACCGTCGCGCTTCCGCCACGATCCCGCCCGGTTTGGGCGCGGAGATGATGCCCCGCCCCAGGACGGACGTCCTTACCTTCCCGCTCCGCCTCGTGTCCAAGGCTGCCATGACCATGAGATCCCTGCTGCTCGCCGCAGCCGCCCTCCTCGCCCTCTCCGGCCCCGCTTTCGCGCTCGACTGCGGCAAGGCGTCGACGACGCTCGAGCGCGCGATCTGCGCCGACAAGCGGCTGAAGACGGCCGACACGGCCATGGGCCAGGCCTATGCCCAGATCCTGAAAGCCGCCGCGGGCGACGCCGAGATCCGCGACATGCTGGTCGCCAGCCAGCGGCGCTGGCTGGCCGCGCGGGACCGGCGGCTCGCCGGCCCGGAGGAGGGCGAGGACGACGCCGCCTGGCATGCCCGGCTGCTGAAGGCGATGCATGACCGCTCCGACGCGCTCGGCCTGCGCTCGCGGACCGACCCCAAGCAGTTCGACCTGATCGCAGCAGCTGAGGCGCAGCGCCGCTTCGCCGCCCGGTTCACCGGCGGGCCCTTCGCCGGCTTCAGCACCGCATGCGACTTCCTGCCGGCCGACGGCCGGTCGGCGTCGGCGGATATCTATGGCTGCTTCGCCACGCGCTTCTACCAGAACAAGGACCGGGTCTGCGGCGTCGCCGAGGATTGGGCGTCCGGCTCGGTGTCCGAGACCCATTCCGTCGCCGAGGTCGTCGGCGGCACGCTGGAGACCGTCGCTGCGTGCGCCATAGGCGGCACAGGCGACCTGCCGCTCTGCCCGGATCAGGACCAGGAGGCCGAAGCGGGCTGGGACCTGAAGCCGAATGTGGATGCCGTCGCCGCGGCCGGATCCCTGCCCCGGATCGACGCCGAGGGCGGCGGGCTGGACGACGACGCAAGCTGGCTGCGCGCCTGCCTGACCGATCCGGGCTATCCGCAGGAGGATCCCGCCAACGACGGCACCACGAAAAAGCCATGACGCCCGCGATGGTATGATGGGGATCGGGGGATCCATGCCATCGCTTTACGACATCAAACCGAGATTCCAGGCGCTGCTGCGACCGACCGCCGCGCGGCTGGCCGCGAAGGGGATCAGCGCCAACGCCGTGACCCTGGCCGCCGCCGGCCTGTCGGTGCTGCTGGGGTTGGCGGCCGCCGCCACCGGCTGGGCCTGGCTGCTGCCGCTGTACCCGCCCTTCCTGCTGCTGCGGATGGCGCTGAACGCCATCGACGGCATGCTGGCCCGGGAGTTCTTCCGGCCGACGCCGCTGGGCGGCCTGCTGAACGAGATCGGCGACATGGTGTCGGATGCTGCGCTGTACCTGCCGCTGGCGCTGCTGCTGCCGGCGCCGCCCTGGCTGGTGGTGGTGATCGTGCTGCTGGCGGTGATCGGCGAGGCCGCCGGCATCGCCGGGCGCACCATCGGCGCCGGCCGGCGCTATGACGGGCCCTTCGGCAAATCCGACCGCGCGTTCGCCTTCTCGGTCCTCGCCGTCGCCGCCTTCTTCCAGATCCTGGCCCCGGCGCTGTGGATGCCGCTGGTGCTGGGGGCGCTGCTGCTGCTGTCGGTGCTGACCATCCTGAACCGCGTCCGCGCTGCCCTGGCGGAGATCGGAGCATGATCGCAGGACTCGATGTCGACCCCACCGTCGCCTGGACGCTGGGCGCCCTGATCATCGTGCTGGTGGTCGCCGAGGCCGCTGTCCTGTATCTGCGCCGCAGCAAGCCGGAGAAGGACTGGACCGAGCTGAAGCTGCGCATCCGCTCCTGGTGGGTGATCGTGGTCGCCGGCGGCATCGCCCTGGTCTTGAACCCGATCGCGGTGCTGGTGGTGCTGGCGGTGGTCAGCTATCTGGCGCTGAAGGAGTATCTGTCGGTGGTGCCGACCCGGCGGGCCGACCGGGCGGTGCTGCTGATCGCCTACCTGGCCATCCCGACGCAATGGTGGTGGATCGCGCAGGAGCAGTACGGCTTCTTCATCATCTGGGTGCCGGTCTACCTGTTCATGGTGGTGCCGGCGATGATGGTGCTGCGCGGCGAGGTCACCGGCTTCCTGCGGGCGCTGGGCACGCTGCATTGGGGCCTGATGCTGTGCGTCTTCGCCATCGGCCATGTCGCCTACCTCTTCGTGCTGCCGGAGGAGGGCCAGGCCGGGCCGGGCGGCGCCGGGCTGTTGCTGCTGCTGCTGATCCTGACCCAGGGCAACGATGTGGCGCAGTATGTCTGGGGCCGGATCTTCGGCTGGCACAAGATCGCACCCTCGGTCAGCCCGAACAAGACGGTGGAGGGCTTCGTCGGCGGCCTGGTGACGACCACCATCGTCGCCGGGCTGATCGGGCCGCTGCTGGCGCCGCTGTCGCTGCCCATGGCGCTGGCGGCGGGGGCGCTGATGGCGGTCAGCGGCTTCTTCGGCGACCTGACGGTCTCGGCGGTCAAGCGCGACATCGGCATCAAGGACACCGGCACGCTGATCCCGGGCCATGGCGGCGTGCTGGACCGGATCGACAGCCTGATCTTCGCCGCGCCGCTGTTCTTCCACTTCATGCGCTATTTCTACTACTGACATGTGGCGGCTGCTGTTCCACTGGCTGGTGACCAAGCCCCTGATGTTGCTGTTCGTGGGCCTGCATGTGCGCAACCCGGAGCGGCTGCCGATGCGCGGGCCGGCGATCGTCGTCGCCAACCACAACAGCCATGCCGACACCGTCGCCCTGACTTCGCTGTTCCCGAGCCGGATCCTGCACAAGGTGCGGCCGGTGGCGGCCGCCGACTATTTCATGAGCAGCAAGGCGATGGCCTGGTTCTCGACCCGCTGCATGGGCATCCTGCCCTTCGACCGGCATGCGCGGGAGCGCGGCGAGGACCCGCTGACCGGCTGCATCGAGGCGCTGGACCGCGGCTGCATCCTGATCCTGTTCCCGGAGGGGTCGCGCGGCGAGCCGGAGCGGCTGCAGCGCTTCAAGAAGGGCATCTGCCACCTGGCCAAGCGGCGGCCGGACGTGCCGATCGTGCCGGTCTACCTGCACGGGCTGGGCAAGGTGCTGCCGCGCGGCGCCTTCCTGCCGGTGCCGTTCTTCTGCGACGCCTTCGTCGGCCCGCCCCTGGCCGACCGGCCGGAGGACACGGATGCCTTCGTCGAGGGGCTGGAGGCGGCCATGGCCAAGCTGGTCGAGGGCACGAGGTTCCCGGAATGGGATTGACCCTCCTGGCCTTCCTGTGGGGCGTGGCCGAGGCCTGCCTGTTCTTCGTGGTGCCGGACGTGCCGGTGTCGCTGATCGCGCTGGCCTGCGGCTGGCGGGCCGGACTGCGCGCCGCGGTCGCCGCCGCGGCCGGGGCGATGGTCGGCGGCACCGCGCTGGCCCTGTTCGCCAGCCACGCGCCGGAGACGGCGATCGCCCTGGTCGACGCGGTGCCGGCGATCCCGACCGCGATGATCGCCCGGATGCAGGGGCTGATGGCCGGCACCGACTCCGCCGCCGGCCTGACCGGGGTGCTGATCTGGGCCAGCCTGAGCGGCATCCCCTACAAGATCGCCGCCGCCAGCGCGCCCGGCCTCGGCATTCCGGTCTGGGAGCTGGCGCTGTTGACGCCGCTGGTGCGGCTGCCGCGTTTCGTCGCGCTCGCCGCCGCCGGGGCGATCCTGCAGCGGTTGACACCCGCCATGCCCGGCTGGATGCAGCCGGTCCGGGTGCGCCTGTTGCTCGCGGCGCTGGGCTGGTCTGCGTTCTACGGGGTCTATTGGTCCAAGGTCGGGGGCTGACGCCAGCTCCCCGCCGCCCTATCTCTGGGGCAACACATCCGACATATGGAGACGGCAGCCGCGGGATCGGCTCAGCCGGACCGCCGGGAGAGAACCATGGACCTGTCGCGCACCGAAGGCCGCGCGAAGAGCGCCGCCGCGGAGACCCCATCCGACCTGCAGTCGCTGCTGACCGTCGGCGGCATTTCCCTGGCCGGGCTGGGCGCCGGCTTCCTCGCCCTGTTCGGCCCGACGGGCAGCGACCTGTCGGTCGCGCTCACCATCGTCACCATCGTCGGCGGCCTGGCCGTGGTCGGCGCCGGCTTCGCGATAGCGGCTTTCGCGGCGAAGCGCTGACGGCCTTCTATCCGGGGATTCCCCTGGTTTCGCCGATGACGCCCGCGCGCAGGAACAGTTCGATCAGCCCGGTATAGGTCGGGCAGTCGCGCTGCGCATTCTCGGCCAGGGCCCGCTCCAGCGCGCCGGGCGGGGCATCGCCCGCGGCCTTGTAAGGGCGCTGCCTGGTGTACATCCGGGCGAACGCGGCGCACAGGTTCAGGAAGGCCAGCACCTCCTCGAACAGCGCGCCTTCGATCACCATGCCGACCATCATGTCCGAGCCGTAGCCGCACTCGTCATCCACCTTGGCGGCGTATCGGCGGAGGTCGTAGACCGGCAGCCATGCCGGCTTGTCGATATGCCGGAACAGCTCCTCGACGCCGGGAGCCCCCTTGGACATCGGCTCAGCCCGCGCGGCGCGCCGGCGTATCCGGCAGGATGCTGCGCTGGAACATCACGCCGAGGCGCAGGCTTTCGGCGATCTTCTCCGCCCGGTCGATGAACCGCGCCGCCGCCCGGGGCGGGCAGACCTCGCGCGCCGTGGCGCGGAACAGGTCGAGCCAATGGGCGAAATGCTCCGGCCGCAGCGCCGATACCCCGGCATGGGCCTGCATCGGCCGGCCCTGGTAGCGGGCGCTGCGCAGCATCACCGACGACCAGAAATCGCACATCTTGGCGAGGTGCGGCCCCCAATCGGCGCCGATCACCCCGGCGAAGATCGGGCCCAGCACGGCGTCGCCGCGCACGCGGCCATAGAAGGCGTGGACCAGGGTCCTGATCATCGCCTCGTCGATCGGCTCGATGGGATCGGCATCCGTCATATCCATGCGGATATATGGCCAGATGCCGTGCCCCTCGCGCCAGGGCCGATCGCCGCAGGGCTGGGTTTCCGGGCGTGAATGGGCCGGAGCCGCCGCCCTCACCCGCGCTTTTCGCTGTCGAGATGGGCCATCTGGACGGCGGCGTAACGGTCGCCGGCGGCGGCGCCCTTGGGCACGGCCTGCTCGATCCGGGCCAGGTCCTCCGAAGTCAGCGCGACGTCGAGCGCGCCCAGGGCCTCGGCCAGCTGGTCGCGGCGGCGGGAGCCGACCAGGGGCACGATGTCCCGGCCCTGCGCCGCCACCCAGGCGATGGCGATCTGGGCGACGGTGACGCCCTTGGCCTCGGCCACCGCCCGCAGCGCCTCGACCAGCGCCAGGTTGCGGTCGACATTGCCGTCCTGGAAGCGTGGGCTGTGGCTGCGGAAATCGCCGACCGCAGCGTTGTCCTTCCGCCAATGGCCGCTGATCAGGCCGCGCGACAGCACGCCATAGGCGGTGATGCCGATGCCGAGCTCGCGGCAGGTCGCCAGGATGCCGTCCTCGATGCCGCGCGAGACCAGCGAGTATTCGATCTGCAGGTCGACGATCGGGTGCACGGCGGCGGCCCGGCGGATCGTCTCCGTCCCGACCTCGGACAGGCCGATGTGGCGGACATAGCCCGCCTGCACCATCTCGGCGATGGCGCCGACCGTGTCCTCGATCGGCACGGCCGGGTCGAGCCGGGCCGGGCGGTACACCTCGATGTGGTCGACCCCGAGCCGCTGCAGCGTGTAGGCCAGGAAGTTCTTCAGCGCCGCCGGCCGGCCGTCGAAGCCGGTCCAGCCGCCGGCCGGGTCGCGCAAGCCGCCGAACTTGACGCTGAGCAGCGCAGCGTCGCGCTTCGAGCTGGCCCGCAGCGCCTCGCCGATCAGCATCTCGTTGTGGCCAGAACCGTAGAAATCGCCAGTGTCGATCAGGGTGATGCCGGCGTCGAGCGCGGCGTGCAGGGTGGCGATGCTCTCGGCCCGGTCGGACGGGCCGTACATGCCGGACATGCCCATGGCGCCGAGGCCGAGGGCCGAGACGCGCGGGCCGGTGGCGCCGAGCTGGTGGTACTGCATGGCAGGCTCCGATACGGGCTTCGATGCCGGCAATATGGCGGACGCCGTCTCGTGCGATAATCCGTCCAATGGCGAACAAGCCGTACGGAAAAGCGCACAATGAGCAGCCCCGACCTATCCGATCTCGACGCCTTCGTCGCCGTGGCCCGGGCCCGCAGCTTCCGCGGCGCCGCGACCTTGCGCGGCGTCTCCGCCTCCTCGCTGAGCGACGCGCTGCGGCGGCTGGAGGCGCGGCTGGGCGTGCGCCTGTTGAACCGCACGACCCGCAGCGTCACCCCGACCGAGGCCGGGGAGCGGCTGCTGGAGCGGCTGGGACCAGCACTGGGCGAGGTCGCCGGCGCGCTCGACACCGTGAACAGCTTCCGCGACAGCCCGGCCGGCACGCTGCGGCTGAACGTGCCGTCGATCGTCGCCCGCCACATCCTGCCGCCGATCGCCTGCCGCTTCCTGCTGGCCCATCCCGGCATCACGCTGGAGGTGACGGCGGAGGACAGTTTTGTCGACGTGCTGGCCGAGGGCTTCGACGCCGGCATCCGCTACGAGGAGCGGATCGAGCGCGACATGATCGCGGTGCCGATCGGCCCGCGCCGCCAGCGCTTCGTCATCGCCGCCGCGCCGTCCTACCTCGCGGCCAGGGGCACGCCGCGTCATCCGAGCGACCTGCTGGAGCACGCCTGCATCCGCCATCGCTTCCCCAGCGGCCGGGTCGCCGGCCCGTGGGAGTTCGAGCGCGGCGGCCAGGTCGTCCGGATCACCCCGGAGGGCCCGCTGATCGCGACCTCGCTGGAGATGGAGATCGCGGCCGCCGTCGCCGGGCTGGGCGTGATCTGCCTGTTCGAGGAGGCGCTGCGGCCGGACCTCGACTGCGGCGCGCTGGCGCCGGTGATGGAGGAGTGGTGGCAGAGCTTCTCCGGCCCGTTCCTCTATTACCCCAGCCGCACCCACATGCTGGCGCCGCTCCGGGCGTTCGTGGACTTCATCAGGACGGATCGGGGGTGATGGCGTCAGGCCAGGCCGCGCCGGATCTCGGCATGCGCGGCCGGGTAGCCCGGGGACAGCACCGCGAGCTGGGCAGAGACCAGGTCGTGCATCCGCGGCAAGGCGTGGAATGGCACGCCGGGCGCCAGATGGTGCTCGGTGTGGTAGCTGGCATTCCAGAACAGCAGGCGCAGCACCAGCCCGGCCAGGGTGGTGCGGGTGTTGGCCCAGCGGTCGTTGCCGAGGACGCAGCCGGAATGCTCGGCCAGCAGCACCCAGCGCAGCAGCGGCTGCGCCAGCACCACCGGCCCGACCCAGAGCAGCAGGGCCAGAGCGCTGCCGGCGGCGAGGCTGGCGGCCAGCACCGCGGCGTAGAGCAGCAGGTAGAGCCGCGCCTCGGCCGCCACCCGGGGCCGGTCGGCCGCCGGAATCCAGGGCGACCGGTCGCGGCCGGCGGCGGTGCGCAGCAGGCCAAGCGCCTGGCTTGCCCAATAGGGCAGGCCGGTCAGGATCAGCCAGTAGCGGCCACGCGTCAGCGGCTTGGCGCCGATCAGCTCCGGGTCCCGCCGGGGATCCTGGGTGTGGCGGTGATGCGCCATGTGGAACAGGCGGAAGCCCTCCGGCGGCAGCAACAGCACGAAGCCGGCGACCCAGCCGACCGCCCGGTTCAGCCACAGCGAACGGAACGGGGTGCGGTGCGTGGTCTCGTGCAGCGGCGCGAACAGGGCGATCTCGGCGGCGCCGAGCAGCGCCATGGCCGGCCAGACCCAGAGCGTGCCGCGCGCCGCCAGCACCAGGACCACGCCGAGCGCGATCAGCCCGGCATGCCGGGCCAGCGCCCGCAACCCATCCAGATCCGATCGCCGAGACAGCGCCTTCAGCGCCTCCGGCGGCAATGCCCTGGTCTCCGCCATGCGCCATCCTGGCGCCGGGCGGGGGTGGGGATCAAGTCCAAGCGGAGAGGCCGGGGCCGCCCCTCACCCGAAATCGCTGCGCGATTTCGACCTCTCCCCAGGGAGAGGTAAAGGAGCGGCAGCGCACTGCCTCCCTCTCCTCGGGGAGAG
>NZ_VCCH02000009.1 GCF_005938675.2 Mycobacterium sp. KBS0706
AGTGGAGTAGGGCGCCCGCACTCTGCGGCAGGTTGGGTTCGCAAGGGCGAACCCAACCGAGGCCGCTCCCGTCAGGCCGCCAGCCACACCGTGTTCAGATGCATCTCGCGGGCGAAGTGGTATTCGAAGCCCTGCACCTTGTCGGTGCTGGCGGTAAAGATCTTCAGCCAGAACGGGATGATGGCGATTGCGTCCTCCTGCATGATCTGCTCCAGCTGGTGCACCAGGACCTTGCGCTTTTCGAGGTCGAGCGTCGCCTGGGCCTGGTCGAGGATCTCGTCGAATTCCGGGTTGGCGTAGCCGGTCTCGTTCCAGGCCACGCCGCTGCGATAGCCCAGCGCCAGCACCTGCACCGCCAGCGGCCGGGTCAGCCACTGCGTCACCGAGAACGGCCATTTGGTCCAGCGGTCCCAGAAGGTGGCGCCGGGCAGGACGCTGACCTTGAGGTCGATCCCCGCCGGCTTGACCATCTCCGACAGCACCTGGGCGGTGTCGATCTCGTGCTTCAGCGCGTCCTGGCAGTTGATCTCGATCGACAGCCCGTTCGGGAAGCCGGCGTCAGCCAAGAGCTTCCTGGCCTTGTCGATGTCCGGCGCCGGGGGCGGCAGGGGCGTGTATTCCGGATGGATCGGCGAGACGTGGAAATCCTCGCCGGGCGTGCCGAAGCCCTGATAGGCCAGCTCGGTCAGGCGCTTGTGGTCGACGCAGGCCTGGATCGCCTGGCGCACCGCCTTCTTGTCGAAGGGCGGTTCGCTGATGCGGAAGCGGGCGACGCCGGTCTCCGCCGTCAGCTTCTCGTAGGTCTTCAGATTCGGCACGGACTGCACCGCCGGCAGCAGGTTGACCGGAACCTGGCTCACCAGATCGACCTGGCCGGAGCCCAGCGCCGCCAGCCAGGCGGCCGGGTCGCTGCCGAGGTCGATGTATTCGACGCCGTCGAGATGGACCTCCTCGCCCCAATATTCCGCCGCCGGCCGCTTCTCGAACACGGCGCGCGACCCGACCGCCGCCTCCTTCAGCGTAAACGGGCCGGTGCCGACCGGGGTCTTCATCAGGTTGGCGCCGGACTTGGCGAAGTCGCGATGGCTGATCAGCGCCGGATAGTCGCCCAGGCTTTCCGGGAACTGCAGCATCGGGCTCTGCAGATGGAAGCGCACGGTGTGGTCATCGACCCGCTCGATGGCACCGGGCGCCATCTTGACCGCGTCCCCCTCCTTCACCGTCAGGCCGCTGAACCGGCCCTGGTTGGAGGAGCCAGTCTTGCTGTCGAGCCAGCGGGTGAAGGTGGCGATCACGTCGTCGGCGTTGAACGCGTCGCCATTGTTCCACTTCACCCCCTTGCGCAGGTGGAAGGTCCATTGGCTGACGTCGTCATTCGCCTCCCATTTCTCGGCCAGCCAGGGCCGGGCGACGTCGTCGGTGCCGATCGACACCAGCGGCTCGATGATCAGCCGCGCGACATTGCCCTTCTCCGACCAGTCGTAGATGGCGGGATCGGCGCAATCCATCACTGGCATGCCGATGCGCAAGGTCCCGCCCTTGCGCGGCGTGTCCTGCGCCATGGCCTGCGGGATCACGGCCTCGCCGGTGATCCGCCCGGCCATGGCATAGGCGGCCGGCGCCGCCATGCCGAGCAGCGCCGCGGTGCGGATGAAGTCGCGCCGCCCGATCCGGCCGGCCTTGAGCTGCTCGGCCATCGGCGGAATCGCGGGATGAAGCCTCGTCTCGTCGTCCATGATGCACCCCTGCTTGTTGCTCTCCGGCCCCTGCCGGGCCGGTTCGATCATTGTCAGTTCAGCGGCAGCCGGCGGAAGCGGTCCGGCCGGAACGGGTCGCGGAAATGCTGCATCGGCCCGTTCTCGGTGAAATGCCGGTGCCAGCGGTCCAGCGCCTGGCGGTCGAGGGTGACGCCGAGGCCAGGCCCGTCCGGCACCCGCACCGTGTTGCCGGACTGGCGGAACGGCCCGCCCTCGATCACGTCGCCGACCTGCCAACGGAACAGCGACTGCGCCGGCTCGCGGATCCACGCCGTCGCCGCCGAGACCTGGAGATAGGCGGCGGTGCAGATGCCGGTGTCGCCGCTGTAGCACCAGAAATCGACGCCCGTGGCCTCGCAGCCGGCGATGAAGCGCAGCGTCCGGCCGATGCCGCCATGCACGGCGAAGTTGGTGACGAAGGCGTCGGGCACGCCCAGCGCCAAAGCGCGGCGCAGGTCTGGCACATGCGAGGAGAACGGGATGGCGCTGTGCTGCCGTAGCTTCTGCATCTCCTCGAAGGTCGCGACCGGGTCCTCGTAATTGCGGATGTTGTAGGGCTCGATCGCCTGCAGCACATGGCGCGCCGTGGGCAGCGACCACTGCATGTTGGAATCGAGCCGGATCATCGCCTCCGGCCCCAGCGCCTCGCGCAGCTTGCGGACGGTGCGGATCTCGAGCTCCGGGTCGCCGAGGCTGAGCTTGCCTTCGAAGAAGGTCGAGCCGTGTGCCTCGCGCATCCGCAGGCAATAGTCGACGATCGCCGCGGCCGACATCTCGCCGCCGGCTGCGCCCGCGGCCTCGCGGAAGCTGAAATATTCGGTGAAGGGAATGTCGTGCCGGACGGCGCCGCCGAGCAGCTTGTGGATCGGCTGGCCCCATTCCTTGCCGCGGATGTCCCACAGCGCCATCTCCAGCGCGCCGAAGGCGATCACCACGGCGTTCTCGCCGGTGTTGGCGGTGATCTGGATCGAAGGCAGGCACAGGCTCTCGATCGCGGCGATGTCGAGCGGGTCCCGGCCGATGATCCGCGGCGCCAGCTCATGCTCGATGATCGGGCCGAAATGCCACCACGGCGCCTCGCCGAGCCCGGTGATGCCGGCATCGGTCTCGACCTCGATGATGCATTTGGAGGAGCCTGGATAGGCGCCGACCGACCAGTGGAACGGGGCGTCGAGCGGGATGTTGACCGGGGTGGTCCGGATCCGGGTGATCTTCAAGCGGCCCTCCGTTCACGGCATCCACAACCGTCCCCGACCCCCTGGCCAGCGTAAACCGAATTCTCCTCACCCCTGCATGAGCCAGATCGATACAGGAGGTCGTTCAGGCACCGCCCCATGCGAGGGGCACTCAACACCGTCATGGCGAGGCGCGTAGCGCCGTGGCCATCCAGGGGCCGGTGCGAGCCGCCCTGGATGACCACGCCCCTTCGGGGCTCGCCATGACGGTGGAGGGAACGAGCTCCAATCCGATCAGCCGCTGACATGTCTCCGGGCAAGATCGTGGAAAGCGCGCGCGACCATCAGGTCGAGATGGCCGCCGCCGGCATTCTTGAACAGCGTGATCTCGTCGGCCGACCGGCGGCCCGCGGCGCCCGCGCACAGCTCGGCCAGTTCGGCGACCACATCCTCCGGAGCGATGGCGCCGGCGGCGATCGCCTGGCTGAACTCGCCGCAATGGCCGACGGCGAAACGGCGCGTGTCGACGAACAGCCGGGCCCGGCGCATCGCCTCGTCATCGGCCTCGCGCATCTCCGGGGTGAAGGACCCGACCAGGTCGACATGCGCGCCCGGCTTCAGCCAGACGCCGCGCAGCACCGGATCGCGGGACGCCGTGACGCAGGAGATGATGTCGGCTTGGCGCACCGCCGCCTCGGCGTCCTCGACGGCGCCGATCTCGACGCCGGGGACGGAGAGGGCGGCCGCCAGCGCCCGGGCCTTCTCCGCCGTGCGGTTCCAGATCGCCACGCGCCTGATCGGGGGGCGGACGGCCAGCAGGTAGCGGATCTGCGTCTCCGCCTGCGCCCCGGCGCCCAGCACCGCCAGCGTCGCCGCATCCGGCCGGGCCAGCAGGTCGGCGCCGAGGGCGGAATCGGCCGCGGTCTTGGCGCGGGTGAAGCTCTCGCCGGTGATCACGGCCTGGGGCCGGCCGTCCTGGCCGTCGAACAGCACGACGACCGACCGAATGTTCGGCCCGGCGCCGCGCGCCTCATTGCCGGGAAACACCGCAGCCAGCTTCGCCCCCAGCGCCGTTCCTGGCTGCCACGCCACCCAGCTCATCAGGCTGTTGGGCGGTTCCTGCAGCAGCAGGCGCTCGACCGCTCCGATCCCCTGCCGATGCCCGTCGCGCAGCCGTTCGACCAGCCAGAGCGGGTCGAATTCCAGTGCGTCGGCATCGATGGCGCGGATCGGCGCCATCAGACGTCCTTCAGCAGCCGCAGCGCATCATAGACCGCGGCGTGGATGTTGCGGGAGGAGACGGCGTCGCCGATCCGCCACAGCACGAAGCGGCCCTCCGGGTTGCGCCGCACCGCCTGCGGCCGGCCGGCGATCATCGCCTCGTAGTCGACGGCGCCGAGATTGGCGGACAGCGGCTTCAGCGCGAAATACAGCTCGTCCAGCGGCAGGGTGCCGTGCTCGACCACCACCTGGTCGGCCCGCTTCTCGACCCGGCGATGCCCATATTCGTCGAGGAAGCTGGCGACGAGGCGATTGCCGTCGCGCCGCACGCTCTCCAGCCGCAGGTTGATCGTCACCTGCACGCCATGCTCGGAGAAGGCGCGGAAATAGGCCGGATAGCTGGTGCCGCCGACATCCGGGGCCAGCATCCGCTCAGGCGTCACCAGCTCCAGCCTGCTGCCGGCGCCGGCGATGAACTCCGCCGCGGTCAGGCCGGGATGGGCGCCGTTGTCGTCGTACAGCAGCACGGTCTCGGCCGGCTTGGCGGCACCGGACAGGATGTCCCAGCTGGTGGTCACCAGATCCTCGCCGGCGTCGAGGAAGCTGGTGTTCGGCAGGCCGCCCGTCGCCACCACAACGACGTCCGGCGCCTCGGCCAGCACGTCATCGGCCTCGGCATAGGTGTTGAAGCGCATGGCCACGCCGTGACGCTCGCATTCGGCCATGCGCCAGTCGACGATGCCCAGGATCTCGCGCCGGCGCTGCAGGCCCGCGGTGATGCGGATCTGGCCGCCCGGCTGGTCCGCCGCCTCGAACAGGGTGACGGCATGGCCGCGCTCACCGGCCACCCGCGCCGCCTCCAGCCCGGCCGGGCCGGCGCCGACCACCACCACCTTGCGCCGCGGGCCGGTGCTACGCGGCACGACATGCGGCATCGTCGCCTCGCGCCCGGTGGCGGCGTTGTGGATGCAGACGGCCTGGCCGCCGTAGATGCTGTCGATGCAGTAGCCCATGCCGACGCAGGGCCGGATCTCGGCCTCGCGCCCCTCGATCACCTTGCGGGCGATGTGCGGGTCGGCCATGTGCGGCCGGGTCATCCCGACCATGTCCAGCTTGCCGCTCTCGATGGCGTGGCGGGCGGTGGCGACGTCCTGGATCCGGGCGGCGTGGAAGGTCGGCACCTTCGCCGCCGCCCGCACCTCGCCGGCGAAGTCGAGATGCGGGGCGGAGCGGGCGCCCATGCCGGGAATGACATGCGACAGCGCCTCGTCGGTGTCGATGTGGCCCTTGATGACGTTGACGAAGTCGATCAGGCCGGAGGCGACCAGCCGCCGCGCGATCTCCAACCCCTCGGCCTTGGACAGGCCGCGCTCCCAATCCTCGTCGCAGACCATGCGGGTGCCGACGATGAAATCCGGCCCGACCCGGTCGCGGATCGCGCGCAGCACCTGGAAGGCGAAGCGCATCCGGTCGTCCAGGCCGCCGCCATAGTCGTCGTCGCGCTGGTTGGTGGCCGGCGACCAGAACTGGTCGATCAGGTGGCCGTAGCATTCGAGCTCCAGCCCGTCGAGGCCGCCGGCCTGCACCCGCTCGGCGCCGTCGGCATAGGCGGCGACGATGCGCTCGATGTCCCAATCCTCCATCGCCTTGGGGAAGGCACGGTGCGCCGGCTCGCGCACCGGGGAGGGGGCGACCACCGGCAGCCAGTCCTCCTTCGACCAGCTGGTGCGGCGGCCGAGATGGGTGACCTGGATCATCACCGCGGCACCGTGCGAATGCACATCGTCCGCCAGCTCCTGCAGCCAGCGCACCACCTCGTCCTTGTAGAGCAGGATGTTGCCGAAGGCCTGCGGGCTGTCCGGCGCGACCACGGAGGAGCCGCCGATCATGGTCAGGGCGATGCCGCCCTTGGCTTTCTCGGCGTGATACAGGCGGTACCGCTCCTTCGGCAGGCCGTCCTCGGTATAGGCCGGCTCATGCGCGGTCGACATGAAGCGGTTGCGCAGGGTCAGGTGGCGCAGCGTGTAGGGCTGCAGCAGGGGATCGGCGTTCGACATGTCCGGTGGCGGATCGTTGTGACGGTTTCACTCTTCCGGGCTGCCGGCCGATGGTAAACCGAATTTCCTTCACGCCGGCATGAGCCCAGTCGATGCAAACCCTCCGCGGCAGCCTGCCCTCGCTCAACGCCCTGGCGGTGTTCGAGGCGTCGGCGCGGCGGCTCAGCTTCTCCAGGGCGGCGGAGGACCTGGCGATCACCCAGTCGGCGGTCAGCCACGGCATCCGGCAGCTCGAGGCGTCGCTCGGGCTCGACTTGTTCATCCGCCATCACCGAAGGCTGGAGCTGTCGCCGGAGGGTGAGCGGCTATACGCCGCCGTCGCCATCAGCCTGTCCGCGATCGCGCAAGCCGTGGACGACATCACCGGCCGGTCCATGGCGGCGGCGCAGCGCGAGATCGTGATCGGGGTCTCGACCTCGATGGCGGCGCATTGGCTGCTGCCGCGCTTCGCCGTCTTCCGCGCGGCCTTTCCGGTGGTGCCCCTGCGCATCCAGACGATCGACCGCGATGCCGACCCGGGCGAGGACGGCATCGACGTCGTGATCCGGCTCGGCGACGGCAAATGGCCCGACCACGACACCATCCCGTTGTGGGAGGAGCATGTGCATGCGGTCGCCAGCCCGGCCTATCTGGTTGAGCATGGCCCGCTGCGCGACGCTGCCGACCTGCACCGCTGCCAGTTGATCCATTACGAGGATCCGCTGCGCCGCCGCGCCACCTGGGGCGAATGGTTCGCCGCCTTGGGCCTGCCGGCGCCGGGGCCGGCCCGGTCGCTGCGGGTGACCGACCATACGGTGGCGCTGCAGGCGGCAATGGACGGGCAGGGGGTGACGCTGGGCTGGCGCCCGATCATCGACGACCTGATCCGGACCGGCCGCCTGGCCGATGCCTTCCCCCGGCACTTCGCGACCGGCCGGCACTTCTACATCGTCACCGTCCGCGGTGCGACGCTGCGCAAGCCGCTGTCGCTGTTCTGCGACTGGCTGGCCGCCCAGGCCGCGGCGATGAAGGGCTGGTGAGCCCTCAGGCCTCGAAGCGCAGCACCACCGAGAATCCGTTTTCGGGATCATGGCGGAAGGCGATGCGGCCGCGATGGGCCTTCATCACCTCGGCGGCGATGGCGAGGCCGAGCCCGGTGCCGGCGCCCGATCCGGAATGGAACGGCTCCAACGCCCGCTCCCGGTCGGCCTCCGGGATGCCCGGGCCGTCGTCGTTCACCTCGATCCACGCGCCGTCCGGCCAGGAATCGTCTGGACCACCGCCGACGCGGACCGACAGCCTTGTCTCGGCGCCGTGGACCAGGGCGTTGTGCATGATGTTGGACAGCGCCTCGCGCAGGCTGACCGCGTCGCCCTCGACCAGGACGGGCTGCTCCGGCGCCTCGAAGGCGATGCGCACATCGCGGTCGAAGGACAGCGGCACCGCCGCCGCCAGCACCGTGCGGGCCAGCTCCACCAGGTCGACCGGGGCGAAGGCGCCGATCTCGGTCCGGTGGATCACTATGGCGTGGTTCAGCAGCTGGTTGGTCAGCCGCCCCAGCTCCGCCGTGCGCTGCCGCACCCGCTCCAGCTGTTGCTCGCGCCGCTCCGCCGATGCCTCGTGCCCCAGCAGCTCGACCTGGGCGTCGAGCGCGGCCAGCGGCGTGCGGATCTGGTGGGCGGCATCGGCGATGAAGCGCTGCATCAGGCCGATGCGGCCGGCCAGCCGCCCCATGAACAGGTTGATCGAGGACACCAGCGTCCGGATCTCGGTGGGCGTGGCGAGGTCGAGCGGCTTCAGGTCGTCCGGCGCCCGGTCGGCCAGCGCCTTCTCGATCCGGATCAGCGGCGCCAGGGCCCAGCGCACCGCCACCGCGCCGGCCACCATGGTCAGCACCCCCATGGCCAGGACGATCAGCACCGCCTGGCGGGTGAGCGACCGGGCCAAAGCGTCCCGCGCCCGGGTGGTCTGGGCCAGCACCACCGTGGCCCAGCCGCCGTTGGATTCGTCCATCTTGCGGCCCAGCACGGCGACGCGAACCGCCTCGCCCTGGAAGCTGCCGTCCTCGACCACCACGCCGTGGCGGGCCTGCTGCGCGGTGGCCGGGTCGAGCGCGAGATCCGGATAGCCGGCCACCACCACGCCGCGCGGATCGACCACCTTGTAGTAGACGAGGTCGTAGGCGGAGAGGGAGGCGAAGGCGGCGACCGGCGGGTCGAGCGCGAGCACGCCGCCCTGCATGAACACGTTCTCGGCCACCTGCACCGCGCCGCCAACCAGCAGCCGGTCATAGGCCTCGCCGGCCGCCAGCCGGGCGTAATGCGCCGCGGCGGCGATCACCGCGGCCGTGCCGAGGCAGACCACCACCGCGATGAACGCGAGGATGCGGGCGTAGAGCGAGCCGCGGATGCGGTCAGCCGACGACAAGCTGGTACCCGAGGCCGCGCAGGGTCCGGATCTCGACCGAGGATCCCGCCAGCTTGCGGCGGATCCGGGTCACGTACTGCTCCACCGCGTTCGGGCTCGGCTCCTGGTCGAAGCTGTAGATCTGGTCCAAGAGGTCGTCCTTGGAAAAGATGCGGCCGGGCCGGGTGGCCAGGATCTCCAGCACCGTCAGCTCGCGCCGGGTCAGGTCCAGCGGCCGGCCCTGCACCGCGGCCAGCCGCGCCGCCCGGTCGATGGTGACGTCGCCGCAGGTCAACACGTTGCTGCTGTCGCCGGTGCGGCGGCGCAGCAGGGCCCGGGCCCGCGCCTCCAACTCGCGGTAGTCGAAGGGCTTGACCAGGTAGTCGTCGGCGCCGAGGTCGAGCGCGCCGACCCGGTCCTCGACGCCGGACCGGGCGGTCAGCACCAGCACCGGGGTCGACCGGCGCCGCGCCCGTAGATCCTTCAGCAAAGCGATGCCGTCGCGGCCGGGCAGCATGATGTCGAGTACCAGCAGGTCGTAATCCTGCACCCCGAGCATGTCCCCGGCCGCCTCGCCGTCGCGCTCCCAGTCGACCGCATGGCCCATGCGCTCGAGCCGGGCGACGATCGCCTCGCCGATATCGGCCGTGTCCTCGACCACCAGGATGCGCACGGGCTCTCCCTGTTTCCGTTCCGAGTCAGGCTGGCGTCAGCTTGATGCGGAACACTCCCTGCAACGGACCGCCGAAGCGGTGCCGCTGCCAGGGAGGATATATGGCCATCGTGCAATCGCCGCCAGCAGACGCGTTGCTCTCCGTCCGCCAGGTCACGCTGCAATACAAGACCGACCAAGCCGTTGTCACCGCGACCCATCGCGTCGATTTCGATGTCCATCCCTCCGACCGCTTCATCCTGCTCGGCCCCTCCGGCTGCGGGAAGTCGACGCTGCTGAAGGCGATCGGCGGCTACATCGCGCCGACAGAGGGCGAGATCCGGCTGAAGGGCCGCGAGGTGTCCGAGCCCGGCCCCGACCGGATGATGGTGTTCCAGGAATTCGACCAGCTGCTGCCCTGGAAGACGGTGCGCGAGAACGTGGCTTTCGCTCTGATCGCCAGCCGCCGCCTGGGCCCGGCCGAGGCCCGCGACCGCGCCGCCCATTACATCGAGAAGGTCGGCCTCGCGAAATTCGCCGACAGCTATCCGCACATGCTGTCGGGCGGCATGAAGCAGCGCGTCGCCATCGCCCGCGGCATGGCGATGGAGCCGGACGTGCTGCTGATGGACGAGCCCTTCGCCGCGCTGGACGCCCTGACCCGCCGGCGGATGCAGGACGAGCTGCTGCAGCTGTGGGAGGACACGCGCTTCACCGTGCTGTTCGTCACCCATTCGATCGAGGAGGCGATCCGCATCGGCAACCGCATCCTGCTGTTGTCGCCGCATCCCGGGCAGGTGAAGGCCGAGCTGAACAGCATCGGCCGCGACGACTGGGGCACCGCCGCCCAGGGCGCGCTGGAGGCGCGCATCAACGACATGCTGTTCGTTCATTGAGGGCCGCCGCCATGACCGACACCACGCTGGAGCTTCGTCCCGAGATCCTGCGCGACACGCCGAAGACCGACATCCCGCCGGTCGAGAAGGCGATCTCCCCGGTCGAGCGGATCTACCGCCTGGGCTTCGTGCGCAAGACGCTGATCCTGCTGGCCCTGGCCCTGCTGTGGGAGGGCTATGGCCGCTGGCTCGGCAACCCGCTGCTGTTCCCGTCCTTCACCGAGACCTTCGCCGCCTTCCTCGACAACATCGGCAACGGCGTGCTGCCGGCGCGGGCGGTGGCGTCGCTGCAGACGCTGGTGATCGGCTACGCCATCGGCATCGCTTTGGCAGCAGTGCTGACGACGGTCGCCATCGGCTCGCGCATCGGTGCCGACCTGCTGGAAACCCTGACCTCGATGTTCAACCCGCTGCCGGCGATCGCGCTGCTGCCGCTGGCCCTGATCTGGTTCGGGCTGGGGCAGGGCAGCGTGATCTTCGTGCTGGTCCATTCGGTGCTGTGGGCGATCGCGCTGAACACCCATTCCGGCTTCCGCGCCGTGTCCAACACGCTGCGCATGGTGGGGCTGAACTACGGGCTGCGGCGGCTGTCGCTGGTCCGGCACATCCTGATCCCGGCGGCATTCCCGTCGATCCTGACCGGCCTCAAGGTCGGCTGGGCGTTCGCCTGGCGCACGCTGATCGCGGCCGAGCTGGTGTTCGGCGTCTCCTCCGGCTCCGGCGGGCTCGGCTGGTTCATCTACGAGAACCGCAACCAGCTCGAGACCGCGAACGTCTTCGCCGGCCTGTTCACCGTCATCCTCATCGGCCTGTTCGTCGAGAACGTGGTCTTCGCCACGATCGAGAAGAAAACGATCCGCCGCTGGGGGATGCAGCACTGAAAATCTGTGCAACAACGGGCCGGATCGGCCGGCCCGGACAAGGGAGGACACCATGGGAGTGATGAAGCGTCTGGCCGCGGCGGCCGTCGCGGCGGCGGTCGGGCTCGGCCTCGGCAGCGCGCAGGCCGAGGTCAGCGAGATCAGGGTCTCCAAGGGCTACGGCATCCTGTACCTGCCGCTGATCGTGATGCAGGACCAGAAGCTGTTCGAGAAGCAGGCCGCGGCCGCCGGCCTCGGCGACGTCGCGGTGAAATGGGTGATGCTCGACGGCGGCAACGTCATCAACGACGCGATGATGGCCGGGACGCTCGACTTCGCCGGCACCGGCGCCCCGGGCTTCATCACCCTCTGGGCCAAGGCCAAGGGCATTCCGAATGTCGAGGTGACCGGCATCAGCGGGCTGAGCTCGACCTCGCTCTGGCTCAACAGCAACAAGCCGGAGATCAAGTCGCTGGCCGACATCACGGCCGAGGACAAGATCGCGCTGCCGGGGATCAAGACCTCGCTGTCGGCCGTGGTGCTGCAGATGATGGTGGCCAAGCAGTTCGGCCGCGAGAACTTCGCCAAGCTCGACCCGATGACGGTCAGCCTGCCGCACCCGGACGCGCTGGCGGCGCTGACCTCGGGCCAGACCGAGGTGCGGGCGCATTTCACCTCGCCGCCATTCTCCTATCTCGAGGCCAAGAACCCCAACATCCACCGCGTCGCCAACTCGGTCGACGTGATCGGCAACATCACCCTCGACGTGGTCTTCGCTCCGAAGCGCTTCGTCGATGCCAATCCGAAGACGGTGGAGGCCTTCCTGGCCGCGCTCGACGAGGCCAACGCCTTCATCGCCGCGCACAAGCAGGAGACGGCGGAGATCTTCGCCCGTGGCTCGGCGGTCAAGATCTCGCCGGAGGAGGTGCTGGAGATCCTGAACGATCCCGACACGCGCTTCTCGACCACCCCGACCAAGGTGATGGACTTCGCCGACTTCATGCATCTGGCCGGCACCATCAAGGCGAAGCCGGAGAGCTGGACCGAGCTGTTCATTCCGCAGCTGGCGAGCCGGGCGGGGAACTGATCGACGATCCGGCGGGAGCTCGGTGCTGAAAAGCCGGGCTCCGCCGACCATGTCCGAAAACCGCGAGCGCGATCGCCGCGGACGTGACATGGTCGGCGCATGGAATCGCTCGATCCCGAAGCCTGCTATCGCGCCCTCTCGACCCGCGACCCGCGGTTCGATGGGCGCATCTTCGTCGGCGTGACCTCCACCGGCATCTATTGCCGGCCGGTGTGCCCAGCCCGCACGGCGAAGTTCGAGAACTGCCAATTCTACGCCTCCGCCGCCGCGGCGCAGGAGGCGGGGTTCCGGCCCTGCCTGCGCTGTCGGCCCGAGACGGCGCCAGACCTCGCCTCCTGGCGCGGCACCTCCAACACCGTGTCGCGCGGCCTGGCGCTGATCGCCGACGGCGCGCTGGATGGCGGCGAAGCGGGGGTCGAGGCGCTGGCCGAGCGGCTCGGCGTCGGCGGCCGCCAGCTGCGCCGGCTGTTCAAGCAGCATCTCGGCGCCACGCCGGTCGCGGTGGCCCAGACCCGGCGCGTGCTGTTCGCCAAGCAGTTGATCCAGGAGACGCGGATGCCGATGGCCGAGGTGGCGCTGGCCGCCGGCTTCGGCAGCATCCGCCGCTTCAACGAGACCTTCCACGACCTGTTCCGCCGTCCGCCCAGCGCGCTGCGCCGCCGCGCCTGGGCCGGGCTGCCGGCCGACTCGGTCGCAGCCGGCGGGGTGACGCTGCGGCTGCGCTACCGCCCACCCTATGACTGGCCGGCGATGCTGGCCTATCTGCGGGCCCGCGCCATCGACGGCGTGGAGCAGGTCGAGGGCGAGGTCTACCGCCGCAGCGTCGCCGAGGGCGACGACCTCGGCACCGTCGAGATCCGCCACGAGCCGGCGCGCAGCAACCTGGCGGTGCTGGTCCGCTTCCCCTCGGTGCGCGCCTTGCCGGGCATCCTGGCCCGGGTGCGGCGCGTCTTCGATGTCGGTGCCGACATCGAGGCGATCGGCGCTCATCTGTCGCAGGACCCGTTCCTGGCGCCGCTGGTGGCTCAGCGGCCGGGCCTGCGCGCTCCCGGCGGTTGGGATGGGTTCGAGCTGGCGGTGCGCGCCGTGCTGGGCCAGCAGGTCACGGTGGTCGCGGCGCGGCAGCTGGCCGGCCGGCTGGTGTCGATCTGCGGCGCCGAGGTGCCGGAGGCGGCACGGCTGAACCCGGCTTTGTCTCGCACCTTCCCGTCACCGCAGCGTGTGGCCGCGGCGGATCTCGGTGCACTCGGCATGCCGGGGTCGCGCCGGTCGACGCTGACCGCGCTGGCCGAGGCCGCGATCGCCGACCCGCATCTGTTCCGGCCCTTCGGCACGGTGGAGGAGGCGATCGCCCGGCTGCGGCAGATCCGCGGCATCGGCGACTGGACGGCGCAGTACATCGCCTTGCGCGCCCTGCGCGAGCCCGACGCCTTTCCGGCCAGCGACATCGGCCTGCTGCGCGGCGCCGCCGACGGCGCCGGCGTGCGGCCGACGCCGGCCGACCTGCTGGTCCGGGCCGAGCCCTGGCGGCCCTGGCGGGCCTATGCCGCCCAGCATCTCTGGGCCGCCGATGCCGTTCCAGTGGCGAGGGTGGTGAAGCATGGCTGAGGCGCTGGTCTTCGACCGCCTGCCGAGCCCGCTCGGCGAGCTGCTGATCGTGGCCGACGAGGCCGGCCGGCTGCGCGCCATCGACTGGTGTGACGAGGAGCGGTTGCGCGCGCGCCTGGCCCGCAGCCTCGGCGGCGATGACTTCGCCCTGGCGCCGCAGCGCAATCCGGCCGGCCTTGCCACGGCGCTGGAGGCGTATTTCGCCGGCGACCTCGCGGCGATCGACACGCTGCCGGTCGAGGCCGCCGGCACGCCATTCCAGCGCTCGGTCTGGGCGGCGCTGCGCGGCATCGCCTGCGGCACCACCGTGTCCTATGGCGAGATCGCGCGGCGGATCGGCCAGCCCGGGGCCATGCGTGCCGTCGGCCTCGCCAACAACTCCAACCCGATCCCGATCGTCGTGCCCTGCCACCGCGTGATCGGCGCCGATGGCTCGCTGGTCGGCTTCGGCGGCGGCCTCGACCGCAAGCGCTGGCTGCTGGACCATGAAGGCGCCGGCAGCCGGCAGCTGTCCCTGGCCATCTGAACCAAACCCTGGGAGAGGAACACCCATGACCGCCACCCGTCAGGCCGATGCCCTGCAGCAGTTCCGCCGCCTGCACCAGGACGGCATCCTGCTGCTCGCCAATGCCTGGGACGCCGGCAGTGCCCGGCTGATCGAGAGCCTCGGCGCCAAGGCCATCGCCACCACCAGCGCCGGCGTCGCCTGGGCGCATGGCTATCCGGACGGCGACGCGCTGCCGTTCGACCTGCTGGTCGCCACCACCGCCGAGATCACCCGCATCGTCACCGTGCCGCTGACCGTCGACAGCGAGGGGGGCTACAGCGATGACCCGGCCGCGGTGGGCGAGTCGATCGCCCGACTAATCGGCGCCGGCGCCGCCGGCATCAACCTCGAGGACGGGTCGGGGACGCCGGACCTGCTCTGCGCCAAGATCGAGGCGATCAAGCGCGCCGCGTCCCGCAGCGGCCAGGACGTGTTCATCAACGCCCGCACCGACGTCTATCTGCGCGGCCTGGCGCCGGAGGGCGGCAAGGTGGCCGAGGTGCTGGCCCGGGCCGAGCGCTACCGTGCCGCCGGAGCCGACGGCATCTTCGCGCCGGGGGTGACAAAGCCCGACGAGATCCAGGCGATCGCCGCCGCGGCGCCGCTGCCGCTGAACGTGATGGCCCGGCCCGGCCTGCCGGGTGCGGCGGAGCTCGCCGCCCTCGGCGTCCGCCGCCTCAGCGCCGGCTCCGGCATCAGCCAGACGGTGTTCGCCCGGACCGCGGAGTTGGCGCGGTCCTTCCTGCAGGACGGCGTCTCCGACCCGCTGGTCGGCCAGGCGATGCCGTATCCGGAGATCAATGCCCTGATGGCGAAATAAGAACGGACGGTCAGGCCGCGGCAGCAATGGTCAACCGGCTGGCGGCCTCGACTGCGCGGCATAGAAGGCGCGCTTGGCTTCGTACATCTGCATGTCGGCGCGGCGGACCACGGATTCGAGCCGCTCTCCGGGTTGGCTGCTGGCGATACCGACCGAGAAGCTGAGGGGCGGGCCCGGATAGAACTGGTTGTTGATGTCCACGAGCTGCTGCAGCTTCTCGACCAGCGCCTCGCCCTCCTTCTCCTCCGCCCCGGGCAGGAGAATCGCGAACTCGTCGCCCCCGATCCTGGCGGCATGAGCCGGCTTGTCGACCAGCTTGCCCAGCACCTCGCCCGAGCGGCGTAGCAGCCCGTCCCCGGCGAGGTGGCCCAACTCGTCATTCGTCGCCTTCAGGCCATTCACATCGGCGACGATGATCGTCACCGGGAACGGGCCTTTGCGTTCGAGGCGATTGAGTTCGTCCGCGTAGAAGGACCGGTTGAACAGCTTGGTCAGCTCGTCGTGCTGCCCCAGATATTCGAGATACTCTTCGGCCTTCTTGCGGGCCGTGATGTCTGTAAGGGCGAGCTGGACGAGGGACCAGTCATCCTCATGGCCGGGCAGGACCGAGAACTGCAGATGGACATGGAGCTGGGTGCCGTCGAGCGCATAGTTGACGACCTCGCGCTGCTGGAAAAGCTTGCCCTCCCAGAGATCCACGAGCTGGCCCTGGAAGTGCGGCAGCATATCGGCCCGGAAGATGTCGCCGATCCGCCGGAGCAGCGTCTGCTTGTCCGGGGAAACGAACAGCTTGAGAGTGTGCTCGTTGACATCGATCACCCTGATCTCGCTGAGACAGCGTTCGACGAAATCGGGATGGACGTCGATGAACACCCGCAGATCGCTGATGCCGCGCTCCCTCAGCCCGTCGAGCAGCAGCTTGATCCGGCTGAAATCCTCCACCCACAGCGAGATCGGGGAATGCTGGAACAGGCCGTGGGCGAAGTTCTCGCTCGCGGCAAGTGCGCGACGCGCGGTCTCCCGCTCGGTGACGTCCTCGATCGCAACCAGCACCCGATCCCATCGCTCCTCATGTCCCGGCAGCACAATGCCTCGGAGCTGAACATCCAGGCGCTGGCCGGAGAGGGTGTAGTTGACGGTGTGGCTGGAAAACTCGGGCTTTCCGTTCCACAGCTGCTCGAGTTCATCGACATGTGTCGCCAGCATGTCGGCCCGAAAAATCAGGTCGAGATTGTCCCGCAGATGTTCGAAATCCGTGGCCTCGAGGAGGGCCAGCGTCTTCTTGTTGACCTTGATCAAGTGAATGCAGCCGGAGCAGGTCTTGATCAGTTCGGGATCCTGCTTGAGATGGGCGCGCAGGTCCGAGACCCCGTCACCGCGCCAGCGTTCGAACAGACGGCGGAGCTCGCTGTAGTCCTCCAGCCAGAGCGAAACCGGGGCCAACTCGAACATATCCGCGTCATCGACGGACGAAACGGTGTCTTGGGGCATGGGCGAGGCCGGGTTGGAAGGATCTCGGAGGGCAATGATCGGGGTCCTGTCGCCGATTATGCAAGAGCGGTTCGTGCTGAGGCGAACCACGCTTCCGACATGACGAAGACCCATTGTGGGCTGGAAACAATTTTCCGTGGTGCATTGGGATATCATGTGTCCAGATTTCCTTGGAGGCGCGCATGTCCGGCAAGGCGCCGCGGCGCCGCGCCACCAGGAGGAAGGGGATGTCCAGGATCTCGGCTCTCGCCGTGCTCACCGGCACGGCATTGCTGCTCGGCGCCTGCGCCAACTCGGCCGATATCATCGGACAGCGGGAGGACATGTTGGCTGCCGCCGGCTTCAGCCTGCGCCCGGCGGATACGCCGGACCGGGTCGCGTCGCTGAAGGGGTTGCCGCCCCACAAATTCGTCTCCAGCGTCCGCAACGGCGTCGTGACCTATGTCTATGCCGACCCGACGATCTGCGGTTGCCTCTATGTCGGCGATCAGGCCGCCTATGGCCGCTATCAGAAGCTGGTGTTCGACAAGAAGATCGCGGATGAGCAGCAGGCAGCAGCCCAGTTGAACGAGAATGCCGCTCTGAATTGGAGCGTCGGGCCCTGGGGGCCATGGCCGCCCTATTGGTGATGGCGGGCGGTAAAGGGCGGGTCCTGGCGGTCAGGCCCCGGCGCGGCCGTCGAGCCGCGCCGCCAGGCTGTCCAGGCTGGGCTCGAACCAGATCTCGCGGCCGCGATTCGCTTCCCGCACCCAGTCGCGGAGGGCGCTGCTGGCGGCGAGACGCTGCGAGATGTCGCCGATCATGGCCAGCTTCAGCCGGTAGTTGACGGCCTTCTGAGCGATCTCTCCGGCGAGGCCGGTGCGAAGCTGGAAGAAGGCGGCACCCAGGCGCGAGACGGGCAGGGCAATCACCGAGGCGCCGGCAAACGCCGCCTCGCCGATCAGGTCGACGGCGCGCTGGGGACTGTCGATCGCCGGTCCCTCCGGATCACAGGCCAGGACGCGCTCGCTGCCCCATTCCAAAAGTTCGGTCACCGCCCTCGTCCCTTCTTGCTGGCGCCAGTCAGCTTCACATTGCAGCCCGGCGTCGAAGGTGAAGGCGTGCCGAGGCAAGGGCTGGGCAAGCACCGATCGGAATTGTGAGGCTCAATTGGCATCGGCCTCGCCAGTCCAGCGATTTCTCCCGGCCCAGAACGGGCATCTCGGGCAGGCTTCGCCTTCCGGATAATCGATGCCTTCCTCATGCGGGCAGCCGATAATGCGGTCCACCATTGCCACGGAGTGGACCTCATGCTCGCGCAGGAACGCGGCGATCTCGGCGAAGATCGTCTCGTCCGCACGCACGTCGCCGTCTTCAGCAAACCATCGACGTAGTTCTGTCGCTCCGGTCTCCGGGCCAGGGACGACACTGGCGACCGCCTTCGTGGCGCGGCGGTCGTCGGGGCCGTAGAAGGCGAGCGTTCCGATCGGGTAGCCGCGCGCTCCCCGCTTCGCCTTCTTCTCGAGCCACTTCCGCGGCTGCCATCCCAGCTTCATGGCTGCCATCCAAAGCTGAAGAGGTGGTGGCGGATGGGGTGGGATTCGAACCCACGGTGACGTTGCCGCCACGCCGGTTTTCAAGACCGGTGCCTTAAACCGCTCGGCCACCCATCCGGACCGGCCGCACCATACGGATTTGCCTCGCCGGTTTCAAATCGCTTCGCATCGGCTGGATGGTCCACGAGCGCGGGCAACATCCGACAATTGAAATCGTGAGTTGCCGCTTTTCGCCACGAACCGAAGCGGTTAGGGGCAGTACCGTAGAGCCGGTCTACGCGCCAATACAACTTATGAGGGCATACAGAAATACGCAGCAATACTGGGGGCAAATCGACGCCTAGGACAGGTTGCCCCGCGGGCGCGCAGCACATCCTCAGACATGCCGAAGCGAGGCGCGACGAATATGCTGGACCATTGACCGGATGTTGTGACATACGGGTTGACATGACTGCCGAACCGATCTCGACCCGGTCCGGACGCCGTTCTTTTTGCGTGAAATTCAGCCGCACGAAGTCGGATCGTCTCCCGGGGCTCGCCGTCGTTGCAGCCATCGGCGTGGCGCTGGCCGCCACCGGATGCGCTCCCTCCCAGCCGGGGAAGGGGAGCATCGCCGAACGGCCCATTCTCGCGTCCCCCGCCGATCCGGGTGTCGTCGCCATCAATGGTGTGCGCTATGTGGCGCGCACCGACCGCGATTCCGTGCAGGTCGGCACCGCCACCTGGTATGGCCCCGGCTTCCACGGCCGCAAGACCGCCAGTGGCGAGCGCTTCGACAGCGGCCTCGTCACCGCGGCGCATCGCAGCCTGCCGATGCCGAGCCTGGTCAAGGTCACCAACCTCGACAACGGCCGGACGCTGATCGTCAGGATCAACGACCGCGGGCCGTTCGTGCGGTCGAAGATCATCGACATGTCGGCCCGCGGCGCGGAGCTGCTGGGCTTCCGCGGCAACGGTTCGGCCCGGGTCAAGATCCAGGTGCTGGAGGAGGCGAGCCGCTTCCAGGCGCTGCAGCAGCAGCGCGACCAGGCGGTGAAGAGCCAGGTCGCCTCGGCCGGCAAGCCCGAAGACCTGCACGACACGCCCTATATCGCCGTGCCGCCGGCGCCGGCGGTGCCCGACCGGCTGCCCGAGATCGTCGGCAATGCCGGGGACGAGGCGAAGCCGAAACCGTCCGGCACCTTCGTCGCCGCCGCCAAGGCCACCCGGCCGCAGCAGGTGGCCACGCTGTCCGAAGCCTTGCGCCGCTTCGGTCCGGTCTCGACCGCCGCCGCTGCCGGCGCGATCGAGCTGCGCATCGGTCCCTTCATCGACCCCAAGGCCGCATCGAGCGCCTTGAAGCAGATCGCCAGCGCGGGCTATTCCGGAGCACGCATCGTCGCCGAGTGACCCTGTCGGTTCGCGGCGCGACGGGGCCGCAACCGAGGACCGATCGCTTGGGCACGCGCGGACAGTTCATCACCCTGGAAGGCGGCGAGGGCTCCGGCAAGAGCACGCATGTCCGCCGGCTCGCCACGGACCTCGCCAAGCGCGGCGTCGAAGTCGTTGCCACGCGCGAGCCAGGCGGCTCGCCGGGGGCGGAGGCGATCCGCAACCTGCTGGTCAAGGGCGACACCGACCGCTGGGACCCGGTGACCGAGGCGCTGCTGCATTTCGCCGCCCGGCGCGACCATCTGCGCGTCACCGTGCTCCCGGCGCTGGAGCGCGGCGCCTGGGTCGTCTCCGACCGCTATGCCGACAGCTCGATGGTCTATCAGGGCTGGGGCATGGGCGTGGATCGGGCAAGCCTCGACGCCCTGTTCCGGATCGCCACCGACGGGCTGAAGCCCGACCTGACCCTGATCCTCGACGTGTCGGTCGAGACCGGCCTGGCCCGCGCCGGCGCTCGCCGCGGCGGCGAGGACCGCTATGAGCGGATGGGCGCGGCGCTGCACCAGCGCCTGCGCGAGGGTTTCCTGGCCATCGCCGCGGCCGAGCCGGAGCGCTGCATCGTGATCGATGCCGGCGGCACGGTCGACGAGGTCGCGGCCGCGATCCGCGCGGCGGTCGAGGCGAAGTTCGGGCCGGCGTCATGAGTGCGGAGTTTCCCGCATCTCGGGCCAATCCGCGGCTGCTCGGCCATGAGGCGGCCGAAGCCGCGGTCCTCGATGCGCTGCGCGCCGGCCGGCTGCCGCATGCCTGGCTGATCACTGGCCCGCCCGGCATCGGCAAGGCGACCTTCGCCCATCGGGTCGCGCGTTTCCTGCTGGCCGGAGGCCCGCGCACGGCCCACAGCCTGGAGATCCCGGCCGACCACCCGACCTTCCGCCGCACCGCCGCGGCCGGCCATGCCGACCTGCTGACCATCGAGCGCAACGCCGGCGCCGAGGAGGAGAAGAAGCGCCGCAGCCGCGAGATCCCGGTCGAGCAGATCCGGCGGATCGAGCCCTTCCTGCGCCTGACCGCCGCCGAAGGGAACTGGCGCGTCGTCGTCGTCGACGAGGCGGAGGCGATGAACCGCAACGGCGCCAATGCCCTGCTGAAGATCCTGGAGGAGCCGCCAGCCCATGCCGTCCTGCTGCTGACCTGCGGCAACCCCGGCGCGCTGCTGCCGACCATCCGGTCGCGCTGCCGCCATCTGGCGCTGGAGCCGTTGCCGGATGCGACCGTCGACCGGCTGCTCGCCGAGCACGCGCCCGAGCTCGACCCCGAGGAGCGGGCGTCGCTGGTCCGCCTGGCCGAGGGCAGCATCGGCCGGGCGGCGGCGCTGATCGAGGATGGGGGCTTGGGCCTGTACCGCGACATGCTGGGCCTGCTCGACGACTTCCCGCGGGTCGATTTCCGCGCCGTGCATCGGATGGGCGACCGCATCGGCCCGGTCGCAGCGGAGTCGAGCTGGCGGCTGTTCACCGGGCTGCTGGTCTGGTGGATGGAGCGGCTGGCCCGCGCCGCCGCCCGCGGCACCGCCCCGGCCGAGATCGTGGCGGGCGAGGGGGCGGTGATGCAGCGCGTGGTCGGGGCCCTGGGACGGGCCGGCGGCCTTGATCGCTGGGTGGAGCTGTGGGACAACACCCGCCGTCTGTTCGCTCAGGCGGATGGGTCCAACCTCGATCGGAAGCAGGTTCTCCTGCAGGCGTTCATCGGCATCGAGCGCGCCTGCAACGGCTGACCGCCGCCGTAGCACGGAAAGAGGCCGCGATGCCGGCGCCGAAGACATTCTACGTCACCACCCCGATCTACTACGTCAATGACAAGCCGCATATCGGCCACGCCTACACCACGCTGGCCTGCGACGTGCTGGCCCGGTTCAAGCGGCTGGACGGCTATGACGTCCATTTCCTGACCGGCACCGACGAGCACGGCCAGAAGGTGCAGAAGGCGGCCGAGACGGCCGGGGTGGACCCGCAGGCCTTCACCGACCGGGTCAGCCAGAACTTCCGCGACCTGGCCGCGGCGATGAACTTCAGCAATGACGACTTCATCCGCACCACCGAGCCGCGCCACATCAAGGCGTCGCAGGCGATCTGGGAGGCGATGAAGGCCAATGGCGACATCTATCTCGGCGGCTATGCCGGCTGGTATTCGGTGCGCGACGAGGCGTTCTACGGCGAGGACGAGCTGACCGTCGTCGACGGCAAGCGCATCGCCCCGACCGGCGCCGAATGCGAATGGGTGGAGGAGCCGAGCTACTTCTTCCGCCTCTCCGCCTGGGGCGACCGGCTGCTGGCCTTCTACGAGGCCAACCCCGACTTCATCGCGCCGGAGTCCCGCCGCAACGAGGTGATAGCCTTCGTCAAGGCGGGCCTGCGCGACCTCTCGATCAGCCGCACCACCTTCAACTGGGGCGTGCAGGTGCCGGGCGACGAGGCGCACATCATGTATGTGTGGGTCGACGCGCTGACCAACTACCTGACCGCCGTCGGCTATCCCGACACCGGGTCCGAGAGCTTCAAGCGCTGGTGGCCGGCCGACCTGCATATGGTCGGCAAGGACATCCTGCGCTTCCACGCCCTGTACTGGCCGGCTTTCCTGATGTCGGCCGGCCTGCCGGTGACGAAGCGTGTCTTCGCCCATGGCTGGTGGACCAACGAGGGCCAGAAGATCTCGAAGTCGCTCGGCAACGTGATCGACCCGCTGGAGCTGGTCGAGACCTACGGGCTCGACCCGGTGCGCTACTTCCTGCTGCGCGAGGTCTCGTTCGGCCAGGACGGCGACTTCTCGCGCCGCGGCATGGTCCAGCGCACCAATGGCGAGCTCGCCAACGGCTTCGGCAATCTGGCCCAGCGCTCGCTGTCGATGATCGCCAAGAACTGCGACGGCCGGGTGCCGCAGCCCGGCAGCCTGACCGACGGGGACCGCGCTCTGCTCGCCCAGGTCCCGGTGCTGCTGGAGACTCTGCGCCGCGAGTTCGACGTCCAGGCCTTCCACCGCGGCCTCGACGCGGTCTGGGCCGTGGTCGGCGAGGCCAACCGCTATGTCGACGAGCAGGCGCCCTGGACGCTTCGCAAGACTGACCCGGCGCGGATGGCGACGGTGCTGTGGGTGCTGGCCGAGACGGTGCGGCGGCTGTCGATCCTGATGCAGCCGGTGATGCCGCAGTCGATGGCGAAGATGCTCGACCAGCTGACCGTGGCCGCGGATGCCCGCGGCTTCGACCGCGTCGGTGACGGCCACGCGCTGGTGCCCGGCACGACGCTGCCGGCGCCGCAGGGCGTGTTCCCGCGCTATGTCGAGCCGGAGGCCACGCCGTAATGCTGGTCGACAGCCATTGCCATCTCGACTTCCCGGATTTCGCGGCGGAGATCGACGACGTGGTCGGCCGTGCCCGGGCGGCCGGGGTCGGCTGCATGCTGACCATCTGCACCCGGCCGGACCGGTTGGCGGACACAATCGGGCTGGTCGACCGCTTCCCGATGCTCTACGGCGCGGCCGGGGTGCATCCGCATGAGGCAAAGGATTTCACCGGCCTGACGGTCGAGGCGATCCTCGCCCTCGTCGCGCATCCGAAGATGGTCGGGATCGGCGAGACCGGCCTCGACTATCATTACGGCCTCAGCCCGGCCGAGGCCCAGCAGGAGAGCTTCCGCCGTCACATCCGGGCGGCGCGGATTGCCGACCTGCCGGTCATCGTCCACACCCGCGAGGCCGAGGACGACACGCTGCGGATCCTGGCCGAGGAAGGGCAGGGCGGCGAGCTTCCACCGCTGCGCGGCATCATCCATTGCTTTAGCGGAACACGGCAACTTGCTGAAGAATCGGTGAAACTCGGACTTCACATCTCGCTGTCCGGGATCGTGACCTTCAACCGGTCCGAGGACATCCGGGCCACGGCGAAGGACCTGCCGCTGGACCGCATCCTGGTCGAGACCGATGCGCCCTACCTGGCGCCGGTGCCGAAGCGGGGCAAGCGCAACGAGCCGGCCTTCGTCGCCCACACCGCCCAGCGCGTGGCCGAGCTGCACGGGCTGTCCGGTTCGGATTTCGCTCGAAGAACTAGCGATAACTTCTTCAATCTGTTCACGAAGATTCCGAAGCAAGAGGCCTGAAGAGGATGCGCGTCACGGTGCTCGGCTGCGGCGGTTCGATGGGGGTGCCCATGGTCGGCGGCATCTGGGGCACCTGCGACCCGGCCAATCCGCGCAACCGCCGGCGCCGCCCGTCGATCCTGGTGCAGAGCGACAGCACCACCATCCTGATCGACACCTCGCCGGACCTGCGTGACCAGCTGCTCGACAACGACGTCAGGCGCGTCGACGCGCTGCTCTACACCCATGTCCATGCCGACCACATCCACGGCATCGACGACCTGCGGCCGCTGGCCTTCAAGCAGCCGATCAACGCCTATATGGATTCGGCGGTGCGGCAGGAACTGGAGGAGCGCTTCGGCTACATCATGACCTCGGTCGAGATGGACCGCGGCTTCTACCACCCGTTCCTGGTGCCGCATCTGCTGGACGGGCCGTTCCGGGTCGGCGACATCGATATCCTGCCCTTCGAGCAGGACCACGGCCGGGTCGTCTCGATGGGCTACCGCTTCGGACGTTTCGCCTATTCGACCGATGTCGTCCGCCTCGACGACCGTGCCTGGGCGGCGCTGGAGGGGGTTGAGCTGTGGATGGTGGATGCGACGCGGCCGGAGCCGCATGTCTCGCATGCCCATCTGGCGCTGACGCTAGAATGGATCGAGCGGCTCAAGCCGAAGCAGGCCTGGCTGACCCACATGAACCACCAGATGGACTACGACTGGCTCTGCCAGCAGCTGCCGGGCCATGTCCGGCCGGCCCATGACGGGCTGGTGATCGAGATCTGAGAGCGGGGCGGCGGTCCGGCGCCGCCCCAGCACAGCCTCAGCGGCGCGGTGGCCGACGCGGCTGCGGCGCCGGGTTGGCCGCCTGGTTCGCGGCGGCGCGCTCGGCAAGCGCCAGTTCGGTCTTCAGCTCGGCGATCTTGCGGTCCATGGCGTCCCGCAGCGTCTTCGAGGTGTGATTGCCGAGATGGACGCGCTTCTGCTCCAGCTCCTGCAGCTGCTTCTGCTTTTCCTCGCGGTTCCGGCGAATCGGAGCGCCGTCGGACCGCTGTCCGTCAAAAGAACGCATAACTGACCCTACGCTGGGTTATCGAAGGGATGCCGTGGGCACGGCCCGGGGCCGCGCCGCATCCGCGGAAGCGCTGGCCTAGCCGATCCGGGGGGCTTCGTGCAAGCTGGTATGTCGTCCGCCCTCGCGCTAGGGTCGCTCCCTCAAGACCGGGGATGGGGATGGAGAGGGGCGCCGTGCAGCCATCGACACGCAGCTTGCGACACTGGCGCGCCGTGGCCTTGGCGCTGGCGATCGGCCTGTTCGCCGCAGCCCCGCCGGCCGGGGCCGGCCCGAAGGACCATCGCTTCCGCATCACCGACACGCTCGGCCCCGACCAGGTCGAGGAACTGATCGCCGTCGGCATCGACGGCCGCACCGTCGGCGTCCTGCACGTCACCAAGGACGACCCGGTCGCCGAGCTGCAGGTGAAGGTGCCGGCCGGGCGGACGGTGCGCTACGAGCTGTGCGGCTTCCTGGTTGTCGAGACGCCGGAGGGCGGCCGCCGCCAGCACCCGATCAACCACACCGGCACGATCGCGGACGCGGACGGGCGCGAGCTGAAGGCCTTCAACCAGAACAGCGAGGTCTTCTACCTGCAGGACGGCGCGCCGCAGGACGCCGAAGCGGCGAAGACCGCGATCGTCGGCACCGGGCAATGCGCCCAGCCGGTCGCTTGACCACACGATAGGACGGACACAGCCATGCAGACGCCCTGGACCGCCGACACGGCGCGCTACGAGACCGCCCGCTTCCGCCGCTCCGGCCGCAGCGGGCTGCAGCTGCCCGAGATCTCGCTCGGCCTGTGGCAGAATTTCGGCGGGGTCGACCATGTCGAGACCGGCCGCGCCGTGCTGCGCCGCGCCTTCGACCGCGGCGTCACCCATTTCGACCTGGCCAACAATTACGGCCCGCCCTATGGCTCGGCCGAGGAGAATTTCGGCCGCATCTTCGCCGCCGACTTCCAGCCCTATCGCGACGAGCTGCTGATCTCGACCAAGGCCGGCTACGACATGTGGCCCGGCCCCTACGGCAATTTCGGCTCGCGCAAATACCTGGTCGCCAGCCTGGACCAGAGCCTCAAGCGCATGGGGCTCGACTATGTCGACATCTTCTACTCGCACCGGCTCGACCCCGAGACGCCGCTGGAGGAGACGATGGGCGCGCTCGACCATGTCGTGCGCCAGGGCAAGGCACTCTATGTCGGCATCTCCTCCTACTCGCCGGAAGCGACGCGCGAGGCCGCGGCGATCCTGAAGGATCTCGGCACGCCCTGTCTGATCCACCAGCCGTCCTATTCCATGCTCAACCGCTGGGTCGAGGACGGGCTGCTGGACACGCTGGGGGAGCTCGGCATCGGCTGCATCGCCTTCTCGCCGCTGGCGCAGGGCATGCTGACTTCGAAATACCTGGACGGCGTGCCGGAGGATTCGCGGGCCAAGCGCGGCCGCTCGCTGCAGTCGAGGCTGCTGTCGGAGGGCAACATCGCCCGCATCCGGGCGCTGAACGCGATCGCCGAGCGGCGCGGCCAGACCCTGGCACAGATGGCGCTGACCTGGGTGCTGCGCGACCAGCGCGTTACCTCGGCCCTGATCGGCGCGCGCTCGGTGGCCCAGCTCGACGACAGCCTCGACGCGCTGAAGGGCGCGAAGCTGACCGCCGAGGAGCTGGCCGAGATCGACCGGCATGCCCTGGACGGCGGCATCGACCTGTGGCGCGCCTCCTCGACGGCCACGGCCAAGGCCGCCGGCTAAGGCATACGGCCTGCAGGCCGGCTTGCCGGCGCGGCGGACGGCTGGTTGTCGTTCGCCGCCGCCTGGCAGGCGATGTCGCCGCTCCCCGCGACGGTCAACTGCGGATACAAGGCAAGCAGCCGCCGCAGCACACCATTGGTCCAGCCGAAGCCGTCCTGGTTGGGATACTCCCCGCCGCCGCCGGAGGCAGTGCCGGCCACGTCGTATTTCTCGGTCAGCTTGCCGGTCTGCGTGTAGACGCCGACGACGCGCTCTGCCCAGCGGCGGGCGACGATCTCCGCCAGACGGTCATGGCCGGTGCGTGCCAGGCCGCGGATCGCCAGCCACTCCAACGGCGCCCAGCCGTTCGGCGCGTCCCATTGCTGCCCGGACGCCGTCTCGGTGGTCAGCAGGCCGCCGGGTGCGAGCAGCCGGCGCTCCATCGTGTCGGCGACGCGGGCGGCCTGGTCTGCATCGGCCAGGCCGAAGAACAGAGGATAGGCTGTCGCCAGGGTGACCGCGCCGGTCCGCCGCCCCTCTTGCCAGAGATAGTCGGTGAAGACGCCGGCCTCCGGATCCCAGAACAGGCGCCGGACGGCCTCGGCGCGCAGCCTGGCCCGGGCCTCCAGCTCCGCCGCGCGCTCCGGCCGGTGCGATACGGCATAGGCCTTCGCCAGCACCGTCTCCAGCTCCGCCATCAGGCTGTTGAGATCCGGCGGCACCACCGCGGTGGTGCGTATGGTGCCCAAGGTCTTGCCGTCCACCAGCCAGCGCGAGGAAAAGTCCCAGCCGCTTTCCGCCGCCGCGCGCAGATCGCGATACACTTCGGATGGCGGGCGGTTGGTCGACCGGGCGGTCTCGACATCCTCGCGGTAAGATTCGTCGCGCGGCTGGTCGCTGTCGTCCCAGTAGCGGTTCAGCAGCGTGCCGTCCGGCAGCCGCACCGCGCGGCGATGGGCGGTGCCGGGCGCCAGGTCGTCCGCGCCCTCCATCCAGAAGGCGTATTCCTGGGCCAGAGTCGGCAGGGCGTCGGCATAGACCTTGGCCGGGTCGTCGCTGCTCTCGGCCACCAGTTCGACCATCGCGGCGAAGAAGGGCGGCTGCGACCGGCTGAGGTAGTAGCTGCGGTTGCCGTTCGGGATGTGGCCATAGCGATCGATCAGGCTGGCGAAGTTGGCCAGAACGTCCCGCGCCAGATCCTGCCGCCCGCTCTGGATCAGGCCCAGCATGGTGAAATAGGAATCCCAGTAATAGACCTCGCCGAAGCGTCCGCCCGGGACGACATAGGGATTCGGCAGCGGCAGCAGTGACGATCGCGGGTCACGCTGGTCCGCCGGCCGCTGCAGCACGTCCCACAGCGCGTCGATATGGCTACAGACATCCTGGCCGGGCACGGAGCGGTAGCCACTCGAATGCGGCACCGGCGGCGTGAAATAGCGATGCACGAAGGCCGACAGGTCGAAGCCGGCCTGTCCCTTCTCCTCGGCGTAGCGGCGCAGGATCTCGGCCGGATCCGCCTTCGGCTCGGCGTCGACGAAAGTCTTGCCGTCCGGGAAGACCCGCTGCATCTGCACGTCGCGGAACAGCTCGCCATAAACGGCCGAGGGTGGCTGCTGGGCCAGTCCGGGCAAGGCGAGGAGGCAGAGAGCGAGCAGCAGCGGGAGGGCACGGGCCTGGAACAGCCGCATGGGGAAATCTCCGGCATGACGGGCGGGGCGACAGGACCATAGGACCTGTCGCCCCGCCCGGCCAGACCGCAGCCCCGTGTCAGGCCAGTCCGATCTGCCGCCGCGCCCGGACCGCGGTGATGAAGCCGGCGTAGCTCCAGCCCAGATGCTTGGCCGAGGTCTGGGCGCCGGTTTCCCGGTCGAACTGCTCCGACAACGCGCCGTCGGCCGGGGTGAACGCCTGCACCGTGGCCAGGAACGTATCACCACGGTCGCGGAAGGCGGCGGCCAGGCGATGGTTGTCGAGGCTGTCGGGCTCGACGCCCAAGGCCCGGGCGACGAAGCCGCGGTTTTCGACGGTCAGCGCGAAGTCCGCGCCGCCGGCCAGCGTCGCGGCCAGACGGTAGTGGAACTCCGCCGCCGCCAGAGTCGCGATGTACCAGGCGCCGCCGCCGTAATAGCGGTCCTCGCGGTAGCGGCCGAGCGCGGGGGCGGCCCGCCCGGCATTGATCGGGAACAGGCCGGCGAACAGGTTCTCCAGCGCGGCGAGCGTCGCCTGGGCCTTCGGGTCCAGCACGCTGTGCGGCCCGGAGGGCAGCCCGGCATGCAGCACACCGAGGATCACGGCGATGTCGAGGTCACGGCCCGGGGAGCCGGAGGCAGCCGGCAGCAGGCTGGCATAGGCACCGGCCCGCCAATGACCGTCCAGCGCCGCCGCAAGGGCCGCGGAGGCCTCCCGGCATCGGCCGGCAACCTCGACGTCCCCCCGCGCCTCCAGCCACTCCGCACCCCGGCGCAGCGCGGCGCATTGCACCACGCCGGTGTAGTAGTCGTGGCCGAGGCTGTCCTCCCAGATCTCGAAGCTGGGCTCGGTGTGATGCGCCAGGACGAAATCCAGGTCGATCCGCAGAAGTTCGACCGCCTCGTCCCGGACGCCCGGCTCCAGCACACCGTCGTCCAGGCAGCGCAGCAGCGTCAGGGCTTGCAGCGCCGATCCGTCATGCTGTGGCCGCGACCAGTTCAGCGTGTCCAGCGTGCCGTCCGGGTTGACCCGGACCTCGCCCCAGATCCGGTCGCCGGCGACGCTGCGCAGATCGGCCTCGGTCCGGACATGCTGCACGAAATCAGTGTCGACGTCCCGGCGCGGATCGCCTTTCGCCAGCACCGCCGCGCCGGTCAGCCCGCGCAGGCCGAGGTTGAAGCGGATGAAGTCGCGGATATGGACGGCATCCGCCGCCGGACGGGTGCCGTCCGCCACCAGGACCCTGATCGCGTCCATTACAAGCGCCGAATCCCGGAACCAGTGGAAGAAATAGTCCGGGTCCGGGTCATAGGCGCCCATCACCGCCGAGGCCACGACCGATCCCGGCCGCGGCACGATGCGCTGGCGGAAGGGCGGGCGCTCCTTCACCAGATGGGTGGCGGAGACGCCGAGCGTCAAGTTCCGGGCGGCGACCGCATATTGCCGGTCGATCCAGCCGGAGAGGGCATCGTCCGTCGGACCAGATGACATCGGCACCAGTTGCGACTCCATCTGAGATCAGAGTTCAAGAACTAGCGCTAACCCATTCATGTCATTGCCGGGCTTGACCCGGCAATCCAGAGAGCGTCGAGACCTTCTGGATGTCCGGGTCAAGCCCGGGCATGACATTTTAAACTAGCGCTTGCCCAGATGCGGGCTCTCGAAGCCGAGACTGCGCAGGCCCCGTTGCACGTCCGCGTCGCCCATGAACAGCCGCCACAGCAGGCCGCTGCGGTGGTTCTCGATCATCGCCACGATGGGGCCTTGGTCGATCGCCAGATAGGTGTCGGCCGCCCAGCCGGCCTGCTCGGAGAAGGCGTCGACGAAGCCGTATTTGTCCCAGATCCGGTCGCCCAGAGTCTCGTAGAAGTGCCGCAGCGCCCGCATCGAATGCTCGGGCGTATACGGCATCGCCGAGAGCGCCGCGGTCGGGGTGATGACGCCGAGGTCGTTGTCCGGCGCATGGGCGGAATAGCCGGTCGGGTTATCGCTGGCGGTCAAGCCCCAGCAATCCGGCCCATAGCCCTTGAAGCCGTTCGGATTGCGGACACAGTGCTCGTAGTTGATCAGCGTGTGCCGGCGGTTCTGCTCCCAATAGTCGGCGTACTGGTCCTTCAGGCCGCGCGGATCGAGGCCGAGGAAGGAGTAGTGGCTGAAGAACAGTGGCCCGCCATAGGGCATGCCCAGCGGCAGCTCGATGTCGTAGTAGCTGCGCTGGCTCAGGAACCAGCGGCCGACCGCCCAGCCGCGGTGATAGACCTCGGCATCGATGGCGTAGCGTGGCGAGGCGGCAGCCATGACATAGGTGATCAGGCACTCGTTCCAGCCGCGGATCTCGTGGCCCATGCCCCAGCCGTTGTTGGCGCCCCAGTGCCAGAACAGCACGTTCAGCCCGCCGCGGGTGTACCAGCTCCACTCGGTCTCGTTCCACAGCCAGCCGATATGGTTGCGTAACTCGGTCTCATTGGCGGCGTCGCGGTCGAAATACCGACGGGCGCAGAGCAGCCCCTGGAACAGGAAGGCGGTCTCGACCAGGTCGCCGCCGTCATCCTTGCGGCTGAACGACACCGTGGCGCCGGTGCGGCCGTCGAGGAAATGCGGGAACACGCCGTGATGCGAGGTGGTGTGCTCGAGATGGCGCACGATCGTCATCAGCCGCTCGACCGCCGCGGCGCGGTCGATCCAGCCGCGCTCGGCGGCAACGATGATCGCCATGATGCCGAAGCCGGTGCCGCCGGTCGTGACCCAGTCGTTCGGCGCCTTGCCGGCACGGTCGGTACGGTCGGGGATCATGCCGCTGACCGGATGCGCGGCCTCCCAGAAGAACTGGAAGGTCTGGCGCTGCACGAGGTCGAGCAGGGCGTCGTCCGACAGCGCCGCGGCGCCCTTCTTCGAGGCGCGGCGGGCGGGTGCCGATCGCTTGGTCATTCCATCGGGTCTCGGTGGTGGAGCAGGGGGGCGAAGCCGGCGGAGGAGGGGATGGCCCGTCGCGGCGGCCGGCCGATCGAGATCCGGCGCTCGCCGGTGACCTCGTCGGTCATGTGCAGCCGCAGGACGCGGGTGTAGAAGCCGTTCTTGACCTCGCGCCGGGCGATGGTGATCACCGCCGTCTCCGGCAGTTCATGCTCGAAGATCGACATTGCGGTCTTCCGCCGCTCCTCGTCCAGCGCATCGACCATCTCGTCGATGAACACCCATTGCGGCTTGTGCAGCAGCAGCCGGGCGAAGGTCATCGTCTGCAGCTCGTCGCTGGTCAGCTCCTTGTCCCAGTTCTTTACCTGGTCGAGCGAGATCTCATGGTGCCCCATCTCGGTGCGCCGGAGCGCGGCGCAGATCTGCTCGTCGGTGAAGCCGGACGCGTCCATCGGGTAGGTTAGGGCATCGCGCAGCGCGCCGGGCGGCAGATAGGGCCGCTGCGGCAGGAACATGGTGCGGGCCTGGGGCGGCATCAGGATACGGCCGGTGCCCCAGGGCCACAGCCCGGCGAAGGCGCGGAACAGCGTGCTCTTGCCGCCGCCGGTGCGGCCGACGATCAGCACGTGCTCGCCCGGCCGGATCTCGACCTGCTCGTCATCCAGCACCGCGAGGCCGCCGGCCGAGAGCACGCCCAGATTCTCGAAGCCCAGGGTGTCGGCCGGGCCCTCGACGATCTCGATCTTGCGCGGCTCGCCGTTCAGGGTCTCGAGCGTCACCAGGGTCTCGCGGAAGCTCATCACGCGTAGCAGCGTCGCCCGCCAGTCGGCCAGGTTGCTGAAATTGTCGACGAACCAGCGCAGCGCCTGCTGCACCTGGACGAAGGCGCCCACCGCCACCATCAGCTCGCCGAAGGTCAGGTCGCCGCCGAAATAGCCGGGCGAGGCGACCAGAATGGGCGCGACGATGGTGAACCAGCCATAGCCGGCGGTGATCCAGGTCAGGTTGGTGACGGCGCGGACATAGCGCAGCATCACCGCGATGATCCGGTCGAGGTCGCCGTCCAGACGCCGCCGCTCGTCAGCCTCGCCGCTGTCGAGGGTGATGCCGTCGACATGCTCGTTGACGCGGACCAGGGCAGCCCGCAGATCGGCCTCGCGGGCATAGCGCTCGGCGTTGATGTTGATCAGCGGCCGGCCGACGCGAAAGCTCACCCACGAGGCGGCGGCGGCGTAGAGCAGAGCGCACCACACCATGTAGCCGGGGATCGACAGCGCCATGCCGTCGATCCTGAGGACGATGCCCTGGGACAGGATCCACAGCACGCCGACGAAGCTGATCAGCAGCAGAGTCGCCTGCAGCAGGCCGATGCCCAGATCGGTCGACAGCTCGGTCAGGTGCCGAGCGTCCTCGTGGATGCGCTGGTCCGGGTTCTCGCCGATCTCGCCGGCGCCTGCCAGGCGGAAGGCGCGCTTGGGCTTCAGCCATTCGCCGAACAGGTCGCGGGTCAGCCCGGCCCGCAGCCGCACTTTGAGCGTCTGGTTGATCCAGGTCTGGGCGACGTTCAGCGTCAGCAGCACACCGGCGATGAAGACGAAGACCACCAATTGATGGAGGAAGCCACTCAGGCTCTTCTGAGCCAGCGCGTCATAGAAGGGCTGGTTCCAGGAGTTCAGCCGGATCTGTGCCGCCGCGGTCAGGCCGATGACGACGATCACGCCGATGATGAGAGCAAGAATCCGCTTCCAATCGGGTGAGGCCCGCAGCGTCCGGAACAGGGTCAGGAGCTGAGAGAGGAGAGTCTGGCTGACGATCGATTGCTCCTGACCGGCAGCCATATGCGACGCCTCGGGCGCCTGTGCCATTGAACCTGTCCGTTCCCTACCGCTTCTTGCGCCCCCTTTCGGGATGCTTGCCTCAATCATACGCATAGACGCGAGATCGGTCGTGCACCGAATTGAAACGCCAGGTTTTGTGCGGGTTTGCGCGCCCATCACGACACCGCTGCCGCACAGGTGCCGGCCTGTCTGCAAAAGACTCGGCGAAGCGAGCTCTGGAACTGGGGGGCACCGACATCCGAACCGGATCGCACCGAGGCGGTAAGAAAGATTGTCATCTACTTGCCCATACCGACAATCGCTTCGCTTCGAATGGTACAGGGCACGGAAACAAAATAACCATTCAATAAAGAAATCGAACCGTTACTTGATTTCGCTCCCCAAATTTGAAGCCGAAAATAGCATGGCCTCGGATCCCAGCCTTCACCGATATCAGATGACGGCGTCGAAATCAGGGCGGGATGGCCACATTGTTGGGCAGAGTGGGAAATTGGCCACACACTCGCCGATCGTAGACCCGCTGAGTCCGCCGATGGTCGCCCCAGGCCGCGTGGATCACGACGCAGCCCGTCATCGCCTCGGGCCGGAGCACTTCGGCAAAGCTGTGGTCCGAACATGCCGGACCGGCGGAAACGAATATATGAGGCGGTATTCATGCCGCCCATCCAAACACGGTCAGCCACCAATCGCTGTGACCACCGTAACAGCAATGGTTCCCGGCCGTGGGGAGTGACCGGCATCATCCTTTCTGGTCTCTCCACCCCCTGGCGCGGGGAGGGGGCGACGAAAGGAAAGCCGCCCCTACGCCATCAGGGTTCGGGACAGCCTCCGTTGCGCTGCGTCACGGTGACGGGGCCTCGCCGATCGGGGGACTTGCCCTGTACAGGCGTGGGAGAATCGCCAGCGTCGGAAAGCCCCCGCGTCAGAAGGAGACGCGGTCGCCGCCCTTGAGCGCCAGAATCTCGCGCGCCTCGTCCGGCGAGGCGATCTCGAGGCCCAGCCCCTCGATGATCTGGCGGGCGAGGCGGACCTGCTGGGCGTTCGACTCCGCCAGCTTGCCGGGGCCGGCCCAGAGCGAATCCTCGAGCCCGACCCGGACATTGCCGCCCATCGCCGCCGCCATCGCCGCGATCGGCAGCTGGTTGCGCCCGGCGCCCAGCACCGACCATTCGTACTGGTCGCCGAACAGCCGGTCGGCGGTGCGCTTCATATGCGCCACATCCTCCGGATGCGGGCCGATGCCGCCGAGGATGCCGAACACCGTCTGGACGAACAGCGGCGGCTTGACCAGGCCGCGCTCCAGGAAGTGGTGCAGGTTGTAGAGGTGGGAGGTGTCGTAGCACTCGAACTCGAAGCGGATGCCGTCGTCGCTCAGGGTCCGCAGCACGAACTCGATGTCCTTGAAGCTGTTGCGGAACACCAGGTCGCGCGAGGCCTCCAACGCCTCCGGTTCCCAGGCGTGCTTGAACTCCTTGAAGCGGTTGAGCATCGGGAACAGGCCGAAATTCATCGATCCCATGTTCAGCGACGCGACCTCCGGCTTGAAGGTCTGGGCAGGCAGGATGCGCTCCTCGACCCGCATCCAGGGGGCGCCGCCGGTGGTCAGGTTCACCACGCAGTTCGAGCGCTGCTTGATCACCTTGAGGAAAGGCTCGAAGGCCTGCGGCGTCTGGTCCGGCTTGCCGGACTCCGGGTCGCGGGCGTGGAGATGGACGATGGCGGCCCCGGCCTCGGCCGCGCCGATCGCTGCCTCGGCGATCTCTGCAGCCGTCACCGGCAGGTGAGGGGACATCGACGGGGTGTGGATCGCCCCGGTGACGGCGCAGGTGATGACGATCTTGCGGCTCTTGGCCATCGGGCTGTCCTCTGGTTCAGGATTCGGTCGGGGCGGCGGGCTGCGCGGCCTTGTGGGCCTTCAGCGCCGCCAGGCGCCGGTCGCGCCAGACGCTACGCGCGGCCAGCCTGGCCGGGTCCGGGGCCTCGCCCCAGCCGGCCAGCAGCCGCTCGATGGTCGGGGCGCCCCACACCTCCGGCCCGGCCGGGTCGGCGGCCAGGCGGCGGTAGAAGCCGGTGTAGCGGGCGCAATAGTCGGGGATGCCGCCCGGCGCGTTCAGCTCGATCGTACCGAAGGGGCCGAGGAAGGACCAGCGCAGGCCGAGCCCGTCCTGGATGGTTTTGTCCAAATCCTGCGGGCTGATCACGCCGTCGCCGACCAGCCGGAAGGCCTCGGCCAGCAGGGCGCCCTGCAACCGGTTCAGCACGAAGCCGTCGACCTCGCGGTGGATCGTCACCGGCTCCTGCCCCACGGCGCGGTAGATTGCCAGCGCCCGCTCGATCGTCTCCGGCGTCGTCCAGGGCGCGCCGCACAGCTCGACCACCGGCACCAGATGCGGCGGGTTGACCGGGTGGGCGACGAGGCAGCGCTCGCGCCCGGCCAGATCCTCGGTGAAGCGCGAGGCGACGATGGCGGAGGTGGAGGAGGCGAGGATGGAGTCGCGCGGCGCCAGCCGGTCCAACTCGGCGAAGACCGCGCGTTTGATCTCCAGGTCTTCCGGCAGGTTCTCCTGCACCAGCTCGGCATCCACCACTGCGTCGGCCAGGGATCCGGCGATCCGGACCCGCGCTGCGGCGCCGCCCGGGTCGTCGACCAGCCCGTGGCCGGCGAGGTCCGCCAGTCCTTCAACGATCAGGCCGGGCGCCGCCTGCAGCGCGGCCGGGCTGGCATCGATCAGGCGCACCTGCCAACCGGCGGCGGCGAAGACGATCGCCCAGGACCGGCCGATCAGCCCGGTGCCGATGATTGCGACGGTCGGCATGCCCTTCCTCCCGTAATCTTTCTGGCCAGAGTCCCTTTGGGACAACGGTCCGACAAAGCGGGGCGCGGGTCCAGATCGCGATCGGCAACCCAGGCCGGCTTGGTGGCCATGGCGCGCCGGGCTAGGGTGATCGGACGAAGAAACGAGCGAGAAGGAGGAGAGCGCCATGGATCTCGGCATCAAGGGCCTGCGCGTCCTGGTCACCGCCGGCGCGTCCGGCATCGGGCGGGAGATCGTCCGCGCCTTCGTGGAGGAGGGCGCGCGGGTGCATGTCAGCGACATCGACCGGGCGGCGCTCGATACGCTGGCGGCGGAAAGCCCAGCGATCAGCGCGACCGCGGCCGACATGTCCGACCGGGCGGCCGTGGCCCGGCTGTTTGAGGAGGCGCTGGCGGCGCTGGGCGGGCTGGACTGCCTGGTCAACAATGTCGGCATCGCCGGCCCGACCGGCCGGGTCGACCAGATCGACCCGGCGGACTGGGACCGGACGCTGGCGGTGAACATCACCGGCCAGTTCAACTGCACCCGGCTGGCCGTGCCGCATCTGGCGAAGAGCGGCAATGCCAGCATCGTCAACCTGTCCTCCTCGGCCGGGCGCCTCGGCTTCCCGTTGCGCACGCCCTATGCCGCCTCGAAATGGGCAGTGGTCGGCTTCACCAAGTCGCTGTCGATCGAGCTCGGGCCGCTCGGCATCCGGGTCAACGCGATCCAGCCGGGCATCGTCGAGGGCGACCGCATCCGCCGCGTCTTCGCCGCCAAGGCCGAGCAGCGCGGCGTCACGGCCGCGGCGCTGCAGGAGCAGTCCCTGGCCCAGGCCTCGATCCGCGAGATGATCCAGCCGCGCCAACTGGCGGACCAGATCCTGTTGCTGGCCTCGCCGCGCGGCCGCACCATTTCCGGCCAGGCGATCAGCATCTGCGGCGACCTGCAGTCGCTGGCCTGACGGCCGTGCCGGTCAGCGTTGCGCCGATTTTCGCAGGGAGGGGCTTTTCAGACCTTCCCTGCTCGGTTCCTTTAATGGGAATAGGGTCGGCCTGATTCTCAACAAATTCGTCTCATATCAGGCGATGAGGTGGGTTCGGAGGGGATAATGGTGGGTAAGGGACCAGTGTCGAGCGTGGCGCGCGCGGCCGCCGTGGCCTGCGCGCTGTTCGGGGTGTTCGGCGTCTCGGCCGGCCACGCGCAGCACATCGTGCCCGGCCAGCGCTCCAGCGTCATCGCATCCGACCCGGCCGCCCTGGAGAAGTCGCTGAACCCGGACGAGAAGAAGCTGGTCCAGGAAGGGCTGGCCTGGCTCGGCTTCTACAAGGGCTGGTTCGACGGGGCCTTCAAGGAGGGCACGCGCACCGCGCTCTCCGGCTGGCAACGGCAGAACGGCGTCACCGCCACCGGCGAACTGGATCCCGACCAGGCGGTCACGCTCGCCGGCACCGCCCTGGCGATGCGGGACAAGACCGGCTGGCAGCCGCTGTCCGATTCCAGGAGCGGGATCACCATCTCCTACCCCTCCAAGGTGCTGACCAAGCGGTCGGATTCGGAGGCGGGCGGCGTCACCCTGGACGACCCCGACGGCGGCGCGTCGCTGATGACGATGCGCTTCACCGACGTGACCGACGGCCAGATCAACTCGTTCTACGACGCCCTCTCCGGCAGCGGCGAATCCGAGATCACCTACGAGTTCCGCCGGAATAACCTGTTCATCGTCACCGGCAACCGCAAGGGCGGCAAGTTCTACAGCCGGTTCGAGCAGCGCGGCCGCGAGATCCGCGGCTATGACCTGATCTGGCGGGCCGATCACGACGCCGATCTGCAGGCGCTCTCGGTGTTGATCTCGAACAGCTTCTATCCGTTCGGCTATGACACGCCGCCGGCGGATCCGAGCTATCCGACCCTGATGGCGCTGGCCGATGCGCGGGGCCAGCAGGGAGGCTCGGACGGCGCGTCGGCCACCCCGCAGGAGTCCGGCAGATCGCAACAGGCCAGCAGCAGCACCCCGGCCGGTCAGGCACCGGCGGACCAGGGGGCGTCCGATCAGGGGGCGTCGGAAACCGGCGCCGAGCCCCAATCCCATCAGGACGACCAGGCCGATTCGAGCGACGGGAAGCAGGAGGATGACGGGCAGTTCGCCTTCGCCTATCTGGAGCCGAAGAGCCCCGGGCTGAAGGACGCCTACGAGCTGACGCGCGACACCGACCTGCTGCGCCGCAATCCCGAGATCGCCTGGATGAACGGAATGTTCGAGCTGCCGCGCCAGCTGCGCTATGTGGGCGCGGAATGCGGGGCGGTGAACGCGTTCTACTCGCCGAAGGATTCGGCGATCGTGCTGTGCTACGAGCTGGTCGATTCCCTGGCGCAGCAGGGCATGAAGCTGGCCGAGAAGGCGGATCCGAAATCGAACATTCTCGGCGCCTACATTTCCAGCAACATCCGCTTCATCCTGCTGCACGAGACCGGCCACGCCCTGATCGACATGCTGGAGCTCCCGTCGACCGGACGGGAAGAGGATGCGGTCGACCAGATGGCGGCGATGATGATCCTGCTCAATCCCGGCGGCAAGGAGACCAGCGACCAGATCGCTGAGGTGCTGCGGATGGCGGCCATCTGGTTCCAGAACAACGCCTCCGTCGGCGACGATGCTGGCCAGAACATGCAGGTCTTCGCTGACGAGCACTCCCTCAGCGAGCAGCGCTTCTTCAACTTGCTGTGCTACATGTACGGCCACGACGAGGACACCTACGACTGGATCGTGCGGGAGAAGTTCCTGCCCGAAGCGCGCGCGGCCCGCTGCTCCGACGAATCGCGCAAGATGTTCAAGGCCTGGGCCGCCCTGCTGGCGCCCCGCTTCACCCCGCGCTACCAGGCGATCGCGCGCATGCTGCGATAGACCCGCCTGAGCCGCCGTTTCGACAATCGCAGGATTTCAGAATGACGTTCCGCCTGCCGCGGGCACGCGCCCTGGCGCTCCTCGCCCTCTTCGCGGCGCCGGCCCTCACGGGCTGCCTGTCGTCCGGACCGAACAAGGTGCAGCAGATGGGCAACGCCATGGTCGGCAAGCCCCTCGACGTCGCCTTCCAGGCGTTCGGCCAGCCCAATATCGGCATCGGGCCGAGCCCGGGCGGCGCGGACGGCTTCTACCAATGGAGCCACACCCGGGTCAGCACCGGCACCCAGTTCGTGCAGACCGGCCAATCCGACGGCGCCATCGTCGGCATGACCCAGGGCGGCCAGGGCATTGCCTTGATGCCGATCTACCAGAGCCAGCCCACGGGCTATTATCAGCAGCAGGAGACCGTCGACTATCTCTGCAGCATCATCGTGTCGACCAACTCCCAGAACATCATCAAGGAAGTCACCGTCGCAGGCTGCGACTAATCCGGCGCTCCGGTTCACGCGGCCGCGGCGACCACCGGCAGCGCGTCGCGCACCGACTGTGCCAGGATCGCGGCCAGGCGGGCGGTGACCGGATCCGGCTCGGCCTCGGCCCGCAGGAGGGTCAGGGGCAGAGCTAGCAGCGGGGGCGCCGCGGCCTGCTGCAGCACCCGCACCCCGGCTGGCAGGCCGAAATCGGTGCGGATGGTGACGCCGAGCCCGGCCGCCACCGCCGCCCACAGCCCGCCCAGGCTGGGGCTGACGAAGGCCAGGCGCCAGGGAATGCCCGCGCGGTCCAGCGCCGTGGTCGCGGCCGTGCGCAGCAGGCACGGCGCCTCCAGCGCCGCCAGCGGCAGCGGCTCGTCCGGCCGGCCATAGGCGCCGGACCCGTCGGCCGCGGCCGGCCCGACCCAGCGCATCGGCAGCTCCGCCACCCGCTCGGCATGGGGCAGGGCGCCGCCATCGCCCCAGGCCAGCGCCAGGTCGAGCTGTCCGGAGCCGACCCGGTCCAGCAGGTCGAAGCTGCGGGCGATCCGGGCCTCGATCCGAACCTTCGGATGGGCGCGGGCGAAGCGGCCCAGCACCGCCGGCAGCAGCGCCTCGCCGAAATCCTCGGACAGGCCGAGCCGCACCCAGCCCTGCAGGTCGGTGCCGTGGACCGCAGCCGCGGCCTCGTCGTTCAGCGCCAGCAGCCGCCGGGCATAGGCCAGCATGGTCTCGCCGGCCTCGGTCAGGGCCAGGCCGCGCCCGGCCTTGCGGAAGATCGGCGTGCCCGCCTGTTCCTCCAGCTTGCGCAGCTGGGCGCTGACCGCCGAGGTCGAGCGGCCGAGGCGCTTGGCCGCCCTGGCGAAGCTGCCCAGCTCCATTCCCACGGCGAAGCTGCGCAGCACGTCGAGGTCGAAGGTGATGCGGCGCATGGATATCATCCCGATTTTCTGAATCGATGGTCCAGATATTTCCGATTTTCCGGACAAACCTGCGGCGCTACCTGCTGGGCGTCAAGATCGATCACGGAAGATCGCCATGCCGCTCACCCGCATCTCGCTTGTCAGGGGCAAATCGCCCGAATATCTGCGCGCCCTGTCCGACAGCCTGCACCGGGCGCTGGTCGAGGCCTTCGAGGTCCCGCCCGACGACCGCTTCCAGATCATCCATCAGCACGAGCCGGGGGAGCTGGTGTTCGACCTGCATTATCTCGGCGGGCCGCGCTCCGACGATTTCGTGCTGTTCCAGATCACCGCCGGCCGGCCGCGCAGCACTGCGACCAAGGCGGCGTTCTATCGGCGCCTGGTCGAAGGACTGGCCGAGGTGCCGGGACTCCGGCCCGAGGACGTGATGGTGGTGATCTCGACCACCCAGCTCGACGACTGGTCCTTCGCCGGCGGCGTCGCCTCGATGATCCAGGGATAGGAGGTCACAATGTATGCGATGCAGTACGAGATCACCCTGCCGGCCGATTACGACATGGATGCCATCCGCCGGCGGGTGGCGCTCCGTGGGCCGGCGCTCGACGCCTTTCCCGGGCTGGGCCTCAAGGCCTATCTGATCCGCGAGCGCGGCGTCGACGGCTCGCCGGTCAACCAGTATGCGCCGTTCTACCTGTGGGCCTCGACCGCGGGGATGGGCCGCTTCCTGTGGGGCGGCGGCGGTTTCGGCGGCATCGTCGACTCCTTCGGCCGGCCGGCGGTGCGGCACTGGACCGGAGTCGCTTGCCTTGCAGGCCCGGAGCGCGGCGGCACCCCGCGACAGGCCACCCGCCGCGCCGAGCCGATGCCGGCCGACACCGATCCGGCGGGCATCGTGGCCGAGGCCGTCGCAGATCTGCAGCATCGCGCCCGACAGCCCGGCGTGCACATGGCAGCCCTGGCGGTCGATCCAAGGTCGTGGGGAGCTGGTGCGCTTCACTCTCTGGACCGCGGCTCCCGCGGCGGATGGCGAGCTCTACCAGCTGCTCCACCTGTCGACGCCGCAACTGGACGAGATCACCGGCGCAGCGTGACCCAGGTCACCACCGGCTTCGTCATCCGAATGCGATGGTCCTGGCACAGCACAGGCGGCGGGACCCACCGTTGCCGGAAACTGGAGTCAGAAGCCTTGCTTCAACATCGGATGTCCCCGGCCGACTACCTCGTCGCGTCCTGGACGCAGGCAGAGTCCAGCACGCCATCGACGGGCCACGGTACCGCGACCAGCAACCGGGCCATCCGCGCCCTGGTTGCCGACGACGACCCGGCGATGCGGGGGATGATCGTCGACTATCTCGAGAGCCACGGCGTGCGTGCGGTCGCGGCCGCGGGGCGCCACGACATGGCCCGCCACATCGCCAGGGGCGAGCTGGACGTGGTGATCCTGGATCTGCAGCTCGGCGAGGGCGACGGCCTCGCGCTGCTGCGCGAGATGCGGGCGAAATCCGCCATCCCGGTGATCATCGGCACCGGTCGCGGCCAGGAGGAGATCGATCGCGTCATCGGGCTGGAGCTCGGCGCCGACGACTATCTGAGCAAGCCGTTCGGGCTGCGGGAGCTGCTGGCCCGGATCCGGGCGATCCTGCGCGGCCGGGATCTTGCGCGGGCAGCGCCACAGCGGGCTCCCGAGCGCGGCCGCTGCCGCTTCGGCGGCTGGCAGCTCGATCGGCGCCTGCGGCGGCTGACCGACTCCCAGGGGGCGGTGGTGCCGCTGTCGAAGGCCGAATACGCGCTGCTCGTCGCCTTTGTCGAGGCGCCGCAGCGTCCGCTGTCGCGTGAACAGCTGCTGCAGGCGACGCGCATCCGCGAGGACGTGTTCGACCGCACCGTCGACGTGCAGGTGCTGCGGCTGCGCCGCAAGCTGGAGGACGATCCGCGCGCCCCGAGGCTCATCCGGACGGAGCGCGGCGTCGGCTACGTCTTCACCCTGCCGGTCGAGGCGCTGTGACCGTCAGCCTCAGTGGACCGCCCGGTCCTCGCCGCGCAGGGCGTTCCGCGCCCGCGCCAGGCGAGAGCGGATGGTGCCGATCGGGACATGCAGGCGTTCGGCCGCCTCCTCATAGGAGGCGCCGTTGATCGCCACAAGGCGCAGCACCTCGCGGTGGCTGCGCGACAGCGAGGGCCAGCGTTCCTCAACCTCCCGCACCTCGATCGCCTCGGTCTGGTTGGCCGGGGCGGGCAGGTCCCAGCCCTCGATCGGCACCATCTCGGTCGTATTGCGCTTGCCCGAGACGAATTTCGAGAGGTGGAGGCGGCGCATCATGACGATGAGCCAAGCCACGATATTGCTGCCGGGGCGCCACAGATGGAGCTTGAGGGCGGCCCGCAACAGGGTCTCCTGGATCAGGTCGTCGGCGTCCGCACGGTTGCGGGTCAGGCTCACGGCATAGCGCCGGAGATCGGGAATGCAGGGAGCGACTGTCGCGAGGAACTGTCGCTCGGTCGCGGCTGAGATGGCCGGCATCGGGGAGCGTCCGTGTTGCGACTGATTACCCAACGAACCGATGGGTGCCCCGACTGTTCCCTTAAAAAAACTCTTCTTTTGGGTATGGCGGGCAATGAAATTCCGCTTCGCTTGCCGTACATCACCGCGGCATCGCAAATCAGCACCGTCCGACTATCAATTGATAAAGGATTCAAAGCGCTCGGATCCGCCAGCGTCATCAGCGGGAGACAAGAAGTGGCATTTGTCTAAATTGGTCAATTATTGTACCGATGAGGCGCTCGATCAGCGGATTTGCCGCTGTTGCGGCGCAGGCGGAACAATCGCCGGGGCTCGGCCATTGCCTCATTGTCCTCCGCCGCAGCGCGGCGGAAGGCGAACCCTGCCAGCCTGAAGGGGAGTATCCCGTGAAACTTGTCCTACTCGCCGCTGCGGCGGTCCTCGCCGCTTCGCCGGCCATCGCCGACTGCCAGTCGGACGCCCAGGTCCAGGCCGAAAAGGTCCGCACCGCGCAACAGCTTCTGGGCAACCAGGCCAGCGCGCCGATGGCGGAACAGTGCCGGACCGGCTCCACCCTGATCGCCGAGGCCAAACGCCTCAACGTGATCAATCGCAACTGCCAGGCACAGTTGCAGCTCACGGCCCAGGATCTGCAGCGGGCCGACCAGCGGATCCAGGCGGCGGACCAGGAATACGCCACCCAGTGCGGCGGCTGATCCGCGCCGCTCAGACAGGGCCGGTCCGGAAGGACCGGCCCTTTCCATAATCAGCGCGACGGCCCGCTGGCACACCGGGCCGAAGCGGGCGGAACCGAACCGGTCGTGCCCGGATTGTTCGACCATGGAAGTCTCGCTGTTTCACAATCCCAGGGCGGGCGACGGCGACTGGTCGCAGGACAAGCTGGTCCGCCTGCTCGAAATGTCCGGCTTCGCCCCGGCGCATTGCTCGACCCGGAGCAAGGAGCTGGAGAAGGCGCTGGAGAATCCGCACGACCTGGTGGTGATCGCCGGCGGCGACGGCGCCGTGGCCGAGATCGTACGGGCGCTGCACGGCCGCGGCCACACCATCGCGATCCTGCCGACCGGCAGCTCCAACAACATCGCGCGGGCGCTCGGCATCATCGAGGAGCCGCGGTTCATCGTCGCCGGCCTGGCCAAGGCGAAGCGCACGCCGCTTCGGATCGGGGTCGTCGAGGGGCCGGAATGGAGCCGCAACTTCGTCGAGGCGGTCGGCATGGGCCCCCTGGTTGCTGCGATCGAGCAGGGTGCCGCCGGTGGCAAGGAGCACGGCTCCGACCTGGTCGGGGACCGGCGCGAGGAGCTACGCCGCATCGTCGCCGATTGCGAGACGCTCGAGGTCAGCCTGACCGTCGACGGTAAGCGGCTGGACGAGAAGATGCTGATGCTCGAAGTGATGAACCTCCCGATGATCGGGCCGAACCTGCTGCTGGCGCCGGAAGCCGACCCCGGCGACGCGCATCTCGACGTGGCCTGGCTGCCGGCGGCGAAGCGCCGTTCCATGCTGGCCTGGCTGAAGGATCCGGAGGCCAGGGGATCGCCGCTGCACCGGGTGAACGCCGAGCGGGTCGAACTGCACCCGCAGGGCAGCAGCCTCCATGTCGACGACAAGGCGGTCGAAGGCGGCGAGGCCACGCTGACCATCCGTATCGAGCCCAAGCCGGTGATCGTCCTCACCCCTGGAGACGACGAATGACCAGCGCGACCGACGACCTGCCCGCGGCCCGGCTGCAGCAATGGGAGGAGACGGCGATCGAGTTCGCCAGGCTCGCCGGGGCCGAGATCGTCGCCTCGGTCGGCCGGACCTTCAGCGTCCGGTACAAGACCGGGGCCGGGCAGGGGGATGATCTCCTGTTCCGGGATCCGGTGTCGGAGGTGGACCAGCGGGTGGAATCCCTGATCCGGCTGCGCCTGGCCGAGCTGTATCCCGACCATGGCATCATCGGCGAGGAGATGGAGGACCATCCGGCGGGGCCCGACAGCCCGGTCTGGGCGATCGACCCGGTCGACGGAACCACCAATTTCGTCAATGGCTTGCCGCTGTTTGCTGCCTCGATCGGCCTGCTGCACCGCGGCCGGCCGGTGATCGGTGCGGTGTGGTGCTCGACCAGCCACGCCCTGCGCTCCGGCGTCTATCACGCCTGCGGCAGCGGCCCGCTGAGCTTCGATGGGGCCAAGTTGGAGGTCGGCCCGAACCCGGCGGTGCGCCGGCGCCTGGCGGGCGAGCCGCGCCTCGATCCCGGCACGGTACTGCCCTGGGAAACCCGCAAGACCGGCTCCGCCGCCATCGAATGCGCCTTCGTGGCGGCCGGGCTGCTGGAGGTGGCGCGGTTCGAGCGGCCGAATGTCTGGGACGTCGCCGGCGGGCTGTGCCTGGTCACCGCCGGCGGCGGCACGGCCTTCACGCTGTCGGACAAGGAGCGGGGCTGGGAGCGCTTCACCAGCTTCGGCGACGATCCCCGCAGCTGGCGCGGGCAGCTCGTGATCGGGCCCGAGGCCGCCGCCATCCGCCGCAAGGACGCTGCTGCGGATGCAGCATGATCCGCATGATCCGCGCATCGTCTTTTGTATCAATGCCTTGTAGAGTGACGTTGATGCCATGGCGGTAAGCGGGTTTGAGGATCACTCTCATTTTCCATAATATATATTATCCGACTTTTCTACTAGATTACCCCTGCCGCGTTTTATCCGGGCTCCGTCCTCGACAAACGGCAACCGCCTCTTCTGCTCTGCCTCATAGAGCGTTGATTTCGTGCGTGAATCACGAAGCTCGCGCCGGAGAATCCGCAACCAGGCGATCCGCCCTGTCATCGTCGCTCAGCGACACCAGATGGCCGGCGGCGGCGTTGGCGCGCCGGATGGCGTCCTGCAGCGGCAGGCCTCGGGCCAAGCCGGCGGCGAGCACGCCGATGAAGCAGTCGCCAGCACCATGCGTCGACCGCACCGCGGTCGCGACGGCGACGACCTGGCCGCTTCCGTCAGGCGACGCATAAGCGACGCCGGCGCCCCCCACGGCGCCGGGTCACCGGCCAAGTGCCGGCGCACCGTGTTGACGGAGTGGCGGACATAGTCGACGAGCTGGGTCTTGTGCAGTTCCGCCGGGCTCTCATAGCTGTGCCGCGTCGCCGAAGTCGCCTCGCCGGCGTCGCCGCGCCCGGGCGCATTGGCCCGGCTCGTGATCTCGGCGTCGGTCTGCGCTGCCACCTCGCTCAGCGACTGCGGCAGGCCGGACGGCGTGGTCTCGCGCGAACTCTCGGGTGTCGCCTCGATCAGGCGAGTGCCGCCGGCGCTCATGGCCAGGATGTGAAAGCGCTTGCCTGCGCTCAGCCGGTCGAGGATCGGGCGCAGCAGGAAGCGGTGGCCGACCGCGCTGATGTCCTGCGGCGGCGCCTCGCCCAGCGGCAGGGTCTCGACCCGGTCCTCCGTCAGGAACAGCGCGAAGCCGGGGTCGAGGGCGGCGAAATCGGTGCCGGACAGCGCCTGCTCGCCAGCGGCCAGCAAGGTCCGCCGACGCTCGGGCGTCAGGTCGCAGCCCTCCAGCCGCTGCTCCAGCGTCTGCCGCAGATGCCGGAGCGCGGCCAGGAGCCACTCGCGATCCTCGGGAGAAATGGCGATATCGGCGGTCTTTCCCGGCATAGCGGCGATCCTCTGCAGTCAGCTTCGGCCGGCGGGGCGGCGGGCCCGCCGCTTCGGGTAGGCCTGACGCTCGCCCTGGTCGGTGCGCCCGGGCAGGTCGCCCAGGCTCTCCACCGCCTCGATCGGCTCGACCGGCTCGGGATGGATGACCTCCTCCCCCTCGGTCGCGACCGGGTTGGGCTTGGTCGCGTCGCGCTGGTTGTCTTCGATCGCGACCAGCTCGCGCGCCATGTCCCAGTGCGCCTCCTCCCGTCCGGAGGGGCAGCCCTCCTCGACCCAGATGCGGTGGGCGTGCTCGCGGATGCGCTGTTCCAGGTCGTCCATCGCCGCTCTCCTGCGGGGTCTTCGAAGGAAGACCCTCGTCACGCGAACAGGCGCGACGAACGGGAGGTTCCGGCTATCCGTCGCCGGCGATTTCGCCGATCACTGCGGCCAGCTCGTCCTGGGTATAGGGCTTGGACAGCAACCGGGACTGCGGGACGCCGAGCCGGGCGCAATCCTCCGGCCCGGCCTGGCCGCTGGTGTAGATCACCCGGATGCGAGGGTGGATCTCGCGCACCGCCCTGGCGACCGTCCAGCCGTCCGGGCCGGGCGGCATGTTGATGTCGGTGAACAGGATCTCCAGCACCGGCGCAGCCCTGGCCGCGGCGATCGCCGCCTCGCCGCCGGTCGCCGACAGCGGCTGCAGCCCAAGGCTCTGGGCCGCGTCCTCCGCCATCATCCGCACGAAGGGCTCGTCTTCCACGATCAGGATCGCGGCCATGCCGTCGCCCCTCAGTCAGCACCGGCCGGCAAACGCCGGCTATGCAGAGAACGGCTTATCCACGGCCCGGTTCCGTGGATACGACCAAAGTCCCGAGAGCCGCCGTCACCCGGCCAGGCGATCCAGCGGCATGGTCATCAGGATGGTCAGGCCCTCGGCGTCCCAGCGGCGCGCGATCTGGCCCTGGAGCTGGCCCTTGATGGTGCCGTCGACCAGCCAGGTGCCGAAGCCCTCGCCATTGGCCGCGCCGTCGGCCGGCGGGCCGCCCCGCTCCGCCCAGCTCAGCGACAGCACGTCGTCCTCGACCGTCCAGACGATGGCGATCCGGCCAGCCGCCGTGGACAGGGCGCCGTATTTGGCCGCATTGGTTGCCAGCTCGTGCAGCAGCAGCGCCAGGCTGGTCACCGCATGGCCGCCGACCGCCACCTCCGGCCCGGCAATGGTGATGCGCCCGGCGGTGCCTTCCTCGAAGGCCGAGACGATGGTGCGCGCCAGAGCCGCGAGCGTGGTCGGCGTCACCGCCTGCTCGCTGCGCAGATCCGGCAGGGTCAGCTCATGCGCCCGGGCCAGGGTGCCGAGCCGGTTCCGCACCTGCTCCGCCAGCGCCTCCGGCGACCGCGCGGTCCGGGCGCTGAGGGTGACGACGGCGCCGGCCAGCGCGAACAGGTTTTTGACCCGGTGGCTCATCTCCCGCAGCAGCAGGACCTGGCGCTCCCGGGCCCGCTGCCGCTCGGTGATGTCGCGGGCGATCTTCGAGGCACCGACGATCTCGCCCGTCCGGCTTCGGATCGGCGAGATCGTCAGCGAGATCTCGATCAGGCTGCCGTCCTTGCGGCGGCGGATCGTATCGAAATGCTCGACACGCTCGCCCCGGCGGATGCGGGCCAGGATCTCCGGCTCCTCGTCCAGCCGGTCCGCCGGGATCAGGATCGTGATCGGCTGGCCGATCGCTTCCGCTGGGGTATAGCCGAACAGCCGCTCGGCCCCGCGGTTCCAGTTCGTGATGATGCCGTTGAGGTCCTTGGCGACGATCGCGTCGTCGGAGGATTCGACGATCGCGGCCAGTCGCTGCGCCGCCTGCTCGCCGATGGCGCGATCCTCGGCCGCATCCAGCGCCTGCTGCTCGGCGCGGTGCCGGTCCGAGATGTCGACCAGCATGTTCACGGCGCCGGTCAGGCGCCCCTCGGCGTCGAACAGCGGCGTCGGATAGGGGATGAACGGCACCCGCGTGCCGTCCGGGCGCTCGGCCACCGCCTCCATGCCCCGGATCGCCTTCCCTTGCTTCAGCGCCACCGCCATCGGGCATTCGTCGTGGGGCAGCGGCGTGCCGTCCGGCCAATACAGCTTCCAGGAGCCGCAGAACTCGCTCGTCCCCAGCTCTGGGCGGCAGCCCCACAGCGCCGCTGCGGCCTCGTTGTAGAAGGTGATGCGCCCGGCAGCGTCGGTGATGTAGATCGCGGCCGGAAGCGCCTGCAGAATCTCCTGCGCCGCGCGTTCTCCGGCCGGGACGGCCGGCGCTGCAGTCTGTGGGGTCGCAGGCAAAGCGGCCTGGTTATCGGCCTTCATTCGGTGCCCTCTGAAAACAGGTCTGCCCCACGCCGAAGCCGATGGGGAGTGAGGGCCGCCATAACCAGCCGGCCACGCTTCGTTAAATCTAGCTTAGCACGACGCAGGCCTCAACATGGGAACGACGCAAAAGGCGCTGGTTCCCGGCGGCCAAACACCAGATGAATTAACATATGATACTTTCGAGGTCTGTATTCCTGTGTGCGAATTCCGGCCTCCGGCAAAACGAGAATGCTGCACCCGGAACCCTTGACGCGCCCGTACGTTGATCAATCCGTCGACGCTCCAACTCGCAGGGCTGGATCCATGCCGTTCCGGGTCGCCGCGCCTCCCGCATCTTCCGGATCCCCATCACCGGCGGACGTGGTCCGGCCGAGCCGCCGCGACGCGCATGCCGCGGCGCGTCCGCAACTCGATTTTCTCGCCCCGGCGGTCCGGTCGCGGCTGGCCGGCGAGGAGCAGCGTCGCCTGGCGAAGGGCGAGCGGACCGATTGGGGCGACCGCGATTGCCTCCACCTCCTCCGCTCCGGCTGGATGGCGCAGTTCCGCACCCTGACCGACGGCCGGCGTCACGTCCTGCGCTTCCTGATGCCCGGCGACCTGGTCGGGGTGACCTCGCAATTCTCCGGATCGGCTCCCGCGCCCGCCGTCGCCCTGACCGACGCCCGGGTGACGAGGGTCCCGGTCGCGGAGCTGATCGACCCCGCCTCGGCCGCCGCCCTTCGCCAGTTCTGCGTTGCCCTGGCGATGGAGAACGTGCAGGCGCACGAGACCCTGCTGTCGCTGGGGTGCCTCAATGCCGAGGAACGCCTGGCCGCGCTTCTCCTCAGTCTGTTCGAACGGGCCTGGGCCCGGGATCTCGTCAGCGACCGCGGCCTGCGGCTGCCGCTGACCCAGCAGGACATCGCCGACGCCCTCGGGATCTCGCCGGTCCACACCAACCGGATGGTGATGAAGCTGCAGCGCGACGGGCTGATCCGGCTGAAGGCCGAATGGCTGCAGATCCTCGACGGGTCCGGGCTCGAGGCAGTGGCGCAATGGTCGCGGCCGATGGCCTGGACCAAAGGATCCGATCACGGGTCCGAGCGGCCGGCCGAGGGCATTCGCCGTGCGCCGCGCCCGATGGCGCCGTCGCCGCTGGAGCGCACCGCCCGGCGCATCCTGGTGGTCGAGGACGATCAGATCCTGGCGCTGCAGATGCAGGCCATCCTCAGCTCGCTCGGCTTCGAGGTGCTGGGCCCGGCCGGCTCGCTCGAGGCCGGCCTGCGCCTGGCCGAAGCGAGCGAAGTCGACGCCGCCGTTCTCGACGTCCGGCTCGATCAGGGCCAGCGGGTCTTCCCGGTGGCGCGGACGCTGCAGCGCCGCAGCATCCCCTTCTCCTTCATGACCGGCTACACCGATCCGGAGCTCGAGGGCTTCGCGGCCCCGGTGCTCAAGAAGCCGATCGAGAGCGGCAGCGTCGCCGCCGTGATCGAACAGCTCATCCACTGAGATCTCTCCGGCCGCAGGTCCTCTACTCCGTCATTGCGAGGAGGCGAAGCCGACGAAGCAATCCAGGGCCACGCCAGACGGCTCTGGATTGCTTCGCTACGCTAACAAGTAACTGACCGCTCAGGCGGCTCGTTACATCAAGGGCGGGTCGGCCGCCGGCCGGTGCTAAACTCGCAATGACGGAGGCAGGATTCCGAAAGGATCTCGGGAGCGCCCGTCCGCCATTCAGCGCAGGCCGGACAGGATGGTCTGGGCCTCGTCGAGATGGTGCCGGACGATCGGGGTCAGCTCCGACGCCACTGCCTTCAGCTTCGGGTCGCTGCCGCTTTCGCCGTAGCTCTGCTGCAGCTCCAGCGCTTCCCGATGCCCTTCGACCTGGCCTTCCATGTACTGATGGTCGAACTCGGTGCGCGGGACCGACCGCAGCGCGGCCAGCGTCTCCTGATGCTGCGGATCGAGCGCGGTCGGGAACGGGATCGGCGGATTCGATGCCATCGCGGCGCTGCGGATCTTCCTGTCGGCCTCGGTATGGTCACTGACCATCATCCGGGCGAAGCTCCGGACCTCAGGGCTGCGGGCCCGCCGGGTTGCGAGCTTGCCGGCCTCGACCTCGAACAATCCGCTCTGGCCCGCGGTCTGCACATAGTTGGCCGGGTCGATCTGGGGCGCCGGCGCCAGCGATGCCAGCATCTGCGCCGGCTCGCTGTCCCGGCTGCAGCCTCCGAGCGCGAGGGCGCCTGCGATCGCCGTTGCGGACAGCATGAGGACGGCCTTCATCGTGAATCTCCCTGTCTGGGTCGGGAATGCACGATGCCAACGAGACAGGATGGCCCCGCGTTCCGAAACGAACGCAGCACGCCGCTGGGCTTGCCCTGCCCTGCCCTTCGCGCCGACATATGTCGACCGGGATCGAATTCGCGCTTCGTCCCGTTTATCCGGTCGGAAGCGGTTCGCAGACAGGGGAGCCTCGAATGGACGAGCATCTGGAAACCGCCCGGGTGTCCACCGGCAGCGCTGGATTGGACGACATTCTCGGCGGCGGCCTCGACCCCGACCGGATGTACCTCTACGAGGGACGGCCCGGCACCGGCAAGACCACGATCGCGCTTCAGTTCCTGCTCGACGGAATCAGTAAAGGTGAGCGCGTGCTGTTCGTGTCGCTGTCGGAGACGAAGCGCGAGCTGGAGCTGGTGGCGCAGCGTCACGGCTGGTCGCTCGACGGGATCGACGTCTTCGAGCTGGTGCCCGCGGAGACCACGCTCGACCCGGCACAGCAGGTCACCGTGTTCCATCCGGCCGAGATGGAACTCAACGAGACGATCAACCTGATCTTCGAGCGTGTGGCCCACGCCGATCCGACCCGGGTTGTGATCGACAGCCTGTCCGAGCTGCGGCTGCTGGCGCAGAACCTGCTGCGGTACCGGCGCCAGGTGCTGGCGTTGAAGCATTTCTTCGCCAAGCGCCGCTGCACGGTGATCCTGCTCGACGACCTGACATCGGCGCAGAACGACCTGCAGCTGCATTCGATCTCCCACGGCGTCGTGCTGCTGGAGCAGCTGGCGATCGACTACGGGGGGGAGCGGCGGCGCCTGCGCGTGGTCAAGATGCGCGGCATCCCGTTTCGGGGCGGCTACCATGATTTCACCATCCAATCCGGCGGCCTGCGGATCTTCCCGCGGCTGGTCGCGGCCGAGCATCACGCGGATTTCACCGTGGAGGTGGCGCCCAGCGGCAACGCCGACCTGGATGCGCTGCTCGGCGGCGGGCTGGAGCGCGGCACCAACGCGTTGCTGATCGGTGCGGCCGGCGTCGGCAAGTCGTCGCTGGCGATCACCTTCGCCATCGCGGCGGCGCAACGTGGCGAGCATTCGGTGATCTTCGCCTTCGACGAGGGACGGGGCACGGCCGAGGCCCGCGCCCGCACGCTCGGCCTGCCGCTCGACGAAGCCCTGGCGTCGGGACGGGTCCGGTTCCGACAGGTCGACCCGGCCGAGCTGTCGCCGGGCGAATTCGCCGTCCAGGTCCGCGATGCCGTGGAGACGGACCACGCCAAGCTCATCGTCATCGACAGCCTGAACGGCTATCTCAACGCGATGCCGGACGAGCGCTTCCTCGTGCTGCAGATGCACGAGCTGCTGACCTATCTCAACCAGCAGGGCGTGCTGACGCTGGTGGTCCTGGCCCAGCACGGCTTGGTCGGGCCGCCGGAATCGCCCGTCGACATCAGCTATCTCAGCGATGCGGTGATCATGGTCCGCTACTTCGAGGCGACGGGTCGGGTCCGCCGCGCCATCTCGGTCGTCAAGAAGCGCACCGGCAACCACGAGCACACGATTCGCGAGTTCCGCCTGACCGGCGCGGGCATCCAGATCGGGCCGCCTCTTTCCGAGTTCCGGGGAATCCTGTCGGGGACGCCGGAATATGTCGGAAACCCCGGGCCGCTGATGCCCTCCGGTGAATCGGATGGAGCCTGATCCCCGCAGCCTGCGCGTGCTGGTCTGCGCGCCCATCGGCCGGGATGGCCCGGCCTCGGCGGAGATCCTGGAGCGGGCGGGGTTGGCCGCCACCATCTGCGCCGGCTTCGACCCGCTGCTGGCGGAATTGGAGGCCGGCGTCGGCGCGGCTTTCGTCGCCGAGGAGGCCCTGTTGGGCCGGGACATCACCGGCCTGCTGCGATGGGTCGACGCCCAGCCCCCCTGGTCCGACCTGCCCTTCGTCCTCCTGAGCAGCCGCCGGGAGCAGCCCGCGGTTGCCGCGTGGCGCCTGGACACCATCCAGCGTCTGCGCAACGTCACCTTGGTCGAGCGGCCAGTGCAGCCGATCAGCCTGACCAGCACGCTACAGGCGGCGCTGCGCAGCCGCCGGCGGCAATACGACGTCCGTGGCTTCATCGAAGCCCGCGAGCGCGCTGCGCAGGAGCTCGAGGCCCAGGTCGCCGCCCGGACGGCGGAGCTGAACGCCAGCAACGCCCAGCTGCGCCATGAGATGGCGGAGCGGGCGACGACGCAGAAGCAGCTGGAGGAGGCCAGGGAGGCCCTGTTCCAGTCGCAGAAGCTGGAGGCCATCGGGCAGCTGACCGGCGGCATCGCCCACGACTTCAACAACCTGCTGATGGTCGTCCTCGGCAGCCTGGCGCTGATGCGCAAGCGCGTGCCGCCGGAGGCGGCCGCAATCCTGCCGCTGCTCGACAACGCCGCCCAGGCCGCCCAGCGCGGCGCGACGCTGACCAAGCGGATGCTTGCCTTCGCCCGCCGCCAGGAGCTGAAGATCATGGCCGTCGACATTCCCGACCTGGTGCGCGGCATGGCCGACCTGCTGCAGCGTTCGCTGGGGCCGTCCATTACCATTGAGACCCGGTTTCCGCTCGGCCTGCCCAAGGCGTCGACCGATCCCAACCAGCTGGAATCCGCCCTGTTGAACATCGCGGTCAACGCCCGGGACGCGATGCCGGAGGGCGGATCGATCACCGTCGCGGCCAGGGTCGAATCCGCCGACGAGCCGGTGCCCGGCCGCTATGTCTGCCTGTCGGTGACCGACACCGGCGAGGGCATGGACCCGGAGACGCTCGCCCGGGCGACGGAGCCGTTCTTCACCACCAAGGGCGTCGGCAAGGGGACGGGCCTGGGCCTGTCGACGGTGCATGGGTTGATGGAGCAGTCCCATGGCCGGATGGTACTGTCCAGCCGGAAGGGGACCGGCACGACGATCGAGCTGTGGCTGCCCGTGGCGTCGGCCGATGCCGACCTGTCGCCCGCGGCGGACGATGCCCCGGCCCTGGAGGCGGCGACGCCGCCGAGCCGGCTGCACATCGTGGCCGTGGACGATGACGGGCTGGTGCTGATGAACACGGTCGCGATGCTGGAGGAGCTGGGCCACGCCGCCGTCGGCGCCACCACGGCCGACCAGGCGCTCGATGCGCTCCGACGCGAGGCCGCGGACCTGGTGATCACCGACCATGCCATGCCTCGGATGACCGGCGCCGAGCTGGCCGGCCGGATCGCGGCGGAATGGCCCGGCCTCCCGGTGATCCTGGCCACCGGCTATGCCGAGTTGCCGATGGGGATCGGGGCAGACCTGCCGAAGCTGGCGAAGCCGTTCTCGCTGGAGGAGCTGGAGGCGGCGATCAGGTCCGCGGTCGCCGCCGACGCCCCTGCCCGCCCCGGATAGACGCAGGCGCACATCCGCCCGGCATGATGAACGACCTGCCAGCCTGGAACCGGTCGGTTCGGCTCGCCGTTCCCGATTCAGTGACCATCATTCGGAGGCATGACCATGCCGGCGAAATCGAAGGCGCAGCAGAAGGCGGCCGGCGCCGCCCTGTCGGCCAAGCGCGGCGAGCAGAAGGTCGGCGAGCTGAAGGGCGCGTCGAAATCGATGTACAAGTCGATGAACGAGAAGCAACTCGACGAATTGGCCTCGACCAAGCGCAAGGGCAAGCCGGAGCACGCGGCGAAGAAGTAGTGCCGATGTCTCCTCGCTGAACCGGCGGGGCGACCATGTCCGAGGGTCTCTATCGGTACATCTGGCGGGTGAGCGGGCGGGATCAGATCCTTCTGTCGCTCCTGGCCGTGGCGGTGTTCCTGCTCGACCTGGTGCCGCTGGAGCTGCAGCGCCGCATCGTCAACGGCGCGCTGGCGAAGCATGCGCTGATGCAGCTTGTCCAGCTGTCCCTTCTCTACGTCGCCACCGTGCTGGCGCAGGGCGGGCTCAAATTCCTGCTGAACGTCTACCGCGGGTCGGTCAGCGAGGCCGCCAACCGGCGGCTGCGGCAGCAGCTGAGCCCGTCGGCCGCCAATGGCAGGGCGACGGCGCCGGGTGCCGGCAAGGAAGGCATCGATATCTCGATCATCGTGTCGGAGGTCGAGGCGGTCGGCGGCTTCATCGGCGCCAGCGTCTCGGAGGTGGCGCTGAATGGCGGCCTGCTGATCGCCGTGTTCGGCTACATGGTGGTGCTGCAACCCTGGATGGCGGCGGTCGCCGTGCTGTTGTTCTTTCCGCAGTTCCTGTTCATCCCCTTCCTGCAGAAGGCGATCAACCAGCGCACGGAACGACGGATCAAGGTTCTGCGCCGGCTCAGCATCGAGATTGTCGACGAGGCCGCGGACCGCCGCGGGCCGCGGGAGGATGAGCGCTATCGTCGCCAGATCGACGACATCTACCGCCTCAACATGCAGATCTTCCGCCGCAAGTTCGGCATGAACTTCCTGATGAATCTGCTGCATCAGTTCGGCGTGATCGGCATCCTGTTCGTCGGCGGCTGGTTCGTGCTCCAGGGCCGGACCGAGATCGGCACCGTCGTCGCCTTCATCTCGGGCCTGAACCGGGTCAACGACCCCTGGGGCGATCTGGTCAACTACTTCCGCGACATGACCAACGCGCGGGTGAAGTTTCGGCTGATCGCAGCGGCGCTCGGCCACAAACCAACAGATGCGACGCGATAGTGTCAGACCAGCCGTCCGATCGCGCCGGCCTGCTCCGAATTGTCCAGCAGCTCCATCAGCTCCGACGGTGAGAGGTCCAGTCCCTCCTCGTCCAGCAGCGCGACCGCCAGGGTGCAGGCCATGGCGCTCTTCTCGTTGTCGGACAGCGGCTCGTGCTTGTGCATCATCAACTGCCGCAGCCAGGTCGCGAATTCGATCGGCGTCATCCGCCCGTCCCGCACCTGGCTAAGCAGAGTCAGCGTCAGATGGGCGGCGCTTTCGAATTCGAGCGCGGCGAAAGGATCGATCGGAGGCTTCTTGCCGGCGTGCCACGTCATTGACGGTCCTGCCATCGGCCGATGGTCACCACTGGATTCCAATGCATCATTCGACTCCATCAGAATATCCCTGCGGGCCGGCGATGGCCACCCGATATCGAATGAAATTCCAGGGTTCGAGACAGTGCTCTGAAATCCATAACCGGCTCCGTTTCCTTCGCGCTCGCCATCAGACATTGCAGATTTCGAGACCGAGCGCGGAGGAATACGGAGCGAAGCGAAAAGGAACTTTGCTGCAAAGAACAGTCCCAGCCGAAGCGAAGCCGATATTGTGCGCCGGCCGGGCTGTCCCTAATCCGGGCCGGCGGGCTGCGGCCCCGGCGGCTGGGAGACCGCCTGCCCGGTCGCCGGCACGGTGCCGTCCGGCTTCGCCACAGCGCCGGCGGGAGGCTTGGCGGCCAGCAGCCGCCGGCCGCGCCGGCGCCAGCTGATGGCGTGGCGCACCGCGGGCGGCGGTGGTCCCTGATGCAGCCGGCCCACCCGGTCGATCAGCTCGCGGTCGCCGGCGGTCAGCCGGGCCAGCAGCCGCAGATGCTGGTACCAGCTGTCGACGAAATAGACCTCGCTCCATTTCAGCCGGTCGGCGGCATCGCGGAACAGCGACCAGCGGCTGGCGCCGTTGCGCAGGCGCACCTCGCGCAGCCGGGCGGTGGCGCGGATGAAGTCGCGTTCCTGCTCCGGCGCGATCCGGTACTCGACCACCACCATCACCGCGTCGCGGCGCGGGTCGATCGGCGGTGCCGGCAGGTCCGTCTTGCGCAGCGGCGCGGGCCGCAGGTCGACCAGGGCGATATCCGGGATCTTCAGCCGCAGCGCCCACAGCGCGCCGACCAGCAGCGCCACGCCGCTGGCCGCCAGCGCGGCGGCGACCCCGGTGCTCTCCGCCATCGCGCCCCAGGCGACCGAGCCGAGCGCCAGCCCGCCATACAGCGCCATCTGGTAGATCGCCATGGCCCGGGCCTTGACCCAGTCCGGCACCAGCAGCTGCACCGCCGTGTTGTAGGTCGACACCACCGCGATCCAGGCCACGCCGCCGAGGAACAGCACCGGCACCACCACGGCGGCGACATGGACCGTGCCGAGCACCAGCAGCACCGCGGCGAAGAGAAAGGCCGAGGTCGAGATCAGCCAGCTGGTGCCCAGCCGCTCCCGCGCCGGATGGACGACGAAGCCGCCACAGACCGCGCCGATGCCGAGCGCGCCGAGCAGGATGCCATAGCCGAGCGCGTCCTGGCCGAGCTGGGCCAGGGCCAGCAGCGGCAGCAGCGCCCAGACCGAGCTGGCGCAGAAGCCGAAGATGAAGGACCGCGTCGCCACCCGCCGGGTCACCGGCGAGTGCCGGGCGAAGCGCAGGCCTCCGGTCACCGCCTCGCCCAGCATCTCCGGCGGCAGGGCGGTGCGCGCCGGCCGCCACTTCCAGGACCAGATCGCCGCCAGCAGCCCGGCGAAGCTGACGGTCGAGATCAGGAACACCCAAGGGGCGCCGAGCCAGGCCAGCAGCAGGCCGCCGATCGCCGGGCCGAGGGCGCGGGCGACGTTGTAGTTGATCGAGTTCAGCAGCACGGCGCTGGCCACCGCCGGCTTCGGCACCATGTCGCCGACCGCCGCCTGCCAGGCCGGCCCCTCCAGCGCATAGCCGATCGCGATCAGGAAAGTCAGCCCGATCAGCCCGACCGGCTCCAGCAGGTCGAGGAAGCCGAGCACGGTCAGGCCAAGGCCGCCCAGGACGCAGCACGCCTCGCCCGCCAGGATCATCTTGCGGCGGTCGTAGATGTCGGCCAGCGCCCCGGTGGGCAGTGACAGCAGCACCAGCGGCACCGCGGTCGCCACCTGGATCAGGGCGATCAGCAGCGGGCTGGCCGCCGTGACGGTCAGCACCCAGGCGGCGGCGACCGACTGGGCCCAGTCGCCGAGATTGGCGAACAGGCCGGTGAACCAGACCAGACGGAAGACCGGATGGGCCAGCGCCTCGACGAAGGGCAACAGCAGACCGGACGGCGCAGGCTCGGCGGCGCGCTCAACCCGAAGATCGTCCTTGGCGCCGACGGCCTGTTGCATCCGGTTCCGCCCCGCTTGTCCGAGGTCTCCACAACTCTAGGCATGGCTGGTTCGTCCACGCAAAGGGCGCGATGGCTACATCCGGTTCGGCATGATGGCTACTTTCGGCCTTTCTGACGGCTACTTTCGGGGTTGCAGACAGCTACATTCCGGTCGAAGCGATAGAATTTTGAAAGATCAAAATACATTCGGCCTTGCGACGCCCGTCAGCCGTCCTAAGATGCCCGGGCCGGCCGGTGGGGTCGGCGCAGGGGAGGCCGAAGAATGCGCGACCGTCCGGGCCATGGCGTGACGCTGTCCTACTATGATTTCGGCCAGACGCCGTTCTTCGCGCTGCAGGCCGACCAGCGCGTCTCCTACTGCCTCTACGTGCCGAAGGATTACGAAGAGGACGGCGACAAGACCTACGGCCTGGCGGTGCTGATGCATGGCACCGGCCGCACCGCCACCGCCTATCGCGACGGCTTCATGGATTTCGCCGACGCCCATGACTGCATCCTGCTGGCGCCGCTGTTCCCGGCCGGGCTGATCAAGCCGGGCGAGCTCTCCAACTACAAGCGCCTGGCCTTCCACGACATGCGCTTCGACCTGCTGCTGCTGGCCATGGTCGACGAAGTGAAGGCGAAATACCGGGTCCGCGCCGACCGCTTCCTGATGTTCGGCTTCTCCGGCGGCGGCCATTTCGTTCACCGCTTCCTCTACGTCCACCCCGAGCGGCTGCTGGGCGTGTCGATCGGCGCGCCGGGCTCGGTCACGCTGCTCAATTGGGATTACGACTGGTGGGTCGGCCTGCGCGACTTCGAGGCGCGCTTCGGCCGGCCGGTCGAACTCGCGGCGATGCGCCTTGTGGCGGTGCAGATGGTGATCGGCGGCGACGACACCGAGACCTGGGAGATCGTCACCAAGCCGATCGATCCGGGCTGGATGGACGGCGCCGACCTGGCCGGCGGCAACCGGCAGGAGCGGATGCGGTCGCTGCGCGACGGCTTCGAGCGCCACGGTATCGCCGTGCGCCATGACATCGTCCCCGGCATCGGCCATGAGGGCACGCGCGTGCTGGAGCCGGTGAAGGACTTCTTCGCGCGCACGCTGGCGGCCGCACCATGAGGGCGTTCGCCCTGGCAGCCCTGCTCCTCGCCGTCCCCGCGGCCGCGGCGGAGCCGACGCCGCTGCTGTCGATCGCGCTCAACGCCGACATCCGCAGCAGCAACCCGGGCGTGCAGCGCGACTTCAACTCCGACGTCGTGCTGCAGCATGTGACCGAGGGGCTGGTCGCCCTGCGCGAGGACCAGACGCCGGTGCCGATGCTGGCCGAGAGCGTCGAGGTCTCGCCCGACGGCACCGCCTACACGTTCCGGCTGCGAGAGGGGATCGTCTTCCACGACGGCAAGCCCCTGACCTCGGCCGAGGTGGCGTGGAGCTGGCAGCGCTATCTCGACCCGGCGACGCAATGGCAGTGCCTCGACCGCTTCGACGGCCGCAGCGGTCCGAAGGTGCTGGCGGTGGGGACGCCGGATCCGCGCACCGTGATGTTCCGGCTCGACCGGCGCAGCGCGCTGTTCCTGGTCAACATGGCGACGATCCAGTGCGGCGCGGCGGTGCTCAGCCCCTCCTCGCTCGGGCCTGACGGCGCCTGGGTCAAGCCGGTCGGCACCGGTCCTTATGTCTTCGCCGACTGGCAGAAGAACCGCTATCTCGAGCTGACCCGCTTCACCGACTACAAGCCCCTCCCCGGCGACCGCGACGGTGCCGCCGGCGGCAAGCAGGCCCTGGCCGAGCGGCTGCGTTTTGTCGTCATACCCGACCGTTCGGTGATGAACGCCGCCCTCCTCTCCGACCAAGTCGACATCGTCCCGGACGTCGGGGCCACCGAGATCGATGCGATGAAGACGGCCGGGGCGCAGGTGACCGTCACCGCGACGCTGTCCTGGGCGGTGCTGCTGCTGCAGACCCGCGACCCGCTGCTGTCCGACGTGCGGGTGCGCCAGGCGCTGGCACGGGCGATCGATGGCAAGCAGGTGGCCGAGGCGGCGAGCTTCGGCCTGGCCGCCCCGAACCCATCGGCCATCGCCGTCGCCAGTGACTATCACGACAAGGAGGACGCGGCCTGGCCCGCCTTCGACCCGGCCGATGCGGCAAGGCTGCTGCAGGAGGCCGGCCGCGCCGGCGCCACGATCAGGATCCAGACCAACAACCGCCCGACCGGCCAGTACGAGGCGGCGCTGATGATCCAGGGCCTGCTCACCGGCGCCGGCATCGACGCGCAGATCGAGACGCTGGACTGGGCGACGCAGCTGCAGAACTACCGCGAGGGCAAATTCCAGGCCTCGGTCTTCACCTTCTCCGGCCGGCCCGACCCGGCGCTGGCCTTCGACTCGATCATCGGCAGCAAGGACGAGGACCCGACCAGCCAGTGGGAGGACCCGCAGGCGATCGCCTGGCTGGCCGAGGCCAAGACGGTGGAGGACAAGGCCGGGCGGCAGGCGATCTTCGACCAGCTGCACGCCCGCATGGCCGAACAGGTGCCGGTGATCGGCCTGTTCAACCCGGTGCAGGTGACGGCGGTCGGGCCCAAGGTCCGCGGCTATGCCGATTGGGGCCCGGGCAACGCCCGCCTCTGGGGCGTGTGGAAGGAGCCGTAGCCGATCAGGGATGCGGGTCGGGGAAGCCATGGCGCCGCGACAGGGCGGCGAGGATGCGATCCTTGCCCGCGATGAAGCGGACGCTGCCGTAACTCTCGGCCTCGGCATCGGCCGGGCTGCCCTCGCCCAGCACCAGCAGCGGCACCGACTGGTTCTGCTCGCCGACCAGCGCCGCCACGGCCTGGCGCGGCCGCGGCCAGGCGATCCGCTCGACATCCAGCTGCGCCGCCAGATCCGGGAAGGACGCCAGAACACCTTCCATCAGGGCGCAGTGCCAGCAATAGAAGACCTGACCGGGATAGGCCGGGTCGGTGAACCCCGGTCGCAGCAGGAAGAGGCGGTCACGGGTCATAGCAGTTGCTCTCCTCAGGTCCCGGAATTGCCCCGGATCACGCTGCGCAGGGTGAAGGCCGACTGGATGCGCGACACGCCGGGCATGCGCGACAGCTGCTCCTTGTGGATGCGCTCGTAATCGGCAGTGTCGCGGGCGACGACGCGCAGCAGGTAATCCGACATGCCGGTCATCAGGTAGCATTGGTCGACCTCGGGGCATTTCCGCACCGCCGCCTCAAAGCGGGCGAGGTACTCCTCGGTCTGGCGCTCCAGCGTGATCTGGACGATGGCGATGGTCGGGTTGGCGACATCAGGCTCGTCGATCAGCGCGGTGTAGCCGCGGATGATGCCGGCATGCTCCAGCAGCTGGCGCCGCCGCAGGCAGGCCGAGGGCGACAGCCCGACCGCCTCGGCCAGGTCGGCGTTGCTGATGCGGCCGTCGGCACGCAGCAGCGCGATGATCTTGCGGTCGATAGTATCGAGCGAGTTCATGTGTGGTTTCTGCGAAAACCGGTGAATTTGCTGCGAACACCAGACCATCCGGCCGCAGAAGGATCAACGGAAATCAAGGATCGCCGAGGGCCTGCGGCCGTATTCTGAGGACGTTGGATCCCCTGCGGTTCGGCCCGATGACCACTCCCTTCCCCGACGCCTCCGGCGCCACCCTGATCGTCGATCTGGCCGCGATCCGCGAGAATTATCGTGCGCTGCGCCGCCGCCTCGGCGGCACCGCCTGCGCCGCCGTGCTCAAGGCCGATGCCTACGGGCTGGGCGCCGACCGGGTCGCCCCGGTGCTGGCCGCGGAAGGCTGCCGCCATTTCTTCGTCGCCCATCTCGAGGAGGGCATCGCCCTCAGGCCGCATGTGCCGGAGGCGGCGGAGGTCTTCGTGCTGCATGGTCTGATGCCCGGCTGCGAGGACATCGCCCTGGCGCACCGCCTGACCCCGGTGCTGAACAGCCTGGAGCAGGTCGAGGGCTGGACCGCCCTGGCGCGTCGCCTCGGCCGGGCGCTGCCGGCGGCGCTGCAGCTCGACACCGGCATGTCGCGCATGGGGCTGGCGCCGGCCGAGCTGGACCGGCTCGCGGCAGAGCCGCAGCGCCTCGATGGGCTCGATCTCCGGCTTGTGATGAGCCACTTGGCCTGCGCCGAGCGGCAGGACCATCCGGCCAACGGCACCCAGCGGCTGCGCTTCGACGTCGCCCGCCGCCGCCTGCCGCAGGCCCCGGCGTCGCTGGCCAATTCCTCCGGCATCTTTCTCGGCCCCGACTTCCACTACGACCTGGCCCGGCCCGGCGCCTCCCTCTATGGCCTGACCCCGGTGGCCGGCGCGGCCAACCCGCTGCGCCCGGTGGTGCGGCTGCAGGCCCGGGTGGTGCAGCTGCGCGACGTCGCGGCCGGCGATGAGGTCGGCTACGGCCTGACCTGGCGCGCCGAAGGGCCGAGCCGCATCGCCACTGTGGCGGTCGGCTATGCCGACGGCTTCCCGCGCAGCAGCGGCACGGCCCATCTCGGCGACATCGCCCTGCCGGTCGCCGGCACCGTGTCGATGGATTCGATCACGCTCGACGTCTCGGCCCTGCCGGAGGGTGCGCTGCGCCCCGGCGCCATGGTCGACCTGATCGGGCCGCATCGCAGCGTCGATGCCGTCGCCGCCGATGCCGGCACCATCGGCTACGAGATCCTGACCCGGCTCGGCCGGCGCTTCCGCCGCCAATACCGCGACAGCCAGCCATCCCCCTCACCCGCTTTGGTTCTCGAAGGAGTTCCGTCGTGAAGGTCATCGTCCTCGGCGCCGGCGTCATCGGCGTGTCCACCGCCTATTACCTCGCCCGCGCCGGCCATGAGGTGACGGTGGTCGACCGGCAGGACGGGCCGGCGAACGAAACCAGCTTCGCCAATGCCGGCCAGGTCTCGCCGGGCTATTCGGCGCCCTGGGCGGCGCCGGGCGTGCCGCTGAAGGCGATCAAGTGGATGCTGATGGAGCACAGCCCCTTCGTGCTGCGCCCGCAGCTGGACACCCGGCAATGGCTGTGGCTGGCGCAGATGCTGCGCAACTGCACCGCCGGCCGCTATGCCGTGAACAAGGAGCGGATGGTCCGCCTGGCCGAGTACAGCCGCGACTGCCTGCGCCAGCTGCGCGCCGACACCGGCATCGCCTATGACGACAAGGCCCAGGGCACGCTGCAGCTGTTCCGCACCCAGAAGCAGGTCGACGCCGCAGCCAAGGACATCGCCGTGCTGCAGGAGGCCGGCGTTCCCTACGAGGTGCTGGACCCGGCCGGCTGCGCCGTGATCGAGCCTGCTTTGGCCGGGGTGCAGGACAAGCTGGCCGGCGGCCTGCGCCTGCCGGGCGACGAGACCGGCGACTGCTTCAAGTTCACCAACAACCTGGCGAAGCTCGCGGCCGGCCTCGGCGTCACCTTCCGCTGGGGCGCCCGGATCGCCGGCCTGATGACCGACGGCAACCGGATCGGCGGCGTCGCGCTGGAGGATGGCGAGACCCTGCGCGCCGACGGCTACGTGCTGGCGCTGGGCAGCTATTCGCCGCTGCTGCTGAAGCCGCTGGGCATCGAGATCCCGGTCTATCCCGTCAAGGGCTACTCGATCACCGTGCCGGTCACCAAGGGGGAGAGCGCGCCGGTCTCGACAGTGATGGACGAGACCTACAAGGTCGCGATCACCCGGCTGGGCGACCGCATCCGCGTCGGCGGCACCGCCGAGCTGGCGGGCTTCAGCACCCGCCTGTGGGATGCCCGGCGGGCGACACTGGAGCATTCGGTCACCGACCTGTTCCCGCAGGGCGGCGACGTCTCCCGCGCCAGCTTCTGGACCGGCATGCGGCCGATGACGCCCGACGGCACCCCGGTGGTCGGCCGCACGCCCTATGGCAACCTGTTCCTCAACACCGGCCATGGCACGCTGGGCTGGACCATGGCCTGCGGCTCGGGCCGGGTGATGTCGGACATCGTCTCCGGCCGCCGCGCCGAGATCGATCTGGAGGGCCTGGCGATGGATCGCTACCGCTGGGCCGACCTGACCGGCATTCGCACGCCGAAGGGCGGCCGCCCGGTCGGAGTGCCGGTGCCACAGGCGGGGTAAGGCCCGGCCGCCGCGATCAGAGCACGAAGTCGGCGGCGACGAGACCGATCGCACCGGTGAGCTGGATGTGGAAGTCGGAGGCGCCGTCGCCGTTGACGTCGCCGGCGATGGTGGTGACGTCGCCGGCGACGGCATAGCGCAGTTCGCCGGCGACATGGTGGTAGGCCGCGGTGCCGATGAAGCTGAAGGCCTGGTCGCCGGCGACGGTGGTCCTGGCGTCGATTCCTGCCAGGTCGATCTTGTCGCCCTGGGCGTGGCTGAAATCAGTGATCCGGTCGGCGCCGGCCCCAACCGGGCTCTGTGCCGTGCTGTTGTAGATGAAACGGTCGGCCGCGCCGCCGCCGGTGAGCGTGTCCTTGCCGGCCCAGCCCTGCAGCCGGTTGACGCCCGCATCTCCGACCAGGGTGTCAGCGCCCTGGCTGCCGGAGAGGTTCTCGATCCCGTTGAAGCTATCGTTCTGAGCGTCGCCGCCGCTGGCGGTGTTGGCCGCCAGGTTGACCGACACCCCGATCGCGCTGGTGTAGTAGCTGGCCGTATCGTTGCCATTGCCGCCGTAATGGGTGTCCGCGCCGGCGCCCCCGCGCAGCACATCGTCGCCGTCATCCCCGGAGAGGTAGTCGTTTCCGGCGTCCCCCGAGAGGGTGTCGTTGCCGTTGTCGCCGTACAGTGAATCATAGTCTCCGCCGCCGGAGAGGATATCGTCACCGTCATTGCCGATGATGTTGTTGCTGGCGTCGTTTCCGGTTAGCACGTCGTTGTATGCGCCGCCGTAGACCCCCTCGAAGTTCGAGATGCTGTCGCCTTGCGCGTCGCCGCCGCCGGCGGTCCCCAACGCCAGGTTGACCGCCACCGCGGCGGCGGAGGAATAGTAGGTCACGGTATCGTAGCCGGCGCCGCCGCCGGTCGTATCGCCGCCGGCACCGCCTTCGATGTAGTCGTTGCCTTCGCCGCCGTAGAGTGTGTCGACGCCGCCGCCACCATTGAGGTTGTCGCCGCCGTTGTTGCCGTAGAGGATGTCGTCCCCGTCCTCGCCGGCCAGGTAATCGCCGCCGGCATCCCCGGTCATGACGTCATTGCCCAGGCCGCCATAGCCGTTGTCGCGGCCGCTGCCGCCGTGGAACGTGTCGTTTCCGGCGTTGCCGGAGAAGCTGTCGTCGCCGACCCCTCCATTCACGGCGTCGTTGCCGGTGCCGAGATAGAAGGCCAGCTTCTCGAAATTGCTGAACTGTACGCCGGTCGATGTGGTCGTGATTCCGCCCGGCGTCGGGTTGGGCGTGACGCTGAATGCCGCCGTCGCGTTCCAGTAGTAGAACTGGAGGGTGTCCTGTCCGGCGCCGCCATCGAGGATGTCGGCGCCGCCATAGGTATAGACGAAGTCGTCACCGTCGCCGGCATTGATGGTATCCACCGAACCGGGCGGGGAATCCCCGTCAAAGATCGTGTCGTCGCCTCCGCCGCCGCTGATCTGGTCGCTGGACGAGGTGCCGTTGAGATAGTCGTCGCCCGCCGTTCCATTGATGACCACTGCCTTGCCCCTCTGGAAAATCTGTCATGGAAACTCGGTCTCGAGTGGCAATGTCGCATCAAATTGCGGCATGAATTCGGGCCGCAGGTTCAGACCGCAAGCGACGCCTCATCGCCCCGATCGCCCCTTGAGCGCCCGGACCTGGTCCTGCAGGCAGCGGACCAGGGCTTTCAGCGCCGGGTCGGCGATCGGCTCGGGCAACTCCAGCGTGCGGCTGCGGCCGTCCTGCTCGACCGTCAGCGTGAAGCAACGGGCGTCGGGCATTGGCCGCGACAGGCTTTCGGGTGCCGCCGGGCGGTCGAGCACCCGGGCGTCGCGCACCAGCGCTTCGATCCTGGCGGCCGCCGCCGGCGGCAGCGCCGCCAGGTCCAGCACCACCGGCTCGGCCAGGCCCGGCGCATAGAACAGGCCCGGGCTCGACATCGCGAAGGTGATCCGCATCGTCCCCTCCTGCCCCGGGGCGTCAGCCGGGCGGGATCCCGACCTGCTTCCAGGCGTCGGCCACGGCCTTGACCTCGGCCTTCTTCATGCCGGGCAGCCGGCCCGCCACATCCACCGTCACCGCGGCGAAATCGGCGAACTTCGTGGTCTCGGTCACCCTGGCGTCGCGCAGCGCATCGTACCAGATCCGCCCCGCCTTCTCCCAGGCGTTGCCGCCGAGGGCGACGGCGGCCAGGTAGAAGGCCCGGTTCGGGATGCCGGAATTGATGTGGACGCCGCCATTGTCCTGCATCGTGTCTGCGTAGTCGTCCATATGGCCGGGCTGGCGGTCCTTCCCCAGCACCGGGTCGTCATAGGCGGTGCCCGGCGCCTTCATCGAGCGCAGGCCGACGCCCTGCACCCTGGCGGTGAACAGCCCCGCGCCGATGATCCAGTCGGCCTCCTCGGCAGTCTGCTTCAGCACCCATTGCTTGACCAGGGATCCCCAGACATCGGACAGAGATTCGTTCAGCGCCCCGGGCTGCTGCATGTACACGAGGCCGGCCTCGTCCTCGGTGACGCCGTGGCCGAGCTCGTGGCCGATGACGTCGAGCGAGGCGGTGAAGCGGTTGAACAGGTCGCCGTCGCCATCGCCGAACACCATGCGCCGGCCGTTCCAGAAGGCGTTGTTGTAATCCTCGCCGTAATGGACCGTGGCGTCGAGCGGCAGGCCGTCATCGTCGATCGAGTTGCGGCGATAGGCTTCGAGGAAGAAGTCGAAGGTGTGGCCCAGCGCGTCATAGGCCTCGTCGACCGCGACGTCGCCCGATGGCCCCTGCCCTTCGGCGCGCACCAGCGTGCCCGGCAGGGTCTCGCTGTTGCCGGCGGTGGTGACGCTGCGCTGGCGCGACGGCGGCAGGGCCAGCTTGCGGCTGCGGCGCGCCGGCACCGACTGCGCCACGGCCAGCTGGGCCCGCATCGACCGGAAGGTGGTATCGATGCCGAGCGCCCGGCTGGCGGCCGCCTTCTGGGCCTTGCTGCCGTTGGCGAGGATGTCGCGCAGCAGATAGGGCGGCAGGATGCAGAAGATCGAGTGGCGGTGATGCCGGCTGCACATGGGGCTCTCCCTGTTCCGACGGACGATCTTCCCCGGACGGGGGCTCCCCATAGAAGCCACGGTGCCCCTATTGGTTCCCGGCCTCCTCGTCCCGATCCCGTGCCGGCGCGGCTGCGTATTCCGACAGCCCGACGAAGGGGAAATACGCAGCAAAGGTCGCGGCGAACATGGCTCCCGCCAAGATGAGAGTCTGTGACGTCACGCTGCGGTCCTTGGTCAGCTCGGAGACGACGTTTCCGAGCAGGAGAACGATATAGGTGAAGGCCTGACGGGCATGCGCGACATCGGTCCCCTGGCGACGAACCTCGGCGAAGGTGTGCTTGAGCTTGAACCCCACCTTGGCCCGGAATCGGGCGATGCCCTGCAGGCCCTGACTGGCGTTCGGATCGCCCGGCATCGCCGGCTCGAGGCCCTGCGCAATCCTGTCGAAATACTGGTTGAAGGCACGGTACGAAATCGTCTCCAACAGCTCGACAGCCGTATAGGCCGCGACATACTTGCCCACCTCCTTGGCGGCTTCCGTTCCGGCCAGGCCGATCGCCTGGGTACCGGCGCCGCTATGCACCAATCCCAGAGCGATCAGGATGGTCGTCAGCTGGGAGTACAGCGAGTACGCCAGATTGTCGCCGAGAACCGCCCGCATGTTCAACAGCAGGTTGCCGCGACGATTCTGCGCGACCGGCATGAACAGGTTCGCCATGTCGCGCAGGCCGATGATCAGCGCCCTGGCAGCCGCGGGCGCCTGGGCGGCGACCCCGCCCCCGACCTTGTCGGCGGCGACGGTCGCCCCGATCATCATGAGGGTGTTGGTGACCACCGAAGCATATTGCTTTCCTGTTGGCACCAACCGGTCTTCTTCCGGTCGACTGGCACTGGTGTCATAGATCAGGCCGCCGACCTTCACCGCGATCGGCAGAAAGTTCAGCCCGATCAGCAATGCGGCGAGATCCTGCTGCGTCTTGTCGCTGCTTGCGCCGATGCCATAGGCGCTCGCTTCCCGGACGGTGGCCAATGTGCCCAGCAGCACGGCGTCGCGCAGAAGAATCTTTCCGATATCCCGGCCGGCGCGTAGCATGCTTGCGCTCGCCGCCGCATCCATTCCCTCCGCCCCAGCCTCCTCGGCCTCGACGACGAGTTGCTCGATTCTCTGCCTCGTCTCCCGGAGATCGCCTTGGGTTTGGGGGGGATCCTGCGGTTCCGTCGTTGTCGGCGCGAAGGTGATCTCGTCCTGCAGCGTCTCCGGCAATTGCTGAATGGCGCGGCGCAGCGCGTCGCTGTCCAGCTGTGCCGAAGTCTGCAAAAGCTGATCGATCGTTCTATCGAGATCCGTCTTCTGCCGATCCATCTCGGACATCTCTCGTCCAGATGCGGCATCCCTATCTCGATTTTTTTGAATTTCCTCTTCAACACCTGAAATTTGTAGCTGATTTTGGCTGATTTTGGTTCTGATATTCGCTATATTTTCTTGGAATTCTTGAATCCTGTTGTCATTTTCCGCAATATTTTTCTCCAATTCAGCGATCGTTTCGTCCGCCTGTAGCTGAGATTGCAATATCGAGTGGTATTCATCCTCAATGGACTGAAGTTCGTTGATGGCTGAATCCTCGCCATCCACAAGGTTGTCCAAAGCGCCGATGGCGCGGGTCACGTTCTTTTTCTGTGTTTCCAGATCTGTCAGATCAGTGCCGAGCCGATCGAGTGCTGCCTTGCTGATTTCCGCCTTCGCATCGGCTGCGGAACGTTCGGTCTCGAGGGCTTCGAGCCTTGCCGCAATTTTCGCCGCACGCTCCGCATCCTGCGGATCTTCCGAGGGGGTTCCGAGGGCTTCGATTTCGCGCCGCAGCACCTCGGAGCGTGCGGTCGCTTCCGCATTTCCTGCCCTGGCGGCCTGCTCTTCCGCTTGCGCCTCTTGCGTCCGCCGCTCCAGATCGTCGAGCTCCCGGCCGAGAGTGCCACGCCGGTCAGCGATCAGAGTCCTCAGACGGTCGAGGTCCCTCGCCTCCTCGCCCACCGCGATCCCCTGGGCATTCAGCGCCTCGCCGGCCTCCGTCCACCGGTCTTCGAGCGAATCGTACAACCTTCCGAGCTCGGTCTCATAGCGGTCCACGGCTTGTCGCTGCACAGCGATCTGGTCCAGGAGCGCATTCGAGGCATCCTGCTGGCCGTCTATAGCCTGAAAGGCTTGCTGCTCCGCTGCCGTAAGCTGCTCGATTTTCCTGAACTGGTCTTCCCGCGTCCGTTCGAGCCCATCCAGCCTGTCCAGAAGCGCCAGTTGCTCCTCCGACCCTCTCAGCCGATTGTCGAGCAGGGTGTCCGCTTCGTTGTAGCTGGTGGTGAGATTTTCGTCCGTCTGGCGCCGTGCCAGACCCCGAAGATGTTCCGCTTCGACGGCGGTCCGTATCCGGGCAGGGTCAGTGTGCGTCAGCTGAGCCAACCAACCGATGAGATTCCCATCCAGGTCTGCCGATTGCTCGTGGCTTGGGCCACCTCCGCCCGTTGGCTGCCGCGAACCGTCTTCCATCCCCACTCTCCCAACGCTGCTCGGAAACCAAGATTGTTACGCCTGACACGATCGCGTCAGGATTGGCCTCAAGGACACCGATGGGAATTCCGCTTTTGATATGGGCCGATGCGCGGCTGGATGCCGGCGCCGGCCCGGGTCAGGCTGTCACGCCAGGCGAGACCGTTGCAGAACGCCGATTCATCCCTTTGCCGTCATTCCCGCGAAAGCGGGAATCTCCTCCTGTCTTTCGGGATGGCGCCGCCATCTTTGCGGGAACGTGCGACGATCCGATGGCGCCCGGCGGGGCCGGGCAAGGACGGTGGGGACGGTCTAAAGCACGAAATCTCCGGCCGTCAGGGCGTGGTCGGCGGTGACGTTGCTGGCGAAATCCGGCGCCTTGTCGCCGTTGACGTCGAGACCTGCTAAATCTGCCCCAGCCCGTCCCTGCCCAGCTTCGCCCGGCGCCATTGGATGTTCGGCCGCTCCCGCAGAAGGGGCGGCGTCGACCCGACAGACAGGAGGACGACCCGTGACCCAGACCCTCAACGGCATGCCCGGCAACGACAGCCTCACCGGCACCGATCCGGGCAATCCGGCCAACCTCGACGGCATCGAGATCATCAATGGCCTCGCCGGCAGCGACACGCTCAACGGCCTGGGCGGCAACGACATCCTCCAGGGCGGCGCCGGCATCGATACGGCGAGCTATGCCGGTCCGCCGCCGGGGTATCGGTGAACCTGGCGACCGGCGTCGTCTCCGGGGGCGATGCCGCGGGCGACACCTTCAGCAGCATCGAGCAGGTGCTGGGCTCGGCCTTCGCCGACACGCTGACCGGCAATGCCGGCGCCAACACGCTCTGGGGCATGGGCGGCGGGAAAGGTCGGTGGCGTGCCTTACGCCGCTTCCCGGTCGCGGCGCAGGCCGTCCTTGCGCATCTGCTCCGGCGTGGTGCCGGTCAGGCGGTGGAACATGGCGATGAAGGCCGAGGCGTTGCCGTAGCCGAGCCAGCGCGCCACCGCACCGACCGAGGCCCCCTCCTCCAGCCGCGACAGCGCCGCGACCAGCTTCATCCGCTGGCGCCATTCGGCGAAGGACATGCCAAGGTCGCGCTGGCAGTGGCGCGACAGGGTACGCTCGGTGGTGCCGGTGATCCGGCCCCATTCCGCCAGCGACCGGCGGTCCCCGGGCTCGCGCTGCAGCGCCTCCAGCACGACGCGCAGGGCCGGGTCGTCGGACAGCGGCAGGTAGGAGGAATGGCGCGGCGCCAGCCGGATCTGATCGACCAGCACCTGCGCCAGCCGCAGGTCCTCGACGCTCTTCGGCACCTTCACGCCGCGGGCGTCGACATCGGCCAGGATCGCCTTGATCAGCGGGCTGAGCGCCAGGGTGCAGGGCTCCGCCGGCAGATCCACGCAAAGCTCGCGCACGACATAGACCGAGACATAGCGCACCGCGTCGCGGTTGTGGCAGGCGTGCACCACGTCGGGCGGGGTCCAGATCGCGTAATGCGGCGGCGACAGGTAGCGCACGCCGTCGACCGTCGACACCATCAGGCCGCGGACGGCGTAGTTCAGCTTGCCCCAGGGCAGCGACGCCTCGGGCCACACCATGCCGGCCGGATAATCCTCGGTGCGGAAGGACAGCGGATCGGGCGGCTCGCCGCGCAGTGCGGGCATGCGCTCACCCATGTCCAGTCCTCCCTATCGCCTGTCCGATCATCGTTATATATATCGAACCGGCCAGACGCTAGGTTGCTGTCATGTCCGTATCGCCCACTCCCATGCGCTGGTTCGCCCTGCCGGTCGTCACCGTTACGATCTGGTCCGGCAATGTGGTCGTCACCAAGCTGGCGGCCACCGAGATCCACCCGAGCGTCATCGCCTTCGAGCGCTGGGCCCTGGCGCTGCTGCTGCTGACACCGTTCCTGATCCGGCCGGTATGGCGGCTGCGGCGGGAGATCCGCCCGCATCTGGCGAAGCTGGCGGTGCTGGGGCTGCTCGGCATGGCGGCCTATCAGGGGCTGGCCTATTTCGCGGCGGAGACCACCTCGGCCACCAAGATGGGCTTCGTGGTGTCGCTGGTGCCGCTCTTGACCATGGCGCTGTCGAGCCTGCTGCTGGCGGAAGCGCCGACGCTGGGCATGATGGGCGGCGGGGCGCTGTCGCTGTTCGGCCTGGCGCTGCTGCTGGGCCAGGGCGACCCGCTGGCGCCGTTCAGCGGCGGGCTGGTGCCGGGCGACGGCATGATGCTGATCGCCTGCGTCGCCTATTCCGGCTACAGCGTGCTGCTGCGGCGCTGGCCGATGCCGCTGCCGGCCTGGCCGTCGCTGTATCTGCAGATCGCCTTCGCCACGCTGTTCCTGCTGCCCGGCTGGCTGCTGGCGCCGGCGGCGCCGCACAGCATGACGGCGATCGGGATGATCCTCTATGCCGGGATCCCGACCTCGATCCTGGCGCCGTTTCTATGGATGGAGGCGATCCGCCTGCTCGGGCCCAGCCGCACCAGCCTGTTCATCAACCTGTCGCCGGTGATGACCGCGGCGATCGCGGTGGCGGTGCTGGGCGAGAGCCTGCACCCGTACCATCTGGCCGGCGGCGCGCTGGTGCTGCTGGGCGTCGTCCTGGCCCAGCGCTTCGGCCGGCGCGCGGCGCGGCCCGTCGCGGTAGTCGAGGCCGCCGAGTGAAGCGGCGCCGCCCGCGGCGGGGCGGCGCCGGCTTCGCCTACTTCCAGCCGTGCTCAGTGCCGAACTTGCGCAGCGCCTTCTCGTGGTCGCGGCGCAGCTGGGTCAGCTTCCGGGTCAGGTCGCGGCCCAGGATCTTGCCGTAATCCTGGCCGGTCTTGGCCTTGTCCCAGTCGTTCTCGACGAAGCGGGCGTCCACCCGGCCGGAGCGGCTGACCGAGACCGGGGTGCCGGCGAAGCTGCCCGCCGCCTTGGTCAGCTCGGCGACGAAGGTGGCGTCGTCGAGGCCGCTATAGGCCTTGCCCTCGGAATCGCCAATGTTGAGGAAGTACAGGTCGCGGCCAAAGGCGGTGTAGCCGCCGCCGAGGCCCTTGTTGACCGAGGCCGCATGCTGGAAGAAGGCCTGAGCCTCGTCGCCGCTCGGCGCGTGGTCCTTGAAGGTGACCACGGCATAGGCGGTGTTGCCCTGGCCTTCCGGCGTGAAGTCGGTGACCAGCACGCTCCACTGGCGGAAGGTGTAGCCGATCGAAGCGGCGAACAGATCGGACGTCTTCGCGTCGGCCTCGAAGGCCGATTGCAGCGAGGCGTTGGTTTCAAGCTGGTAGCCCCCCGGCGTCACCTCGGTCTGCACCTGGTCGGCCGGGATGTTCAGCAGCGCCAGGATCTTCGGCAGCTCGGTGTCCTTCACCTGCTCGGTGAAGGCGGCGCGGTCGGCATAGCTGGCCTTCTTGTCGTTCAGGCCGAGCGGCTTGAAGGTCAGCGCCTCGTAGGAGAAGAGCTGGGTCGGGCCGACCGGCTCGACCGGCGCCGGTGCGGGCTTCGGCGCGCAGGCGGCGAGCGCGACGGTCGTCGCCAGGCTGGTCGCGAGCGCGACGGTTCTGAGAGATCGCAGGAATGTCATGATTGTCCCCTCCGGACCGGAGCCAAGCGCCCCGGCCGGATATAGGAATGCGAGGACGCTGCGTTGGCAAGCCGGAGTGCGATTTGCCGGCGCCGCCCTGATGCGATACCAGAGGGGGCGATACCAGAGGGCATCCGCCCGGAGACCGCTGATGACCGATCGTCCCGACGTTCCCCCCGATGCCGCCGAGGCCACGCGCCGCCTGATCGAGGTGATGGCGCGGCTGCGCCACCCCGAGACCGGCTGCCCCTGGGACGTGGAGCAGAGCTTCCGCACCATCGCGCCCTACACGATCGAGGAGGCCTATGAGGTGGCCGACGCGATCGAGCGCGACGCCATGGACGAGCTCAAGGACGAGCTGGGCGACCTGCTGTTCCAGGTCGCCTTCCATTCGCGCATGGCGGAGGAGCGCGGCGCCTTCGACTTCGCCGACGTCGCCGCAGGCATCGTCGACAAGATGATCCGCCGCCACCCGCATGTGTTCGGCGACGCGCCGGTCGACGCCGACGGCATGCCGGCGCAGTGGGAGCGGCAGAAGGCGGAGGAGCGCGCCGCCAAGGCCGAGGCCGAGGGCCGGCCCGCCGGGGTTCTGGACGGCATCGCCGGCGGCCTGCCCAGCCTGACCCGGGCGCTGAAGCTGCAGAAGCGGGCGGCGCGGGTCGGCTTCGACTGGACCGACCCGGCCGACATCCTCGACAAGATCGAGGAGGAGGTCGGCGAGATCCGGGCGGAGATCGACGGCAGGGCGCCGAAGGAGCGGATCGAGGACGAGATCGGCGACCTGCTGTTCTGCGCCGTCAACCTGGCCCGGCGCTACGAGGTCGACCCCGATTCCGCGCTGCGCCGGACCAACGCCAAGTTCGAGCGCCGCTTCCGCCACCTGGAAGCGGCGCTGCGGGCCGAGGGCCGCGATCCCGCCGGGGCCAGCCTGGACGAGATGGAAGCCCTGTGGGTCGCCGCCAAGCGGGCGGAGACCGCTTAGCCCGCACCGCTCAGAGCAGGAAGTCGCCGGCGACGAGGGTGATCGCGCCGGTGAGGGCGATGTGGAAGTCGGAGGTGCCGTCGCCGTTGACGTCGCCGGCGATCACGGTCTGGCCGCTCCCCATGACGTAGTGGAGCTGCCCCGCCACCCCGGTGAAGGGGCCGGCGCCGATGAAGCTGAAAACCTGGTTGCCGCTCGCCCCGGTGTTCGCGTCGATCAGCGACAGGTCGATCCTGTCGCCCTGGGCGTGGCTGAAATCGGTGATCACGTCCCGGTTCGGCCCGACCGCGCTCTCGCTGGCGGCCGCATAGACGAAGCGATCCGCGCCGCCGCCGCCGGTGAGCGTGTCGCGGCCGGCCAGGCCGCGCAGCGCATTGTCGCCGCCGTTGCCGATCAGGGTGTCGTTGAAGTTGGAGCCATTGAGGTTCTCGATCGCGGCCAGGATGTCGCCCTGGGCGTCACCGCCCGTGCCGGTGCCGGCGGCCAAATTTAGCGTCACCGCGGCAGCGCTGTTGTAGTAGGATGCCAGATCGGTTCCGACGCCGCCGTCGAGCGTGTCGGCCCCGGTGCCGCCTCGGAGCAGATCGTTGCCGCCCCAGCCCCGCAGGATGTTGGCGCCGCTGCCGCCGATCAGGGTGTCCCCGCCGACATTGGAGCCGGTGAGGTTTTCGATGCCGTTGAGCGTGTCGCCCTGGGCGTCGCCGCCCGAGCCGATCCCGGCGGCGAGATCGACCGTCACCCCCGACGCGCTGCTATAATAGGTCGCGATGTCCGTCCCGGCATCGCCGAACAGGCTGTCGGCACCGGCCCCGCCGCGGAGCAAATCGTCGCCTCCATAGCCGCGCAGGATGTTGGCCCCGCCGTCGCCGGTCAGGGTGTCGCCGCCGATATTGGAACCGGTGAGATTCTCGATGCCGCTGAGGGTGTCACCCTGGGCGTCGCCGCCCGAGCCGATCCCGGCGGCGAGGTCGACAGTCACCGCCAAGGCGCTGTCGTAATAGGTCGCAGTGTCCACCCCGTCACCGCCATCGAGGCTATCGCCGCCGGTCCCGCCGCACAGCAGATCACCGCCGAAATATCCGATCAGGATGTCGCTGCCGGCCATGCCGCTGAGGCTGTCGTTGCCGCTGTAACCGTCGAGAGTGTTGTTCACGGCATTTCCGGTCAGGTTGTCAGCGAACCTTCCGCCAACGATCCCTTCAAAATCGGCGCCGATGACATCACCCTGAGCGTGGCCGCCTGATGCGGTCAGCGTCGTCAGGTTCACCGTCACACCGCTACTGCTGGGGTTGAGGCCAGAGCCGATGTAACTGAGGACGTCGAAGCCGCTGCCGCCACTCAGGTGATCCGCTCCGTCGCCGCCCTCGAGCGTGTCGTTGCCGTCGCCGCCGTTCAGCACATCGGCACCGCTTTCGCCGAATAGCGAGTCGTTGCCGCCCAGCCCAGAGAGGGCGTCGTCGCCGCTGCTGGCGTAGAGCCATTCGTCGCCGGCCGACCCTGTCAACGTGTCCGCGAACCAGGAACCCAAAATGCTCTCGAAATCTGCGCTGATCACATCGCCATCGGCTTCACCGCCCGAAACCGCCAGGGTCGTCAGATTCACCGACACGCCGCCGAAACCGATTCCGTCGTAGACGAGCGTGTCGTAGCCGCTCCCGCCGATCAGCGTGTCCGCCCCGGCCCCGCCAGCCAGATAGTCGCCGCCGTCGCCGCCATTCAGGATGTCGTTGCCGTCGCCGCCCCTGATCGAATCCTCTCTGCCGAAGCCGTTGATCGTGTCGCTGTCCGATGTACCTGTGAGAGTGTTTGAATTGTCGTCGCCGTTTATGACCGCCACGCGCGCTCCTCCCCAATGATACACAAGAATGGTTCGATAAATGTCCAAGTCTAGGGCGCGCCCCTGGCCTACCCCTGCTCGATTGTCCTAGCAGGAGGTAGGCCGGGTCAAGGCCGGGATCTCATCCGTCGCGGCGCGGCCGGCGCCGGCTGGGCTCGTGATCACCCGTCTCAGAGCACGAAGTCGCCAGCGACGAGGGTGATGGTGCCGGTGAGGGCGATATGGAAATCGGAGGCGCCATCGCCGTTGACGTCGCCGGCGACCGTGGTGACGCCGGGGCTGGTCACGGCGTAGCGCAACTGACCCGCCACGCCGGTGTAGAGGCCGGTGCCGATGAAGGTGAAGGCCCCGTTGCCGGGAGTCCCGCCATTCGCGTCGATCCCCGACAGGTCGATCCGGTCGCCCTGGGCATGGCTGAAATCGGTGATCCGGTCGGCATTGGCCCCGATCCCGGCCTCGCCGGTCGCCGCATAGACGAAGCGGTCCGCGCCGGCCCCGCCGGTGACGGTATCCCGGCCGGCCAGGCCGCGCAGCACATTGGTGCCGCCGTTGCCGGTCAGGGTGTCGGCGAAGTTGGAGCCGTTGAGGTTCTCAATCGAGACCAGGATGTCGCCCTGGGCATCGCTGCCGGAGCCGGTGCCTGCGGCCAGGTTCACCGTCACCGCGGCGGCGCTGTTGTAGTACGACGCCAGGTCGGTTCCGGTGCCGCCCTCGAGCGTGTCGGCGCCGGCCCCGCCGCGGAGCACATCGTCGCCGCCATAGCCGTGCAGGCTATTGGCGCCGCTATCGCCGATCAGATCGTCGCCGCCGGCATTGGAGCCGGAAAGATTCTCGATGCCGGTCAGGATATCGCCCTGGGCGTCGCCGAACGCGCCGGTGCCGAGGACGAGATTGACCGTCACCGCCACGGCGCTGTCATAGTAGGTCGCAGTGTCCGTCCCGTCGCCGCCATTGAGGCTGTCGCTGCCGGCCCCGCCCCGCATCAGATCGTCGCCGGCATGGCCGATCAGGTTGTCGGCACCGGCCATGCCGCTGAGGCTGTCGTTGCCATTGAAGCCCCAGAGGGAGTTGTCCCCGGCGTTTCCGGTCAAGGTGTCGCCGCCCGCGCCGCCGATGACCGCCTCGAAATCGGCACTGATGACATCGCCCTCGGCTTCGCCACCCGATACGGCCAGCGTCGTCAGGTTCACCGTCACGCCGACGGGGCCGAAGTAGCCGATATAATCGTAGCCGGCGCCGCCGATCATCTGGTCCGCTCCATTCCCGCCATAGAGCGTGTCGCCGCCGTCGCCGCCGTCCAGCACATCATCGCCGTTGCCACCGTCGAGCACGTCGGTGCCGGCCATGCCGGAGAGGATGTCGTCGCCGACGCCGGCATAGAACTGGTTATCGGCGGCCGATCCGGTCAGCGTATCCGCGAAATCGGTGCCGAAAATATACTCGAAATCCGCGGCGATCACGTCGCCCTGGGCGTCGCCGCCCGACGCTGCGAGCGTCGTCAGGTTCACCGTCACGCCGGCGCTGCTGAGGTTGTAGCGGAGCGCGTCGATGCCGGCCCCACCGCTCAGCGTATCCGCCCCGGTCCCGCCGGTCAGCGTATCGTCGCCGTCACCGCCGCTCAGGATGTCGGCGCCGCCCCAGCCGTTGATCGTGTCGTTGTCCGGCGTGCCGGTGTATGTGTTCGGATTGTCGTCGCCATTGTAGATCGCCACGTGCCCCTCCCCCCCAAATGAGAAATCAAAAAAACGTCGCGACAAATGCCGGGGTTCGGGGCCTAGCCGCCCCTTCCCCTGCTCTATCCATTGTCCTGGCAGGGGCCGGGGCGGGTCAAGGCGCCCTTGTCAGAGCACGAAATCGCCGGCGACGAGGGTCAGGTTGCCGGTGAGAGTGATGTGGAAGTCGGAGGTGCCGTTGCCGTCGATGTCGCCGGCGATTGTGGTCACGCCGGGGCTCGTCACGGCGTAGCGCAACTGCCCGGCCACGCCGGTGTAGAGGCCGGTGCCGATGAAGGTGAAGGCCGCGTTGCCGAGCCCCCCGCCATTCGCGTCGATCCCCGACAGGTCGATCCGGTCGCCCTGGGCGTGGCTGAAATCGGTGATCAGGTCGGCATTGGCCCCGACCGCGCTGTCGCTGACGGCCACATAGACGAAGCGGTCCGCGCCGCCGCCGCCGGTGAGCGTGTCGCGCCCGGCCAGGCCGCCCAGCGCATTGTCGGCGCTGCTGCCGGTCAGGGTGTCGTTGAAACTGGAGCCGTTGATGTTCTCGATCGAGCCCAGGACATCGCCCTGGGCGAAGCCGCCGGAGGCGGTGCCGGCGGCCAGATTTGCCCGCACCGCCGCAGTGCTGTTGTAATAGGACGTGAAGTCGACACCGGCGCCGCCGTCGAGCCTGTCGGCCCCGGCCCCACCGTAGAGCTTGTCGTCGCCACCCCAGCCGCTCAGGATGTTGGCACCGCTGTCACCCCGCAGGATGTCACCACCGATATTCGAGCCGGTGAAGTTCTCGATGCCGCTCAGACTATCGCCCTCGGCGTCGCCGCCGGAGCCAGAGCCAGGGCCGGCTGTCACCCCCGAGGCGCTTGCATAGTAGGTCGCGGTGTCCACCTCGGCACCACCGTCGAGCGTGTCAGCGCCGGCACCGCCGCGGAGCAGATCGTTGCCGCCCCCGCCCCGCAGGGTCTCGTGATAGCGCCAACTGCCGGTCAGCGTGTCGTTGAAGGCGGAGCCGATGACGATCTCGATCCCGACCAGGGTGTCCCCCTCGGCGTCACCGCCCTTGCCGGTGCCGGAATCGTATGGGCTGCTGCCGGAGGCGAGTTCGATCGTGACCGCCGACGGGCTGTCGGAATACGTCGCCGTGTCGTTCCCGCCGTAACCGCCGGCGAGCCTGTCGGCGCCGGCTCCGCCGCGGAGCAGGCCGCTTCCCCGCAGAAAGTTGTCGCCGCTGTTGCCGATCAACGTGTTGAAGCCGACATTCGAGCCTACGACATTTTCGATGCCGATCAGGGTGTCGGTCAGAGTGTCGCCGCCGGCACCGATCCCGAGGGTGAGATCGACCGTCACGTTCCCGACCTCGTCGGCATAGTTCACCGTATCCACCCCGGCCCCACCATCGAGGATGTCGTTGCCAGTCCCGCCTGCGAGCGAGTCATCCCCGGCCCCGCCGCGCAGCACATCGGCGCCGGCCAGGCCGATCAGGGTGTTGCCATTGGCGTCGCCTGTCAGGGTGTCGCCGCCGGCATTGGTGCCGGTGACGGCCTCGATCCCGATCAGCGTGTCGCCCTGGGCATCGCCGCCGGTGCCGGTGCCGGTGGTGAGATCGACCGTCACCGCCGATGCTCCGGCATAGTAGCTTGCAGCATCATACCCGACGCCGCCGTCGAGCGTGTCGGCGCCGGCCCCGCCACGGAGCAGATCGTTGCCGGCCTCGCCCCTCAGGACATTAGCGCCGCTGTTTCCCGTCAGATCGTCGCCGCCGACATTGGAGCCGATCAGATTCTCGATGCTGGTCAGCTTGTCGGCGTAGTATTCGTCTTCCCATCCGGTGGCGAGATCGACCTTTCTCCCCACCACGAAGTCGAAATAGGTCACGGTGTCCACCCCGTCACCGCCATCGAAGACGTCGCGGCCGATGAGCCCGCCGCTCAGCACATCGTCGCCGCCACCGCCGCGGAGGATATCGTTGCCGTAGGTGCCGATCAGCGTGTCGCCGAAATCGGAGCCGGTGACATTCTGGATGGCGATCAGGGTGTCGCCCTCGGCGTCGCCGCCGGCGCCGGTGCCGGCGTGGAGATCGACCGTCACCGCCGAGATGCTGTCGTAATAGGTCGCGGTGTCCTTCCCAAACTCGTCATGGAGGGCGCCGTTCCCGCGGAGGCTGTCGGCGCCGGCCCCACCATGCAGCAGATCATTGCCCTGGCTGCCCCACGAGCTGTCCTCGCCGTTGAGCACGTCGTTGCCGTCGCCGCCGTTGAGCACATCGTCGCCGCCGGAACCGCCGTCGAGGCTATCGTCGCCACCGAAGCCGTTGATCGTGTCGTTGTCCGGCGTGCCGGTGAGAGTGTTCGGGTTGTCGTCGCCGTCGATGATCGCCACGTGCCCCTCCCCAATCAGACGTCAAAATATTGAGACAAATATCTGCGTTCAGGGCAGCACCGCCGCCCGTGCTCGGTCTATTGTCCTAGGAGAGGCCGGGCCGGGTCAAGCCCGGCCCGGACGGCGCGATCAGACGCCGAGCAGCTCGACGTCGAAGATCAGGGTCGCGTTCGGCGGAATCACGCCGCCGGCGCCGCGGGCGCCGTAGCCCAGCGCGGCCGGGATCACCAAGCGGCGCTTGCCGCCGATCTTCATGCCCTGCACGCCTTCGTCCCAGCCGCGGATCACCCGGCCGCCGCCGAGCGGGAAGCGGAACGGCTCGTTGCGGTCCTTGCTGGAATCGAACTTCTTGCCGGCGCTGCCGTCGGCGTTCTGCAGCCAGCCGGTGTAGTGCACGGTCACGGTGACGCCGGCCTTCGCCTCGGCGCCGGTGCCGACCTCGGTATCCTCGTATTCCAGCCCGGAGGCGGTGACGGTGCGGGACATGATGCTTCCTTCTCGGGTTGGTATCGGGGTTCAGGCCGCGGCCGCGATTTCGCCCATGGCGGCGCGCGCGGCGCGCCAGCTGGCCTCGTCCGGCGCCACCAGGATCGGGCCCTGGCGCAGCGTCGGGCGGTAGCGGGTGCCGTCGAGCACCGCGGCCCAGCCGCCCGCCTCGGCATGCAGCAGGGTGCCGGCGGCGTGGTCCCAGGGGAACAGCTTGCGGTAGGCCAGGATGTCGATCCGGCCCTCGACGGCGTCGATGTAGTCTGCACCGGCGCAGTTGACATGGATGTGCGAGGCGACGGCGTCGCGCAGCCGCAGCACCGCCTCGGCATAGCCGGGCGGCCGCTTGGCCAGGTTGAAGCCGCCGCGCAGCATCGCCAGCGGCCCCGGCACGGGCAGCGTCAGGCGCCGCCCGTCGATGAACGCGCCCTCGCCGCGGATCGCCCAGGCGGTGCGGTCCTGCACCGGCAGGTGGATCCAGCCCATCAGCGTCTCGCCCCGCTGCACCAGGGCGACGATGGTGCCGAAGCGCGGCCGGCCGGCGACGAAATTGGCGGTGCCGTCCACCGGGTCGACGATCCAGACCGGGTCGCCGCCGTCCAGCAGGTCGAGCACGGCCGGGTCCTTGGCATAAGCCTCCTCGCCGACGACCAGGGAGCCGGGCAGGAGGTCGGGCAGCCGAGCCGCCAGGCGGATCTCGCTCTCCTGGTCGGCGATGGTGACGAGGTCGCCGGGCGCCTTCTCCATCACCGCCCCCTCCTCCAGCCGGCCGAAACGCGGCAGGATCAGCTCCTGCGCCGTCTCCGCGATCAGGGCGGCGACCGTGTCGATCTCGGGCAGGCGCGGCATCGGAGGACTCTCAGTGACGGGGGGCGGTGCCGAGCTGGCGATGCAGCCGCGCGGCGTCGTTCGGGTGCAGGCGGACGCGGATGAAGAGATGGGCGCCGTCGTCGCGCGCCTCCAGCACCTCGCCATGCTCATGCAGCCAGGCCAAAGTGCGGCCGTCGGCGATGTCGAGCTTGACCGTCATGGTCTCGCGGTCGGCGTTGATGCGGCGGGCGATCAACTCCATCAGCCCGTCGCAGCCCTCGCCGGTCAGGGCCGAGATCACCGCCGCGTCATGGCCGCGCCGTCGCACCGAGGTCGACAGGGTCTCGCGCTCGGCCTCCGGCAGCAGGTCGGCCTTGTTCAGCACCTCGATCACGCGGCCATCGGAATCGATGTCGATGTCCAGGTCGCGCAGCACACCCTCGACATCCTCGCGCTGAGCCTCGGTATCGGGATGGGCGATGTCGCGGACATGCAGGATCAGGTCGGCGGCCTGCACCTCCTCCAGCGTCGCCCGGAAGGCGGCGACCAGATGGGTCGGCAGGTCCGAGATGAAGCCGACCGTGTCGGACAGGATGATCCGCCGCCCCTGCCCCGCCTCGATCGCCCGCATGGTCGGGTCCAGCGTGGCGAACAGCATGTCCTTGGCCAGCACCGTGGCCCGGGTCAGGCGGTTGAACAGCGTCGACTTGCCGGCATTGGTGTAGCCGACCAGCGCCACCACCGGGTACGGCACCCGGGCCCGCGCGTCGCGGTGCAGCGACCGGGTGCGGCGGACGTCGTCCAGCTGGCGCTTGATCTGGATGATGCGGTCGTCGATCTGGCGGCGGTCCAGCTCGATCTGGGTTTCGCCGGGGCCGCCGAGGAAGCCGGCGCCGCCGCGCTGCCGCTCCAGATGGGTCCAGGACCGCACCAGGCGGGAGCGCTGGTAGCTGAGATGCGCCAGTTCGACCTGCAGCTGGCCTTCGCGGGTGCGGGCGCGCTCGCCGAAGATCTCGAGGATCAGACCGGTGCGGTCGATCACCTTGGTCTTCCAGCGGCGCTCGAGGTTGCGCTGCTGCACCGGGCTGAGCGTGGCGTCGACCACCACCAGCCCGGCCTCGGTGGCGGCGACCACCGAGGACAGCTCCTCCAGCGCGCCCTCGCCGATCAGGGTCGAGGGCTGCGGCCGCGACACCCGGACGCAGCGGGACTCGGCGATGTCGAGGGAGATGGCGCGCGACAGCCCGACCGCCTCCTCCAGCGAGGCTTCGGCGGTCCGGCCGCTGTCATTGCGAGCACCCGGAAGGACCGGGTGGATGACGATGGCGCGTCCCGAGGACGCGCCATCCGCACCGGGATTTGGCCCTGAAGTCTGGCCCAAAGGGATCAGGCCTCTTCCTTCTGCGGCTCAAACAGCTGGATCGGATGCGCCGGCATCACCGTCGAGATCGCATGCTTGTACACCAGCTGCGAATGGGCATCGCGGCGGAGCAGGACCGAGAAGTTGTCAAACCAAGTGATGATACCCTGCAGCTTCACCCCGTTGACGAGGAAGATGGTCACCGGGATCTTGTTCTTCCGGACGTTGTTGAGGAACACGTCCTGAACGTTCTGTGCCTTTTCCGACATTAGTTGGATCCTGCTGCTTGATTTTATTGGAGCCCCGAGGGGCCCGAGCCACACGATGTGGCACCGTCCGACAATATGGGAAGCGCCGGCCCGGAGAAAAGGGAGCAATGGTGCATGGTCACGTTGCGCCGGCGCCCGACGCGTATCCGACATAGGCCTCCAGCAGCCGGCGGCCCAGCGGGCCGGGCGTGCCGTCACCGACCATGCGGTCGTCGATCTTCAGCACCGGCGTGACGAAGCTGGTGGCGCTGCTGACGAAGGCTTCGCGGGCCGCGAAGGCCTCCTCCAGGCTGAACGGCCGCTCCTCGAAGCTCAAACCTTCCGCCGCCGCGATCCTGAGGATCGACTGGCGGGTGATGCCGTTGAGGATGGCGTGGCTGGCCGGGCGGGTGACCAGCGCGCCGCCGGCGGTCAGGATCCAGGCGTTGGACGAGGTGCCTTCGGTGACGAAGCCATCCTCGTCCACCTGCCAGGCCTCGAAGGCGCCGCGCTCCGCCGCCTCCTGCTTGCCCAACACCTGGGCCAGGAGGCCGACGGTCTTGAGGTCACGGCGCTGCCAGCGGATGTCGGGGATGGTGATGACGCGGACGCCGGTGCGGCCATGCGGCGCCAACGCCGCCCGCCGTGTGGTCATCACCAGGGTCGGCCGGGCCGCGGCGGGGAAGCGGAAGTCGCGCGGCGCGACACCACGGGTGATCTGGATGTAGATCAGGCCATCGCGCACGCCGTTGCGCTCCAGCAGGCGCCGCATGATCTGCCGCAGCACCCGCCGCTCGCAAGGCCAGGCGATGCGCAGCTCGCTCAAGCAGCGGTCGAGCCGGTCGAGATGGCCTTCCTCATCGATCAGGAGCCCCCGGCGGATGCACACCACCTCATAGACGCCGTCGGCGAACTGGAAGCCGCGGTCCTCGATATGCACCGCCGCCCGGGCATGCGGCACATAACGCCCGTTGACATAGGCGTCACGCGCCATCGGCTAGTCTCTCCCCGCCTTCAGTCGACCAGCTTGCGGTCGCCGGCGCCGTGCACGCCCAGGCTCTTCATCTTGCGATGCAGGGCCGAGCGCTCCATGCCGATGAACTCGGCGGTGCGGCTGATGTTGCCGCCGAAGCGGGTGACCTGGGCGATCAGGTACTCGCGCTCGAACAGCTCGCGCGCGTCGCGCAGCGGCAGCCCCATGATCTCGCTGCCGCGGTCGCCGCGCAGCACCGCCGGGGCGATGGCGCCGATCTCCGGCGGCAGCATGTCGGCATGGATCGGCATGGAGTTGTCGCCCGCTGCCATGATCAGCAGCCATTCGATGACGTTGCGCAGCTGCCGGACATTGCCCGGCCAGCTATAGGCCTGCAGCGCCGCCATCGCATCCTCGCCGACCTGCCGCGGCATCAGCCCCTGGCCGTCGGCGGCGCGCTGCATGAAATGGCGGGCCAGGAGCGGGATGTCCTCGCGCCGGCTGGCCAGCGGCGGCACCGCGATCGGCACGACGTTGAGCCGGTAGTACAGGTCCTCGCGGAACCGGCCCTCGCCGATCTCGCTCGGCAGGTCCTTGTTCGAGGAGGCGATCACCCGGACGTCGACCTCGACCTTGGTGGCACCGCCGACCCGGACGAAGGTCTGCTCCTGCAGCACCCGCACGATCTTGCCCTGGGTGGCCAGCGGCATGTCCGCCACCTCGTCCAGCAGCAGCGTGCCGCCATGCGCCTGCTCGAAGGTGCCGATCTTGCGCGTGGTGATGGCGCCGTCGACCAGGACCTCGACGCCGAACAGCTCTTCCTCCAGCCGGTCCGGATGCATCGCCGCGCAGTTCAGCGCGATGAACGGTCCCTCCGCGCGCTTGGACAGGGCATGCAGCTGGCGGGCCACCACCTCCTTGCCGACGCCGGCGGGGCCGGTGATCAGCACCCGGCTGCCGGTCGGCGCCACGCGCTCGATCTGCTGGGTCAGCTGGGCGATCATCGGCGACTGGCCGACCAGCTCGACCTCGGTGCCGGCGCGGAGCCGCAGCTCGGCATTCTCGCGCCTTAGGCGCGCCGCCTCGATGGCGCGCTCGACCATCAGCAGCAGACGGTCCGACTTGAACGGCTTCTCGATGAAATCGTAGGCGCCGTGCTTGATCGCCGTGACCGCGGTCTCGATGTTGCCGTGGCCGCTGATCATCAGCACCGGCACGCCCGGGTGGTCGCGCCGGATGATGTCGAGCAGCTCGAGCCCGTCGATCGGGCTGCCCTGCAGCCACACGTCGAGGACCACCAGGCTGGGCTGGCGTGCGGCGAGCTCGTGCTGCGCCTGCGTCGTGTCGCCCGCTTCCCGCGTCGTATAGCCTTCGTCGTCGAGGATGCCCGAGATGAGCATCCGGATATCCGCCTCGTCGTCGACGACGAGAATGTCATGCGCCATGGCCCACCGCGTCCTTGGAGCCCGCAGCCGTCACTTGATCGGTCGATGCACCCGGCTCGTCGCCGGTTGGAACGGCCGGCACGCCCGCCTGTTCCAACGGAAAGACGAGGCTCACCCGGGCCCCACCGCCCGGGCGGTCCTCGAGGACCAGCCGGCCGCCGTGATCCTCCATGATTTTCTTGACGATGGCGAGCCCCAATCCGGTGCCCTTCGTGCGGGTGGTGACATAGGGTTCGGTCAGCCGGTCGCGGTCGACGGTCGGCAGGCCCTTGCCGTTGTCCTCGACCGTGATCCAGGCCTCGCCGTCGGCATAGTCGAGGACCATCCGCACCTGCCCCTTCGGCAGGTCGCGGCCCTCGGCGATGCGGCCGTCGATCGCGTCCGCGGCATTCTGCAGCAGATTGGTGACGGCCTGGGACAGCTGCCGGGAATCGCACGGCACCGTGGGGCGGCTGTCGGGCTGGCTGAACGAGAAGGCGACCTTCGGATGGGCGTTACGCTGCAGGAACATCGCCTGCTGACAGGTCTCCGACAGGTCGATCGCCTTCATCACCGGCGTCGGCATGCGGGCGAAGGCCGAGAATTCATCGACCATCCGGCCGATGTCGCCGACCTGGCGGACGATCGTCTCCGTACACGTGATGAAAGTCTGCGGATCGTCCGAGATCTGCTTGAGGTATTTGCGCTTCAGCCGCTCCGCCGAGAGCTGGATCGGGGTCAGCGGGTTCTTGATCTCATGCGCGATGCGGCGGGCCACGTCAGCCCAGGCCGCCTTGCGCTGGGCCGACAGCAGCTCGGTGACGTCGTCGAAGGTGACGACGAAGCCCTGGATCTCGCCATCCAGCCGTTCCGCGGCGATGCGGGCCAACAGCGTGCGCATCTCGCCATGGCGGCGGATCTTCACCTGGCCCTCGACCACCCGGCCCTGGCGGCTGCGGGCGTTCTCGATCAGGTCGGCCATTTCGGGCACCGCCGCCTCCAGCGGATGGCCGACCAGCTCGTCGACCGAGCGGCCGAGCAGGTCGGTGGCGGAGCGGTTGGGCAGATGGACCCGGCCGTCGTGGTCGAGGCCGAGCACGCCGGCCGAGACGCCGGACAGCACGGTCTCGGTGAACTGCCGGCGCTGGTCGAGCTGGCGGTTGGCCTCGATCAGCTCGCGGCGCTGGCTTTCCAGCTGGTTGGTCATGCGGTTGAAGGACCGCGCCAGGCTGCCGAGCTCGTCAGTGCTGTCGCTGCCCTGGACCCGGATCGACAGGTCGCCGGCCCGCACCCGCTCCGACGCCATGATCAGCTCGCGCAGCGGCCGCACCAGCGTGTCGGCGAAGACCAGGCCGATCCAGACCGCGGCCATCAGCAGCAGCACCGCGACGGTGACGTAGATCGCGGTGAAGATCAGCTGCAGCTGCGACCGCCGCCCCTCCAGCGCCCGATAGTCGGCAACCGCGCCCTTGGTCTGCTCGACATAGGCCAGCGCTTCCGGATCGACCTGCTTGCCGATCAGCAGGAAGGCCTCGAAGGGGAAGCCGTTCAGCCGCACCAGCGCCCGCACCCGGTCGCTCTCGCTGTCGACGATCAGCTCGACCGGACCGAATCCGGCGTCGCCGGCTGTCGCCCGCTCGAAATGCTCCTGGCCGACCATCTCCAGCTTCAGGCCCTTGGCGAAGGCCGATTCCGCGATGACCTGGCCCTTGCGGTCGATGATCCGGATGTCCGGGATGCCGTAGGTCGAGGTCATGCTGCTGAGGATGCCGACCAGGGCGGAGCGGTTGCCGGAGATGAATTCCGGGTACTGGGCGTAGGCCCGCTCGACCGTGTAGGCGATGCTCTGCGCCGCGTAGCGGATGCTCTTCTGATTCTCCTCCAGATAGACCTGCGCCACCGAGAGCGATTCGTTGATCGCGGTCGAGACCCGTTCGGAAAACCAGGTCTGCACGCCGATGTTGAAGATCACGGCGGAGAAGATCGCGACCAGGATGGCGGGCGCCACCGCCACCACCGCGAACAGCGCCACCAGCCGGACATGCAGCCGCGATCCGGCCGAGCCGCGGCGCCGTGCCGCCCAGATCCCCACCAGCCGCCGCGCCACGATGGCGCCGAGCATCAGGAGGATGGTCAGGTCGAGCACCAGCAGCAGCGACACCCGGTCGGCGTCCTTGCCGAACAGCGAGTTGGTGCTGAGCGCGGTGTATGTGGCGATGCCGGACGCGACGGCGGCGAAGATCAGCACCACCGCCAGCTTGTTCTCCAGCCCGACCCGGGCCGCCCATTGGTAAAGCTGCCGCCAGAGGGTGGACGGGCTCGCGGCGTTGGTGGTCATGGACGCTGTTCTGCAGGCGGTACGATCAAGCGTCTAACTTAGGCCACGGACCACCGGAATGTCTAACTCGCGGATCTTCTTGCGCAGGGTGTTGCGGTTGACGCCCAGCAGCTCGGCCGCCCGGATCTGGTTGCCGCGGGTCGCTGCCAGGCTCAGCGTGATCAGCGGCCGCTCGACCTCGCGCAGCACCCGGTCATACAGGCCGCTGGCCGGCAGGCTCCCGGCATGGGCAGCGAAATAGTCGCGCAGATGACGCTCCACCGCGGCGGACAGCCCCTCCCCGGCCGGCTCGGCGCCGGGCTCGGCGATGCCGGGCTGCGACAGGGCGTCGCTCAGCTCGGCCTCCACCACGTCGACGCCGATCGTCTCCTGCGAATAGAGGGCGCAGAGGCGCCGGGCCAGGTTCTCCAGCTCGCGGACATTGCCCGGCCAGCGGTGCCGCGTCAGCCGCTCCATCGCCCGCTTGTCCAGCGCCTTCTCGCTCATCCCCTCGGCCGCGGCGCGGCGCATGAAATGGCTGACCAGGGCCGGGATGTCCTCCGACCGCTCGCGCAGCGGCGGCAGCCGGATCGGCACGACGTTGAGGCGGTAGAACAGGTCCTCGCGGAACAGGCCCTGCCGCACCATGGTGCGCAGGTCGCGATGGGTGGCGGCGACGATGCGGACATCGGCCCGGATCGGGGTGCGGCCGCCGACTGTGGTGTATTCGCCCTCCTGCAGCACCCGCAGCAGCCGGGTCTGCGCCTCCATCGGCATGTCGCCGATCTCGTCCAGGAACAGCGTGCCGCCCTGGGCCTGTTCGAACCGGCCGGTGGAGCGCGACAGCGCGCCGGTGAAGGCGCCCTTCTCATGGCCGAACAGCTCGGATTCGATCAGGTCGCGCGGGATCGCCGCCATGTTGATGGCGACGAAGGGGCCGGAGCGGCGGCGGCCGTAATCGTGCAGGGCTCGCGCCACCAGCTCCTTGCCGGTGCCGCTCTCGCCGGTGATCATCACGGTCAGGTCGGTCGCCATCAGCCGGGCCATCACCCGGTAGATCTCCTGCATCGCCGGCGACCGGCCGATCAGGGGCATCGCCTCCTCGCCGTCCTCGATCTCCCGGCGTTCGCCGCCGTCCTGGCGCGGCAGGGTCAGGCCGCGCTCGACCACCCCGACCAGCTCCTTCAGGTCGAACGGCTTGGGCAGGTACTCGAAGGCGCCGCGCTCGGTCGCCTTGACTGCGGTCAGCAGGGTGTTCTGCGCGCTCATCACGATCACGCGCAGGTCCGGCCGCAGCTTCTTGATCCGCGGCAGCAGGTCGAGTCCGTTCTCGTCCGGCATCATCACGTCGGTGATGATCAGGTCGCCGACGCCGTCCTGGACCCATTTGTACAGGGTCGAGGCGGTGCCGGTGCTGCGCACCTCGTGGCCGAGCCGCGACAGGGCCTGGGTCAGCACCATGCGGATGGCGCGATCGTCATCCGCGACCAGAATGGTCCCGCTGGTCATCGTTCGCTTCCGTTGTGTTCGCTGTCGCCGGTCGCCACCGGTTCGGCGTGGATCGGCAGGGAAATCTTGAACACGGTGCGGCGCGGCTCGCTCTCGAAACCGATCAGCCCGCCATGGTCGCCGACGATCTTGGCCACCAGCGACAGGCCCAGGCCGGAGCCTTCCGCCTTGGTGGTGACGAAGGGGTCGAACAGATGGTCCTTCAGATCGTCCGGGATGCCCGGGCCGTTGTCCTGGATCGCCACCATCAGCGGCAGGTTCAGGCGCTGGCTGGTGCCCTGCACCGCGATCGCCACGCCGCGCTGATAGGCGGTGGTCAGGACGATCTCGCCATCCTCGGCCACTGCCTCGACCGCGTTCTTGATCAGGTTCAGGAAGACCTGGACAAGCTGGTCAAAGTGCCCCGGCACCGGCGGCAGCGACGGGTCGTAGCGCTCGACGAAGCGGACATGGCGGCCGAAGCCGGTCTGCGCCACCTGGCGCGCCCGCTCCAGCACCTCGTGGATGTTGACCGGTTCGCGGCCCAGCGGGCTGGGGTCGGAGAAGACGTCCATGCGGTCGACCAGCCGGACGATGCGGTCGGTCTCCTCGCAGATCAGCCGGGTCAGCGCCCGGTCGTCGTCGCCGACCGTCTGCTCCAGCAGCTGGGCGGCGCCGCGGATGCCGGAGAGCGGGTTCTTGATCTCATGCGCCAGCATCGCCGCCATCGCGGTCATCGACCGGGCGGCATGGCGGCGGTTCAGCTGGGTGTCGATCCGCCGCGCCACCGATTCCTCGAACAGGCTGAGCACGGCGAGGTCGGGCGGGTCGACCAGCGGCGCCACCGTCACCGACACGGTGCGCCGGCCGATCCGCGGGCTTTCCAGCAGCATGCCGTAATCGGCGACGCTGCGGTCCTGATGGATCGCCTGGTCGATCAGGGTGAAGAGCGGGCTGTCGCCTGGCACGAAGCCGGTCAGGTCCTGGCCCAGCAGGGCGGATTCGCTGGCGTCGAGCAATTGCTGCGCGGCCAGGTTGACGAAGCGGATCACCCGGTCGCGGCCGACCGCGAGTACCGCCACCGGCAGCGAGGCCAGAAGCGCGAAAGGATCCGGTTGCGGCTCGGCCGCGACGGCAGGGATCGGTTTCAGGTTGGGCATGGGCGGCGACAAGGGACTGACAGGTGCCAGATCAGCCCATCGCCTAAATTTTGTCCAATGAAAGTTTTGCCTAACCAATGAGCAGAAATGGCGTGACCCCCGATTTTGAGGGGGAAGAAGTTCCTCGCAAGCGGCGCTACATCGAAGCCGGCCGATGGTCGGGGCGGACATTGACACTTTCCCTGCCGGAAGAACGGCCGCGATTTGGAGCATGATGCCGCCAGGCCCGGTCCGGTGGCGATGACGGAGCAGAATCCTATGAACTCGATGATCGGGACGATCGGTCGCATCGCCGTCCTGGCGTTCGCGCTGGCCGCCGCGGTGGCGGCGCCGGCGGCGGCCGCCGATGTCAAGGGGGCGAAGGACTATTCCGGGATCAAGCGCTTCGACGGCGCGTCGATCGTGGCCTACAGCACCCAGACATTCACCCGCTACACCCTGCCGCTCGGCCCCGCCGACGAGGTCGACGCCGGCGACAAGCCGGTCTTCGCCGCCTCGAAGGAGGTCAGCGGCGCGCTGACCCGCCTCAGCTACACCATCCCGACCGGGATTTCCTCCGACGACGTGTTCGAGAACTACCAGAACGAGCTGGCGGCCAAAGGCTACCAGGTGCTGTTCAAAGCCGACGGCGACGCCATCGGCAAGCGCCAGGGCGACATCTTTGCCGGCATCGGCACCCAGCTGTTCGACTACAGCACGGAAGCGGCGCATTTCCTGACCGCCGAGCTGGCGAAGGACGGCGCCACGGTCGACATCGCCCTCTACGTCACCGAGTTCGAGGACGGCTACACCCCGGGCATCGAGGTCGCGAAGGGCCAGGTCATCGTCCAGCTCGACGTCATCGAATCCGGCACGCTGCAGGACAAGATGGTGACGGTGTCGGCGGCGGAAATCGGCGAGGGCCTGACGGCGCAGGGCCACATCGCCCTCTACGGCATCTTTTTCGACTTCGCAAAGGCCGAGCTGAAGCCGGAATCCAAGCCGGCGCTGGACCAGGTGGCGCAGTTCCTGAAGGACGACCCGGCGATGAAGCTCCACGTCGTCGGCCATACCGACAATGTCGGTGGCCTGGACACGAACATGACGCTGTCGCGGGCCCGCGCCGCGGCGGTGGTGGCGGCGCTGGTCAAGCAGTACGGCATCTCCGCCGGCCGGCTGAACCCGGCAGGCGTCGGCCCGCTGGCACCGGTGGCGCCGAACGACAGCGACGAGGACCGGGCCAGGAACCGCCGGGTCGAGCTGATCCCGCAGTAGCGCCCGCCTTCCGCTTGTCTCATGCAAGGCGCCGCCCTATCGTGCGGCGCCTTTCGTCCAGGAGCCCGAGCGGATCATGCCACGCCACGCCGCCGTCATCGTCGCCGCCGGAACCGGCGAGCGGTTCGGCGGCTCCCTGCCCAAGCAGTACCGCCCGCTGGCCGGCAGCTCGGTGCTGCGCCGGTCGGTCGAGGCGTTCCGCGCCACCGGCCGGTTCGACGATATCGTCGTGGTGATCCGCGACGAGCACCGGGCGCTGTACGACGCCGCCGCGGCCGGCCTCGGCCTGCCCGAGCCGGTGACCGGCGGCGCCACCCGGCAGGACAGCGTCCGCGCCGCGCTGGAATGGCTGGCGCCGCGGGCGCCGGATCTCGTGCTGGTGCATGACGCGGCGCGGCCGCTGGTCGACCGAGCGACGATCGATCGCGTGCTCGACGCCCTGGCCGACGCCGAGGCGGCGATCGCCGCGGTGCCCGTGGTCGACACGATCAAGCGGGCCGAGGGCAAGGTCGAAACTCCCATCGCCGCCGGCACGGTCGACCGCAGCGGCCTGTGGCAGGCGCAGACGCCGCAGGGCTTCCGTTTCCCGGCCTTGCTGGCTGCCCACCGTGCCGCCGCCGGCGAGGCGCTGACCGACGACGCCGCAGTGGCCGAGCGCCAGGGCATCGCCGTGCGCCTGGTCGAAGGCCATGTCGACAACTTCAAGATCACCACGGAGGCGGACCTGACCCGCGCGGAACGACTGCTCGGCGGCGCCGCCGACATCCGGACCGGCACCGGCTTCGACGTGCATCGCCTGATCCCGGGCGACGCCGTCATCCTGTGCGGCCTCCGCATCCCCCACGGCTTCAAGCTGGAGGGCCATTCCGACGCCGATGTCGGGCTGCACGCTTTGACCGACGCGCTGCTGGGCGCCATCGGCGCCGGCGACATCGGCCAGCACTTCCCGCCCTCGGATGAGCGCTGGCGCGGCGCCGATTCCGCCGCCTTCCTGGCCCATGCCGGCGAGCTGGTGCGGGCCCGGGGCACCATCCTCAACGTCGATGTGACGCTGCTGTGCGAGCGGCCGAAGATCGGCCCGCACCGTACCGCCATGGTGGCGCGGATCGCCGAGATCCTGCAGCTCGACCCGGATCGGGTCAGTGTCAAGGCGACCACGACCGAGCGGCTGGGCTTCACCGGCCGCGAGGAGGGCATTGCCGCCCAGGCCTCGGCGAGCGTGCGGATCGAGCGCTGATGCCGTTCCGGCCGCTCCCGCCCGGCTGCGCCTTCTGGCAACCCTCCACGCTGCTGGCGACGGTCGGCGGGATCGGGTTGATCCGGGTGGCCTCCGGCACCTGGGGGTCGCTCGCCGCCCTGCCACTTGCCTGGTTGCTGTGGTGGCTGGGCGGACCGGCGGCGGTAGCGATCGCCGGCGTCGCCATCGGTCTGGTCGGGGTCTGGGCGGCCGGGGCCGTCTGCCGCGGCGGCGAGCCGGATTCGAGCGCGATCGTGATCGACGAAGTGGCCGGCCAGCTGCTGGCCCTGGCGCCGGTCGCCGGGGTGCCATGGCTTTACCCCCTCGCCTTCGGCGTGTTCCGGCTGCTCGACATCGCCAAGCCCTGGCCGATCTCCTGGCTCGACCGCGAGCTCGGCGGCGGCTGGGGCGTGATGATGGACGACATCGCCGCCGGCGCGGTCACCGCCGCGGTCTGCGCGGCGGTGCTGGCGGGAGGGCTGGCATGATCGACGATGCGGATCTCGCCTTGGCGACGCAGGTGTTGGAGGCCTGCCGGGCCCAGGGGCTGATGCTGGCGACGGCGGAGAGCTGCACCGGCGGGCTGGTGGCGGCGGCGCTGACCGCGATCGCCGGTTCCTCCGACGTGGTCGAGCGCGGCTTCGTCACCTATTCCAACGCGGCGAAGGCCGAGCTGCTCGGCGTGCCCGAGCCGCTGATCGCCGACAAGGGCGCGGTCAGCGCCGAGGTCGCGGCGGCGATGGCCGAAGGGGCGGTGGCCCGCGCCCGCGTCGGCCTGGCGGTCTCGATCACCGGCATCGCCGGGCCGGGCGGCGCCACTCCGGGCAAGCCGGTCGGGCTGGTGCATTTCGGCCTCTCCCGCCAGGGCGCCCCGACGCGCACGGAGCAGCGCGTCTTCGCCGGCGACCGGACCGCGGTCCGGGCCCAGGCGCTACGGCTGGCGCTGGACCTGCTGCTGGCCGGCGCGCAAGCTGCGAAAACCGCATCCCCCCACGCCGGCTGACGCGGGTTGAGAGCCACTGGTTCCTGAACTCGAGCGGAATGAACTGAAGTCGGATCACGCTGGGGTGTCCAGCGTCTCGGCGCTGCCTTTCCCGCATGCGGGACTTTTTCGGCACACCGCCCCATCCCTTTGCCGTCATTCCCGCGAAAGCGGGAATCTCTGTCCGGTCAGAGCGTTGCGAGATCCCCGCTTTCGCGGGGATGACGGATCGGGGGAGTTCGAAAAGGCCTCGCAAGCCGCATCTCCGCTCCTGAAATTCCCAGCAATGCTGCCTTTGCTGTATTTTGCAGCATCACAGGAGATCGCTGCATGTCGTCATACTCCACCAGTGACCTGTCGCGCAGGTCAGGCGACGTCATCGCCGAAGCCCTGCGGCACCCGGTCACGATCACCCAGCGGAACAAGCCCCGGCTGGTCCTCATGGCGATCGAGGATTTCGAGCGCCTGAGCCATCGGGCTGAAGACCCGCGCAACGCCTACGTCTCGGGCGAGGAACCCGCCGAGGTCCGTGCGGAGCTTCTTGCCGCCTTGGATGACATCGTCAACGGCAAGCTGGCCAGGGCCTCTGCCGCCGTCGATCGTCGGGACTGATCCGGCGCGCAAGCTGCGAAAACCGCATCCCCCCACGCCGGCTGACGCGGGTTGCCGGGCGGCGGAGCGCACCGCATCATGGCCGGCGAGACTCACACGAAAGTATCGTGCCAGTGCGCCTGTCCCCGGCCTCGAATCTCTGGCCCCTTCTCGCCTTCGGCGCCCTGATCCTGCTCGCTTTTCCGGCTGCCGCGGCCCCCGGCTTCGAGAGCGCGCGCTGCGTCTTCGCCGTGCCGCGCGGCGAGCGGGCGACCTGCGGCTTCGTCGCCGTGCCGGCGCATCGCGAGGGCGAGCGCGGCCGCAACCTCCGCCTCTATGTCGCGGTGCTGCACAGCCAGGCCCCGTCGCCGCTGCCGGACCCGGTGATCTTCCTCAATGGCGGCCCCGGCGACGCCGCCTTCGGCGACGATGCCGACACCTGGTGGCAGATCAGTCGGCCGATCCGCCAGGCGCGGGACTTCATCGTCTTCGACCAGCGCGGCGTCGGCCAGTCGCGGCCCAGCCTGGACTGCCCGGAGCTGGACCGCATCTCCGAGCGGAACTGGAAGCCCGGGATGGGCAGGGCCGAGGTGCTGGCGCTGGAGCGGCCGGCGGCGGTGCGCTGCCACGACCGCCTGACCCGGTCCGGCATCGACCTGTCGGCCTACACCAGCGCCGAGGCCGCGGCCGATGTCGACGACATCGCCGCCGCGCTGAACTACGAGAGCTACAACCTGATCGGCGTATCCTACGGCACCCGGGTGGCGCTGGCGGTGATGCGCGACTTCCCCGACCGGGTGCGCAGCGCGGTGCTGGACAGCGTCTATCCGCCGGGGATCTTCGACCTCGACACCCAGCCGGCGTTGATCGCCCGCGTGTTCCGCCGGCTGTTCGGCGAATGCAAGTCCAGCCCCGATTGCGACACCGCGTATCCGCTGCTGGAGGCCCGCTTCGATGGCATGCTGGCGCAGCTGCGGTCCCAACCGGAAACCATCCGCCAGGGCCGACGGAGTATCCGGGTCGATGACGGCATCGTGCTCGACGCGCTCTACGCCACCTTCTACGACCCGACGGTGCTGCCCGACCTGCCGGAGCTGATCGACAAGGTGGCGCGCGGCGACCTGAGCGCCCTCGCCCCCTGGATCGGCCCGGTGTTCAGCGGCGGGCCGAACCGCTCCGACGGGCTGGCGCTGAGCGTCGCCTGCAGCGAGAGCTGGCCCTTCGCCACCCGCGACGCGCTGGCGGCGTCGGTCGCGGCCTCAGAGCCCTATGGCGGCGACGCCGCCTATGCGCTGGAGTGGCAGGTCTGCGATTCCTGGCATGTGCCGCCGATCTCGGCGGTGGATGCGGTGGCCGTGTCGAGCACCATTCCGACCCTGCTGCTGACCGGCAGCTTCGACCCGATCACCCCGCCGGAATACGCCTATATCGCAGCGCGGACCCTGACCAACGGCCGGGTGGTCGAGTTCCGGGCCGGCAGCCATTCGATCCTGACCACCGAGTCCTGCGCCCCGGAGCTGGTGGCCCGCTTCATCGACATGCCGGCGGCGCCGCTCGACGCACTCTGCGACGACCGCACCCTGGCGCCGCGCTTCACCACGGCCGGCCTGTCGGATCAGCCCTCGGCCGCTTCCGCGGCCACCGAGGCGCGATCGCCGTAGAGCGCCCGGGCCCGCGTCTCGAAGGCGGCGACCATGCGGCGGAAGGCCTCGTGGAACACCGCCCCGATCAGGGTCTGCAGCACCCGCGAGCGGAATTCGAAATCGACATGGAAGTCGATCTCGCAGCCATTCGGATGCGGCACGAAGCGCCAGCAATTGGTCAGCCGCTTCATCGGCCCGTCGACATAGGCGACGTCGATCTGGCGGCCGGGAGTCAGGGTGACCCGGCTGGTGTAGCGCTCGCGGATCATCTTGAAGCCGATGACAAGATCGGCTGTCAGCACATTGCCCTCGCGCTTGCGGATGCGCGCGGCCAGGCACCAGGGCAGGAAGCTCGGATAGGCCTCGATATCCGCCACCAGCTCGTAGAGCTGCTGCGGGGTGAAGGGCAGGACGCGACGTTCAGTGTGTGTCGGCATGATGGATCCGCGGGACGGCTCGACGACCTAGATTAGACCGTCGGCGGCGTCCCGCCAGTGCGACCTTCAGGCGCCCTGCGCCAGCGCGACAAGGTCGATCGATCCGGACGCGGCCGCCAGCTTGGCCAGGCGGGCGGCCTTCAGCTTCTCGAAATCGGCGCCGGCGTGATAGGAGGACCGGGTCAGCGGCGAGGCCGAGATCATCAGGAAGCCCTTGGCCCGGCCGATCTTCTCGTGGCTCTGGAATTCCTCCGGGGTCACGAACCGGTCGAGCTTCGCGTGCTTCGGCGTTGGCTGCAGGTACTGGCCGATGGTCATGAAGTCGACATCGGCGGCGCGCAGGTCGTCCATCACCTGCCCGACCTCCTCCGCCGTCTCCCCCAGCCCGACCATGATGCCGGATTTGGTGAAGATAGTCGGGTCCAGCTCCTTCACCCGCGACAGCAGCTGCAGCGAGGTGAAATAGCGGGCGCCGGGCCGGATCGAGGGGTACAGCCGGGGCGCGGTCTCGAGGTTGTGGTTGAAGACATCCGGTCGCGCTTCGACAACGATCTCAACAGCTCCCGGCTTGTTCTTGAAGTCGGGAGTGAGGATTTCGATGGTTGTGTCCGGCGTCGCGGCGCGGACCGCGCGGATGGTCTCGGCGAAATGCCGGGCCCCGCCGTCGTCCAGGTCGTCGCGATCGACCGAGGTGATGACGATGTGGCTCAGCCCCAGCCGGCCGGCGGCCTCGGCGACGTGCTGCGGCTCATGCGGGTCGAGCTGGTCGGGCCGGCCGGTGGCGATGTTGCAGAAGGCGCAGGCGCGGGTGCAGACCGAGCCCAGGATCATCACCGTGGCATGACCCTTGGCCCAGCACTCCCCGATATTGGGGCAGGCCGCCTCCTCGCACACCGTGTTCAGCTTGAGGTCCCGCATCAGCTTGCGGGTCTGGTTGTACTCGGCCGAGACCGGAGCCTTGACCCGGATCCAGGCCGGCTTGCGCTGGATCGGGTTGTCCGGCCGGTTGGCCTTTTCGGGGTGGCGGAGATGGGGCTCGACAGCGGACATGGTCCGTCCTTGCTGGGTTGCGGCCTGGCTCGGCGACGTTCCTTCAGAGATTGGAGGAACCCCGCCGGAAGCCAAGCTCACTTTGCTCAATAGTGGATTGCGCGGCCGTAGGCGTCCAGGACGCTCTCATGCATCATCTCGCTCAACGTCGGATGCGCGAAGATGGTGTGCATCAGCTCCGCTTCCGTCAGCTCGCCGGTCTTGGCGACGACATAGCCCTGGATCAGCTCGGTCACCTCGGCCCCGACCATGTGGGCGCCCAGGAGCTCGCCGGTCTTGGCGTCGAACACGGTCTTGACCATGCCCTCCGGCTCGCCCATCGCGATCGCCTTGCCGTTGCCGATATAGGGGAAGCGGCCGACTTTGACCTCGTAGCCCGCCGCCTTGGCCTTGGCCTCGGTCAGTCCGACCGACGCCACCTGCGGCGTGCAGTACGTGCAGCCGGGGATGTTGCCCACATCCATCGGGTGCGGATGCTGGCCGGCGATCTTCTCGACGCAGATCACGCCCTCATGGCTGGCCTTGTGCGCCAGCCAGGGCGCGCCGGCGACGTCGCCGATGGCGTAGACGCCCGGCTCGTCGGTCTCGAGATACTTGCCGACCACGATGTGGCCGCGGTCGACCTTCACCTTGGTGTTCTCCAGGCCGATATTCTCGACATTGCCGTCGATGCCGATCGCCAGGATCACCCGGTCGACGGTGATCTTCTCGGTCTTGCCGCCGACCTCGACGGTGGCGGTGACGCTGTCGGCGCCCTTCTCCAGCTTCTGGGTCTTGGCGCCGACCAGGATGCGCATGCCCTGCTTCTCGAACTGCTTCTTGGCGAAGGCCGAGATCTCCTCGTCCTCCACCGGCAGCACGCGGTCGAGCATCTCGACCACGGTCACCTCGGCGCCCATGTTGCGGTAGAAGCTGGCGAATTCGATGCCGATGGCGCCCGAGCCGATGACCAGCAGCGACTTCGGCATGGTCGGCGGGACCATCGCCTCCTTGTAGCTCCAGATCAGCTTGCCGTCGGCCTCCAGCCCCGGCAGGTTCCGGGCCCGCGCGCCGGTGGCGATGATGATGTGCTTGGCCGCCAGCGTCTCCTTGCCGCCGGCCTTCAGCGCCACCTCGACCTTGCCGCCGCCGAGCAGCTTCGCGGTGCCGTCGAACACCGGCACCTTGTTCTTCTTCAGCAGGTGCTTGACGCCGCCCGACAGCTGCGCGGCCACCTTGCGCGACCGATCAACCACTTTCTTAAGATCGAAGCTGATGTCCTTGGCTGAAAAGCCATATTGGTCGAGATGCTTCAGCAGATGCGAGATCTCGGACGAGCGCAGCAGCGCCTTGGTCGGGATGCAGCCCCAGTTCAGGCAGATGCCGCCCAGATGCTCGCGCTCGACCAGCGCGGTCTTCAGCCCCAACTGGGCGGCACGGATCGCGGCGACATAGCCGCCCGGGCCGCCGCCGATCACCAGGACGTCGAAGCTGGTCTCAGCCACTGTCGTGTCTCCTTGCTGCCCCCCGCATCCCGGCGGAGGCTGTCGCGGGTCGCCGGTCGGGGGCCGGGACGGACCCGGCCCCGATCCCGGTCAGAGCATCATGCTGAGCGGGGCTTCCACCAGCGCCCGGAAGGCGGCCAGGTACTCGGCCCCGACCGCGCCGTCGACCGCGCGGTGGTCGACCGACAGCGTGCAGCTCATCACCGTGGCGATGGCCAGCGCGCCGTCCTTGACCACCGGCCGCTGGGTGCCGGCGCCGACCGCCAGGATGCAGGATTGCGGCGGGTTGATGATCGCCGCGAAATCCTTGACTCCGAACATGCCGAGATTGGAGATCGAGAAGGTGCCGCCCTGGTACTCCTCGGGCTTCAGCTTGCCGTCGCGGGCGCGCGCCGCCAGGTCCTTCATCTCGCCCGAGATCGTGCCCAGACCCTTGCGGTCGGCGTCCTTGATGATCGGGGTGATCAGGCCGCCCGGCGTCGCCACCGCGACCGAGACGTCGACCCGCTCGTACTGGATCATCGCCTCGTCGGTCCAGGAGGCGTTGGCCGCCGGGACCTTGCGCAGCGCCAGCGCCGCCGCCTTGATGATCAGGTCGTTGACCGACAGCTTGACGTCGCCGCGGTCGTTCAGCTCCTTGCGGAGCTTCAGGAGCGCGTCGAGCTCGATGTCGACCGTCAGGTAGAAATGCGGGACGGACTGCTTCGACTCCAGGAGCCGGCGCGCCACCGTCTTGCGCATGTTGCTGTGCTTCTGCTCGCTGTACGGGATGCCGAAGGCATCGGCGAGCTGCTTGGCGTTCGGGCCACCGGCGGCCGCCGGCTTCGCAGCCGGGGCGGCAGCGGCAGCGGCGGGCTTCGCCGCCTCGGGCGCCGCAGCGGCCGGCTTGGCCGCGGGGGCACCGCCCGCCAGCGCCGCGTCGATATCCGCCTTGACGATGCGGCCATGCGGGCCGCTGCCCTTCAGCGCGGCCAGGTCGACGCCGGCCTGCTGCGCCATGCGGCGGGCCAGCGGGCTGGCGAAGACGCGGCCGTCGTCATGGCCGTTGGTCGCCGGCTTGGCGGTCGGAGCCGGCTGCGCCGCCGGGGCTTCGGCCTTGGCTTCCGCCTTGGGCTCTGCGGCCGGAGCCTCGGCTTTCGGCGCGGGCGCGCCGCCCTTCAGCGCGCCGGCATCCTCGCCCTCCTCCAGCAGGATGGCGATGACCTCGTTGACCGGCACGTTCTCGGTGCCCTCGGCGACCAGGATCTTGCCCATGGTGCCTTCGTCGACCGCCTCGACCTCCATGGTCGCCTTGTCGGTCTCGATCTCGGCGATCACGTCGCCGGACTTGACCTTGTCGCCTTCCTTCTTGTGCCAGGTGGCGAGCGTGCCCTCGGTCATCGTCGGCGACAGCGCCGGCATCAGAATGTTGATCGTCATCGATCCCTCCCCTGTCCGGCGCCTAGCGGTAGCAGGCGGCCTTGGCCGCCTCGACGATGTGCGAGGCCTGGGGCAGCGCGAGGTGCTCCAGGTTCGCGGCGTAGGGCAGCGGCACGTCGACCGAGCAGACGCGCCCGACCGGGGCGTCGAGATAGTCGAAGGCGTGCTCCATCATCAGCGCCGCCAGCTCGGCGCCGATGCCGGCGAAGGGCCAGCTCTCCTCGGCCGAGACCAGGCGGTTGGTCTTCTTGACCGAAGCGACGATGGTCTCGATGTCGAGCGGCCGGATCGAGCGCAGGTCGATGACCTCGGCGTCGATGCCCTCGGCGGCCAGGGTCTCGGCCGCCTCCAGCGCCTTGCCGACCATGATCGAATAGGCGGTGATGGTGATGTCTTTGCCCGGACGCACGATCTTGGCGCGGCCGATCGGGACGATGAAGTCGGGATCCTCCGGCACGTCGAAGCTCTGGCCGTAGAGCATCTCGTTCTCGAGGAAGATCACCGGGTTCGGGTCGCGGATCGCCGATTTCAGCAGGCCCTTGGCGTCCGCCGCCGACCAGGGCGACACCACCTTCATGCCCGGGCAGTGGGCGTACCAGCTGGCGTAGTCCTGGCTGTGCTGGGCGCCGACACGCGAGGCCGCGCCGTTCGGGCCGCGGAACACGATCGGGCTGCCCATCTGGCCGCCGGACATGTACAGCGTCTTGGAGGCCGAGTTGATGATCTGGTCGATCGCCTGCATGGCGAAGTTGAAGGTCATGAACTCGACGATCGGCCGCAGCCCGGCATAGGCGGCGCCGACGCCGAGGCCGGTGAAGCCGTGCTCGGTGATCGGGGTGTCGATCACGCGCTTGGCGCCGAACTCCTCGAGCAGGCCCTGGCTGACCTTGTAGGCGCCCTGGTACTCGGCGACTTCCTCGCCCATCAGGAACACGGTCGGGTCGCGCCGCATCTCCTCGGCCATGGCGTCGCGCAGCGCCTCGCGCACGGTCAGGCGCTTGGTGTTGGCGAAGAACCTGTCCTCGTCGGTCGCGGGCGGCGCCTTGGTCGCCGGAGGCGCGGCCGGGGCGGCGGGCGCCCGGGCTTTGGACTTCGGCGCCTCTGCCGGGGCCTCGGCCGCCGGGGCCGCCTTGCCATTGGCATGGGCGATGTCGCCCGCGCTCTCGCCGTCGCCGAGCAGGATGGCGATCGGGGTGTTCACGGCCACGGCCTCGGTGCCCTCGGGCACCAGGATCTTGCCGAGCGTGCCTTCGTCGACCGCCTCGACCTCCATGGTCGCCTTGTCGGTCTCGATCTCGGCGATGACGTCGCCCGACTTCACCGCGTCACCCTCGCGCTTCAGCCACTTCGCGAGCGTGCCCTCGGTCATGGTCGGCGACAGCGCCGGCATCAGGATTTCGGTGGGCATTGGGGAATTCTCCGGCAGCCGGCGGCGCCCGTCGCGGCGCCCGCCGGGGCGTGATGACTCAGGCTTCGATCAGGACGTCGGTGTAGAGCTCCGACGGATCGGGCTCCGGGCTCTGCTGCGCGAATTCCGCCGCATCGTTGACGATGCCCCGGATCTCCTTGTCGATCGCCTTGAAGTCGTCCTCGCTGACGCCGCCGATCGCGTCGATCTTCTTGCGCACCAGATCGATCGGGTCGTGCGTCTCGCGCATCTTCGCCACCTCCTCCTTGCTCCGGTACTTGGCCGGATCGGACATGGAGTGGCCGCGATAGCGATAGGTCATCATCTCGAGGATGGTCGGGCCCTCGCCGGCCCGGGCGCGCTCCAGCGCCTCGGCCGCGGCGGCCTTGACCGACAGCACATCCATGCCGTCGACCTGGAAGCCCGGGATGCCGTAGGCCTGGCCGCGCAGATGCAGGTCGGCATTGGCCGAGGCGCGCTGCACCGAGGTGCCCATGCCGTATTTGTTGTTCTCGATCACATAGATGACCGGGAGCTTCCAGAGCGCCGCCATGTTGAAGCTCTCATAGACCTGGCCCTGGTTGGAGGCGCCATCGCCGAAATAGGTGATCGAGGCGCCACCGTCTTCCTTGTAGCGATGGGCGAAGCCGAGGCCGGTGCCGAGCGAGACCTGGGCGCCGACGATGCCATGGCCGCCGAAGAACTTCTTCTCGCGGCTGAACATGTGCATCGAGCCGCCCTTGCCCTTGGAGTAGCCGCCGCGGCGCCCGGTCAGCTCCGCCATCACGCCGCGCGGGTCCATGCCGCAGGCCAGCATATGGCCGTGGTCGCGATAACCGGTGATGACGTCGTCGGCCGGCGTCTGCGCCGCCTGCATGCCAACCACCACGGCCTCCTGGCCGATATAGAGGTGGCAGAAGCCGCCGATCAGGCCCATGCCGTACAGCTGGCCCGCCTTCTCCTCGAAGCGGCGGATCAGAAGCATATCCCTGTAGTACCGCAGCAACTCATCTTTGCCGGCGGAGGCGGGAGCCACGGCTCCCGACGTCTTCTCCTGGGCAGGACGACGTTTCGTGGCAGCCAATGGATCCTCCCTGGTCGGATGGCATCGCGTTAATAGGCGCGCATAGCACTTTCGCCTGGCCCAGTGCTACCCCGCACGGCCGAAATTTGCAAGGCGCAGGTCCATGGCCGCGCCATCATCGGCGCAAGGCAGACGCGCGGCGTTACTGGGCCGGCGCCGGGGCCGGTGCAGGCTTGGGAAAGAAAATGACGACGTCGTCGGGCCTGGCGACATTCAGCATCGACCGGGCACGTTCGTCCAGCATGTCGAGGTCGACCTGCTTCGGGTCGATCAGCGCGGCGCGCTTTTCCATCTCCGTGCGCTGCGCCGTCAGCGCGTCCAGCGTGGACTTTGCCTGGGCGACCTCGCCCTGCAGGGCATCGCGGGCGAAGATGCCGTGGTCGCCCTGGATCGCGTGATAGGTGAAATAGGCGATCAGGCAGACGCCGACCACCGGCCCGATGACCGGCCGCAGTTTCCGCCGGAGATAGCGAAACATGCTCATGGCCCTAGGTCACCATAGGTCGGGGTCGGCGTCAATTGATACCCCTAGCGCTGGCACAGCACCGACCGGCCGGCATAGCCGGCGGCGCGGCCCAGCTGCTCCTCGATCCGGATCAGCTGGTTGTACTTGGCCAGCCGGTCGGAGCGGCTGAGCGAGCCGGTCTTGATCTGCCCGCAATTGGTGGCGACGGCGAGGTCGGCAATGGTCGAATCCTCGGTCTCGCCGGAACGGTGCGACATCACCGCGGTGTAGCCGGCCTTGTGCGCCATCTCCACCGCCTGCAGCGTCTCGGTCAGGGTGCCGATCTGGTTGACCTTGACCAGGATCGAGTTGCCGATGCCGCGGGCGATGCCCTGCGACAGGCGCTCGGGATTGGTCACGAACAGGTCGTCGCCGACCAGCTGGACGCGCTTGCCCAGGGCGCCGGTGATCGCGGCCCAGCCCTCCCAGTCGTCCTCCGCCATGCCGTCCTCGATCGACACGATCGGGTAGCGCTTCACCAGATCCTCGTAATAGGCGACGAGGCCGGCGCTATCGAGGGTCTTGCCCTCGCCTTCCATTGCGTAGCGGCCGTCCTTGTAGAACTCGGTCGATGCGGCATCCAGCCCCAGCACCACGTCGTCGCCCGGCTTGTAGCCGGCCGCTTCGATCGCCTGGACGATGAAGCTCAGAGCCTCGTCGGCCGAGCTGAGATTCGGGGCGAAGCCGCCCTCGTCGCCGACATTGGTGTTGTGGCCGGCATCCTTCAGCTTCTTGCGCAGGGCGTGGAACACCTCCGACCCGGTGCGCACCGCCTCGGCCAGGGTCGGCGCGCCGACCGGCAGGATCATGAACTCCTGGATGTCGATCGGGTTGTCGGCATGGGCGCCGCCATTGATGATGTTCATCATCGGCACCGGCAGCGTGCTGGCATAGGCGCCGCCGACATAGCGGTACAGCGGCAGGCCGGCATCCTCGGCCGCTGCGCGGGCCACGGCCAGGCTGACGCCGAGGATGGCGTTGGCGCCGAGCCGGCCCTTGTTCGGGGTGCCGTCGAGCTCGATCATGGTGCGGTCGAGTTCGATCTGGTCCTCGGCGTCGAGGCCGGTCAGCGCGTCGAACAGCTCGCCATTGACGGCGTCGACCGCCTTGATCACGCCCTTGCCGCCATAGACCGACTTGTCGCCGTCGCGCAGCTCGACCGCCTCATGGGCGCCGGTCGAGGCGCCGGACGGCACCGCGGCGCGGCCGAAGGCGCCCGATTCGAGGGTGACGTCGACCTCGACCGTCGGGTTGCCCCGGCTGTCGAGAATCTGGCGGGCATGGATGTCGACGATCGCGGTCATAAGGCTGCCTCTCGCTGGCGCAAGGGTGGTGGGGGCGGGAATCGGCGCGGCCAGACTGTGCCGCGGACCGGAAAATGCAAGGATTTTTACCTCTGCGCCTGCGGCAGACCTCACATCCGGCGATTGTGGCGCCGCCGTGTTGAAACTGCGTCAATTTGGGGAGTAGCCTCGCGACAAAAGTGCGCAACTCAGGGTACCGAAATGCGGCTTCTCTCTCATATGCTGTCACGCTTCGTGCAGGCGGGACGCCTGCGGGTGACCGATGCCGGCGGCGTGGTCCACGACTTCGCGGGCAAGCAGCCCGGCCCCTTCGCCTCGGTCCGCCTGCACGACCCAACATTGCACCGGAGGCTGTTCGCCTCGCCGGCGCTGGCGGTCGGCGAGGCCTATATGGACGGCACGCTGACGCTGGAGGACGGGACCACGCTGCGCGACCTGTTCGCGCTGTACGGCCAGAATTTTCAGGCGCTGGACGGCTATCCGCTGCAAGCGTTCCTGAATTCGGTCGGCCGCCGGCTGCGCCGGCTGCAGCAATACAACCCGGTCGGCAAGGCGCAGGAGCACGTCCACCACCACTACGACCTGTCGCGCGAGCTGTTCGAGCTCTTCCTCGATGAGGACATGCAGTATTCCTGCGCCTATTTCGGCGACGGGGTGGGCACGATCGAGGACGCGCAGATCGCCAAGAAGCGGCACATCGCCGCCAAGCTGCTGCTCGACGACGCCAAGTCCGTGCTCGACATCGGCAGTGGCTGGGGCGGCATGGCGATGACTCTGGCCGAACTGGCGCCGGTCGAGGTGACCGGCGTCACCCTGTCGGTCGAGCAGCAGAAGCTGGCCGAGGAGCGCGCTGCCAAGCGCGGCCTGGGCAACCGGGTGAAGTTCGAGCTGCGCGACTACCGCCAGCTCGACCAGAGCTTCGACCGGATCGTCTCGGTCGGCATGTTCGAGCATGTCGGCGCCGCCTACTACGACGAGTTCTTCGGCAAGGTCCGCGAACTGCTGGCCGATGATGGCGTCATGCTGCTGCACTCGATCGGGCGGATGACCCCGCCGGGCAACACCGGGCCCTGGCTGCGCAAATACATCTTCCCGGGCGGCTATGTGCCGGCGTTGTCGGAGGTGCTGGCCGCGGTCGAGCGCCAGGGCCTGTGGGTCACCGATATCGAGATCCTGCGGGTCCACTACGCCGACACGCTTGCGGCGTGGAACGAGCGGTTCCAGGAGCAGCGGGAGCGTATCGCCAAGCTGTATGACGAGCGCTTCTGCCGGATGTGGGAGTTCTATCTGCTGGGTTGCGAGAACGAGTTCCGGATGGGCACCTGCATGGTGTTTCAGATGCAGTTGGCCCGGAAGCGCGACGCCGCCCCCCTCACCCGCGACTATATTACCGACACCGAACGCCGCTACGCCACGATGGCCGCGGCGGCGGAGTAGCAGAGGCCGGCCCGGGTTCGTCTTCGCGGACCCGGGCCGATTCCTACAAGGTGGCAGGCCAACGCTGAGCTCCGTGGAAGACTGCCAGGATCGCGATCTGCTGCCCACGGATGCGATACGCCACAAGATAAGGCGTACCAACGACCACGAGTTCACGGGTTCCTGCCACCCGGCCGGCACGGCCGAGAAGCGGATGCGCCGCCAAGCCATCGACCTTCTGCCCGATGACGGCAACAACCCGAGATGCGGCCGCCGGGTTATCCAGGGCGATGTGGTCGCCGATCTCCTCAAGCCGCTGGAGGGCGCGACGGGTCCAGCGGACCTTCATGCACGGCCGAACTTCTTCAGCACGCGCGCCACATCGGCATCGCTGGCGAAATCGCCAGCATCCGCCTGTGCCAGCCCCGCCTCGATCTCGGCCCGCTGCCAAGCCTGCAGGGCAACATATTCCCGAATAGCCTGCGCAGCGACATCGTCCGGCGACCGGTCGAGGCTTTCGGCCAGCCGATCGAGGGCGTTCGCGGTGTCGTCGTCAAGGCGCACGGTGACGGCGGACATGGTGATCTCCCGGCAAGCTGCCACAGGAAATATAATGCGCCGTGCCCTGTGACGCCATGGACCGGTCAGATCCGGACGGGATCGGCCTTGGCGATGCGGTCGAGCGCGACCAGGGTGGTCAGCAGCGCCTCGAGCTTGCTGATCGGCACCATGTTCGGGCCGTCGCTCGGGGCGTGGTCGGGGTCCTGGTGGGTCTCGATGAACACGGCGGCGACGCCGATCGAGACCGCGGCCCGGGCCAGCACCGGCACGAATTCGCGCTGGCCGCCCGAGCTGGTGCCCTGCCCGCCCGGCTGCTGCACCGAATGGGTGGCGTCGAACACCACCGGATAGCCGGTCTGGGCCATCACCGGCAACGAACGCATGTCGCTGACCAGGGTGTTGTAGCCGAAGCTGACGCCGCGCTCGGTCAGCAGCACCTTGTCGTTGCCGGTCGAGGCGATCTTGGCCGCGACGTTCTTCATGTCCCAGGGCGCCAGGAACTGGCCCTTCTTGACGTTGATCGCCCGGCCGGTGGCGCCCGCGGCCAGCAAGAGGTCGGTCTGGCGGCACAGGAAGGCCGGGATCTGCAGGATGTCGACCGCCTCCGCCACCGGCGCGCATTGCGCCGCGTCGTGGATGTCGGTCAGCACCGGGCAGCCGAATTTTTCCCGGATCTCGGCCATGATCGGCAGGCTCTTCTCCATCCCCAGGCCGCGCTGGGCCGAGGCGGAGGTGCGGTTCGCCTTGTCGAAGGAGGTCTTGTAGACGAGGCCGAGGCCCAGCCGGCCGGTGATCTCGACCAGCGCCTGGCTCATCTCCAGCGCGTGCTCGCGGCTCTCCAGCTGGCACGGGCCGGCGATGAGGGTCAGCGGCCGGTCGTTCGCGAAGGTGATGGGGCCGACGGTGACGGCACGGGCAGCGGTCATGGTCATGTCCTCAGACGAGCCGGCTCTGCTCGATCGCGGCGCGGATGAAGTCGGTGAACAGCGGGTGCGGGTCGAAGGGCTTCGACTTCAGCTCCGGATGGTACTGTACGCCGATGAACCAGGGATGGTCCGGCAGCTCCACGATCTCCGGCAGCACGCCGTCCGGCGACAGGCCGGAGAAGAACAGCCCGGCCTGCTCCAGCCGCTCGCGATAGTTGATGTTGACCTCGTAGCGGTGGCGGTGCCGCTCGCTGATCTCGGTCGCCCCGTAGATCCCCGCCACCCGGCTGCCGGGCACCAGCACCGCTGGATAGGCGCCCAGGCGCATGGTGCCGCCGAGGTCGCCGTCGTTGCGGCGGGTCTCCAGCGCGTTGCCGCGGGTCCATTCGGTCATCAGGCCGACCACCGGCTCGTTGGTCGGGCCGAACTCGGTCGAATTCGCCGCCGGCAGCCCGGCCATGTGGCGCGCCGCCTCGATCACCGCCATCTGCATGCCGAAGCAGATGCCGAAATACGGCACCTTGCGCTCACGCGCGAACTGGGCGGCGCGGATCTTGCCCTCGGCCCCGCGCTCGCCGAAGCCACCCGGCACCAGGATGCCGTGGACATGCTCGAGATGGCTGACCGCATCCTCCGATTCGAAGATCTGCGAATCCATCCAGTCGAGCTTGACCTTGACGTTGTTGGCGATGCCGCCATGGGTCAGGGCCTCGGCCAGGCTCTTGTAGCTGTCGATCAGCGAGGTGTACTTGCCGACCACGCCGATGGTGACCTCGCCCTCCGGCGCGCGCACGCGCTGGACGATGCCGGTCCAGCGCGACAGGTCCGGCGCCTTCGGCTGGTCGAGGCCGAAATAGGACAGGACCTGATCATCGAAGCCTTCCTCGTGGTAGGAGATCGGCACGTTGTAGATCGTGTCGACGTCGAGGGCGGCGATCACCCGCTCCGGCCGGATGTTGCAGAACAACGCGATCTTGCGCCGCTCATTGGCAGGGATCGGCCGGTCGGCACGGCACAGCAGCATCGCCGGCTGGATTCCGACCGACAGCAGTTCCTTCACCGAATGCTGGGTCGGCTTGGTCTTCAGCTCGCCCGCCGCCGGGATATAGGGCAGCAGCGTGACATGCAGGAACAGCGCGTTCTCCGGCTCGACCTCGTTGCCGAACTGGCGGATCGCCTCGAGGAACGGCAGGCTCTCGATATCGCCGACCGTGCCGCCGACCTCGCAGATGATGAAGTCTTCGTCGGTGATGTCGGAGCGGATGAAGTCCTTGATCGCGTCGGTGATGTGCGGAATCACCTGCACCGTGGCGCCGAGATAGTCACCGCGGCGCTCCCGCGCGATCACCCCGGAATAGATCTTGCCGGTGGTGACGTTGTCGCTCTTCCGGGCCGAGACCCCGGTGAAGCGCTCGTAATGGCCGAGATCGAGGTCGGTTTCCGCCCCGTCATCGGTCACGAACACTTCGCCGTGCTGGGTCGGGCTCATCGTGCCCGGGTCGACATTGAGATAGGGGTCCAGCTTCCGGAGCCGGACCTTGAAGCCCCGCGCCTGAAGAAGTGCCCCGAGTGCTGCTGCGCCCAGTCCCTTGCCAAGCGAGGAGACCACGCCGCCGGTAATGAAGATGTACCGCGTCATGGAATTCAACCCTACCCCAGATTCGTCCAGCCAAAAACAACGAGGCGGCCCGGAACCTGGGCCGCCCCGACATGACAGATATGCCGACGGGTTATTCGGTCGTCGGGACCGACGGTCCGGCCGGCGCGGTGCTGGCCGGTGCGCTCTGCGCCGGCGCCGCCGGCACCTCGTTGACGATCGCGGAACCAGCGCGGTGGGCGCCGGCCATGATCGCCAGGACGATGCTCGTGATCATGAAGGCGCCCGCCAGGCCGGCGGTGATTCGGGTCAGCAGGTTGGCCTGGCCGCGGATCGAGACCAGCCCGCCGCCGCCACCGCCACCGATGCCCAGGCCACCGCCCTCGCTGCGCTGGATCAGGATCACCCCGATCAGGGCCACGGCGATCAGTACGTGGATGACGAGCAAGACCTGCTGCAAGGGACACCTGTCGACAAACGAAAACGGCCGGCTGCGCCCGGCGGCCGGCGATGGCGCTTATGTAGCGAAGACCAGCCCCCAATACCAGCCCCTCGCTGCGCCGGACACGATCCTGCCCCGTATCCCGGTGCGGCACTTGTCCGACATGGCATTGACGCCCGCGGCGCCACGGCCGATCCTAAACCGATTCAGACCCCGGGAGGAAAACATCGTGGCGACGAAGTTCGGCATCGGCCAGCCCATGCGCCGCAGCGAAGACCCCCGCCTGCTCAAGGGCGGCGGCCGCTACACCGACGATGTGTCCGCCCCGGGCCAGGCCCAGGCCTGGTTCCTGCGGTCGCCCTTCGCCCATGCCGAGATCCGCGGCATCGACACCGCCGCCGCCGCGGCGATGCCGGGCGTGATCGGCATCGTCACCATCGCCGATCTCGAAGCGGACGGCATCGCCGACCTGAAATGCTACGCACCGGTGAAGAACCGCGACGGCTCCGACCAGGTGCTGCCGCCGCGGCCGATCCTGGCGCGCGGCCGGGTTCGCCATGTCGGCGAGGCGGTGGCGCTGGTGGTGGCCGAGACCATCGAGCAGGCCAAGGATGCCGCCGAGGCGATCGAGGTCGACTATGATTCGCTGCCGTCGGCGACCGACCTCGTCGGCACGCTGGAAGGCCCGGCGATCTGGGACAAGGCGCCGACCAACCTGTGCTTCGACTGGGAGTTCGGCGAGAAGGACAAGGTCGAGGCGTTGTTCGCGCAGGCCGACCGGGTGGTCAAGGTCGACCTGGTCAACAACCGGGTCGTCGCCTCGCCGATGGAGCCGCGCTGCTGTCACGCCGACTGGGACGCCACCGACGGCCGCTTCGTGCTCTACGTCTCCTGCCAGGGCGTGCACATGCTGCGCGACATGCTGGCGAACGACATTTTCAAGCTGCCGCCGGAGCAATTCCTGGTGCGCAGCACCGATGTCGGCGGCGGCTTCGGCATGAAGCTGTTCATGTATCCGGAATACCCGGCGACCCTCTACGCCGCGCGCAAGTTCGGCCGGCCGGTGAAGTGGACGTCGGAGCGGACCGAGGCCTTCATCAGCGACGACCATGGCCGCGACAACGTCACCACGGTCGAGCTGGCGGTCGACAAGGACGCCCGCTTCCTGGCCCTGCGCGTCGACCTGATCGCCAATATGGGCGCGTACCTGTCGAACTTCGCGCCCTTCATCCCGACCATGGCCGGTGGCGCCCAGATGCTGAACGGCCTGTACACGCTGCAGGGCGTCTATGAGCGGGTGCGCGGCGTGTTCACCAACACCCAGCCGGTCGACGCCTATCGCGGCGCCGGGCGGCCGGAGGCGGCCTACAATGTCGAGCGCATCGTCGACCACGCGTCGCGAGTGCTGGGCATCGATCCGGTCGAGCTGCGGCGGCGCAATTTCATCCCGCCCTCGGCCATGCCCTACGCCACGGTCACCGGCGTGACCTATGACAGCGGCGAGTTCACCCGCAACCTCGAGGAGGCGGCACAGATCGCCGATGTCGCCGGCTTCGAGGCGCGCCGCCGCGACTCAGCCGCCAAGGGCAAGTACCGAGGCCTCGGCATCGCCACCTATGTCGAGGCCTGCGCCGGCGGCGAGGACGAGGCTGCCGATGTCCGGGTCGCCCGCGACGGCAAGGTCACGGTCTATGTCGGCACCCAGACCAACGGCCAGGGCCACGAGACCGCCTACAAGCAGATCATCGCCGAGCATCTCGGCGTCGAGCCAGACCAGGTCACCATCGTCCAGGGCGACACCGACCTGGTCCGCACCGGCAACGGCACCGGCGGCTCGCGCTCGATCCCCGTCGGCGGCGCCGCGATCCGCGACGGATCGCTGAAGGTGCAGGACAAGGCGAAGCTGCGGGCGGCCGACCTGCTGGAGACGGCTGCGGTCGACATCGCCCTGGTCGACGGCCGCTTCACCGTGGTCGGCACCGACCGGGCGCTGACCCTGGCCGAGATCGCCGCCCAGACCGAGGCCGCCGCCGACACCGAGATCGTGTTCGAGGAGCGCGGCAGCTTCACCCCGCCCTCGGCGACCTTCCCGAACGGCGCCCATATCGTCGAGCTGGAGATCGACGGCGACACCGGGTCGCTGGAGATCCTGCGCTACACCGTGGTGGACGATTTCGGCCGGGTGCTGAACCCGCTGATGGTGACCGGCCAGGTCCATGGCGGCATCGCCCAGGGGCTCGGCCAGGCGCTGCTGGAGCATGCCGTGTTCGACTCCGACAGTGGCCAGCTGCTGTCCGGGTCCTTCATGGACTACGCCATGCCGCGGGCGGTCGACCTGCCCTTCGTCTCCTTCAAGTACAACGAGATCCCCTGCACCACGAACCCGCTGGGCGTGAAGGGCGCCGGCGAAGCCGGGGCGATCGGCGCGCCGCCGTCGATCATCAACGCCATCGTCGACGCGCTGTCGCCGCTCGGGGTCGAACATGTCGACATGCCGGCGACGCCGCAGAAGCTGTGGCAGATCATCCACAGCCGCCAGCAGCGTCAGGCCGCGGAGTAGCTAGCCGTCAGGCAAAGGCGGCGGCGCCGTCCCAGCGGGTCCAGAAGCTCGCCGGGACGCCGCCATGCCGGGCGTGGAACGCCTCGAGGCGCTGCCGGGCCTTCGGCTTGCCGCCGTTCTCGAGCGCGATGCCGAGGAACCGGGCGGCGTTCATCCCCATGAAGCCGGCCGCCTGGGTGGTGCTCATGGCGAGCCTGCTTGTCAGGCCGGTCCGCATCCCCTCGTAATAGGCCCCGTTCCCCGGGGCCTTCGACAGCATCACCCAATCGGTGCCGTACATCAGCCGGGACCGGGCCGGGCCGCCCTGGCTGTCCAGGATGCCGTTCAGAGCCCGCAGCACCGTCTCGTTCGTCGCCTTCTGACCATCCGTCCGTTCCGCCACCGCGTCGTAGTCGCTGAGGTCGGCGTAGAGGTTGGGATAGGTCTTCATCATTGCGACGATCGCCGTGGTCCAGCCGTTGGACCCGACCTCGGCAAGGTCCCAGAAGCCGCCGAAATGGCCGAGATTCAGGCGCAGCCCGGGCCATCTGTCGAGCACCGGCCGCCACGCCGCCGGCGCCCCCCTTTCACCCGCCGCCGGGTTGGGGAACTGGCTGTAGGAACAATGCGCCATCACCGGCACGTCCTCGGCGACGCACCAGTCGTAGAGCGCGGCCAGGCCCTGATCGAGGCGGGCCGCCCAGTCGGGCCCGGTCTGGCGGAGCCTCGCGGGATAGGCGTCAGGGTTGGCCTCGGCATTGCCGTAAGGCAGGAAGCCCATGACCGGGTACAGCTTCACGCCGATGAAGCCGCGCTGCTCGACGGCGTCCCTGACCATCGCCAGATGGCCGGGCTCCACCATCTGCCGCCAGGGGCAGAACGGCACATAGGGATGGACTGCGTAGGACCCCGGCCGGCGTGCGATCGCGGACATGACGTCGATCTGGTCGCGCAGCGGGCTGCTCTCCTCGTTCAGCCACTTGCTGTAGTCGATCAGGGCCGGGACCAGGAGCGCCACGTCGCCGTCATTCCGCGCCGGCAGGGTAATCAGCCGCTGCACCAGCTCGGTCCGCCGGCGGGTCACGAGCTGGGCGAGACGGAACACGCCGGTGACCTCGTCCTCGACGGCCGTGACGCCCCGCGCCGCGTCCGCCGGCAACGCTCCTGCCCGGTCCCGCAACGACAGCCCCTGGGGCCTCGCCGCGCGGCTCGGATCGCGCTTCGCCAGCATGTCCAGCAGCTCGACATCCCCGTCACCCACGGAGACGGTCGCCGCCAGCCTCTCGCTGTCACCGGACAGTAGCTCGACCGCCTTCTGGCGAAACGCCGCGGCCTCACCCGTATTGGCCAGGAGCTGCGCCGCCGCGACCTCGATATCCGCCTGGATCGGATGATCGGCGGCGGTCGCCTCCCCGCGTTCGAGGGCCCGAAGCTCCCGCTGCGGCGACCAGGCGCTGCGATTCATGACCAATGACACCAGGGTCACCAGCGGGACCAGTGGCAGCTGGCCGAGCGGCTTGCCCTCCAGCACCACGTCGAGCACGAAGCTGGCGACCGGCAGGTCCCGGGCATTGAAGACATGGCAGTGGACGTCAATGGCATAGGCCGTGTCCGGAATCACCGGCAGTGGTTTCACCGGATCCAGCCGCCGGCATCCCAGCGAGGCCAGCAGCGCGGCACCGCCGAGCCCGAGAAGCGCGTCCCGCCGATGCAATCCGGGTCGAGAGGCCGTCATCACGAATCCTCCAAATCACTGATCGAAATGGGCGATAGGATCAAATCCGAGCAATCAATAGGAATGAAATATTTGGCTATTCTCAGGCAACATCAAGCATGAACCTTACGAATCTATAGCGAATCCAGCCGAAACGGAAGCCTAGGAGAGACCCCAGGCCTCGCCGGAGAGAGCCCGGCGCTGGCGCCGGAACAGGGCGGCCACGGCCTCGGCAACGGCACGGACGGCGGCGTCGCGGCGCAGGTCGCCATGCAGCATCAGGTAGATATCCTCGGCCAGCTCCGGCACCGGGTCGCCGAGGCGCAGCAGCCGGTCGTCGGCATCGCCCAGGAAGCAGGGCAGCAGCGCCACGCCGAGCCCGTCGGCCGCCGCCCGGTGGCGCAGATACACCTCGCCCAGCCGGCAGCGCAGGATGCCCTGGGCGGCCATGGCGTCGAACCAGGCGGATTGCGACGGCGTCCGCTCCGGCTCCGGCAGGCCGATGAAGTCCAGGCCGGCGAGGCTGCCATCACCGGCCAGGCCGCGTGGCTCGAGATAGGCCCGCGCGGCGTAGAGGGCGAAGCCGATGCGGCCGATCCGGCGGGCGGCCAGATCCCCCTCCTGCGGCACCCGGCGCATGCGCAGCGCAATGTCGGCCTCGCGCCGGGCGAGATTGGCGCGGGTGCGCGACGTGCCGATCGCGATTGCCTGGCCGCTCTCGGCCAGCAGCGCCTGCAAATGGGTGGTCAGGAACAGCGAGACCGAGCTGGTGGCGGTCACCTGCACCGGCTCCGCCTCGGCCGCGGCGGCCTGGTGCAACTCCCGCAGCAGGGCGCCCGCCCCCTCCTCCATGCCGCCGGCAGCCTGCAGCAGCGCTCGCCCCCGCGCGGTCAGCTCCAGCCGGTTCGGCAGCCGGTCGAACAGCCGGGCGCCGGCGAGATGCTCCAGCGACCGCAGATGCCGGCCGATGGTGGGCTGGCTCAGCCCCAGCCGCCGCGCGGCCTCGGTCAGGCTGCCGGCCCGGGCGACGGCGAGGAAGATGCGGATGTCGTCCCAGTTCGGCTCGCCCGTTGTCACGCTCAGATCTTCGCTGCAGCCTCGCTGAACCCGATCATAGGGTCGTCATGGCGAGGAGCGAAGCGACGTGGCCATCCAGAGGGCCGTGACGCTGGATGGCCACGCCCCTTCGGGGCTCGCCATGACGAAAAAGGGGAGCGGCCCCCATCTCAGCCCAAGAGTCGGTGCAGCTGGGCGTATTGCAGCAGGAGAATGGTCTTGCCGTCCATGACCTCGCCGCGCCCGACCATGGCCAACGCCTCGGCCAGGGTCGGCTCCAGGATCTCGATGTCCTCGCCCTCCGCCGCCACGCCGCCGCCATCCGCGGTCCGGTCGGCCGGGCTGTATTCGGCGACGAAGAAGACCAGCCGCTCGGTCACCGACCCCGGGCTCATGAAGGCCTCGAACACCCGGCGCGGCGCCGCCACGCGAGTGCCCGTCTCCTCCTCCGCCTCCTGGCGGATCGCGGTCTCGGGGTCGCGGTCGTCGAGCAGCCCGGCGCAGGCCTCGATCAGCGGCTCCGGGTGGCCGTTGACATAGGCGGGGAAGCGGAACTGCCGGGTCAGCAACACCCGGCCGCGTGACGGATCGTAGAGCAGGATCGCCGCGCCGTTGCCGCGGTCATAGGTCTCGCGGCTCAGGGTCTGCCAGCTGCCGTCCTGGCGCCTGTAATCGAAGGTGGTCTTCTTCAGCACGTACCAGTCGTCGGACAGGGTCTCGACGGCTTTGATCCGAATCCGGTCCTGCATCAGGCGCATCCCGGCACCTCGGCCAGGCTGCGATAGACCGGCCGCCCGGCCCGCTCGAAGATCGCCACCATTGCCTCGGCGCCGACAGACGGGCCGCCGATCCGCAGGCAGGCGTCGCAGCGCCGCGCCACGCGCTCGCCGATCGGGTGAAAGATTTCGTCGAAGACGGGATCACCGAGGCCGGTCGATCCGGCGGTCTCAAGCAATGGCAGGGCCAGGGCCTCGCCGGTGATCGGCAGGTGGCCGGCCCGGAACAGGCGCAGCGCGGCCTCGTTCATGGCCCGCATATTGGCCGCGATGCAGCCGGGATCGTCGCCGGTACCCGACCGATACGGGCCCGCGACCAGGATCATGAGAGGTGTCGAAACCAAGATGCCTCCGCAGGTGGTGGTGCGACGGCATGATCGGGGTGGCGCGCAGCCGGGGCAGCCCGACAGGGCTGAACGACCGTCATTCAGGAATGAGGGGCTGCTTTCCCGCCGAAGACGGCGCGGGCCGCGTCCTCGGCCGCCGCCTCGCCGCTGAGATGGGCGCCATGCACATCGCCCATGTAACGGTCATGCACGGCCTCGCCGGCGAAGAACAGGCGGTCCTCGACTGGCCGGGCCAGGGCCTCGCGCGCCGCCGCCGCGCCCGGGCGGGCGACGGCGTAGCAGCCGGCGGCCCAGGGGTCGTGGTCCCAATCGGCCAGGACATGGCGGCTGGTAAGGGCCGAGCGGATGCCGGAGCCGAACAGCGCCGACAACCGGCCGACCGCATAGTCGATCATCGCCGGCGCGCCCGCAGCGGCCAGATTCTTGGCGAAGGGCCCGTTGACCATCATCGTGACGATGTCGCGTCCGTCCTCGCGCAGCAGGAACTCGACCGATCGGTCGGCACCCGATCCCGCGGCCAGGATCGGCCCGGCGACATCGCCGAAGGGATTGCCCGTGAGGCCGAGCGACAGCTTGTTGCAGCTGCCCATCGGCAGGTCGGCGATCGCCTGCCGTTTCCAGCCCGGCAGCGGCGGGTCGAAGCGCAGGGCATTGCCGGCGAGGACACCGGCCGGGACGGTGACGATCACCGCCCGGGCCTCGACCGCGCCGCGCGGCGTCTCGACCTCAACGTGGTCCCGGCCATGCCAGGCGATCCGGGTCGCCGGGGTGTTCAGCTCCACCGGCACGCAGCGGGCGTGGCGCGCGACCAGGGCGCCCAGCCCGTCCAGCACCGGCCAGTCGTCGCCCTCCCAGATGTAGCGGGCGAAGTCGATGCTCGAGCACTCGGCCGGCGGTACGCCCTGCTTGGCCAGGAACGCGGCCTCGAACAGCCCGCCCTCCGGGACCAGGTCGGACACGGCGGCGTCGCGGCCGTCCCGGGCGGCGGCGACCCGGGCGAAGCCGTCGGCGATGCCGGCATCGGCCGTTGCCGCCTCGGCCCCGGAGAGCATCCGGCCGTCGATCGCCAGCCGGGCCGGCCCGGGCGAGCGGTCGACCCGGATGCCGTAGCGCTCCGCCAGCGGCGTCAGCGGGTTCAACGCCGGGGAATGCAGCCAATGGCCGCCGAGATCGACCGGTGCGCCCAGCGTCGCGGTGTCGGTGGAGGCGCGGCCGCCGATCCGCGGGCGCGCCTCCAGCACGACGAAGGAGATCTTCAACTCCTGGAGGCGCCGCGCCGCCGCCAGCCCGGCCGCACCCGCCCCGACGATGGCGACGTCCGGCATGGCCTATCGCCCGCCCAGCCTCTCCCACAGGAAGGCGTGGATCAGCGCCTGGTTGAAGGCGGTCTGGGCGTTGTTGGCGGCGGCGCCGTGGCCGCCCTCGATGTTCTCGTAATAGAGGACGTCCCGGCCCATGCCGATCATCTTCGCCGCCATCTTGCGGGCGTGGCCGGGATGCACCCGGTCGTCGCGGGTCGAGGTCAGGAACAGCACCGGCGGGTACGCAGCCTCCTGGCGCAGGTTCTGATAGGGCGAGAAGGTCTGCAGGAACGCCCAGTCCTCCGGCTTGTCCGGGTCGCCGTATTCCGCGGCCCAGGAGGCGCCGGCCAGCAGCTTGGTGTAGCGCTTCATGTCGAGCAGCGGCACGGCGCAGACGATGGCGCCGAACAGCTCCGGGTACGTCGTCAGCATGTTGCCGACCAGGAGCCCGCCGTTGCTGCCGCCCTCGATGCCGAGACGGGGGACGGAAGTGATGCCGCGAGCCACCAGGTCGCGCGCCACCGCTGCGAAATCCTCATAGGCGCGGGGCCGGCTCTCGCGCAGCGCCGCCTGGTGCCAGCGCGGCCCGTATTCGCCGCCGCCGCGGATGTTGGCCACGGCATAGACGCCGCCGCGGTCGAGCCACAGCCGCCCCTCGCCCGGGATGTAGTGCGGCAGCAGCGGCACCTCGAAGCCGCCATAGCCGGTCAGCAGGGTCGGAGCGCTGCCGTCGAGCGGCAGATCCTTTCGAGCGACCACGAAATAGGGCACCCGCGTGCCGTCGGCCGAGGCGACGAAATGCTGCTCCACCGCATAGGGCGAGGCGTCGAAGAAGGACGGCGCCTGCTTCAGCGATTCGAAGCCGGACTCCCCGGCCGTGCCGCGGTAGAGCGTGTCCGGCTCGAGGAAGCCGGAGGCCAGGACCAGGATCTCGTCGTCCTGGTGCGGGGTGGTGGCGACATAGGCGATGGTGGCGGCCTCGGGCAGCCCCTGCAGGGCCCCCCGCTGCCAGCCGCCCTCGCCCGGCGTCAGCACCTCGACCCGGCTCTTCACATCGTCGAGGATCTGCAGGACCAGGTGGTTGCGGGTGCCGGAATAGCTCGACAGCGCGGTGGTCTCGCTCGGCTCGAACAGCGCCGCGATGTCGCGTTTGCCGGCGATCCAGTCGTCGAACCGGGCGGCCAGCAGCGCGCCGCCGGCATAGGTACGGCCGCCGACCGTCCATTCCGTCCGCGGCGACACCAGCAGCCAGGGGCCGTGGGTGCCGGCCTCGGCGTCGCGCGGCACGTCGACCAGGGTCAAGGCGCCGTCATCGCCCAGCAGGAACAGCTCGCTGGTGTAGAAGTCGATGCGCCGGGCGACGAAGTCGCGCTCGAAGCCGGGGAAGCGGTCGTGGAAGGCGTCGACCGCGAGGTCGTCCTCCTGCCCCTCATAGACGGTCGTCGCCGCCTCCAGCGCCTGGCCGCGCCGCCACAGCTTGGAGATCCGCGGATAGCCGGAGCGGGTCAGCGACCCCGGGCCGAAATCGGTGCCGATATAGATCGAATCGGCATCCTTCCAACCGAAGCGGCTCTTGGCCTCGGGCAGGAAGAAGCCGTCGGGGACGAAGCTGCGGCTGTCCAGGTCGAACTCGCGGACGACATGAGCGTCGGCGCCGCCGCGCGACAGGGCGACCAGGCAGCGCTTGTAGTCCGGCTCCAGCACGTCGGAGCCGTGCCAGACCCAGTTCTCGCCCTCCGCCTCGGCCAGCGCGTCGAGATCCAGCAGCACCTCCCACACCGGCTCGGCGGTGCGGAACGAGGCCAGCGTCGTGCGCCGCCACAGACCGCGCGGATGGGCCGCGTCGCGCCAGAAATTGTAGTAGCGGTCGCCGCGGCGGACGACGTGGGGCAGCTTGGCCTCGGAATCGAGGATCTCCAGCATCTGCCGGCGCATCCGCTCGAACTCCGCCGTCTCGGCGAAGCGGCCGGTGCTCTCGGCATTGCGCGCCCGGACCCAGTCGAGGGCCGTCGTGCCGTCGATGTCCTCGAGCCAGAGGTAGGGATCAGCGTCCATGGTGCCCGTGCCGGTTGAATCCGTGGCCGGCCAGAATAGGCACGGCCACCGGATCGGGCCAGCGTTACGGGCGAGGTTGCGACCTTACAGCCCCGGCCGGTAATTCGGGGCTTCGTGGGTCACGGTGATGTCGTGGACATGGCTCTCGCGCAGTCCGGCATTGGTGATGCGCACGAACTCCGCCCGCTGGTGCAGGTCGGCGATGGTGCGGCTGCCGGTGTAGCCCATCGCCGCCTTCAGCCCGCCCACCAGCTGGTGGACGACGTTGGCGATCGGGCCCTTGTACGGCACCCGGCCCTCGACACCCTCCGGCACCAGCTTCAGCGTGTCCGACACCTCCTGCTGGAAGTAGCGGTCGGCCGAGCCGCGCGCCATGGCGCCGAGCGACCCCATGCCGCGATAGCTCTTATAGGACCGGCCCTGGTACAGGATCACCTCGCCCGGCGCCTCGTCGGTGCCGGCGAACAGCGAGCCCAGCATCACCACGTCGGCGCCGGCGGCGATCGCCTTGGCCAGGTCGCCGGAATACTTGATGCCGCCGTCGGAGATCACCGGGATGCCGGCCTTGCGGCAGACCTCGACGCAATCCATCACCGCGGTCAGCTGCGGCACGCCGACGCCGGCGACCATGCGGGTGGTGCAGATCGACCCCGGGCCGATGCCGACCTTGACCGCGTCCGCCCCGGCGTCGATCAGCGCCTTGGCGGCGTCGCCGGTGGCGACGTTGCCGGCCACCAGCTGGGTCGAGTTGGTCAGGCGGCGCGCCCGCTCCACGCTCTTCAGCACGCCCTCGGAATGGCCATGCGCGGTGTCCAGCACCAGCACGTCGACCCCGGCGTCGAACAGCGCCTCGGCGCGGGAGATGCCCTTGTCGCCGGTGCCAGTGGCTGCGGCGACGCGCAGCCGCCCCTGCTCGTCCTTGCAGGCGTTCGGGTGCAGCTGGGCCTTGACGATGTCCTTGACCGTGACGAGCCCGATGCAGCGGTAGTCCTGGTCGACCACCAGCAGCTTCTCGATCCGGTTCTGGTGCAAGAGGCGCTTGGCCTCGTCCTTGCCGACGCCTTCGCCCACCGTGACCAGCCTGTCCTTGGTCATCAGCTCGCGCACCGGCTGGGTCGGATTGGTGGCGAAGCGGACGTCGCGGTTGGTCAGGATGCCGACCAGCTTGCCGCTCTTCTCCACCACCGGGAAGCCCGAGATGCCGTGCCGGTCCATCAGCGCCAGCGCCTCGGCCATGCTGGCGTCGGGGCCGATGGTGATCGGGTTCACCACCATGCCGCTCTCGAAGCGCTTGACCTTGCGCACTTCCTCGGCCTGGCGCTCGATGTCGAGGTTGCGGTGGATCACGCCGATGCCGCCGGCCTGGGCCATGGCGATGGCCAGCGGCGCCTCGGTCACCGTGTCCATGGCGGCGGAAAGCAGCGGGATGCCCAGCTCGATGCGCTTGGTCAGGCGGGTCCGCGTGTCCGCTTCGGCGGGCAGGATCGACGAGGCCTGCGGGACCAGCAGGACGTCATCGAAGGTCAGGGCATCGCGGAACTGCATGTGGGGGCTCCCAGAGCTTGGAAGCGCCGCAATATAACCCCCCTCGGTCCGTTGTGAAGCGCAGATCTAGGGGGCCTGCGTTGCGTCCCGTGGATCGCGGCCTTTGAAGTCCGTTGCCACGACATAGACCTCGGAGCTGTCCTGGCGGCTGGCGGCAGGCTTGACGTGGCGGACCTTGGCGAAGTTGCGCTTCAGGATGTCGAGCAGGTCCTTCTCCGCCCCGCCCTGGAACAGCTTGGCGACGAAGGCGCCGCCCGGCACCAGCACGTCGAGCGCGAAATCGGCGGCGGTCTCGGCCAAAGCCATGATTCGCAGATGGTCGGTGGCCGGGTGGCCGACGGTCGGCGCTGCCATGTCGCTGAGTACGATGTCGGCCGGCCCGGCCAGGGCTTCCTTCAGCCGATCCGGCGCCGCGGGATCGAGGAAATCCATCTCCAGGACGGTCGCGCCCGGCACCGGGTCCATGCCGAGATAGTCGATCCCCACGACCTTGCCCTGCGGCCCGACCCGCTCCAGCGCCACCTGGACCCAGCCGCCGGGGGCGCAGCCGAGGTCGACCACGCGCATGCCGCGGCGCAGCAGGGCCAGCTTGTCGTCGAGCTGCACCAGCTTGAAGGCCGCGCGGGATCGATAACCCAGGCGCTTCGCTTCGGCGACATAGGGGTCGTTGAGCTGGCGTTCGAGCCAGCGGGTCGAGGACGCGGTCCGCTGGCTCGCGGTCTTGACCCGGACGGTCAGGCCGCGGCTGCCGCGGCCGCTCGGCCCCCCTGCCCTCGCGGCGCCCGGCTTCTTCGGTGTCTTCATTTCACTCGGATGATCAGGCGTGGCGCGACTGCGCCTCGGCCAGGAGGTCGAACAGGATGCCCTCGCGCACGCCGCGGTCGCCGACCCGCAGCTTGCCGACCGGCCAGGTGTCGCAGATCGCCTCGAGGATGGCGCACCCGGCCAGCACCAGGTCGGCCCGGTCGCGCCCGATGCAGGGATAGGACGACCGCGCCGCATAGTCGAGGCCGAGCAGCATGCGGCTGGCGCGCCGCGCCTGCTCGAAGGTCAGGGTGCTGCCGTCGACCTCGGAGCGGATATAGCGCGGCAGGCCGAGATGCACCCCGGCCAGCGTGGTCACGGTGCCGGAGGAGCCGATCATCTGCACCCGACCCTGGGCGATCAGGCCGCGCAGGTTGTTGCGCGCCTCGAAGTCGGCCAGGGCGGCGGCGGTGGTGGCGGTCATCGCCGCATAGGTCTCGGCCGAGACCTCGTGGCCGCCATGCAGCTCGGCCAGGGAGACGACGCCGAGCGGCATGCTGAGCGCGTCGAGCGTCACCGCCTGGCCGTCGGCATCGAACTCCAGCCAGGTCAGCTCGGTCGACCCGCCGCCGATGTCGAAGATGATGGCATGCGGGATCGCGGGGTCGAGCAGCGGGGCGCAGCCGGCCGCTGCCAGGCGCGCCTCCTCCGCCGCCGGAATCATCTCCAGCAGCAGGCCGGTCTCGCGCCGCACCCGGTCGCGGAAGGCCGGGAAGTTGCCGGCCTGGCGGCAGGCTTCGGTCGCCACGGCGCGCGACAGGATCACGTTCTGCCGCCGGATCTTGGCGGCGCAGATGCGCAGCGCCGACACGGTGCGCTGCATCGCCTCGGGCTGCAGCCGCCCGGTGGCGCCGACGCCCTCGCCCAGCCGGACGATGCGGCTGAAGGCGTCGACCACCTGGAAGCCGCCGGTCGCGGCGCGGGCGATCAGCAGGCGGCAGTTGTTGGTGCCGAGATCCACCGCGGCATAGAGAGGTTCGGGCTCCGCCGACCGACGTCGATCGCCGGCCGCGGTGGCCTCGGCGATCGCGATCGACTCCACCACTGACATTCCTTCCATGGCCGTCCGTCCCGTTTCGAACGGCGCCTCCGTCCCTTCATCGAACTGTAGCGCAGCCACGGCCAAAGTGGAAATGCCCCCCGGAGTCGCATCCGGGGCCACCGGATGAAGCGGCGGAGCAGCGCCGCGCCCAGCGTGGTCCGTCATGGCCGGCACCGCGGCACAGGGATGCGCCGCGGAGCCCGGATCCCGCCGAGGCCAGCGCCAGGATCCCGCGCTGCGATCCCTCGGCAGCGCGGGCACGGGTCGGCGATCCGCTCAGGACGGGCGCGGTTTCGGCGCGCGGAGCCGAATCTGTTCCTCGCGCAGGCGGCGGCGGGATTCGAGCCAATCGGCGCGGGTCCATGTTCGCCAGTCGCTCGGCAGGCGCCACCCGGACGGCGGCACGGTGGCGGAGGGCGGCGGCCCGAGGTCGGGTGACGCAGGCGCCGCGGCCGGCCCGGCACCGCCGAGTGGCCCGGTGCCGCCGGGATCGGGCGGGGCCGCCTCGGCGGGCGGCGCGGAGCCGACCGGCGGGACGGATCGGGCAGGGTCGGGCGGGCGATCGTCCATGGGCAGCCGTTTCACGATGTCGCCGGTGCTAACCTGGAAGACCTCGCCGGTGGTGATGTTGACGAGATAGGTGTCGCCTTCCGGCAGGCCGAGATCGGCGGCCGGCACGGCATGGTAATGTCCCTTGGTATAGCGGGAATAGCGAGGGTCCGGCTGGGCCGGGCTTGCGGGGGCTGCCGCCGCCGGGCCGGCGGCCGGCTCGGCCGTCGCCAGGTCGGGGTCGAGGGCGGCGGCGAGAGCATGGCGGGAGAGGCCGATCTCGCGGCAGAGGCGGCGGATCAGGGCCTCGATCGGCAAGGCGGTGTCGGCGAGGTCGGCGTCGATGCGCTCGTCCTCGGTCAGCTTTTCCCAGAGCCCGGCGGTCAGCCGCTCCCTGGCCTCGGGCTTGGCCTTGGCGATGGCACGGGAGACGCGGTCGGCGACGGCGTCGCGCCGGTCGTCCTTCTGGTCGCGCCGCGAGTCCCGGTCTTGCTCGGCCTCGCGCTGCGCCTCCTCACGCTGCCGGCGCAGCTTCATCTTCAGCGCGATGGCACGGCGGATGCCGAGAGAGAGGCTGCTGAAGCGGGTCTCGGCCTCTCCGGCGCGGTCGAGATCGCCGGCCTGGAGGGCGGCCATGCCCTGGGCCTGGAACCCCGCGGCCATCGCCTCGGCGAGCGTCGCCAGCCCGGACAGCATTGCTGCGTCCTGGGCAGTCTCCCCCGTTGCCGACGAGTCGGCGGAGGGAGTCCCGGCTTTGATGGCATCATCCATGCCTGCATTAGAACAAATCAGGAACAATAAGTCAAGCGGAACCGTATTGTCGCGACGCGGTCGACGCGACGGTGCGGGCGGCGGCAGGGATCGCTGGCCTCGCCTCCTCGCATGACGGTTAGAAGAAGGGTCCCACGACGATTTTGATCGAAACGACGACTCCGGGACTGGCGAGACCGCATCCCGATTGATCCGGACAGCGGTCACTACCCCCATGCCGTCATGGCGAGCGAAGCGTGGCCATCCAGTCTTTCAATCGTCGCTCAGGTGGCGACAGCCTGGATGGCCACGCCCCTTCGGGGCTCGCCATGATGGTTTTTTTCATGGAGACCGAGAGTGGGGAGTCCGAGAACCGGCTGGGCGATCCGCCCGCTGTGAGCGCCGGCGATGGTCGGCAACGGATCGAACCGGCGGAGGTAGGGTCGCATCCGCTTCCGGCATGGCTGCCGTTCGTGCACGCGGGCCTTTACACGGGCGGATCGCTGGGGTAGACACCCTCCCGCCGGCCGCTGGGGGATCGTCTAGTGGTAGGACAGCGGACTCTGACTCCGCCAGCCTAGGTTCGAATCCTAGTCCCCCAGCCAAACTTCCCGGCCACCAATCGCTGAGGGCGCCGTAAGGCGTCCTTTGTCGTTTTGGCGTATCGCAAAACGGTGCGACACGAAATCAAGGGAGTCTGCGGATTTCCAAACGCAGTGCGGTCCCCAGCCTGCCCGACTAAGAGGAACGGCCATGCCCCAGCCACCGAAGATGATCCTGCTCCGCTAGCCAGCGCGCGCGGGCCAGATGGCTCTCATAGGAGTGGCGTGCTCGCTTCGGATTCTGACGCGGATCAATGCCCAGGATGACTCCGGCGGCCTCGCGCCAGTCCGCCCTCTTCTCCGCCGCATCGAGTATTTTTCGGTATATAGTCACATGTTCGTGATCGTACTCCGTAATCTCAGCGAATGTTGGCGCATATTCCGCTGGTGGCTTGACCATTTTCCGGTCCTCTTTCAGCGTCCCGCACCTATACGACGACAGTCGGACCGAAATATTCCGCTGGGGCTGAGTCAAACGACGGTCCGGAGCGTCCCCGCTCCGGACCTTCCGGCTGTTCACGCGCCGGCTTCGCCCTCCGAATCGCCCTTCAGCACCGCGGCGACCTCCGGATGGCCGAAATGCTCGGCCCAGCCGAGCGGGGTGCTGGCGTAGGTCCGGTCGCGGATGCTCGGGTCCGCCCCATGGTCGAGCAGCAGGCGGGCGACGCGCGGGTCATTGGCCCAGCCGGCCACCATGTGCAGCGGGGTGACGTCCGCCGTGTCGCCCCAGGCGACGCCCCGGCTGACGTCGGCCCCCTGCCCGATCAGCCAGTCAACCGCCTCCGCGCGATGGCTCAGCAGCGCCCAGTGCAGCGCGGCGCCGTTGTGTGGGGCGCCGTCGATGTCGGCGCCGCAGGCCAAAAGCGTCGCCATCGCCTCGATCCGGCCGCTGCGCGCGGCCCAGGTCAACGCCTCGTCCAGGATCTCCTGCGGCGAATCGGTCATGTGCCATTCCGGGAAGCCGCTATGCGGGCGGTAGAAGCCGCGGTGATGCCCGGCCTCCGGCCGCAGCCGCCCGCCGGCGTCGAAGAACAGCGCAATCAGGTCCATCCGGCCGAGCCCGGCGGCGATGCGCAGGTTCAGCGGCACCACCACCTCGGCCGCCAGCCGCTCGGCGATCGTGCCGTGGCCCCAGAACAGCGCCACCGCCAAGGGCGTGCCGCCATCGCCATAGGCCTCGGCCTCGACCGGACCGCCGGCCGCGACCAGCCGGTCGAGCAGGGCCAGCCGCGCCTCGCGATCGCCGCGGCCGCCGGCACCGGCGATGTCGTGCAGCGGCCCCCAGCCCTTGTCGTTGGTCAAGGCCCGGTCGGCGCCGGCATCAAGCAGGTCGCCGGCCAGGGCGAGCCGGTTCATCGAGATCGCCAGCATCAGCAGGCGGTTGCCGTTGGTGCCGCGGGCGTTGACCAAGCCGGGATGCGCCGCCAGCACCGCAGCCAGGGCCGTGCGGTCGTCGCCGCGGATCGCCTCGAAGGCGGTGCGGAACGGCTCCTCGGCCCGGCCGGCCCGCATCGCCTCGATCCGTCCGGCGAAGCCGGCCCAGTCGTCGAAGCCGTGGCTGCGGGCGACGACCAGCTCGGCATCCTGCTGGCTCAGTTCGACGCCTCGGATCTCCGCCTCCGACGCCGCGGCGAAGCGCGGGTGGAAGCGCTGCACCAGGCGCAGCGACCCGGCCTCGCCGGTGCGGTGGTTGCTGCGGATCCCGGCGGCGCGGTCGCGGTAGTATTGCAACTCGACCTCGAAGGGCCGGGCGATCTCAGGCAGCCCGCCGGCCAGATGCGCCTGCAGCTTCGGCCAGCTGGCGAAGCCGTATTCGCGGGCGATCACCCATTGCGCGTCGCTCAGCTTCGCCATGGCGACCAGCTCGGCATCGGGGCGGTGGGCCAGCCGCGGATGGCCGTAGCGGAACCGGGCGATCGCCTCGGCTTCGCCGGCACGCAGCGCCTTCAGCAGGTCCTTGGCGCGCTTCTTCTGCTGCTCCGGATCGGGCGATGCGGGCAGGTCCTGGGCATAGGGATGGGGCATGACGCTCCTCCTTTCACATGCCCGGCATCCGCATCAACGGGCAGAAAGAAGGATCGACGCTGGCAGCGCAGCTTCTCGACAAGTGGGCGCTGCCCTTCCCGCGGACCGGATGCGTCTTGCACGCGATCCGAAGGCTAGCGGGCCCTCCGGCGGGCGGCAAGAGCCTGTGGCAGCGCCTCGTCCGCCGGCGATGCCTTGGGACGATCCCGGAGTGGGATGACGTTGGTCCTGACCGGATCGGGTGCGACAGTCGACCGGGTCACCTGCCCTTCATCACCACCAAGAAATTCAAGACCAAAATAAATCCAGTCTTTACGAAAAAAGCCTCCGGTTCCGAAATATCCCTCCCAGGCCCTGAGAATTGCTCCGATCGCCTCGATATTCCGGATGGATCCCATGAGATCGTCCCTCCTTTCGAAGGGGATTCACTAGTCCATCTCTATGTCATACAAATGACAGTTCTCACGAAATCTGGGATGCAGATTGGGAATGCATGGAAAAGTGCTGGATCCGCCGTTGCGAATCCAGCGCTTCGGCCGCAGCGACCTACCCGTTTCCGACGAATGTCGAGAGCAGCCGGTTCACCTCCGCCGCCGCTTCCATATGGACCATGTGGCCCTTGCCGTCGAAGCGGTGCACCGGGATCGCGGCTGGCAGCCCGTCGGCATGGGCGGCCGGCACGATGGCGTCGGCGGTGCCCCAGATCACCTGGATCGGCACCGTCGCGCCGCCCAGCCGGTCGCGCATCACCAACGCCTGGCGGCCGCCGGGGAAAATGGCGCCGGCGATCGTCTTCAGCGCCGCCTCGACACCGTCCAGGCGCTTGTACTTCAGCACGTCCTCGACCAGGTCGCGGGTGACCAACTCGGGGTCGGTGAACAGCGCCTCGAGCCAGGGCTTCAGGTCCTTGCGCTTCTGCGCGCCGATGAAGCCGTCGATGTAGCCGCCATTGATCTCCGCCCCGAGCCCGGCCGAGGAGATCAGCGTCGCCGAGGCCACCCGGCTGGGTGCGTCGAGCGCCGTGGCCAAAGCGACGGCGCCGCCCATGGAATGGCCCACCAGATGCGCCTTGGCGATGCCGGCCGCGTCGAGATAAGCCAGTACCGCCGCGGACAGCGTGGCGATATCGCCCGCCCCGACATCCTTGCCCGAGCCGCCATGGCCCGGCAGGTCGATGGCGTGGACCGGGCGGCCGGTCAGCGCCGGTTGGGTGAACAGCCAGTTGTTGAGGTCGCCGCCGAAGCCGTGGATCAGCACTATGGGCGTGCCGTCGCCCTCGCCCGTCACCAGGGTCCGGACCGGCCGGCCGCCGACCTGGATCACCTTGGGCTCGGGCGGCGGGGCGGCGCTTTCGGCCGCGGCTGCCGCCTCGGCCTGGAAGGCGGCGATGAAGCGGTCGAGCTCGGCATCGTCGATCTCGCCCTCGACCACGACTCCGAGCAAAGCGCCGACCGGCAGGGTCTGGCCTTCCTCAGCCACCCGCCGGCGCAGTGTGCCGGCGACCGTCGATTCCAGCGCGTTGGTGATCTTGCTGGTCTCGATGTCGACGATCTCGGTGCCCGGCTCGATCCGCGCCCCTTCCTCCGCCGTCCAGGCGGCGAGCAGGCCCTCGGTCATCGCCAGGCCCCATTTCGGCATGGTGATCGGGTGGATCGTCCCGGTCATTCCGCGGCCTCCCGCCGGTCCGGCGCGCCCATCACCGCGCGCACCGCCGCCGCCACCTTTTCGGCGTTGGGGATGTACAGGTCCTCCAGCCCCGCCGCGAAGGGCACCGGCACATGCGGCGGCGACACCATCTTGATCGGCGCCTTCAAGGCACCGAAGGCCTGGTCGGCCACCTGGGCCGAGATGTCGGTGGCGATGTTGCAGCGCGGGCTGGCCTCGTCCACCACCACCAGCCGTCCGGTCTCCTCGACGCTCTCCAGGATCGTGTCCAGGTCGAGCGGCGAGGTCGTGCGCGGGTCGATGATGGTGCAGTCGACGCCTTCCTTGGCCAGCGCCTCGGCCGCCGCCTTGGCCATCTGCACCATGCGGCCGATGGCGACGATGGTGACGTCCTCGCCCTCGCGCACCAGGTTCGCCTCGCCGAATGGGATGGTGTAGGGCTCGTCCGGCACCTCCTCCTCCATGTCGTACATCACCTTGTGCTCGAAGAAGATCACCGGGTCGTCATCGCGGATCGCCTGGATCAGCAGGCCCTTCGCCTCATAGGGCGAGGACGGGATGACGCATTTCAGCCCGGGGATGTGGGTGAACACCGGGTACAGGCACTGGCTGTGCTGGGCCGCGGCGCGGAAGCCGGCGCCGTACATGGTGCGGATGGTCAGCGGCGTCACCGCCTTGCCGCCGAACATGTAGCGGAACTTGGCGGCCTGGTTGAAGATCTGGTCGAAGCAGACGCCCATGAAGTCGACGAACATCAGCTCGGCGACGGGGCGCAGCCCGCTCGCCGCCGCGCCGGCGGCGGCGCCGATGAAGGCGCTCTCGGTGATCGGCGTGTCGAGCACCCGATTGGGCCCGAACTCCTTGTACAGGCCCTTGGTGACGCCCAGCGGCCCGCCCCAGGCGTCCTGCTCGCCCGGCGAGCCGGAGCCGCCGGAAACGTCCTCGCCCATCAGGATCACCCGCGGGTCGCGCCGCATCTCCTGCGCCAGCGCCTCGTTGACCGCCTGGCGGAAGCTCTTCCTGCTCATGCCCTGCCCCCTTCAGTACGAGACATAGACGTCGGTGAGGAGATCGGCCGGACCCGGCACCGCGGCGGCCTTGGCGTCGACCACGGCGCGGTCGATCGCCTGCCTGATCTCGGCGTCGATGGCCTCCATCTGCGCGATGTCCAGCAGCCCGGCCTCGGTGACCCGGTTGCGGAACAGGTCGATGCTGTCGCGCTCGGCCCGGATGGCCTCGACCTCGCCGGGGGCGCGATAGGTCTGGGCGTCGCCCTCGAAATGGCCGTAATAGCGGTTCAGCTTGACCTCGATCAGGGTCGGCCCGCCGCCGGACCGGGCGCGGTCGATCGCCTCGCGCGCGGCCTCCCACACCGCGAAGAAGTCGTGGCCGTCGACCATGACCCCCGGCATGCCGAAACCCTGGGCGCGCTCGACGATGTCCTTGCAACTGACCGAATACTTGCTCGAGGTCGCCTCGGCATAGCCGTTGTTCTCGAACACGAAGATCGCCGGCAGTTTCCACACCGTGGCCAGGTTCAGCGCCTCGCAGGTGGTGCCTTGGTTCGAGCCGCCGTCGCCGGTGAAGGACACGGCGACGCCGCCGGTGCCCAGCGTCTTGGCCGCCAGCGCGGCGCCGCAGATCAGCGGCGGGCCGCCGCCGACGATGCCGTTGGCGCCCATCATGCCCTTGGACAGGTCGGCGATGTGCATCGACCCGCCCTTGCCGCCGCACAGCCCGTCCTTGCGGCCGTAGATCTCCTTCATCATCGCCACCGGATCGCAATCCTTGGCGATGCAGTGGCCGTGGCCGCGATGCGTGCTGGCGATCGAATCGCGGTCGGTCAGGTGCAGGCAGACGCCGACGGCGCTGGCCTCCTCACCGGCATAGAGATGGACGAAACCCGGAATGTCCCCGGTGGCGAATTCGAGATGCACCCGGTCCTCGAATTCCCGGATCAGGCGCATCTGTCGATAGGCACGCAAAAGGTCGTCGCGACTCAACTGCATGGCCGTTCCTCCCGTTGCGGATCTTATGTCCGGCAATGAGCCTAACGCGCCGTGCTTCGGGTTGGGAACCCGCCGCGTACCGTCTACGCCTTTGGTCGAAGAAATCCTCTCCGGATCACTGGCCGTTCGGCCGGATCGTCAGCGCCACCCGCCGGTTCTCCTGCCGCCCCGCGGCCGTGACGTTGCTGGCGATCGGCTGTGCCTCGCCGACACCGCCGATATTGATCCGCGGCGGGTAGACCCCGCGCGAGGAGATGTAGTCGGCGACCGAGCGCGCCCGCGCCTCCGACAGCCGCTGGTTGTAGTCGGCAGAGCCGGTGTTGTCGGTGTGGCCGACCACGTCGATATAGGTGTTGGTGTACTGGTTCAGCGTCGTCGCGACGCTGTCGAGCGGGCCGTAGAACGCCGGCTTGATGGTCGCGGAATCGGTGGCGAAGGTGACATCGCCCGGGATGTCCACGACGAGGTTGTCGCCTTGGCGGGTGACGCCGATACCGGTGCCGGCGAGATTGCGCCGCAGATCGGCCTGTTGCCGGTCCATGTAGTTGCCGATGGCGCCGCCCGCGAGCGCGCCGATACCGGCGCCGATCAGGGCGCCCTCGCCGCGGTTGCCACCGCTGACCAGGGCGCCGATGCCGGCCCCGGCCAGGCCGCCGGCGGCGGCTCCGCCGATCGTGTTCGGCGCGCTGTCGAACTGGCAGGAGGCGAGCGACACGGCCAGGCCGGCCACGATCAGGCATTTCGGGAACCGCATGGCATCCTCTCTCGCAGGCAGAGGAGTGAGGATCGGCGCGAAATGCGGCTTCTTCAAGCCCCGGTCAGTTGCGCAGCACGATGCAGGCGCCGCCGGCCCGGCGCAGACGGGTGCAGAACTGGTTGCCCTCGGCCCGGCTCTGCGCCGGCACGCTGACCCGGTAGAAGCGCCGCGTGCCCATGCTGAGCATGCGGGTGCCGACGATCATCGGCTGGATCTCCGCCATCAGCTGCGGGAAGCGCCGGCGGACACGGTTGTAGGACGCCAGCGCCCGGCCCTTGGAGAAGTTGCCGGCGATCTGCACGTGCCAGGGCGCGGTCGGCGAGACCAGCTCGTCCCGGTCGGCTTCGGTCCGCAGCGCCGCCAGAAGCTCCAGGCAGGGCTTCGGGCTGCCGTCGAAGACGGGGACGCTGCCATCCGCCTTCGGCACCCAGTCATCGGCCGGGCGCTTGGTGACGAACAGCACGTAATCCTCGGTCTCCAGGGGCAGGAAGCCGCGGCCGCCGACCCAACTCTCGACCCGGTTCGGCCCGGCATTGTAGCCGGCGGCGGCGAGGCCGAGATTGCCGAACTCGTCGCGCAACTCGGCCAGGAAGGCAGCGGAGGCCGGCAGCGCCGTCTCCGGGTCGAACGGATCCGCCAGGTCGCGCATCTTGGCCGTGCCGGGCATGAACTGGGCCACGCCCTGTGCCCCCTTCGGGCTGACCGCGCGCGGCCGGAACCGGCTCTCCTTCCAGATCAGCCGGGTGAAGAACTCCAGCGGCAGGTTCTCGGCGGCGGCCGACTGCTCGATCAGCCGGCAGACCGCCTGCTCGACCGTCTCATCCTTGCCCTGCGCGGCAGCGGCCTCCGACGACAGCAGGGCGCAGGCGATCGCGATCCAGCCCAACGAACGCATGCGCATCCACACCATCGTCAAATCGGACACCGGCAATCCCGCAATGATATTGCGATTTGTAGCGGCCGTCGCCTCCGCCTTAAACCGATATTGACGGCATTCAATGCATTCGCTCAAAGTGGTCGGGATGTCAGACCAATTTTGATCAGCCGCCGATGTCCGCCCGCCTCCGCTCCTCCCTGTCGCCGATCCGCACGCCGACGCGTGACGAGGCGGCGTTGGCGGCCATCGCGGAGCATGTCGAGCGCGCCGGCATCCGGCCCGGCGAGCGGCTGCCGCCCGAGCGCGAGCTGGCGGAGCAGCTGCAGGTCAGCCGTTCCACCATCCGCGAGGCGCTGAAGCGCTGGGAGGGCCTCGGCATCGTCGAGATGCGCAAGGGCAGCGGCACCTATCTGAAAGTGCTGGTGTCGACCGCCAGCATCCACATGCCTCTGACCATCGACCGCGCCTCCGACGTCGCCACGCTGCTGCACACGCTGGAGGTGCGGCGGGCGCTGGAGGGCGAGGCCGCGGCGATCTGCGCCCGCCGGGCGACCGCCGAGCAGATCGCCGAGATCGGCCGCCGCCTCGACGTCATGGAGGCGCACCACACCAAATACGGCGACGCGCCGGAGCAGGACTGGGAGTTCCACCAGTCGATCTTCCGCGCCACCGAGAACCCGATCTTCGAGCAGATCCTGGCCAGCATGCGGGACGCCTTCCACCGGTTCTGGGAGAACCCGCTGGACATGCCGGACTTCGCCGGCCGCACCTTCCCCTATCACCGCGTGATGTATGACGCGATCGTCCGGCGCGACCCGGACGGCGCCCGCACCGCCGCGCTGACCATCATCGACATGGTCGATGAGGACATCCGAGACGCCGACCGCAGACGGACCCGATGACCGACGATTTCCCAGCCCCCGACGCCTACGCGGCCGCCACCACGCTGGCGCATGACGACAGCTTCCCGTCCGGCGCGGTGGTGCCGCCGATCTACCAGACCTCGCTGTTCACCTTCGCCAGCTATGCCGAGATGGAGGCGGCGTTCTCCGGCCAGGTGAAGCGCCCGGTCTATTCCCGCGGCGACAACCCGACGGTGCAGGAGTTCGAGCGCAAGGTGGCGGCGCTGGAAGGCGCCGAGGCGGCCCGCGGCACGGCCAGCGGCATGGCGGCGATCAGCGCCGCCGTGCTGAGCATCGCGGGGTCCGGCGACCGCATCCTGTGCACCCGCCATGTCTATGGCGACGCCTACCGCCTGTTCGAGAAGCTGCTGCCGCGGCTCGGCATCACCGTGGAATACGTCGATGCGAGCGATCCGGCCGCGGTCGAGGCGGCGCTTCCCGGGGCCAAGCTGCTGTATCTCGAGAACCCGACCTCGATGATGTTCGAGCTGCAGGAGATCGGGCGGCTGGCGGCCCTGGCCAAGGCGCAGGGCGTGGCCACGATCATCGACAATTCCTGGGCCACGCCGCTGTTCCAGCAGCCGATCCGGCATGGCGTCGACCTGGTTGTGCATTCGGCCTCGAAATACCTCTCGGGCCACAGCGACACCGTCGCCGGGGTGATCGCCGGGTCGGCCGAGCGCCTCGCCCGGGTCAACGACCTGACCCACCCCTATCTCGGCGGCAAGCTGTCGCCCTTCGAGGCCTGGCTCCTGGTCCGCGGCATGCGCACCCTGCCGCTCAGGATGCGCCAGCACCAGGAGAGCGGCCTGACCATCGCCCGCCGCCTGGCCGATCATCCGCTGGTCACGCGGGTGCTGCACCCGGCCTTCTCCAACCACCCCGGCGGCGCCACGCTGACCGGCCACAGCGGCCTGTTCTCCTTCGAGGTCGAGGAGCAGGTCGACGTGCCGCGCCTGGTCGACGCGCTGAAGCTGTTCAAGCTCGGCGTCAGCTGGGGCGGGCATGAGAGCCTGGTGGTTCCGGCCCGCGCCTCGCTGCGCCAGGCCCAGGGGCCGAACTCCATGGCCGATTTCGGGGTCACCCAGCGCATCGTCCGGCTCGCCGTCGGGCTGGAGGACACCGAAGACCTGTGGGCCGATCTCGAGCGCGCGCTCGCCGGCTCCGTGAACTGAACGTCGTTTTGCAAACAGGGAGGCAAAAATGAAACGTCTGTTGCTCCTGGCCGGTCTGGCCGCCATCGCCTTCACCGGCCCGGCGCTGGCCGACACCAACCTCAAGCTGGTCGAGGTCATCACCAGCCCGCAGCGCACCGAGTTCCTGAAAGGCCAGATCAGCAAGTTCGAGGCCGCCAACCCGGGGGTGAAGGTCGAAATCGTCTCGCTGCCCTGGGGCGAGGCGTTCGAAAAATTCCTGACCATGGTGCAGGCCGGCGAGACCCCGGACATCGCCGAGATGCCGGAGCGCTGGATGTCGCTCTACGCCAACAACGGCCAGCTCGAGGACCTCTCCGCCTACATCGCCAAATGGGACGAGGCCAAGACCCTGGGCGACCGGGCGGTGCAGTTCTCGAAGACCGTGAACGACACCCCCTACATGGTGCCCTACGGCTTCTATCTGCGCGGCCTGTATTGGAACAAGAAGCTGTTCCAGGAGGCGGGCGTCAAGGAGCCGCCGAAGACGCTCGACGAGTTCATGGACGTGTCGAAGAAGATCGCGGCGCTGGGCGGCGGCAAGACCGGCTACTGCCTGCGCGGCGGCAAGGGCGGCACCGGCGGCACCGCCTTCTTCATGCTGACCATGGACGGCAAGGGCAAGTTCTTCAACGACGACGGCACCTCGACGCTGGGCGACGCCGACGCGGCCAAGGGCATGCAGTTCCTGGTCGACCTGTACAAGGCCGGCGGCGCGCCGAAGGACGCCCTGAACTGGGGCTTCAACGAGACCGTCACCGGCTTCTACTCCGGCACCTGCGCGATGCTGGACAACGACCCCGACGCCATGATCGGCATCCTCGACCATATGAAGCCCGAGGATTTCGCGGTGGCGCCGATGCCGCTCGGGCCCGGCGGCCATGCCTATCCCTCGATCGGCTATGCCGGCTGGTCGATGTTCGCCAACAGCGAGCACAAGGAGGAGAGCTGGAAGCTGATGTCCTTCCTGCTCGACAGCGCCCAGAACAAGGAATGGGCCAAGTTCGTCGGCGTCCTGCCGATCCACAAGGGCGCCGAGCAGGACGAGCATTTCGCCGGCGAGCGCTATGCCGGCTGGTTCCAGGAGCTGAACGACCCGCGGTGGCAGCCGATCCCGTGGCCGGCCCATCTCGAGGAGTTCGGCTACTTCTTCGACGTGATGTCGGTGCAGAGCTTCCAGGAGGCCCTGCTGGGCCAGAAGCCGACGGCCGACGTGGCGAAGGACTGGTCGGACTACCTCACCGCCGCGCAGCAGAAGTTCCTGGCCAGCAAGAAGTGACGTCAACCGACCCGTCATCCCGTGCCGCGCTGCGCGGGATGACGGGTCGATACACAAGACGAGTCAGATGACCGTGACCCATGCGATCCCGGGCGCCCGCCCGGGATCTTTCCGCCGCGCGCTGGGCAATGCGCTGGAGCCCTGGCTCTATCTCAGCCCGGCCATCATCCTGCTGACGCTCAGCATGCTGGTGCCGCTGATCGTCGGGCTGTCCTATGCCTTCCAGAATTTCGGGCCGTTCGGGAAGCCGACCTGGATCGGGCTGAAGAACTTCGAGACGCTGCTTGGCGACCCGAACTTCTGGCGGGCGCTGAAGAACACCGTCTGGTGGACCGTCGGCAGCCTGGTGTTCCAGTTCTTCGGCGGGCTCGGCCTGGCCCTGCTGCTGAACCGGCCGTTCCGCGGCAAGCGCCTGGTCCAGGCGCTGGTGTTCCTGCCCTGGGCGGTGCCGACCTTCCTGTCCGGCCTGGTCTTCGCCTGGCTGTTCAACCCGGTGGTCGGGCCCCTGCCCTACTGGATGGCCGATCTCGGCCTGCTGCCGGAGCCGCTGAACATCCTGTCCGACCCGGACCTGGCGATGTGGGGCCCGATCCTGGCCAACATCTGGTTCGGCATCCCGTTCTTCGCCATCACCTTGCTGGCGGCGCTGCAGGCTATCCCGGGCGACTACTACGAGGCGGCGGCGATCGACGGCGCCGACGCCTGGCAGCGCTTCACCAGGATCACCATCCCGTTCCTGGCGCCGACCATCGCCATCACCGTGCTGCTGCGCACGATCTGGATCGCCACCTTCGCCGACCTGATCTGGGTGATGACCAATGGCGGCCCGGCCAACGCCACCAGCATCCTGTCGACCTACATCTTCGCCCAGGCCTTCTCCCGGCTGAACTTCGGCTATGCCTCGGCCGTGGCGACGGTGCTGCTGCTTCTCCTCCTGCTCTACGCCGCCATCCTGATCCGGATGCGCAAGAGCCTGCTCGCGGGGCAATGAGATGACCATCGTCGGACGCTCGCCCCTCGGCCGCCTCGCCGGCGGCACCGGCTTCTATCTCGGCATCGGCGCCTATCTGCTGTTCGCGCTGTTCCCGCTGTACTGGCTGATCAAGATCTCGGTCACCCCGACCCAGCTCCTGTTCTCCGAAGGCATTACCTTCTGGCCGTCGGAATGGACGCTGGCGAATTTCAGCTCGGTGCTGACCGCCAGCAACTTCCCGCGCTACTTCCTGAACAGCGTCATCGTCTCGATCGCCACGGCGGGGGTGGTCACCCTCTGCGCCTCGGCCTCCGGCTACGCCTTCTCGCGCTTCCGCTTCAAGGCCAAGCCGGCGGTGATGTTCGTGCTGCTGCTGACCCAGACCTTCCCGCTGGTGATGATCATCCCGCCGGTCTACCGGCTGATGGCGCCGCTGGGGCTGACCAATAACCTGATGGGGCTGATCGTCATCTACAGCGCCTTCAACGTCGCTTTCGCCACCTTCCTGATGCAGTCCTTCTTCGACGCCATCCCGAAGGACCTGGAGGAGGCGGCGATGATCGACGGCTGCAACCGCTTCCAGGCGCTGCGCCGGGTGATCCTGCCGCTGACCCTGCCAGGCATGGGCGCGACGCTGGGCTTCGTCTTCACCGCGGCCTGGAGCGAGTTGCTGTTCGCGCTGATGCTGATCAACTCCGACAGCCAGAAGACCTTCGCCGTCGGCCTCCTGACCTTCGTGGCCAAGTTCGGCGTCGACTGGGGCCAGATGACCGCGGCCTCGGTGCTGGCGCTGATCCCGGTCTGCATCTTCTTCGCCGTGATCCAGCGCTACCTGGTGCAGGGGCTGACCGCCGGCGCCGTGAAGGGTTGATCCGGCGCCCGAAACGGCGGAGCGTGTCGCCTCCACCGGAGGGAGTGATCATGCCGCGACACCATGTGCCCGCGTCGGCCGAGACCTGTGCCTGGGGCTATTTCGACGCCGCGCGGGAGCCGGTGCTGACGGTCGACAGCGGCGACACGGTGGTGATCGACACCGTGAACGGCGGGCCGGACGTGTTGCCGAAGGGCGATTTCCACATCCCGCCCGAGATCCACGAGATCCATCAGCGCTGCGACCGGTCGACGCCCGGCCACATCCTGACCGGCCCGGTCGCAGTCCGCGGCGCCCGGCCCGGCCAGGTGCTGGAGGTGCGGATCCTCGACGTCTCGCTGCGCCAGGACTGGGGCTACAACGTGATCCGGCCGCTGGCCGGCACCCTGCCCTATGACTTCGAGGAGTCGCGCCTCCTCAACATCCCGCTCGACGCGGAACGCGGCACCGCCCGGCTGCCCTGGGGGCTGGACCTGCCGCTCAGGCCCTTCTTCGGCGTCATGGGCGTCGCGCCGCCGAAGGGCTGGGGCCGGATCAGCTCGATCCAGCCGCGCGCCCATGCCGGCAACATCGACAACAAGGAGCTGGTGGCCGGCACCACGCTCTATCTGCCGGTGTTCAACGACGGCGCCCTGTTCTCCTGCGGCGACGGCCACGGCGCGCAAGGCGACGGCGAGGTCTGCGTCACCGCGATCGAGACGGCGCTGCAGGGCACCTTCCAGCTGATCGTCCGCGACGACCTGGACTTCGCCTATCCCCGCGCCGAGACCCCGACCCACCACATCACCATGGGGATGGACCCGGACCTCGACCGCTGCGCCGAGATGGCGCTGCGCGACATGATCGTGCTGCTGGGGGAGACCGCCGGGCTGTCGCGCCACGACGCCTACACCCTGTGCAGCCTGGTCGGAGACCTGCGGATCACCCAGACCGTGAACGGCTGCAAGGGCGTGCACATGATGATGGCGAAGGACCTGCTGGGCCGATGATGCGCCGACGCGAGGCGATGGGGCTCGCCGGGTCCGCCCTGCTGGCCCTGTCGGCAGGCCGGGCCGCCGCAGCGACGTTCGGCGACTGGGTGGACGGCGCCGACATCGCCGCCCGCTTCGTCGCCGCCGGCATCCCGGTGAAGAGCTACGCGATGGGCAGCACGTCGATGATGCCGACACTGGGCGATCAGGATGTCCTGCTGGCCGATCTGCGCACGGGCGGAACCATGCCCGGCCGCGGCGACATCATCGTCTTCCGTCCGCCTGGCCCGGACACGGTCTATGTCAAGCGGGTGATCGGGTTGCCGGGGGACCGGATCGCCCTGAAAGCCGGGCGGCTGGTCCTGAACGGCAAGGTGGTGGAACGGCGGCCGAAAGGGCAGGTTGAACTGGACCCGCCCCTGGGGCCGGCGCCGGTCTCGCTCTATGAGGAGGCGCTGAGCGGCGTCCGGCCCTACCAGATCGCTGAAATGTCCGATGCAGGGATGCTGGACGAGGCTCCCGAAACCGTGGTCCCGCCGGACGCTGTCTTCGTGCTCGGCGACAACCGGGATAACTCGATGGACAGCCGCGTGCCCGATATGGGCCCGACACCGGTCGCAAACACCATTGGCCGCGTCGCCTATCGGCTGCGGCCGAATTCCGGCTGGCTGGTGCCACCGGAGACGGTTCCCGGGCTCGGCTGAGCCCGGGAGCACGATCGTCAGTCGCGCGGCTGCGCGGTGGTGCGGAGATAGGGCTTCAGCGTCTTGAAGCCGGCCGGGAAT
>NZ_VCCH02000090.1 GCF_005938675.2 Mycobacterium sp. KBS0706
CCTCGATCCACCGCACCCCTCAACTGTCCCTATTTTCACTGTCTCACCGAAGGGGTCCACTCCACGAACGCTTCTGCGGCGCGGCTGCGTCCACAGCCCTCCCCTCGGTGTTGGCGGTTCCCTGCGTTTCTGCGCCGCCATTGCCGCATTTCAAGAGCATAGTCTTTCGGCGACCTCGGATTTCGGAGGGTTCGGCATGGAAAAGCTGTTTGCACCGGAGGAGACTCGGGAACTCATTCGCGGATGGATCGTCCACGCGAGGAAGGGCTGGAAAAAGCAGGAGAAGGCCGCCCGCCGGCTCGAGTCACAGTACCGCAGCATGGGCGTTGCCAGCGTCATACTCTCTGCGATCGTGGGGGCTTCCTTGTTTTCGTCGCTCGAGGCGGAATATGCGCCGTGGGGCAGGATCGTCGCGGGCTTCGTGTCCGTCGCAGCCTCGGTGTTGGCCAGCCTGGTCACCTTTCATCGATTTGAAGAGAGGACGGAGCGGCACCGGTCGGCCGGCGTCGGCTTCAAGACGGCCCTCAGGGAGCTCGAGAAGCTGCATGTGGCGCACAGCGTCGCGACGCCGGGCCCAGGCAGCATCGACCGGATCCAGCAGGAGCTCGGCGATCTTGGGAAAATCGAGCCGGTGGTTCCGGAGGACATCAACCGCGCCGTGGAGAAGGACTTCCGGGTTTACCGCTTCGTGCCCAAGGCAGAGGACCTGCGTGCGGAGGGGAAGGCGCGGAGCCGGGATGAAAGCCGGTCACCGGAGCGAAACGGCGGCACCGTCACAGCAATTTAAGCCAATTCGGCGACAGCGCATTTCAGCGGCTTTCCGTGTCAGCGCCGATAGGGCGGCGGCTCCAGCTTGGCCGGCGTCGGGTTCGCCAGCACCCAGGCCACCGCCAGCTCGGCCAGGCGCGCGGTGTTGCTGGAGCTGCGAGGGAGATGGGCCGTGATGCCGGCGATCTCCGAGACGTCCGCCGGCGGCAGCGGATGGCCCGTCCGCACATGCCCGAGCAGCGCCTCGGCCATGCTGCGGTAATCCGCGTCCCAGTTGACGCCGCCATTGCGATCGAGCTCGTCCGAGATGCGGCCGGCGATCCGGATCACCTCGCCCTGGACCGTGGCCGCGGGACCGACCCCCGGGACCAGCAGCTCCCACAGCTCCTGGTGCTGCTCCTGCCATCGGGTCGCCCGGACGGCGATCGGCGAGCGGCCGTCGTGCAGGGTGCGGCGGGGAACCGGTGGGACGTCGAACAGCGCGTAGAGCCGGTCCAGCGCGGCGCTGGCAGCGTCGACGGAGTCCGGGTTGAAGTTGCCGCGCTGGAATTCGAAGCGCTTGCCGATGTCCTCGATCCACCCATTCATCCGGGTCGTCCTGCGGGCGCCCGCGGCGAGAAGGGCTTCCGCCAGCGGGGCCATCTGCTCCAGGTTGACGTTGCTGCAGCCGCGCAGCGCCAGCTCCAGCGGGGTCAGGCCGTCCTTGTTCGGGGCGTCGGCCCGTGCTCCTCGGGCGAGCAGCAGGCGGGCGTTGGTGACGATGTAGGACGCCGCTGCCGCATGCAGGGGCGTGCCGACCGAAGCGGTGGCGCTGTCGATGTCGGCTCCCAGCTCCAGCAGGACCTCGATGCGGCCGCGCCAGCTGCGCGACCGGGTATGAAGCGGCGTGTTGCCCCGGCTGTCGGTTGCCGCAAGGTCGGCGCCCGCGGCCACCAGCCAGCGCGCGAGCTCGTCCGGGCAGGCGGCGAAGGCCAGCGCGGTCTGTTTGGCATAGCCGCCGCGGGCGTCCGGCTCGCAGGTCTCGAACACGGCCTTCAGCGCCGCGAGGTCGCCGCTTGCGAGCAAGTCTTCGAAAGTCTTCGGCAGCAGCTTCTTCAGGGCTTTGGCCATCGGCAGCCTCGACGTCGGGATCTCGCGATTCGGCAAGGTTCCATGAAAAGAGCCGCCATGGCGAGCCCCGGCCCTGGTCCGACGCGACCTCCAGACACGGTCTCCGGTCGAAAAACCGCAGGCCGGCCATTCCACAGCGCCGTCGGATGGCTTGGGCGGCGGCAATGGTCTTTGCCTCGCCGCGGGAGTATAATTCGGTCTGGTTCCCGGGTCCGAAAGCGCATCACGGGCAGGCCAAAGCCAGCCTGCTGGAATCGCCCGCAGCAGGTCCGCACCGGTCGACCATCAAAGCTCCAGATGCTGGCCGGGTCCGGCTTCGGCGGTCACCCAGGAAAGGGCCCGGGATGGCAAGCCTCCGGCATGTGCCCATGCCTGTCGTGCCCTGGAAGTGGACGTGCAAAAAACACTGACAATCGTGTCCCGGGACAATTTGATCCCGGGAATAATTTGACGGGGAGAAAAGCCATGGAGACTATCAATCGCAGATCAACACTGGCGCTCAGTCTTGCAATGGCCGCAACGCCGCTGATCACCTCGGCGACACCGGCCGCAGCGCAGACTTACGGTCCCAATGAGGGCAAGGAGATCGGGCCCGGCGTCAGAGTTGTGGCGCTTGGTGAGCGGGCTTCGAATATACCGGCTTATAAGACGGTGAAGCTGCGCGATGTCGTGATTCAGCCCGGGGCGAAGACGCCGGACAACGTGATGATGAACGACATGGTCTGCCACATGACCGAGGGAGAGCTTTCGGTCGTTCAGAACGAGAAGAAATTTGTGGTCAAGAAGGGCGATGTCTGGACCTGCGCGAAAACCGATACGACCGAGGGCACCCAGAACTCCGGCAGTACCGTCGCGATCATGCGCATTATCGATTTGTTGACCATGTGATAACCGCGACAGCGGCCAGGCTCGCCCCGGCCGCTGTCGCACTCACCGAGAACTGCCCCTGATTATCGTGTCTCACCCAAAGGGTGCACTTCACCTGCCGCAATGGCATCACCAACCCGACCTGTCACCAATTATCCCGTCTCACCTCAGGGGGCAGTCCAGCCCACCTGTGCTCGCTCCGGCGCCCACCCTCTGCTCCCCATGGTGACGAAGCCACCTCCCGCCCGGTACCTGGGCCTGGATCGAGACGTCCAGCGCCGAGGCCGGCTCGTCCGCCACCGCCTTCGGCCGCAGCATCCCAACGGGATTCTGTCTTAGCTCTTGATAAACGCTCTCCACTTGTTCTCGGCATCCGCATAACGCCGGGAGAACTCGTCATGAAGGTTGTTGCAGAACTTGGGCAGGTTCGCCTCGGGGACGGACGCCAGCATCTCGTCCATCCTTTTCTGGCCGGCCAGCTTGGCCTCGGTGATGGCCGCGGAGGTCAGGAAGGCGTCGACCCGATCCTGGTCTGCCGCAGGCAGAAAGGCCCGGATCGCCGTCTGATAGACGCCCTGGTCGTCGACCGTCGGCAAAGGGGCGAGGGCGCCGCATCGCGACCGGTTGTAGCCCGCCACGGCATGGGCCGCGGTCAGATACTCCCTGACCAGGGCATTGGACTGTGGGTCCGAGACCAAGGGCGGCGGGCCTTCCGCCCGGGCCACCGCGCAGGCGAGGACGCATGCGCCGGCCACAGCCATGCCGAGGATCCCCGGCGTCAATGATCCTCGTCGCTGTGCCATCGCCTCCATCCTCGCAGGATGCCTGCCCCCCCTACCCCACCATCTCCGCATGGTGACAAGCCACCTCCCGTCCATCCACCGGCCGCAGCTCCGGCCGCTCCACGCTGCACACATCCGTCGCATACGGGCACCGGCGGTGAAAGGCACACCCCGGCGGCGGGTTCAGAGGCGAGGGCAGCTCGCCCTTCAGCACCACGCGCTCGGCCCGCTTGTCCGGGTCGACGAACGGCGTCGAGGCCAGCAGCGCCTTGGTGTAGGGGTGGCGCGGATGGCGGAAGATCGCCTCCTTGGTGCCGTGCTCCACCGGCCGGCCCAGATACATCACCACCAGGTCGTCGGCGATGTGCTCCACCACCGACAGGCCGTGGCTGATGAACAGATAGGCCAGGCCGAACTCCTCCTGCAGGTCCATCAGCAGGTTCAGCACCTGGGCCTGGATCGAGACGTCCAGCGCCGAGACCGGCTCGTCCGCCACCACCACCTTCGGCCGCAGCATCAGCGCCCGGGCGATGGCGATGCGCTGGCGCTGCCCGCCCGAGAACATGTGCGGATAGCGGTCGTAATGCTCCGGCCGCAGGCCGACCTTCGACAGCATCGCCTCGGCCGCCTGCCGCCGCTCGGCCGACTTCATGTCGGTGTTGATCTTCAGCGGCTCCTCCAGGATCGCGCCCACCTTCTTGCGCGGGTTCAGCGAGCCGTAGGGGTCCTGGAACACGATCTGCACCGCGCCGCGCAGGCGGCGGCGCTGCGCCCGGTCGGCGGTCGCCACCGGGATGCCGTCGATGGTCAGCTGGCCCTCGGTCGGCGGCTCGATCATGGTGACGACGCGGGCGAGGGTGGACTTGCCGCAGCCGCTCTCGCCGACCACGGCCAGGGTCTTGCCGGCCTCCAGCGAGAACGACATCTCGGTCAGGGCGCGCAGCGTCCGGGCGGCCTTGAAGGGCGAGGTCTTGACCTCGTAGAAGCGGCTCAGCTGCCGCGCTTCGACGACCGCCGTCACGCGCGGATCTCCTGCAGGGGGTTGAAGCAGCGCGTCCGCCCGTCGCGGTCGGGCGTCAGGTCAGGGTGCTGGGCCCGGCAGCGGTCCAGCACGTTGCGGCAGCGCGGGTTGAACAGGCAGCCGGCCGGCCGGTCATAGGGGCCGGGCACGACGCCGGGGATGGTCGGCAGGCGCTTGTGGCCGGTGCTGCGCTCCGGCAGCGCCTCCAGCAACGCGCCGGTATAGGGGTGGCGCGGCCGGCCGAACAGCCCGCCGACCATGCGCTCCTCCACCAGCTCGCCGGCATACATCACGTTGACCCGCTGCGCCGTCTCGGCCACCACACCCATGTCGTGGGTGATCAGCACCAGCGCCATGCCCTGGTCGCGCTGCAGGTCGGCCAGCAGCTGCAGGATCTGGGCCTGGATGGTCACGTCCAGCGCCGTGGTCGGCTCGTCGGCGATCAGCAGCTTCGGCCGGCAGGCGATCGCCATGGCGATCATCACCCGCTGGTTCATGCCGCCCGACAGCTGGTGCGGGAAGGCGTCCACCCGGGTCTCCGGCGCCGGGATGCCGACCTGGGCCAAGAGCTGGATGGTGCGGTCGCGGCGGGCGCGGCGGCTGCCGCCCTCATGCACCTTCAGCGTCTCCATGATCTGGAAGCCGACCGTGAAGCACGGGTTCAGGCTGGTCATCGGCTCCTGGAAGATCATCGCCATATCCTTGCCGATGATCTTGCGGCGCTGGCGCACCGACATCTTCAGCAGGTCGTGCCCGTCGAAGCTCAGGTGGTCGGCCGTGACCTTGCCGGGGAAGGCGACGAGCCCCATCAGCGCCAGCATGGTCACCGACTTGCCGGAGCCGGATTCGCCGACGATGCCCAGGATCTCGCCGGAATCGATCGACAGGTCGAGGCCGGAGACGGCACGGAACGATCCCTTGCCGGCCGGGAACTCGACCGTCAGGTTGCGGATGTCGAGCAGGGCCATGTCAGCGCTTCAGTCTCGGGTCCAGGGCGTCGCGCAGGCCGTCGCCCAGCAGGTTGAAGGCCAGCACCGTGATCAGGATGGCGAGGCCGGGGAAGGTCACCACCCACCAGGCGCGCTGCAGGAACTGCAGCGACGAGGCCAGCATGGTGCCCCATTCCGGCGTCGGCGGCTGGGCGCCGAGGCCGAGGAAGCCGAGCGCCGCGGCGTCCAGGATGGCGGTGGAGAAGCCCAGCGTCGCCTGCACGATCAGGGGCGCCATGCAGTTCGGCAGGATGGTGGCGAACATCAGCCGGAACGTGCCGGCGCCGGCGACGCGCGAGGCGGTGACATAGGGCCTGCGGATCTGGCTCAGCACCGCGGCGCGCATCAGCCGCGAGTAATGCGGCAGGGTGACGATCGAGACCGCGACCATGGCGTTGACCAGGCCGGGGCCGAGGATGGCGACGACGACGATGGCCAAGAGCAGGCTGGGCAGCGCCAGCATGATGTCGAGCAGGCGCATGATCGCGGTGTCGACGATGCCGCCGAAAAAGCCCGCGGCCAGGCCCAGCAGCAGGCCCAGGGCCAGCGACAGCGTGACCACGATCAGGCCGATCATCATCGACAGCCGGGCGCCGTGGATCAGGCGCGAGAGGATATCGCGGCCGATGTCGTCGGTGCCCAGCGGATAGGCCAGCGTGCCGCCATCCTGCCAGAACGGCGGCACCAGGAAGGCGGCGCGGTCCTGGTCGATCGGCGAATGCGGCGCGATGACATCGGCGAAGATCGCGACCAGCGCGATCAGCACGATCACGATCAGCCCGGTCAGGGCGCCCTTGTTGGCGCTGAAGGAGCGCCAGAATTCCAGGAACGGGCCGGGCGGCTTCGATACCGAGGCCGGGGTCGGGGCGTAGGTGGTCAGCACCGGATTGCTGCCAGCGGTGAAGGGCTTGTTGGGATCGGGGTTGACGGTCATCGGCTTACTTCACATGCCGGATGCGGGGGTCGAGCAGGCCATAGGCCAGGTCGACCAGGAGGTTGACGACGATCACCAGGGTGGCCACCAGCAGCACGCCGCCCTGCAGCGTCGGGTAGTCGCGGCGGTTGATCGCCTCGACCAGCCATTTGCCGACGCCGGGCCAGGCGAACACCGTCTCGGTCAGGATGGCGCCGCCCAGCAGCGTGCCGACCTGCAGGCCGATCACGGTGACCACCGGGATCAGCGCGTTGCGCAGGGCATGCAGCCCGATCACCCGCTTGACGCCCAGGCCCTTGGCCCGGGCGGTGCGGATATAGTCCTCGCTCAGCACCTCGAGCATGGCCGACCGGGTCATGCGCGCGATCACCGCCAGCGGGATGGTGCCCAGCACGATGGTCGGCAGGATCAGGGCGCGCAGGGCCGAGACGAAGGCGCCCTTCTCGTCCGACATCAGGCTGTCGATCAGCATGAAGCCGGTCTTCGATTCGACATAGTACATCGCCGAGATCCGGCCGGAGACCGGGGTCCAGCCCAGCCCGACCGAGAAGATCAGGATCAGCAGCAGCCCCCACCAGAAGATCGGCATCGAATAGCCGGTCAGGCTGGCGCCCATGATGCCGTGGTCGATCGGCGATGATCGGTTGGTGGCGGCCAGGATGCCGGCGGGGATGCCCAGCACCACGGCGAAGATCATGGCGCAGAGGCCCAGCTCCAGCGTCGCCGGGAACAGCTTCAGGAACTCGCTCAGCACCGGCCGCCGGGTGGTGGTCGAGGCGCCGAGGTCGCCCTGCAGCACCTGGCCGATATAGGAGAAGAACTGCACCGACACCGGCCGGTCCAGGCCCATCTCGTGCATCAGCTCGGCGTGGCGCTCGGGCGTGATGCCGCGCTCGCCGGCCCGGACCTGCACCGGGTCGCCGGGCACGGCCCGGATCAGGAAGAAGCTGAGGGCGGTGATCCCCAGGAAGGTGACCGCCGCCATGGCGACGCGGGTCAGGATGAAACGGAGCATGATGCCATCGGGTAACGGATGCCGGGCCGGAAAAGACTCGGGCGGAGGAGCAACCCCCTGCTCCCCCGCCCGGCTCCCCCATACCTCTCTTTATTCAGTGATGTCGACGCCGCTGAAGTCGTGGCGGCCGAACGGGCTGATCACATAGCCCGAGACCTCCTTGCGGGTCGGCTCGAACACCACCGAATGCGCGATCGGCAACCACGGCGCCTGGTCGTGGAAGATCACCTGGGCCTGCTCATACAGCTTGGTGCGCTCGGCCTGGTCCGAGATCGACTTGGCCTTCTTGATCAGCGCTTCGAAGTCCTGGTTGCACCATTTTGCAATATTCGAGCCGCCTTCCCGCGCCGCATCGCAGCCCAGCAAGTTGTTCAGGAAGTTGTCGGGGTCGCCGTTGTCGCCGGTCCAGCCCAGCTGCGCCATCTGGTGCTCGCCGGCCTGGGCCCGCTTCCGGTATTCGCCCCATTCGTACGAGACGATCTTGCTCTTGATCCCCAGCTTCTCCAGGTCGGACTGGATCAGCTCGGCGATGCGCTGGGCGTTCGGGTTGTACGGGCGCTGCACCGGCATCGCCCACAGGTCGGTCTCGAAGCCGTTCGGGTAGCCGGCATCGGCCAGCAGCTTCTTCGCCGCCTCGGGGTCGTACTTATACTCCGGGACGCTGTCGTTGTAGGACCAGATGGTCGGCGGGATCGGGTTCTTCGCCGCCTGGCCGGCGCCCTGGTACACGGCGTCGAGGATCGCCTTCTTGTTCACCGCCATGTTGACGGCCTGGCGCACGCGCACGTCGTCGAACGGCTTCTTGGTGACGTTGAAGGCCAGGTAGCCGGTGTTCAGCCCCGGCTGGGTCAGCACGTTCAGCGCCGGGTCCTTCTGCATCGCCGGCACGTCGGCCGGGTTCGGATACGGCATGACGTGGCATTCGCCGGCCTTCAGCTTGGCATAGCGCACCGCCGCGTCCGGGGTGATGGCGAAGACCAGGTTGTCGATCTTCTCCTTGCCGCTCCAGGCCTGGTCGAAGGCCTTGTAGCGGATCAGCGCGTCCGGCTGGTACTGCACGAACTGGAACGAGCCGGTGCCGATCGGCACCTGGTCGACCTGCTCCGGCGTGCCGGCCTTCATCATCGCATCGGCGTATTCGGCCGACAGGATCGACGAGAACTCCATCGCCAGGTCGGCCAGGAACGGCGCCTCCGGCTTGGTCAGGGTGAACTTCACCGTGTTGTCGTCGACCTTGTCGATCGACTTCAGCAGCTCGGGGAAGCTCATGTCGTTGAAGTAGTCGTACGACCCGCCGGACACCTTGTGGTACGGGCTGTCTTCCTTCCACATCCGGTTGAAGGTGAACAGCACGTCGTCGGCGTTGAAGTCGCGGGTCGGCGTGAACTTGTCGTTCGAATGCCACTTCACCCCCTTGCGGAGGTGGAAGGTGTACACCGTGCCGTCATCCGAGATGTCCCAGGATTCGGCCAGGCCGGGCTCGGTCTTGGTCGAACCCTTGGTGAACTCGACCAGATGGTCGTAGATCGGGCCGGACGCGTCGAAGCTGGTGCCGGTGGTGTTAATCTGCGGATTGAAATTCTCCGGGCTGCCCTCGGAGCAATAGACCAATGTCTTGGCTTCGGCGGACACCGCCGCCCCCGCGACGAGGACAAGCGCCATCGCCGTGGCGGACAGGAAGCGGGACATGAAACTCTCCCCTATGGTGATCCTTCGGCCCGGGCTTGCCGCATAGCTGTATTGCCCAAACCGTGGGTTGCAGGGGATTACCGCAGGGGCAGGGGGTGATGTCAACTGGCCGGTTATGTCCGGCAAATTGAATCAGTTCCCAAGTTAGGCCCGCTGGATCGCGTCCTCCGGCGGATCGTAACTTGGGCGGGCCGAAACGAAACGGACGGGAAAGCGCGCATCGGCTTTCCCGTCCGTTTGTTGCTTGACGTTGCTGTTACTCGGCGATGTCGACGCCGCGGAAATCGTGCAGCCCGACCGGGATGATCTTGTAGCCGGTGACCTCCTTGCGGATCGGCTCATAGACCACCGAATGGGCGATCGGCAGCCACGGGGCCTGGTCGTGGAAGATCACCTGGGCCTGCTCGTACAGCTTGGTGCGCTCGGCCTGGTCGGCGGTGGCCTTGGCCGTCTGGATCAGCTTCTCGAAATCCTGGTTGCACCACTTCGCGATGTTGCTGCCGCCCTCGCGCGCCGCATCGCAGCCCAAGAGGTTGTTGAAGAAGTTGTCCGGGTCGCCATTGTCGCCCGACCAGCCCATCTGCGCCATCTGGTGCTCGCCGGCCTGGGTGCGCTTGCGATATTCGCCCCATTCGAACGAGACGATCTTGGTCTTGATCCCGACCTTGGCCAGGTCCTCCTGCATCAGCTCGGCGATGCGCTGGGCGTTCGGGTTGTAGGGGCGCTGCACCGGCATCGCCCACAGGTCGCTCTCGAAGCCGTTGGCCAGGCCGGCCTCGGCCAGCAGCTTCTTCGCCGCCTCCGGATCGTATTTGTAGTCCTGGATGCTGTCATTGTAGGACCAGATCGTCGGCGGGATCGGGTTCTTCGCCGCCTGGCCGGTGCCCTGGTACACCGCCTCCAGGATCGCCTGCTTGTTCACCGCCATGTTGACGGCCTGGCGCACGCGGACGTCGTCGAACGGCTTCTTGGTGACGTTGAAGGCCAGGTAGCCGGTGTTCAGCCCGGGCTGGCTCAGGACGGTGAGGTTCGGGTCCTTCTCCATCGCCGGCAGGTCGGCCGGGTTCGGATAGGGCATGACGTGGCATTCGCCGGCCTGCAGCTTGGCGTAGCGCACCGCCGCGTCCGGGGTGATGGCGAAGACCAGGTTGTCGATCTTCTCGCGGCCGCTCCAGGCCTGGTCGAAGGCCTTGTAGCGGATCAGCGCGTCCGGCTGGTACTGCACGAACTGGAACGGCCCGGTGCCGATCGGCACCTGGTCGACCTGCTCCGGCGTGCCGGCCTTCATCATCGCATCGGCATATTCGGCCGACAGGATCTCGGCGAAGTTCATCGCCATGTTGGCGATGAACGGCGCCTCCGGCTTGTTCAGGGTGAACTTGACCGTATAGTCGTCGACCTTGTCGATCGCCTTCAGCAGCGCCGGCATGCCCATGTCGCCGAAATAGTCGTACGACCCGCCGGACACCTTGTGGTACGGGCTGTCCTCCTTCCACATCCGGTTGAACGAGAACAGCACGTCGTCGGCGTTGAAGTCGCGCGTCGGCGTGAAGTTTTCGTTGGAGTGGAACTTGACGCCGTGGCGCAGGTGGAAGGTGTAGACCGTGCCGTCGTCGGACACGTCCCAGGATTCGGCCAGGGCCGGCACCACCTTGGTGGTGCCCTTCTCGAAGGCCACCAGCCCGTCATAGACCGGCAGCGCCGCGTCGAAGCTGGTGCCGGTGGTGTTGATCTGCGGGTTGAAGTTCTCCGGGCTGCCCTCGGAGCAATAGACCAGCGTCTTGGCCTCGGCCGACGCGGCGCCGGCCGCCAGGATCAGCGCCAGCGCCGTGGCGGACAGGAAGCGGGACATGGGGGTTTCTCCCTACGAATCGAGATGCCGCCACGCTACTCCTGGATGTCGACGCCGCGGAAGTCGTGGATGCGCACGGGTGTGATGACGTAGTTCAGCACCTCCTTGCGGATCGCCTGGTACTCGACGGAATGGGCGATCGGCAGCCACGGCACCTGGTCGTGGAAGATCACCTGGGCCTGCTCGTACAGCTTGGTGCGCTCGGCCTGGTCGGCGGTGGTCTTGGCCTTCCGGATCAGGTCTTCGAAAGACCGGTCACACCACTTCGCAATGTTTCCGCCCCCCTCCCGCGCGGCGTCGCAGCCCAGCAGGTTGTTGAAGAAGTTGTCCGGGTCGCCATTGTCGCCGCCCCAGCCGAACTGCGCCATCTGGTGCTCGCCGGCCTGGGCCCGCTTGCGGTATTCGCCCCACTCATACGACACGATCTTCGCCCGGATCCCGACCTTGGCCAGGTCTTCCTGCATCAGCTCGGCGATGCGCTGGGCGTTCGGGTTGTAGGGCCGCTGCACCGGCATGGCCCAGAGATCGGTGTCGAAGCCGGCGGCCAGGCCAGCATCGGCCAGCAGCTTCTTTGCCGCCTCGGGGTCGTATTTATAGTCCTGGATGCTGTCGTTGTAGGACCAGATCGTCGGCGGGATCGGGTTCTTCGCCGGCTGGCCCGCACCCAGATAGACCGCGTCGAGGATCGCCTGCTTGTTCACCGCCATGTTGATGGCCCGGCGGACGCGGACGTCGTCGAACGGCTTCTTGGTGACGTTGAAGGCGAGATAGCCGGTGTTCAGGCCCGGCTGGCTGACCACCGTCACCGCCGGATCCTTCTCCATCGCCGGCAGGTCGGCCGGGTTGGGCGAGGGGATCACCTGGCACTCGTTGGCTTTCAATTTGGCGTAGCGGACCGAGGAGTCCGGGGTGATGGCGAAGACCAGCGTGTCGATCTTCTCCCGCCCGCTCCAGGCCTCATCGAAGGCCTTGTACCGGATGATCGCATCCGGCAGGTACTGCACGAAGCGGAACGGCCCGGTGCCGATCGGGATCTGGTCCACATCCTCCGGCGTGCCGGCCTTCATCATCGCATCGGCATATTCCGCCGACAGGATCTGGGCGAAATTCATCGCCATGTCGGCGATGAACGGCGCCTCGGGCTTGGTCAGGGTGAAGCGGACCGTGTAGTCGTCGACCTTGTCTATCGCCTTCAGCAGCGTCGGCATGCCCATGTCGCCGAAGTAGTCGTAGGACCCGCCGGAGACCTTGTGATAGGGGCTGTCGTCCTTCCACATCCGGTTGAACGAGAACAGCACGTCGTCGGCGTTGAAGTCGCGGGTCGGGGTGAAATTCTCGTTCGAATGCCACTTCACGCCCTTCCGCAGATGGAAGGTGTAGACAGTGCCGTCGTCCGACACGTCCCAAGCCTCGGCCAGGGCCGGCACCACCTTGGTGCCGCCGCGCTCGAACGCCACCAGCCCGTCATAGACCGGCACCGAGGCGTCCAGGCTGGTGCCGGTGGTGTTGATCTGCGGGTTGAAGTTCTCCGGGCTGCCCTCGGAGCAATAGACCAGCGTCTTGGCCTCGGCCGACGCCGCTCCGGCCGCGAGAACGAGCGCCAGCGCCGTGGCGTTCAGGAAACGTGACATGAAGCTCTCCCGGTTATGGTTCGTGATTGGTGGTGTTATGCCGCCCGGTCCGGATACAGCCCGGCCAGGCCTTCGCGGCTGGCGGGGCAGACGCCGCGCTCGGTGATCAGGCCGGTGACGTAGCGCGCCGGGGTCACGTCGAAGGCCCAGTTCGCCGCGGCGCTGCCCTCCGGCAGGATGCCGACCGTCTCCAGCCGTCCATCCGCGGTGCGGCCGGTGATGTGGCTCAGCTCGCGCGCGTCGCGCTGCTCGATCTCGATGCCGCGGATGCCGTCCGCCAGGGTCCAGTCGATCGTGGTGTAGGGCAGGGCGACATAGAACGGCACGCCGTTGTCATGCGCCGCCAGCGCCTTCAGATAGGTGCCGATCTTGTTGCAGACATCGCCGGTGGCGGTGGTGCGGTCGGTGCCGACGATGCACAGGTCCACCATGCCGTGCTGCATCAGATGGCCGCCGACATTGTCGGCGATCACCGTGTGCTTCACGCCGTGGCGGCCCAGCTCGAAGGCGGTGATGCTGGCGCCCTGGTTGCGCGGCCGGGTCTCGTCGACCCAGACATGCACCGGCAATCCGCTGTCATGCGCCAGGTAGATCGGCGCCAGGGCGGTGCCCCAGTCGACCGTGGCCAGCCAGCCGGCGTTGCAGTGGGTCAGCACGTTCAGGCGCTCAGGCCGGCCCTTCTTCTCCCAGATCTCGCGGAACACGGCCAGGCCGTGCTCGCCGATGGCGCGGCAGGTGGCGACGTCGTCGTCGCAGATCTCGGCGGCGCGGCGATAGGCGGCGGCGGCGCGCTCCGCCGGTTTCAGGGCCGCCACCTGGCCGCGGACATCGTCCAGCGCCCAGCGCAGATTGACCGCGGTCGGGCGGGTGGCCAGCAGCCGGTCATAGGCCGCGGCCAGGGCGGCGTCGGACGGGTCGGCGCGCAGCGCCAGCGCCAGGCCGTAGGCGCCGGTGGCGCCGATCAGCGGCGCGCCGCGCACCTGCATGCTGCGGATGGCATGGGCCGCCTGGTCCTCGCTCTCCAGCACCACCGTCTCGAAGCCATGCGGCAGCTTGGTCTGGTCGATGATGACGACGCGCCAGCCATCCTCGGCCGGCCAGATGGTGCGGTACGGAGTTCCGTCGATCTTCATGGCTCAACCCTCGCGGAAGACGGTCTCGGCCGCATGGCGCAGATCGGCCGGGCCGGTGAAGCGGTCGCGTTCGACCAGGAAGGCGCGGGCCAGGCGCAGCGCCTTGGTCTCGCAGGCGGCGCGCCGGTCCGGGTCGGCGATGGTCTCGAGGTCGGCGACATGGGCCAGCCCCAGGATGCGGCGGACCATCTTGGCGCCGGCGAAGCCGACCGTGTCGCGGAACAGGCGGGCCATGGTGGCCTTGCGGTGGGCGTCCAGCGCCAGGGCGCCGTCGCCGTCCGCAAACAGGCCGCGGTCGAAGGCGTCGCCCGTGCCCTCGGCCCGCCACAGCTCCAGGAAGCGCTTCTGGAATCCGGCCCAGATTGCCTCGGCCTGCACCAGCAGCCAGCTGCGGTAGTCGGCGCGGTCGTCCGCCGCCGTCGCGTGGCCGTCCTGGGCGAAATAGGCCAGGAAGAAATTGGCCAGCAGGGCGCCGACATCGAAGCCCATCGGGCCATAGAAGGCGAATTCCGGGTCGATGGCGCGGCTGTCGGTCTCGGTCACCATGATCGACCCGGTGTGCAGGTCGCCATGCACCAGCGCCTCGGCCCGGGTCAGGAAGGCCCATTTGAGCTCCTGCACCGCCACCTTGGCGGCGGCATCGGCGCGGAACTCGGCGGCGATGCCGTCCAGCTGCGGCGAGGTCCAGCGGTTCAGCTTGGCGATCCGGTAGGGATCGGTGAACACCAGGTCCTCGGTGATCCTGCACAGCGCGGTGTTGCCGCAGAACGGCGCCATCTTCGCCTTCTTCGCGGCGGCGGGCGCGTGCAGGTCGGAGGTCTTGAACAGCGTCTGGGCCAGGAACTCCGCCATATGCCCGGCCAGCAGCGGATAGCGGGTGCCGGCGATCAGCCCCTTGCGCAGGATGATGTGCGGCGTCAGCCACTCCATCACGATCAGCGCCATGGCGGGGTCGAAGTGGAACAGCTTCGGCAGCAGGTGCGGCACGTGGCTCGCCTGCTCGGACAGGGCGTGCCATTCATACCAGGCGCGGTCCAGCGGCAGCGGCCAGCTGTCGCCGACCAGCCGGACATAGGGCAGGGCCTGCTTGACCACCATGCCGCCGGTGGATCCGCGGACGATGAACACCAGGTTCAGATTGCCGTCGCCGACCTCGGTGACGTGCCAGCCGGCCGGATCGCCGCCCAGCCGGTCGCGGATCGCGGGCAGGCCGGCCAGATAGGGGCGGATCAAGGCCTCGTCCAGCGGCCGGTAATTCGGGCCGCCGGTCAGCCGGCTCTCCTCACTCATGCTTCAGTCTCCGCCGACACTCTGTATTCTCCAGGCGGGCGGAGTGTCGGAAGCCGGCTCCCCTGCTGTCAAGCCACAGGGAGGACCGAATCATGCAGACCGTTCCGCACAACCCGACCGACGGCATCTATCCGGCCACGCCCGACTACATCCATGCGCTGGAGGTGCGGCAGCCGGACCGGATCCTCTACGTCGCCGGCACCATGGGCCTCGACGCCCAGGGCGTGCCCGGCGCGACGCTGGAGCAGCAGCTGGCGCTGATCTGGTCGAACATCCGCATCATCCTGGCCAGTGCGGATATGACGGTCCGCAACATCGTGCGGATCACCAGCTATCTGCGCGACCCGGCCTATGCCGAGGCCAACCAGGCCGCCCGCATCGCCGCGCTGCAGGGCCATGTGGTGCCGACCACGGCGCTGGTGGCGCAGACGCTGTCGCCGGACTGGCTGGTGGAGATCGAGGTGATCGCGGCTGGGTGAGCGGGGCCGCTCACCACTCCAGCCGGACGTTGCGCCCGGTAGCAGAGCTCTCGATCGCGGCCTCGATCACCCGGACCACGTCGCGGCCGTCGCGCGGGTCGACCGGCGGCGGCGCGCCGTCGCGCACCGCGGCGACGAAGCCGTCATAGAAGGCGCCGTAGCGCCCGGGCGCGATCGCCAGGCGCTGCGTCTCCGCCACGCCCGCCTCGCGCCCGACGGTCAGCCAGCCGGTCTCCGGCCCGGTCTGGACCGTGCCGGCGCGCAGATGGTCCTCCTGCGGGTCGATCTCCAGCTTGCGGAAGGTGGCGCGGTCGCCCTGCACCACCAGCCGCGCCCCGGGCTCGGCCACCAGGATGCGGCAGCGCAGCAGCGCCCGCACGGGGCCGAAGCCGAGGGTGAAGATCGCGTCGTCCACCGCCTCGGCGCCGGGGCGGATGGCGCGCAGCTCCGCCCGGACGAACTCCGGCCGGCCGAACAGCACCAGCGCCTGGTCGATCAGATGCGACCCCAAATCGTAATGCAGCCCCGATCCCGGCACCGCCTGCTCGCGCCAGCGCACCCGCACGGTCGGGCGGTAGCGGTCGTAGTTGGATTCGAAGGACAGCACACGGCCCAGGCGGCCCTGGGCGATCAGGTCGCGCAGGGCCAGGAAGTCGCCGTCCCAGCGCCGGTTGTGGAACACGGTCAGCACCCGCCGCCGCTCCGCCGCCAGGGCGATCAGGTCGTCGGCCTCGGCCGCGGTCACCGTGACCGGCTTGTCGACCACGACATGCTTGCCGGCCTCCAGCGCCCGGCGGGCCACGTCGTGGTGGCTGCCGCTCGGCGTCGCCACCACCACCGCCTCCACCGACGGGTCGGCCAGCAGGGCGTCGACCGTGACGATGGGCAGGCCGGGCGGCGCGTCGGTCACGCTCTCCGGGTTCCGCACCGCCGCCGCGGCCAGCTCGGCGCCCGGGCAGACGGAAATCAGCGGGCCGTGGAAGACGCGGGCGGCGGGGCCGTAGCCGATCAGTCCGATACGAACGGGCGTCATGCGATGCGTGCTTCCGTTCCGGCGTCGAACACCACGGCCTTGCCCATGTCGAACACCAGCCGGCTGCGCTGGCCGGCCCGGGCCTCGGCGTCGGGCCTGAGGCGGGCCAGTACCTCCTTGCCGCCCATCTCGACCACCGCGATCAGGTCCGGGCCCGTGGGCTCGGTCACCTCGATCAGGCAGTCGGCCGCCAGCACCGGGCCGCCGCCGCTGACCGCGCCCTGCGGGTCGGTGATGTTCTCCGGCCGCAGGCCCAGGATGATCTCGCGCCCGGCGGCGCCGCGCAGCCCGTCATTGGCCGGCAGCGGCAGCACGATCTCGCCGTCCTGCAGCCGGTCGATCGCGGCGTGCGGGCCGCCATTGTGGTCCACCACCTTGGCCTTGATCAGGTTCATCGGCGGCGACCCCATGAAGCCGGCGACGAAGGTGTTGGCCGGCCGGTCATAGATCTCCCGCGGCGTGCCCAGCTGCTGCAGCTCGCCGGCCCGCATCACCGCGATCCGGGTGGCCAGCGTCATCGCCTCGATCTGGTCGTGGGTGACGTAGACGATGGTCGATTTCAGCCGTTGGTGCAGCTTCTTGATCTCGGTCCGCATCTCCACCCGCAGCTTGGCGTCGAGGTTCGACAGCGGCTCGTCGAACAGGAACACCTTGGGGTCGCGCACCAGCGCCCGGCCCATCGCCACGCGCTGGCGCTGGCCGCCGGACAGCTGGCTGGGCTTGCGCTTCAGCAGATGCTCCATCTGCAGCAGCCGAGCGACATCGGCGATCGCCTTGGCCCGCGCCTCCTTCGGCACGCCGCGCATCTCCAGCCCGAAGCCGATGTTCTGCTCGACCGACATGTTCGGGTACAGGGCGTAGGACTGGAACACCATGGCGATGTCGCGGTCCTTCGGGTGCAGCTCGTTCACCCGCCTGCCGTCGATGGCGATGGTGCCGTCCGAGATGGTGTCGAGCCCGGCGATCATGTTGAGCAGCGTGGACTTGCCGCAGCCGGACGGGCCGACCAGCACCAGGAACTCGCCGTCATCGATGTCGATATCGATGCCCTTGAGGATCTCGATCGCGCCGTAGCGCTTGATCACGTTCTGGATCGTAAGCGATGCCATGGTGCGGTTATCCCTTCACCGCGCCCGCCATCAGGCCGCGCACGAAATAGCGGCCGGCGAGCACATAGACGACCAGGGTGGGCAGCGCGGCGATGATCGCCGCGGCCATGTGGACGTTGTATTCCTTCACTCCGGTCGAGCTGTTGACGATGTTGTTCAGCGCCACGGTTACCGGCATGGCGCTGCCGCCGCCGGCGAAGGACACGCCAAACAGGAAGTCATTCCAGATGTTGGTGAACTGCCAGATCACCGTGACCACGATGATCGGGATCGAGTTCGGCAGCAGGATCCGCCAGAAGATGCGGAAGAAGCCGGCGCCGTCGATCATCGCCGACTTCACCAGGTCGTTGGGGAAGGCGGCGTAGTAGTTGCGGAAGAACAGCGTGGTGAAGCACAGCCCGTAGACCACATGGACGAAGATCAGTCCGGGGGTAGAGGAGGCGAGGCCCAAGAGGCCCAGCGTCCGCGCCATCGGCAGCAGCACGATCTGGAACGGGATGAAGCAGCCGAACAGGATCAGGGCGAAGACGATGCCGTCGCCCTTGAACCGCCATTTGGTCAGCACGTAGCCGTTCAGGGCGCCAAGCACGGCCGAGATCGCGACCGCCGGCACGGTCATCAGGATCGAGTTGAGGAAATAGCCTTTCAGCCCCTCGCAGGTCAGGCCGACGCAGGTGGTGCTCCAGGCGCTGATCCAGGGCTCCAGCGTCGGGTTCGGCGGCAGCGACAACAGGTTGCCGGCGCGCACCTCGTCCAGCGTCTTCAGCGAGGTTACGATCATGACGAAGAGCGGGAACAGGTAGATCAGCGCGAACAGGCCGAGGATGGCGAACAGCAGCCAGCGCAGCGCCACCGACAGGCCCGAGCGCGGGCCGGGGACCATGAGTGCAGCGTCAGTCACGGCGACCACCCCGCAGCTCGGAGTAGAGATAGGGCACGATGATGGCGCTGATCGTCGCCAGCATGATCACGGCGCTGGCGGCGCCCAGGCCCATCTGGTTGCGGGTGAAGGTCAGGCTGTACATGTACAGGGCCGGCATCCAGGTCGAGGTGCCGGGGCCGCCCGCGGTCAGCGCCATCACCAGGTCGAAGCTCTTGATCGCGAGATGGGCCGAGACCACGAAGGCCGACAGGAACACCGGCCGCATCAGCGGGATGATGATCCGCCGGTAGGTCTGCGGCAGCGTGGCGCCGTCGATCGCTGCCGCCTTCAGGATGTCGCTGTCGACACCGCGCAAGCCTGCCAGGAACATCGCCATGACGAAGCCGGAGGATTGCCAGACCCCGGCGATGACGATGGTGTAGATCGCCATGTCGCCATTGATCAGCCAGTCGAAGGTGAAGCTGGTCCAGCCCAGGTCGTGCATCAGCTTGTCGAGGCCGAGGCCCGGGTTGAGGATCCACTTCCAGGCGGTGCCGGTGACGATGAAGGAGATCGCCATCGGATACAGGTAGATGGTGCGCAGCGCCCCCTCGATCCGGATCCGCTGGTCCAGCAGGATCGCCAGCAGCAGGCCGATCGCGGTGCTGATGCCGATGTAGAGGACCCCGTAGATCGCCAGATTGACCAGCGAGATGGTCCATTTCGGGTCGGCCCACAGCTTCTCGTACTGGAGGAGGCCGACCCAGCTGTCGAGGCGCGGCATCATCGTCGAGTTGGTCATCGACAGATACAGCGTGAACAGGATGAAGCCGTAGACGCAGACGATGGTCACGGCGAAGGACGGCGCCAGAACGAGCTTGGGCAGGATCGTCTGGAGCCAATCGAAGGGGGATCGGCGACCCGCGGCGGCGGGCTCGGAGATCACGGCCATCGGCAGGCCCTCGGAAATGCAGGGGCGAAAATGCGGCGGGGGCCGGCGACCGGCCCCCGCGCGCGGGTTACTTGGCGAGCGCCACCGCGTCGACCAGGGCCTTCGCCGCATCGGCGGAGGACTGGGTCGAGTTGAAGAAGTTGGTGACGACGTCGTAGATCGCGCCCTTGACCGCGGCCGGGGCGGCGTGGCCGTGCGCCAGGCTCGGCAGCATCCCGCCCGTCGCCTTGAAGGCGTCGCGGTCGGCCATCGACTTCTGGCCGCAGCTGTCGAACTTGTCCGGCTTGACCTCGGTGTTCGCCGGAATCGACCCCTTCACCAGGTTGAAGCTCTCCTGGAAGCTCGGGCTCTCGATGGCGCTGGCCAGCTTCAGCTGCGCGTCCTGCCGGGCCTTGTCGTCCAGGCTGAACATGGCGAACTGGTCGCTGTTGAACAGGAACGCCTTCTCGCTGCCCGGATAGGGCACGCAGACGATGTCGACGCCCGGCTTCAGCCCGGCCTTGATGAACTCGCCCTTGGCCCAGTCGCCCATCACCTGCATGCCGGCCTCGCCGTTGATCACCATGGCCGAGGCCAGGTTCCAGTCGCGGCCGGAGAAGTTCGGGTCGACCCAGCCGCGCAGCACGCGCAGCTGGTCGAGCGCCTTCTGCATGGTGTCGCTGCCCAGCGCCTCGGGGTCGAGGTCGACGAAGGCCTTCTTGTAGAAGTCGTTGCCGCCGACGGCGACGACGATGGCGTCGAAGGTGGTGGCTTCCTGCCAGGGCTGGCCGCCATGGGCCAGCGGCGTGACGCCGGCGTCCTTGAACTGCTTGGCCAGGGCCTGGAACTCGTCCCAGTTGGTCGGCGCCTTGCCGCCGACCTTGTCGAGCAGCTTCTTGTTGATCCAAAGCCAGTTGGTGCGGTGGATGTTGACCGGGGCCGCGACCCACTTGCCCTCATAGGTCGAGAAGGCCTGGATCGCCGGCGGGATATGGTCGGCCCAATGCTCCTTCTCGGCCAGCGGGGTCAGGTCGGCCAGCACGCCTTCCGACGCCCAGTCATGGACAGACAGGCCGAGCAACTGCACCGAGGTCGGCTTGTCGCCGGCCGTCACCCGGGCCCGCAGCGCGGTCATCGCCGCATCGCCGCCGCCGCCGGCCACCGGCGCATCCTTCCACGACACGCCTTCCTTCTGCAGCTGTTCCTTCAGGACGTTGAGGGCGGCCGCCTCGCCGCCGGAAGTCCACCAATGCATCACCTCGACCTCCTCCTTGGCCTGCGCGGCCGCGGAGGGGGCATAGGCCGCGGCCGTGAGAGCCAGCAGGCTCGCCGCCGTCGCCGTCAGATACGTCTTGAGCATTCCCTGTACCTTCTCCTGTTCGACGCCTGCGCTGTGTGCACAGGCATTCTCCGCCGTCGAACGCGGCGGATCTTGGTGGGGCCAGGCCCGAACCTCGACGTTCCAGCCGAACCAAGCGGTCCGGCAGCGTACCGACTCCATACGCCAAGCGGCCAGGGCTGCGGAAGCCGAATCCCTTTGTCTGACGAATGTTTACGGGTCGAAGCTCAATCAATCGGGAGGGCTTTCGCAGGCGCAAGATGCGGCTATGCGGCAAGGCCTAGGCGGTCTAGTTGCGCCATTGAAGATGACCAAGGCGGCTCCGTCCATCTCGCCAAGTACGGCGGATGTGATCTCAGTATGCGAATTATCAAATGATGTAATAGATCACATAGACGAAATATTTTTTGCCTTATCAAATGATAGCGGCGGCGAAGCGGAACGGCCCTTTATGCCGTCTTCGACGGCCTATGCCGTACGAATGACGATCGATGCAGCGGAATTCTGGCTGAATTTTGGCGGAACATGGCAAACGGTCGAGGGGTTCATCATCAGTTCACACCGAAGCGGCAATCGATCGTCTGATCATTGCGCATCATCCGGGCCGGAGGCCGAAGGTCTCGAGTCCGAAGCAGGAGAGACTTTGCCCGCGCCGCCGACGGCCAAGGGCAGGAAAGGGTGGAGAATGACGAACAGGATCGAAGGGGCCGCGTCCGCCAGCTTCACGTCCCTGGTGTCGCCGCGGATGCCGGACCTCCGGCGCTATGCGGCGTCGCTGACGCGCGACCCGGTGGATGCGGAAGATCTGTTGCAGGAGACGCTGATGCGCGCCTACTGCAAGCTTCATCTCTGGCAGCCCGGAACCAACCTGATGGCGTGGTTGGTGGTGATGATGCGCCGGATCTTCCTGTCGAAATTCGTCGGCCCGGCCAAGCGCGCCACCAGTCAGTTCCCGATCGAGGACTGCGAGATCGCGGTTCCGGTCAATCAGGAGCAGAGGGTGGAGATCGCCCGGGTCCAGGCCTCCTGGCCCCAGCTCAGCCATGATCATCGCGAGGTGCTCGAGATCGTCGCGGTGGGCGGTGCCTCCTATGACGAGGCGGCCACCACGCTCGGCGTCCCGGTCGGCACCATCCGGTCCCGCCTCGGCCGGGCGCGGCAGAGCCTGCGGCAGCTCAGTGGCGTGCACTGAGCGGAAGGCCATTGTGGACGGAAGGGCGCCCTCGGGGCGCCCTTTCCGCGTCAGAGACCGTCTGGAAATGCGCTGGCGTGAGTCGGCTGGCGGTGGTTTCGAGAACCGGCGCGCAGCGGACATTGGTCCGTGAGCACCGGAAGCTTCGAGTCCGCCGTCAGACGGCCGCGCCAGCAGCATTTACAAATGGTTTCTCACCCTTCCGCCAGCTCCGCCGGCAGCTCACCGAGGCGCGCCAGGATCACCGGCTCCTCCGCCGCATCCGGATCCGGGCGGAGCTCCTGCCGGGCCAGGATGACGCCCTCCGTGCGACCCCGCGCCAGCAGCCGCGCCGCATGCTCCTCGGCCCGGCGCCGGCTGGCGAAACTCTGCTCCGCCAAGCGATGCCATCCGCCGCGCCGCCGCTCGCGTCCGCGCGCGAAGCCGATCACCACATAAAGGGCGGCCTTCACCGGCGACGGCATGTCGTCGGACAGCGGCGCTGCAATGGCGGGGGAGGGCGGCACGGCGGCGGGTGGCGAAGGCGCCGGGGGCGGCTCCGGGGCGATCACGGCCGCGGGCTCGGTCGCCTCCGCCGGCGCGGGCGGCGCGGGTGGCGCCACCTCCGGCAGCAGCGGCTGGGCCACCGCCGCCACTGACCTGTCCGGCCGTCCGGCAGGCCGGGGACGAGCCGGCGCGGCCGGTCTGGCCCCGATCGGCCCGAGCGCGAAAGCCAGTTGCTGGATATGCCCCATGACGGTCCAGGTCGTGATGGACGATTTGGAACGAATATAGAACATAAGCTCGATCTGTCGAGTCCGAACGTGGCGCCGGCGCCTCGACTAAGCCCGGCTCAGGACACCCTGGAGCGGTCGGGGCTGGCGATCGGAGTCCAGCGCGCCAACGAACAGGCCGGCGTAACGCAGCTTCCGGCGTGCGCCCGCCCCCAGGAACCGGCGAAACTGATCGACGAAGCCGGCGTCCCGCCATGCGGCCTGCTGCTGCAGCGTGCGGAACGCAGCGAGGTCCTTCTCTTCCGCCAGGATCGCTTCGATGGCGTCGGGTCCGACCGCACGGATGAGCTCGTCTTCCAGGTCGCGGTCGCAGACGAAGAAGCCTGCGCTTTCGAGGTCGCTGCGCGTATCGGGCTGCGCGTAGCCGGCCCTCGCCAGTTGCCGGCAGAAGTGCCGCTCTTCGGCAGCATCGCACAGGCCGCTGACGCGCAGCCCGGCGCCGGTCGGCCCGAAACGGGCGAGGAACTTCGACACCGACCGGGCGCCACCGATCGGCACCACGACCACGCCCTCTGCCGCCAGGTCGCGCGCCTGGAGGCTTGCCAGGGTCTCGACGGCGATCTGATCGCTGATCCCCTCGACCAGCACGATGGACCGGGCGTGTTCGGCGCGTTCCAGCGCATCCGCGGTTGCCCGCAGCGGCGCATCGGCCCCGCTCGCATATCCGGGAACGGAACGCTCCCGGCGTCGCACGCCCCTCGATCGCGTCGGCGCCATATCCACGGCCCTGCTGGCCAACCCGGCCACCCATATGTTCTGACAGGCGCGGCAATCGTATACATCCCGGGAGCCGCCTGGCTACGAATGCCTCTGCCGTTTGCGAAACCTTTTGAAATTCCCCAATCCGTCATCCCCCGCAAAAGCGGGGATCTCGCAACGCTTCGATCGGCAAAAGATTCCCGCTTTCGCGGGAATGACGACGAAGGGATGGGCCGTTGTTCTGAAGAGGCCTCGCACACCGCGGGTCAAGCCGGGGAGGAGAGGCAACGATCAAGCCCCAACGCGTGTGCGGACGAGATGTACGAATCCAACAGGCTACGGATGAGAGGCTCGAATGAGCCTGTCCGGTCTCATGGACGAACACCTGCCGATGAGGAATCAAACCCCATCGTCTGGCTGGAGGCGCAGCACCGGTCCGGCCGCGCCCCGCAGCGGCCGGACGCTGGGCTCAGCGCTTGGTCTTCTTTTCGCTCGGGCGGGCGGCGCGCTGGCGGCCGGGCCGGCTGGCCCGGGCGACGCGGGCCGGACGGCCGGAGCCGAGGCCCTGGCGCTTGGCGTCCGCCGACTTCGCCTTGGTGTAGTTCGGCGCCGTCAGCGGATAGTCCGCCGGCAGGCCCCAGCGCTCCTTGTACTGCTCCGGGCTCAGCCCGTAGGTCGCCCGCAGCCAGCGCTTCATGGTCTTGAAGCGGCGCCCGTCCTCGAGGCAGACGATATAGTCCGGCGTCACCGAATCCTCGATCGGCACCGCCGGGACCGGGGGCGTCGCATCCACCGCCCGCCCGTCATGCTCGGCGCCGGACCCTTCGGCCGGGATGAGGCCGTCGGCCCCATCGATCGGCAGGTCGCTCTCGCCGTCGACCATCGCGCCCTGGGTGGCGCTGAGCGTGGTGTAGACGTTGCGGATCAGGTCGAGAAGGCTCTCGCTGTCGAGCGTGTTCCGGGACACGTGGGCGACAACGATCTCTTTGGTGAACCTCAGGATCTCGGTTTCGCTTGGGCGGGCCATGCTGCTCTTTCTTAGTGAACGATCCGTCCGGGGGGCGAGGCGCGATTGAATTTGCGGCCGCCGAAGGATTCGAATCGCCTCCCTCCACTGGATGGCTAAAATCTAAGTGCAATTTTAAGATGTTTGGTGCGATTTCCGCAAGATGATAACGCAAAGCTTTTCGATCCAGGTACTGCGGCACAAAGTACCGGTTCCGGGCCCGCAGAGCGGCCGATAGACGCCTTCCAACACCCTCCCATCCTTGCGACATTGCAGCGCGTAGGTTGTGCCGTGGGGCGTGGAGAGGACGGAAATCAACTCCATCCGTCGCGTGTCGTCGGTGAATTCGACCACTGCCTGCAGATCTCAAAACCTTTATATCGAAATCTTGGCATATTTTTCCGGCTTCCGCAATGCATGGTCTCGAAAAGTTCCATCCGGACAGAATCCACGGAGATTCCGGCATTGCCGATCGTTGAGCCACCTATCGGCGGCGGCTGGCCCTCAGCTCTTCGATTTAAAATGGTCCTCCGCAATAGTTTTTAAGGATTAACCTGATCGGCCCTTGCTGGTAGGCTGATTTCGCGATTCGGAACGTGCATTATCCGAATATGTGCCGCCGCATTGCAATCAATGACAAAGGGTTCAAGGGGAGGGGGAACCATGTCGGCCGGTCGGCCGGCCATGGAATCATTGGGTTGGTGGGGGCAGCGCCTGCATGAACCTTTGCCGACAGTGGTTCCGACTGGGTCGAGCCGGCATCAAAGCTGTGCGTCGGAAGGACGAATGAATGCGAATTGATCAGCGTGACGACGCGAGCCGAAAGGCGGGCCGGGGCCTGACCGGGGCGGGGACCGACCTCCAAAAGCTGCTGCCGCAGCACCGGGATTTCGCCGCCGAGATCGCGCGGGCCTTCCGCGCGCGCCAGCCCGCTTCGATGCCCGAGGATCCCGCGCTGGTCCCGAAGATCCTGGCGGCGTTCGACGATCTCTCGGCCTCGCCACGGCGCCGGGTGCCGAAAGCCGTCCGCGCGGCGCCCGCCCGGGTGCCGCCGGCGCCGGTGCCGCCGGTGCTGGTACCGGCGGTGCCGCTGTCCGAGACCATCGGCCTCGGCTTCCTGATCTGCCTCGAGGACGGCCGGGTCTGCCGCGATCTCGCCCGCCATCTCGACCGGGCGCATGGGCTCAGCCCGGACCAGTACCGCCGGCGCTGGGGATTGCCCGCGGTCTATCCGATGGTGCCGCCGGCCTCGCATCAGGAGCGTCAAGCCTGGCGCCGCCGGCTGGTGCCGCCCTCCGAAGGCGGCGGGACAACGGTGCTGCGGCTGCAGGAGGAGACCCGGCGGGTCGAGGCCGGGCGGGCGCGCCGACGCCATCGCCGCGGGGCGCCGGCCGGGCTGCGGCACGACGGGATCAAGCCGGTTCCCGGCCGCCGGTCGGAAGGGCCGCGGCCCGACGGCTTCCGGCGATAGGCGCCGGAAGCCCGTCACAGGCTACTCCACCCAGAACATGTTGCTGAGCGCCTGGCCCCAGGGCGGGACCAGGCCGCCATCGGCATCTTTGACGATGTTGGTGTAGTCGCTGCACAGCGACATGTGCCAGCTGTGGGATTCGTCGCCCTGCGTCAACGTCCGGCTGTAATCGTCCTTGCTGCCGCCGTCGCTGATCGTCAGCCCCGGCACCGGGCTGCTGCGGAAGCTGTAGGGCGGGCTGCAGGTGTCGCGCGCGAACAGGGTCTTGCCCAGCATCGGCGCGGCCTGGCGGCTGCGCGGATGCACCCAGTCGGCGCGGGCCCATTTCTCCCAGCGGGTCAGCCCGAACTCCTTGGTCCAGTAGGTGATCTCGACCTGGGTCGCCGGCCCAGGCCCGCGGCCGTCCTTGCTGGAGCTGGAGAAGCGCAGCGAGATCAGGCTGTCGAGATCCTTGCCGTCCTTGTAGGTGAAGCGGTCGCGCATCCACATCGTGAAGGGCTTGGCGAAGCGCTTCGGGCAGCCGGCCTCGGGCTCGCCGCCATCCTTGGCGGTAACCAGCTTGCTCTGGAACACCTCGAAGCCGCCCTGGCCTTCCGGCGGCAGCGTCGCCGGGCCGATCACCCAGCCGTAGCGGAACCGGCCGGATGTGTCGGGCGTGCCGGCGCAGGACGGGGTCAGCCAGTAGGACAGGGCGACCGGGCTCCAACTGCCCATGATGTAGCCCCAGCGCGCGTCGACCCATTGCACCGACCCGCCCTCGCGGCCGGTGTCGAGCTTGCCGAAGCTCGGCGCGTCGGGCTTGGCGTCCGGGCAACTGTGGTCGACGCCACGGTCGTAGAAGCTGACGATGCGGGTGACGCCCTGTTTCTCGATCGGGATGTTGTCCTTCGACACCGTGCCCAGCCGTTCGGGGCAGGGGGCGCCCGGGCTCGGGAAGTTGTGCAGGTGATAGGGCACGGCCTCGCCGGCGCGGATGTTGCGGCGCCGGGTGCAGTCGCGGTCACCCGGCACCAGCGCCGGGTCGATCCGGTCGTGCTGGTCGACGCAGGCATCCATGATCATGAAGTCTTGCAGCTTGTCGGACTGGGTCTGGGCCCGGGCCGGCGGCGCCGCGGCCAGACCGGCGGCCAGCGCCAGGGCGGCGGCCGGGAGGAGCGGGAAACGGATCTGCATGCAGTTCCTCGTCATTGCCTGTCGGGCGTGGCTCCCCCCGCGGCCAGAATGGTCGAAACTGGCGCTGCGGCGAAGCGGCCGGATGTCGCACGGGAAGCTTTCGAAGGTTTTGCTTGGGAGGGGTGATTCGGGATGCCCGGCCCGAGACCCAGGAAAAGCCGGTTTCAGGTTTGCTCGGCACATCATATTGATCCGGAAGCGGATTCTAAACCCAAACCGGAAGGTGCCTCGGCGGCGCCGCAGTGCAGATTTTTGCTTCGCACTGCGATTTCGCACCGCAAAATGCATGACAGCGGCGGCGATTCCGGCTTAAAACCTTCGGGACGAAACTGGAATCATGGACGATCGATGGCCGTGCCGGGCAACGAGACCATTCGCGCTTTGGCCGCATCGGTGCGGGAGCGGCAGATCGTGCCGCTGACCTGGGTGGCGGCGACGCGCGAGCAGGACTACGTCAATCTCGGCGATGCGCTCAGCGCGGTGATGGTGTCGCTGCTGGCCGGCCTGCCGGTCGAGCATATGGCGCATGAATCGAAGCGCCTGCGCATGGCCGCGGTCGGCACCATCGGCCACAGCCTGAAGGAGGGCGAGGTCGTGGTCTGGGGCACCGGCAGCTCGCGCTGGCGCAACCCGTCGGCCCCGGCCGAGGCGCGCGTCCAGGTGGCGCCGCAGCCCGGCACGCGCCTGCACATCACGGCGACGCGCGGGCCGGTGTCGCGCCGGATCCTGGGCGGGGACAACGCCGTCGGCCCGGCGGTCTATGGCGACCCGGTCTGGCTGCTGCCGCAATTCTACCCCGGGCCGCCGCGCAAGAAATGGAAGCTCGGCGTCATCATCCATCTGGCCGATCTGCAGGACCGGTCCTTCGAGGTCCGGCCGAAGGCGGAGCACATCCGCTACGTGGTGCCGCCCGAGCTGGCCGGCGACGTCAAGCTGATCCACACCGTCACGCCGATCGGCCTGGACGGGATGCGCGCCCGGCTCGACGAGATCCTGGAATGCGAGCGGATCGTGTCGACCAGCCTGCACGGCATGGTCTTCGCCGAAAGCTATGGCATCCCCTGCCTGTACTTCTCGCCCCGGGCGCCGCGCGGCCTGCACATGGCGGAGCTCGACCCCGACGGCACGCTCGATCTCCGCATCGTCGACCTCTATCGCGGCCTCGGCCGGACCAGCCTGCCGATCTACGGCCAGCCGCGGCGCGAGCGCACCGACTGGCCGGCACTGATGGCGGCGATCGACAAGGCTTGGGCGCCGCCGGACTTCGACACGGCGCCGCTGCAGGAAGCCTTCCCGCTGGACCTGAACCCGCTGCGGCCGCGGCAGGGCGAGACCGTGTTCGACCATCCGGTGCTGCGGCAGATCCCACTGCAGCACCGGCCGCAGACCGTGCTGCGGCCTCTCGCCGCCGAGGCCCGGCCGGCGATCGCGGCGCGGCCGGCCGGGCCGCTGCAGCGCATGGCGGCGCTGCTGCGGCGGCCCCTGCCGGACCGGGCCTGATGCGGCATCACGATTCCGCACCCACACATCGACCTGATCGAACTGTACGAGGCGCATGATGAACAGCTTGTTGCGGGCCACGCGCGACGCGGGACAGATCCCGCTCTCCTGGGCCGGTTCGACCAAGGAGATGGACTATCTGAACTTCGGTGACGCGCTCAGCCCGGTCATGGTGGCCCTGCTGTCCGGCCTGGATGTCGCCCGCGTCCCGACCAAGTCGAAATCCGTGCGCATGGGCGCGGTCGGCACCATCGGCCATGGATTCGAGGGCGGTGAAGTCTGGTTCTGGGGCACCGGCTGCTCGGGCTGGAAGAATCCGTCGGCGCCGATGCCCGAGCGTCTGCCCTTCACCGTGCCGCCGGAGTCGACTTTCCACGTCCCGGCCAGCCGCGGCCCGGTCTCGGCCCGGCTGCTCGGCGGCAAGGCCAAGGGCGGCGTTTATGGCGACCCGGTCTGGCTGCTGCCGCGCTTCTACAAGCCGAAGGTCGAGAAGAAGTGGGATGTCGGCGTCATCCTGCATCTGTCGGAGCTGGCCGACCGGTCCTTCGCCCAGGCGAATCCGCGGGCCGACTATAAGCGCTTCGAGGTGCCGGCCGAGCTCGCCGGCCGGGTGCATCTGATCAGCACGGTGACGCCGATCGGCATCGGCGGGCTGCAGGACAAGGTCGATGAGATCCTGGCCTGCAAGCGCATCGTCTCGACCAGCCTGCACGGCATGGTGATCGCCGAAAGCTACGGCATCCCTTGCCTGTACTTTTCGCCGCAGGGCAACGAGCCCGGCCTGGCGTTGACCGATCTCGACCCCAGCGGCACGACCGATCTCCGGATTGTCGACCTCTACACCGGCATCGGCAAAAGCGAGATCTGGAGCTACAGCCAGCCGCGTGGCATCGCCACCGACTGGCAGGACGTGATCGACACCATCGACGATGTGTGGGAGCCGGTGTCGATCGACGAGGACGCGCTGATCAACGCCTTCCCGCTCGAGGCCAAGCCGCTGGTGGCGCCAGCCGGCAAGACCGTGTGGGACCACCCGGTGCTGACCGGCCTCGTGCTCCAGCATTCCGTGGACGAGCTGCGCCGGGAAGACCGCAAGCGCTTCGCCCTGGCCCGGGCCGGGGAGGCGAAGACCGAGGCCCCGGCTGCGGCTCCGGTCGCCAAGCCGGCCCCGGCCCTGAAGGTTGTTTCTGCCATGACCGTTCCCTCGACCCCCGCCCCGGCCAAGCCCGCCGCGGCCGCCGCCTCCGCCGCCCCGATGACCGCCGGGTCCGCCGCCCTTGCCCGGGCGCCCGAGCCGGTGCTTGAGGCCACCCCGGCGCCGGCCCGTGTCGCCGCGCCGGCGGTGGCCAAGCCGGAGGCGGCCTCGCGCGACCGGCTGGAGACGCTGCTGCGCTTCAACGCCAAGCGGCTGTCGATCCCGCTGTCCTGGGTCGCCACCACCAGCGAGCATCCGCACGCCAATCTCGGCGATGCGCTCAGCGCCGTGGTGGTGTCCGCCATCGCCGGCCTGCCGGTGCGCCGCGCCGCCTTCGACGACGCGTCGGAGCGGATGGTCGCGGTCGGCACCATCGGCCATGCCCAGAAGAACGGCGTGCTCCATTTCTGGGGCACCGGCATGGATGCGACGCTGAACCCGGTCGACCGCTCGATCCGGCAGTACATCCGGCCGCAGAACACCGACTTCGTCGTGCATGGCGTGCGCGGCCGCAAGACCCAGGCGGTGCTGCGCGGCCAGGGCATCAAGGTGCCCGACGTGTTCGGCGACCCGGTGTGGTTCCTGCCGCGCATCATGCCGATGCACCACGTCAAGAAGACGCATGAGCTCGGCGTGATCCTGCACATCTCCGAGCTGTCCTCGATGGACCCGCAGTCCGGGGTGAAGGAGGCGCTGAAGCGCTACAACATCCCGCCCAGCCTGGCGGGCTCGATCCGGCTGATCAACACCTACACCGCGCCGAAGGTCGACGCCTTCGCCGCCAAGGTGGAGGAGATCGTGTCGTGCAAGCGGATCATCTCGACCAGCCTGCACGGCATGGTGATCGCCGAGACCTACGGCGTGCCCTGCGGCTGGTTCGGCACCTATGAGGGCGGCCGCCTGCTGCTCGACGTCGACGATCCGGAGAACCGGATCGACCACCGCATCCGCGACTTCTACTCCGGCGTCGGCAAGCCGGGCGTGATCGCCTTCTGCCGCGACCGCAGCCTGGAGACGCCGTGGGAGGACGTGATCACCTGGATCGACGAGACCTGGCAGCCGCTGCGCTATGACGGCCGCGACCTGTTCGAGGCCTTCCCGGTGGCGCAGGGGGTGTCCTTCGACGACGCGCTGTGGCCGGTGTCGGGCGACGTCTACGCCCGCATCCCGTTCTGAGGCCGTGATGAACGGGCGACCCCAGCGCCCGTTCGCCGCTGCGGCG
>NZ_VCCH02000091.1 GCF_005938675.2 Mycobacterium sp. KBS0706
CGGCGGTCGCCCTGCGGGGTCAGCGCCTGCAGCTCCGGCGCCAGCCGGCCGTCCCGGTCGAATAGCGTCTCCGGCCGGTAGCCGCGCATCCAGGCCTCGAGCTGGGCGAGATGCGCCGGCTTGTCGGCGAGGCCGGACAGCGGCACCTGATGCGAGCGCCAGAAGCCTTCGGTCTTCAGCCCGTCGACCATCTTCGGCCCGGTCCAGCCCTTGGGCGTGCGCAGGATGATCATCGGCCAGCGCGGCCGGGCCAGGCCGTCGGCCCGGGTGCCGGCTCGGATCTCGCGGATGCGGTCGATGACGATGTCGAGGGTGGCGGCCATGGCCCGGTGCGTCGGCACCGGGTCCGAACCCTCGACGAAATACGGCTCGTAGCCGAAGCCCTGGAACAGCCGCAGCAGCTCCTCGCCGGTCATGCGGCCGAGGATGGTCGGGTTGGCGATCTTGTAGCCATTGAGGTGCAGGATCGGCAGCACCGCGCCGTCGGTCCGCGGATTGAGGAACTTGTTGGAGTGCCAGGACGCCGCCAGCGGCCCGGTCTCGGCTTCGCCGTCGCCGATGACGCAGGCGGCGATCAGCTCCGGATTGTCGAAGGCGGCGCCATAGGCATGGGCCAGGGCGTAGCCAAGCTCGCCGCCCTCATGGATCGACCCCGGCGTCTCCGGCGCCGCATGGCTGGGGATGCCGCCGGGGAAGGAGAACTGACGGAACAGCCGGCGCATGCCCTCCCGGTCCCGCCCGATCTCGGGATAGATATCCGAGTAGGTGCCTTCGAGATACGTGTTGGCGACCACCGCCGGCCCGCCATGGCCGGGCCCGCAGATGAAGATCATGTCGAGATCGTCGCGGGCGATCACGCGGTTGAGATGGGCGTAGATGAAGTTCAACCCGGGCGTCGTACCCCAATGGCCGAGCAGCCTGGGCTTGACGTGCTCGATCGCCAGCGGCTGTTCCAGCAGCGGATTGTCGAGCAGATAGATCTGCCCGACCGACAGGTAGTTTGCCGCGCGCCAATAGGCGTCGAGCCGCTGCAACTCCTGGTCCATGGCTTGGGTCTCCGATGTCCCGCCCGGTCTTCGATCCCAGTGATCTGAAGCGGCGCGGCGACAATTCCAGGTCGCGGTGCGGAGAAAGCCATGCAACCGGGACGCGACGGGCCGGGACCGCCGCCGACGATCCCGGTCCGGTCGAGGCAATACGCGTTCAGCGGGGTGTCGGGGCCAATCGCAGGACGGCGCAGCCATAGCCCCCCAGCTCGAACCGATCCCGTCCCGTCGCGGCCCCGCTGAGAAGATCCCGCCCTGCGGGCACGGAGGCGATCGTGACCGGCTCGGCGCGGGTGTTCTGAAGGAACAGAAGCTCTCGGTCCCCGGCCCGGCGCAGCGAGACCTCGACGCCCTCCGGCAGCCCGGGGACCAGCGGCGCGACGCCAGCCTCCGGCAACACGCGGCCGAGCAGGGCGTCGGTCAGCTCCGGGGTGAAATACGTCCCGGCATAGATCACCCGGCCCCGGCCATGGCGGCGGCTGGTGATCGCCGGCTCGCCCGCCAGGAAGCGGCTGGTCCAGCGCCCGATCGCCTCGGTGCCGTCCCGCAGCGACAGGCGCTCGAACCAGTGGCCGGCCTGGAGGGCCGTGTTCCCGATCGTCAGCTCGTATCGGCGGCGGGCGGATTCGGCGGGCCGGTCGGGCGGGACCACCACGCCGCGCGACATCTCGAACTGGGCGGAGACGCCATTGCCGCCGGGCGTGGCCAGCGGGCCGAAGCCCTCGACGGTGACCCCGGTCAACGCCGCCAGCTCGCCCGGCGGCGCCACCCGCAGCGCGTGGTTGTCGAGGGTGTGGGCGCCGCTGCGCGCCCCGATGATGGCGGTGCCGCCGTTGCGCACGAAGCGTTCCAGCGGTCCGGTCCAGGCCGGATCCCAGACCGCCCAATGCGGCACGATGAAGACCTTCAGCCGGTTGAGCTCGTCCTCCGGGTGGACGAAGCCGCAGGCGATGCCGCGCGTGTAGCAGTGGCCGTGCACCGGCACCGCCGCCTGCTGCGGCGTCGGCAGGCCCAGCGCATAGGCCTTGTGCGCCTCCTCGTTGACGAAGTCGGGCCCGGCGATGCCGACGTCGAGATGGACCGAGCTGCCCAGCACCTCCGGCGCGATCCGGCCGATCTCGCCGGCGAAGCGCTTCGCCTCCTCGAACCGTCCGCGCGGCACGTCGTCATGGTCGATGATGCCCATCCAGTAGATCTCGGCACCGAAATGCGCCGGGCGCCAGCGGAAGAACAGGACGCCGTCGACGCCGCGCGCGACCGAGGAGAAGGCCATGCGGCGCATCTCGCCCGGCTCCGGCGCCACCGTGGCGAAGCCCGGCTGGCTGCCGAAGCTCGATTGCTGCTCGGGCACGATCAGGTTGCCGGCGGCGCCGCGCACCCAGTCCAGCGCCAGGGCCTGGCAATGGGCGTGGCCGTGGCGCAGCAGCTCGTCGAACAGGAACGGGTAGACGTCGTAGCCGAGGAAATCGAGGTCCTCGGAAAACGGCCCGCGCATGTCGATGTCGTTGATCGCGCCGATATTGTGATAGACGAACCAGCCCGGATTGACGGCGCGCAGGATCTCCACCTGGTCGCGCTGGAACGCCGCCGTCGCCTCCGCCAGGAAGCGGTGATAGTCCAGCCGGTGCGTCGGGTTCGAGGCGACCGGCGTGAACGGCCGCGGCAGCTCCACCTGACCGAAATCATCATAGGTCTGGGCCCAGAAGCGTGTGCCCCAGGCCTGGTTCAGGGCCTCGATCGTGGCGTAGCGCTGCTCCAGGAAGCTGCGGAACGCCGCCTCGGCCGCATCCGAATAGGTCTCGGAGCAGGAGGTGTTCAGCTCGTTGTCGGTCTGCCAGCCGATGACGTTCGGGTCGTCGCGATAGTGCTCGGCCATCATCCGGGTGATGCGCTGGCTGTGCTCCCGGAACAGCGGGTGCACGGTGTCGACATGCTGGCGCGAGCCGTGGCGGTGCGGCACGCCTTTGGCGTCGACGCGCAGGATCTCCGGATGCGCCGCGGTCAGCCAGCGCGGCGGGGTGGCGGTCGGGGTGCACAGGATCGTCTTGACGCCATGCCGGCCCAGCAGAGCGACGGCCCGGTCGAACAGGTCGAACTCATACTGCCCGGGCTGCGGCTCGAAGAGGTTCCAGGCGAATTCGCCCATCCGGACGACGTTGAAGCCGGCCTCGGCGATGCGCGCCGCGTCCCGCTCCCAGACGGCCTCGTCGACATGCTCCGGGTAATGGGCGGCGCCGACGAGAAACGTGTCGATGTCGATCGGGCGCCAGGCGGAACGCCGGGCTCTGGGCTTGCTGGGCATGGTCGGGCTTTCGAGGAAGGCGGGATGGCTCATCATCCCTTCACCGCGCCCATGGTCAGGCCGGCGATGAAGTGGCGCTGCATCAGGAAGAACATCGTCACCGGCGGCACCGCGACGATGATGGTGGCGGCGGAGATGATGTTCCAGGCGGAGACGTACTGGCCCCGCAGATTGGCGAGGCCGGCGGTGACCGGCTTCACGGTGTCGCTGAGGGTCAGCACGATCGCCCAGAAATAATCGTTCCAGACGAAGGTGAAGATCAGGATCGCCAGCGCCGCCAGCGCGGGGCGGACCAGCGGCACGACCACCAGGCGCAGCACCTGGGCGGGCGAGGCGCCTTCGGCCCGCGCCGCCTCGAACAGCTCATGCGGCAGCGCGGCGATGAAATTGCGCATGAACAGCGTCGCGAAGCCGGTCTGGAACGCGGTGTGGAAGATCATCAGGGCGAAGACGGTGTCGTAGAGGCCGAGCTGCACCATCAGGTCGCGCACCGGGATCATCATGATCTGCGCCGGCAGGAAGTTGCCGCCGATGAAGATCGCGAACAGCACCGTCCGGCCGCGGAACCGGTATTTCGACAGCACGAAGCCGGTCAGCGTCGACAGCACCAGCACGGCGAGCACGGTCGGCACCGTGATCAGCAGGCTGTTCACGAAGTAGCGCGCCATCGGGGTCTGGGTGAACACGCCCAGGTAGTTCTCGGCCAGCCCGAAGGAGGTGGGCCAGCCCCAGAGATTGCCGCCGGCCACGTCCTCGCCGGACCTGAGCGAGGTCAGGGCGACGGCGAAGAGCGGGGCCAGCCACAGGATCAGGATGGCGAAGACGCCGAAGGCATAGAGCGCGCGGCGCAGGCGGGCGGTCTCGGGGATCGGGGCCGGGTACATCAGGCCGTCCTTTCCGCCCGGAGCACGCGCGAGACGTACCAGGCGATGAACACCAGCATGATGGCCAGCAGCACCGAGGCGATCGCGGCGCCGTAGCCGAAGCGGTAGGAGAAGATCGACTGCTCGTACATCTGGTAGGCCAGCACCTCGGAGGAGCCGAAGGGCCCGCCCTGGGTCATCACCGACACCATGTCGAAGGAGCGGAGCGCGCCGATCGCGGTGACCGCGATGGCGATGAAGCTGACCTGGGTCAGCTGCGGCAGCACGATGTGGCGCAGCAGGCGCCAGCCGGTGGCGCCGTCGACCCGGCCGGCGCCGATCAGGTCCTCGCTCAGGTTGTTCAGGCCGGCGAGGTACAGCACCATGCAGAACGACACCTGCGGCCACAGCGCGGCGAACACCACCGCGAAGGTGACGAAATTCTCGTCCGACAGCAGGGCCGGGGCAGTCGCCCCGACCGCCTGGAACAGGATCGGCAGCAGGCCGAGCGTCGGCGTGTACACCCAGGTGAAGACGACGCCGACGGCGACCGGCGCCAGCACCAGCGGGATAAAGAACAGCGACTTGGCGATCCGCATCCCGGCGATCTGCTGGTTTAGCAGCAGCGCGATGGCCAGGCCCAGCGGCGGCGCCAGCATGAACACCAGCAGCCAGATGACGTTGTTCTTCAGCGACACGAAGAATTGCGGGTCGGCGAACAGCTCGCGATAGTTGTCGAGCCCGATCCAGGTCATCGGCCCCATCCCGTCCCAGTCGTGCAGGCTGACCCAGAGGCTCTGCGTCGAGGACGCGACGATCACGACGCCGAACAGCAGGACGCCGGGCAGGATGAACAGCGTCGGGGTCAGCCGATCGCGATGACGGCGCCAGAAGCGGGCCATGGATTCGACCTCGATGAAGGGGAGGGGGCAGGCGGGGCCTGCCCCTGGTGCGGCTAGGCCTTGAAGATGCGCTTTCGCGTCGCTTCGAGCCGGCGGAGGATCGTGTCGCGCCGGTCGGGCTTGACCATGAACTCCTGGAAGCCGTTGAGGCCGGCCTGGGCCATGTCCGGATCGGTGTCGCGGTCGTAGTACTGGGCCGTGCCGGCGACGGTCTTCAGGCTCTCCATCGCCGCGTTGATCAGCGGGTCCTTCCCCGGCGGCACGTCGTTGCGCGGCGGGATGTTCCCGGTCGGCTCGAGATAGGCCGTCAGGTTCTCCGGCCGGTAGAAATAGGCCAGGAACTCGCGGGCCAGGTCCTTGTTCTTGGCGTTGGCCGGGATGTGGACGGAGTCGACCGAGAAGTCCTCGTAGCGCGGCAGGCCGGGCTTGATCGCGGGGAAGGGGGCGAAGGCCAGCTGGTCCACCTCCGCCTCCGGCATGACATAGCGCACGAAGTTGCCGAGATTCATCAGCCCGGCCTTCTTCTGCGCCAGCAGGGCCCCGGCCTCCTGCCAGCCGTAGGAGGTGTGGTCGGGCAGGAAGAACCCGGCCTTGATCAGCGCCTCCCAGCGGTCGAACACCTCGGCCAGCACCGGGTCGAGATAGCTGAGCTTGCCGTCCATCAGGGCCATGTGGGTGTCCAGCCCGTTGATCCGCAGGTTCATCTCGTCGAACCAGCCGGCGGCGGGCCACAGCTCCTTGGTGCCGATGGTCAGCGGCACCAGCCCGGCGGCCTTGGCCTGCTCGGTGTAGGCGAGGGTCTCGTCCCAGCTGGTCGGGACCGTCAGCCCATGCGCCGCGAACACGTCCTTGCGGTAGAACAGGCCCCACAGCGTGCCACCCATCGGCAGGCCGTATTGCCGGCCGCCGACGGTGACCGCGTTGGCGATCGTGCCGAGGACGTTCGTGTACTTCTCGCGCTCGAACAGGTCGGAGATGTCGTCGAACAGGCCGCGCTGCACGAAGGCGCGCATGCGGTTGCCCGAGAACCAGAAGCAGATGTCCGGCGCCCCGGCGACGAGGTAGTTGCGGATCGCGGTCTTGTGGGCCTCGTGATCCATGTTGTTGATCACGACCTCGACGCCGGTCTGCGCCTTGAAGCCGGCGGCGATCGCCTCCAGCGCGGCGCGGGCCTTGTCGTTCGACTGGGCGTTGATGACGGTGATCTGGCGGGCCTGACCGATCGCCGGCGCGGCGAGGCCGCCGATCGCCGCCCAGCCGAGACCGCCGGCGGCCCTCCTGATCAGGCTGCGGCGGCTGAATCCAACGAGCTCTCCCATGGCAATGCTCCCTCCTGGGCTATCATTTTTTAGGCCTTAAAATAAGCGTTAACTCTTCCGCCGAACTGTGGCAAGCGCTAATTTAAGACTTTAAAGAAGGTAGGCGATGCGATTGAAGGGCGATTCCGGCACGACGCGGGCGCTGAACCGGCGGCTGATCCTGGACCGGCTGCGCCGCAACGGGCCGATGAGCCGGGCGGCGATCACGGCAGCCGTCGGCCTCAGCCCGGCGGCGATCACCTTCGTCACCGCGGAGCTGATCGAGGAAGGGCTGCTGGCGGAGGGGGAGGCGGGGCCTGCCACCGGCGGGCGACGCCCGATGCCGCTGCACATCGTCTACGAGGCCCGCCTGGCGATCGGCTTCAAGGTCATGGCCGACCGGGTGCTCGGGGTTCTCACCGACCTCGCCACCGAGGTGCTGGCCGAAATCGAGCTGCCGCTGCCCGACCATCGGCCGGAGACGGTGATCGAGACCGCGGCCACGGCGGCGGCGCAGCTGATGCGCAGCCCTCGCGCCGACTCGCGCCGCCTGATCGGCATCGGCGTCGCCCTGCCGGGCCTGATCGACGCCGAGACCGGACTCTGCCGGGCCCTGCATCGCTTCGGCTGGACCGACGTGCCGGTGGCGGAGCTGCTGGCGGCCAAGATGGCGGCGCCGGTCTGGGTCGACAACGACGTCAACGCCTTCGCCATCGCTCAGCATCTCTTCGGCTATGGCCGGGACCTGCGGACTATCGCCGCGGTCGCGGTCGGACGCGGCGTCGGTGCGGGGCTGGTGGTCGACGGCCGGCTCTATCGCGGCCGCGGCGGCGGGGCCGGCGAGATCGGTCACGACCTGTCGGAGCCCGGCGGCCGCCCCTGCGAATGCGGCCGCGCGGGGTGCCTCGAAACCTATTGCTCGGAGGCGGCCATGGTCCGGATCTGGCACGAGCGCGACCCGGGCCGGAGCGATGCCGGCGCTGAGGCGATGGCTGCGGCTGCCGAGGCCGGCGATCCGGTGGTGCTGCAGATCCTGCGCGAGTCGGGGCTTCGCCTCGGCCGGCATATCGCCACGCTCGCCAACCTGTTCGCGCCGGAGATGATCGTGATCGGGGGCGAAGCCGTCCGCTTCGGCCAGCACCTGTTCGGGCCGGTGCGGTCCGTGCTGAAGGAGCTGTGCTTCGCCGGCGAGCCGCCCATGGTGGTGGACTGGCAGGACAATGCCTGGGCGCGCGGCGCGTCAGCACTCGCCATCCAGCACTTCTTCAACTTCGAGGCGACGCCGGGCCACCGCGCGGCCGCGTGGACCGCCTGAGCCTCGCTGTCCCGCCTCCTACAGGGGCGCGCCGGCCGGATCCCGAAGCGCGACCGAGGCGCGCGCCACCAGCCGGGTCGGAATCACCCGGTGGCGCGCGGGGCCGGCATAGCCCTTCAGCCGCGACACCAGCAGCTCGGCCACCGCCGTGCCGAGCTGATGCACCGGCTGGTCGATCACGGTGACCGGCGGGCTGGTGACGCTGGTCCAGTCGGCGTCGTGGAAGGTGATCAGCGACAGGTCGTCGGGGATCGACAGGCCGAGCTCGCGAACCACCTTGAAGATCTCGAGCGCGATCACGCTGTCGGAGGCCAGGATCGCGGTCGGCGGCTCGGGCGATCGCAGCAGGTCGATCGCCAGCTGTCGCGTCTTCTCGCGGCCGATCGCCCCGAGCCGGACGGCCGGCGATGGGATCCGGGCCTGGTCGCAGGCGCCGAGAAAGCCTTCGACCCGGTGTCGGACCGACGCGGTGTGGATGTCGGCGAGGTCGCGATAGGTATGCTCCGGCGTGTCGCAGGCGGTGACATAGGCGATGCGGCGATGGCCGTGCCCGATCAGCAGGCGGGTCGCGGCCTCGGCCGCCTCGCGGTCGTCGACCGTGACCGTGTCGACCGCCAGCTCCGGGATGGCGCGGTCGAGCAGGGCCAGCGGCCGCCCGGAGCGCAGGAGATCCCTGAGGTGGTCGATCTCGCGCGAGCGTGAGGGCGCGACGATCAGGCCGTCGACCCGCCTGGCCACCAGGGTCCGGACGGCATCCCGCTCGGCCGCGATGTCCTCGCCGGAATTGGCCAGGATCACGGTGTAGCCGGCGGCGCGCGCCACGTCGGTGATGCCGCGGACGGCGGCGCTGAAGAACGGGTTCTCGATGTCCCCGACCACGACGCCGATCGCGCCCGACCGACCCGTCGTCATGCTGCGCGCGAGCTCGTTGGGCCGGTAGTCGAGCGCCTTCGCCGCCGCCAGCACCTTGTCGCGCACCGTGTCGCTGACGACGCCGTAGCCGCCGAGCACCCGGGCCGCCGTGGCCTTCGAGACCCCCGCCGCCCGGGCGACGTCGGCAACGGTGACGGACGGCTTCGCGGGCGATGGCGGTTCCATCGGGCTGCTCTACAGGAGAGATTGACGGGCGGTCAACGTGGCACTAACAATTTTGGAAAGAGACCGGTCTCAGTCAACAAGAGACCGGTCTCGCAAGAAAAGATACCGGTCTCACAACCGAAATTGGTCGGTGACCCGGGCTTTTGGGCAGGCTGACGAAAGCACGCAACGGAGGGAGACATGAGGAGATTTACGGCGATGCTGGCGACGGGGATCCGGACGCTGGCCTTCACGCTGGCTGTGGGCGGCTCGATCGCGGGGCCGGCCCTGGCCGAGACCAATGCCTACGGCCTGATCGATCCTAATGTGATCAGCGTCGGCACCATGGGCGACGCCAAGCCCTACACCTTCATGACGGCGGACGGGCAGTTCACCGGCTTCGACATCGAGCTGTTCCTCAACGTCGCCGAGCGGATCGGCTTCAAGAAGGACCAGGTCGTCTTCACCGGCCAGGAGTTCTCCGCCTTGATGCCATCGGTCGCCAATGGCCGCTTCGACGTGGCGGTGGCGGCGATCGGCACCACCGAGGCGCGCAAGAAGACGGTCGACTTCTCCGACGGCTATCTGGCCGGCTACCTGTCGATCCTGACCGCCGATCCGAAGCTCACCGATGCCGGCCAGCTCGCCGGCAAGCGCCTCGGCGTGGTCCAGGGCACGCTGCAGGAGATCTATGCGGCCAAGAATTTCACCGCGACCGACCTGGTGAAATTCCCCGACAACAACTCCGCCGTCGCCGCGCTCAACAACGGCACGGTCGACGCCCATTTCCTCGATTACGAGGCGGCCAAGGACTACACCGGCCGCTATCCCGCGCTGAAGGTCGCCGTCAACATCCCCAGCTTCGACGCCCCGGCCGGCTTCGTCATCCGCAAGGGCAATGACGCGCTGCGCACCGCGCTGAACCAGGGGCTGCACGCGGCGATGCAGGACGGCACCTGGAAGACGCTGTACCAGAAGTGGTTCCCGGGCTCGCCGATGCCGGACGACTACTTGCCCAAGAAATAGATCCGCGCCGACCCGGAAGAAGACCGTTCCGCATGGACTGGATCGACACCCTGCGCCGCAGCTTCCTCGACTGGGACGCGATGGGCGAGGTGCTGCCCATGATGATCGCGGTCGGGCTGAAGAACACGCTGATCCTGGCCTTCGCCTCGACCGTGCTCGGCATCGCCATCGGCATGGCGCTCGCCATCATGGGCATCTCGCGCTCGCCCTGGCTGCGGATCCCGGCGCGGATCTACACCGATATCTTCCGCGGGCTGCCGGCCATCGTCACCATCCTGCTGATCGGGCAGGGCCTGGCCCGGGCGGGGCGGGAGATCTTCGGGCCCTCGCCCTATCCGCTCGGCATCCTCGCCCTCGGGCTGATCGCCGGGGCCTATATCGGCGAGATCTTCCGCTCCGGCATCCAGAGCGTCGACCGCGGCCAGATGGACGCCTGCCGGGCGCTGAGCATGAGCTACGGCCAGGCGATGCGGCTGATCATCGTGCCGCAGGGCATCCGGCGGGTGCTGCCGGCCCTGGTCAACCAGTTCATCGGCAATGTGAAGGATTCCAGCCTGGTCTACTTCCTGGGCCTGCTGGCGTCGGAGCGCGAGATCTTCCGTATCGGCCAGGACCAGGCGGTGGTCACCGGCAACCTGTCGCCGCTGCTGCTCGCCGGCGTGTTCTACCTGCTGGTCACGGTGCCCCTGACCCATCTGGTCAACTGGATCGACACCCGGCTGCGGGTCGGCCGCAGCCTGTCCGGTCCGGGGGGCAGCGGTCTGGTCGAGGTCGGCGAGCTCAAAGGCGCCGTCGAGCGGGGCGCCGAGGCGGACACCCGCTTCAGCGGCGGCAGCCTGGCCGTCCGCGGCCTCAGCATGGCGTATGGCGAGCATCAGGTGCTGACGGATGTCGACCTCACGGTGCCGGCCGGATCGGTGACCTGCGTCATCGGCCCGTCCGGCTCCGGCAAGTCGACCCTGCTGCGCTGCCTGAACCGGCTGGTGGAGGTCAAGGGCGGGGACATCCTGCTCGACGGCGACAGCATCCTCGGCATCAAGCCGGACCGGCTGCGCCGCCGGATCGGCATGGTGTTCCAGCAGTTCAACCTGTTCCCGGACCACACCGCGCTGGAGAACGTCGCGCTGTCGCTGACCCGGATCAAGCGCATGAAGAAGGACGCGGCCAACCGCATCGCCAAGGCGCGGCTGGCCGAGGTCGGGCTGGCCGGCCGCCGGCATCACCGCCCGTCGCGGCTGTCGGGCGGCCAGCAGCAGCGGGTCGCGATCGCCCGGGCGCTGGCGATGGAGCCCGAGGTCATCCTGTTCGACGAAGTCACCAGCGCGCTCGACCCGGAGCTGGTGAAGGGCGTCCTCACACTGATGGCCGATCTCGGCCGCCGCGGCATGACCATGGTGGTCGTCACCCACGAGATGGGCTTCGCCCGGCGGGTCGCGGACCAGGTCGTCTTCATGGATGAAGGCCGGGTGGTCGAGGCCGGGCCGCCCGAGGCGATCTTCGATCGGCCGCAGAGCGAGCGGCTCAAGCGCTTCCTGGCGGAAGTCCTCTAATCCAGGCGAAAGATCCGTGATGAACAGCAAAGTCTCGAACGTCGTCGTCATCGGCGCCGGCATCTTCGGCGTCTCCACCGCCGTCCAGCTCGTCCGGCGCGGCGTGGCGACCGTGCTGATGAATGACGGCCCGGTCGCGAACGGCGCCTCCGGCCGCTCGCTGTCCTGGCTCAACTCGTCGCGCTGGCGCTCCGACGCCTATCACCGGCTGCGCATGGCCGGCCTCGACCGCTACCGGACCCTGGCGCACCGGCACCCGGACGCGGACTGGCTGAGATTCGACGGCGGGCTGACCTGGGACGCCGACGATGACGGCAACCGGATCGAGGCGGCGTATCGCCACGAGGTGTCGCTGGCCTATGACGCGCAGCATCTCGCGGCCGGGCAGGTGCCGGCGGTGACGCCCGGCGTCGACATCTCCGCGATCACGCCGCAGGGCGCGATCTTCAACCCCGGCGAGGGCTGGGTCGACCTGCCGAGCCTGATCCGCCTGCTGGTGGAGGAGTTCGAGCAGCGCGGCGGCCGGCTCGTCACCGACGCCGGGGCGGCGCGTGTGATCGTCGAGGGCCGCCGCGCCGTCGGCGCGGCGACGGCGCGGGGCGGGGAGATCCGGGCGGACGCCGTCCTGCTCGCCACCGGCCCGTCGGTGCCCCGGATGGTGACCGAGGCCGGTCAGAGGATCGACGACGGCACGCCGGTCTCGCTGCTGGTGACGACCAAGCCGGTCGACGCGCCGCTGAAGGCGGTGCTGAACACGCCGCGGGTGGCGATCCGCCCCGCGCCCGGCGGCGCCTTCGCGCTCGACTCGGGCTGGTCGGAGGAAGAGGTGGAGATCCGGCCCGACGGGACCTACGGGGTGAGGCAGGAGACCGTCGACGGCCTGCTGGCCGAGGCCTCAAAGGTGCTGGAGGGCAACCCGAAGCTCGAGCTCGACCGCTACGGCGTGGGCCGCAAGCCGATCCCCGGCGATGGCGACCCGGTGTTCGGCGAGCTGCAGGCGATCCCGGGCTATTTCGTGGCCTTCAGTCACAGCGGCGCCACGCTTGGGCTGATCGCCGGCGAGCTGCTGGCCTTCGAGATCGCCACCGGCGAGCGGCACCCGATGCTGGCCCCGTTCCGGCCGGAGCGCTTCCGAACCGCTGCCCGATAGGGCTCGGCGCTTGACGGGCGGCAGTTCGTGGCGTTCGGGGCTAGGCCCGCGCGGCCAGCATCAGGCGCACGGCCTGTTCCGCGGTTTCGGCCAGCATTGCGTCGGTTTCCCGGATCGCATCCTCCAGCGAGCATGGCCGTTTGAGGATGCCGAAGACAGCATCGATGCCGACCTCGCGGGTGGCATCCGCCCCGGTGCCGACAGTGCCGGCCAGGGCCAGAACCGGCAACCCATAGCGCTTGGCGCGCAGCGCGATCTCGGCCGGCACCTTGCCGTACCGGGTCTGGCCGTCGATGCCGCCTTCCGCGGTCATGACCAGGTCGGCCTTGGCCAGGCGGCGGTCGAGATCGATGTGGCGCAGGATGAGATCGAAGCGCGGATGCAGCCGGGCGCCGGCGAAAGCGTGAAGACCGGCGCCCAGGCCGCCCGAAGCGCCGCCGCCCGTCAGGGTCGCGACCTCGATCCCGAGATCACGGCGGACGATTCGGACGAAGGTCTTGAGGCCGCGCTCCAGCAGCGCCACCTGGTCCGGTGTCGCGCCCTTCTGCGGCCCGAAGACGCGGGCGACACCGGCTTCGCCGAGCAGCATGTTGTAGGGATTGACCGCGACGTCGATCCGCACGCGCTCCAGCCGGGGGTCGCGGCCGGACAGGTCGATGCGGTGCAGAGACGGCAGCGCCGCCCCGTTGCCGGGGATCGGTCGCTCCGACGCGTCCAGCAGGCGGACACCCAGCGCCTGGGCCATGCCCGCGCCGGCGTCGTTGATGCCGGAATCGCCACAGCCGACCAGGATGCGCTCCGCCCCGAGATCAAGCGCCGCACGGATCAGCTCGCCGACGCCGTGGCTGGTCGTCAGCGTGGGGTCGCGCAGGCTCTTCGGCACCAGGCGCAGCCCCGCCGCGGCCGCCATCTCGATGACCGCGACGCGCTTCCGGCGGCCGCCCAGGAAGCCGATCCCGGCCTCGACGATCTGGCCGACCGGCCCGGTCACGGTGACCGGATGCAGCTCTCCGCCCGTGAGCTCGACCATCATTTCGGTGAAGCCCTCGCCGCCGTCGATCATCGGCACGCGCGTGATCTTCGCCCGCGGCGCCGCCTGGCGGACGCCGCGGGCCATCGCGTCGGCAACCTCGCGGACCCCGAGCCCTTCCTTGAAGCCGGACGGTGCGATGAGGACATGCAGGCGCCGAGATGCGGATTTCTTCGTCATCGCCCATCGCCTCCTATGGGGTGGCCAGCAGGGATCCGATGGCGGGCCAGGCGATGGCCGCGAACAGCATGATCAACGCGAAGTGCAGCGGCATCAGCACGGCGCTGAGCCGGGCAAGGTCGCGCGCGCCGAACGCCTCCTCGGCCAGCCGGCCGAACAGGGCCACCGGCTTGGCGCTGATCATCAGGGTCTGGCAGAAGCCGGTTGCCGAGACGGTCGCCAGCATCGCCATGATCGGGCTGATCCCGGCCGACTGCGCCAGGATCAGGACCGGCGGCAACAGGATCGACACCCGCGCCGTGCGGCTGTGGATGACGAGATGCGACAGCAGGCCGATCGTTGCCACCAGCGCCAGGATCGCCGCCGGCGACGGATGGCCCTGCTGCACCGGCGGGAACACCACCGCGACCAGCCATTCATGCAGGCCGGACGCCATCAGCCCGTCGGCCAGGCAGATCGTCGCCGCCAGGAAGAGCAGGAGCGCGAGGTCGGCATCCCGGATGGCGTCACGGAACGAGACCGGGCTCACGCCGGGGCAGCAGGCGGCGAGAGCGCCCAGCATCGCCAGGATCGTCGGATCGATCCGGTGCACGGGCGCGGCGAGCCAGCCCAGGATCACGGCGCCGGCGATCCAGAGCACCGGCTGCCGGTGCAGCGGCGCCCGGCCGGCCGCGATCGCGGGTGGAACAAGCCGGGCGCGGCGCTCTTCCGGCGCCAGGAACAGCCGCAGGATAACCTCGGTCGACAGAAAGGCGCTGACCACCGCGAAAGGCAGCCCGAAGCTCACCCACTCGAGATAGCCGACCTCCTGGCCCGACAACCGCTCCACCATCCCGGCGGCGAGAAGATGGGCGCCGGCGCCGAGCGGGGACGCGAAAGCCGACAGCAGGATGGCCGTCGGGAACAGGAGCGCGAACGCCGTTCGCTGTCGCCGGCTGCCGCAATGCGATGCGATCGCAGCGTAGGCCGGGACCATCATCGCAGCCCGGCCGGAGGTCGAGGGGATGATGAAGGCGGTGGCGAGAATCATGCCGGTCAGCGCCCAGGCGAGCCCGCGCACCGAGCGCGCCCGGCCGGAGGCCAGGGCAACCAGCCGGTCGGCCACGCCGCTGGCCTTGAGTGCCGCGGCCAGCAGGAAGGAGGCGAGCAGCAGCCAGATCAGCTCGTTGCCGAGGGTGGCGAACAGCGCCTCGGGCCGTCCGGTGACGAACACCGTCATGGCGACCGCCGCGGCCACCGCGGCCACCGCGACGAAGGCGTCGTCCAGTGGTGTCAGGGTCCAGCCGATCATCGCCAGCAGCAGGATCTCGAGGGCGTGCCGGGTCGCAGGCGGCATCCCCGGTATGCCGAATTCGATCGCAAGCCCGGCCAACGCCGCGCCGCACGCAACCAGGATGGGCCGCAGCCGGACGGCATCCATCGACGGCCGCCAGCGGATGCGGTCCGTGCGCGGGCCGGGCGCCGGCCCGGACCATTCGGTTGCGTTCGTCATGCCATCACTCCGCCCGGGTGGCCGGACATGCTTGGACACGCCTGATCGAACGGGGATCGGCTCATCGTCCGGGGCACAAACTACGACGCCATCGGTTAGGGAGCGTGGAGCGCAAGGTTAGAATTCGGAGAGTCGCGCCGTCGGACGCCGCGGCGGCCTTGCCCGTCGGCGTCGCGGGTGATGGTGTCGGCCCCGGCGCTTCCCATCACGCGAGGCAGCATGACCGTCCGACGCCGCATCCTGCTGTTCCAACTCGTCACCATCGGCTTCGTCGCCGTGGTGGTCGGCGTGATGCTGATGACGCTCCGCCTCACCGGCGACTTCGTCCGTCGCATCGACGGCGTCCATTCCCGGTTCGAGGCGATCAGCGACCTCGACAGCCTGGGCAACAACTATGCCGAGCAACTGGCCGAGGTGCTGCTGCTCGGGCCGGAGCAGATGCCCGATTTCAAGCTGGCGCAGCAGGAGATCGAGGCGGGATTCCGGCACCTCGCAGAGGTGACCCGCAAGGAGTTCACGACGCTCGGCGGGCTCGGCGAGGTGCAGCAGGAATTGCCGGAGGTCGAGTTCACCGCTCGCCTGCACGAATTCTATCGTGCGATCGACCGGGCGGCGGTGCAGGTCTTCGAAGCCCAGGGGGCCGGCCAGCAGGATCGCGCGGTCGACATCTTCCGGCGTCGCATCGAGTACCGCCTGTCCAACGATTTCGAGACGATGCTCGAGACCGCCCGGCTGGAGGAGCGGGGCGAGGTGGCGGAGGAACTGAAGCGGGTGCAGGCCGCGCAGCACGTGCTTCTGATCGTCGCCGGAGGCTTCTCGGTCCTGGTCGTGGCCGCCGGCATCGGCTCCGGGGTGGCGCTGCGGCGCTCGATCGTCCAGCCGGTGCGGCAGCTGACGGCCGGGGCGGAGGCGATTGCCCAGGGCCGGCTCGACCATCGCATCCGGACCGTCCGGCGCGACGAGTTCCAGCTGCTGTCGGACAGCTTCAACAAGATGGCCGAGGCGATCGGGGAGCAGAGGGGGCGGCTGATGTCCGCCCAGGCCCGGCTGGAGAGCGAGGTCGAGCAGCGGACGCACGAGCTGCGTGAGGCCAATGAGCAGCTCCGTGCGCTCGACAGCAGGCGCAGCCAGTTCCTTGCCGATGCCGGCCACGAGCTGCGCACGCCGCTGACGATCCTGCGCGGCGAGGCCGAGGTCGCCCTGCGCGGCCGTCCGCGGCTCGCCGCGTATCGCGAGGCACTGACCCGGATCGGCGCCTATGCCGCCGACATGGCGCGGCTGCTGGAGGATCTGCAGGCCTTTACCCGGGCCCAGGCCGAGGATGTCAGCTTCACCTTCGAGACGGTGGGACCGGACGCAGTGGTCGCGGCGGCGATCCGGGAAAGCGCGATCCTGGCCAGCCCGAAGCAGATGGCCATCCGGCTGGTCGAGACGGCGCCGGACTGCCTGGTCCGCGCCGACCCGCAACGCCTGAAGCAGGCGCTGCTGATCGGGATCGACAATGCCATCAAATACGCAGATCCCGGCGGGACCATCGAGGTCGGGATCCGCGACGAGGAGGACAGCGTCTCGGTTTCGATCAGCGATCAGGGCTGCGGGGTCGACCTCGAGGAGCTGCCTTTCGTGTTCGATCGTTACTATCGCGGGCGGAACAACGCCAGCCGCGCCGCCAAGGGGCTGGGGGTCGGCCTGGCGATCGCCAAGACCATCGTCGAGCGACACGGCGGCAGCATCGCGCTGGAGGCGGCGGAGCCGCAGGGCGCCGTGCTTCGCATCCGGCTGCCGGTCGTCGAAAGGATCATCGATGCGCATCCTGATCATTGAGGACGACCGGCGCATCTCGAGCTTCCTGCAGCGCGGCCTGGAGGCCGAGGGCTACCGGGTCCTGCTCGCCGAGGACGGGCGCGACGGCCTCGACCAGCTCCGGCAGGAGGCGGTCGATCTGGTGATCCTCGACCGGATGATCCCCTATGTCGACGGCCTCGAGGTCTGCCGCATCATCCGGCAGGAGCGGCGGCCGGTGCTGGTGCTGATGCTGACCGCCAAGGAGAGCATCCGCGACCGCGTGGACGGGCTGCAGAGCGGCGCTGACGACTATCTGACCAAGCCCTTCGCCTTCGACGAGCTGGTGGCCCGGATCGAGGCGCTGGGGCGGCGCCGGCCGGGCCTGGACCCGGTGGAGTTGCTGCAGGTCGGCCCCCTGACCCTCGATCCGGCGACGCGGCGGGTGATGAAATCCGGGAACGACATCGAGCTGACCGTCCGGGAGTTCGAGCTGCTGCGCTATCTGATGTCGAACGCCGGCAAGGTCGTCAGCCGGCAGCGGCTGCTCAGCAATGTCTGGAACTATGGCTTCGATCCCGGGACCAAGATCGTCGAGGTCTACATCCGCTATCTTCGACGGAAGCTCGGCATGGACGGCCCGCCGGCGATCCGGACCGTGCGTGGGGTCGGCTACATGCTCGCCGATGCCTCAGCCGGCGATCGGAACGACAGCGCTCGTCGGTGAGCAGGGCGAGCTTGCCGCCGACCAAAACAGGATTGCCTTCAAGAGTTAGTTAGATTAACTAACCTTAATGGATAATGCCTGAACGGGTCGGAGGCAGAGTGGCGGGGAATTTCGTCGTCGGTGTCGATATCGGCGGAACCAAGACGCAGTTGGTCGTGGCGCGAGACGGCATCACCCTGGCCGACCGGACCGACGCGACGGGAAGCTGGCGCCGCCATCGCCTCGACGAGGATGCGGCGGCACTTGTCGCCATGGTCCGCGACGCCGCGGGCGGTGCGGAGCCGGCCGCCATCGTGGTCGGCGCGCATGGCTGCGACAGCACCGAGCAGTGCCAGGTGTTCCAGGAGCTGATCGCGGCCCGGACAGGCGGCGCGGTGCTCGTGCTCAACGATTCCGAGCTGCTGCTGCCGGCGGCCGGCCAGGCCATGGGCATCTCCGTCATCGCCGGCACCGGCTCGATCGCCGTCGCCCGGCTGCCTGACGGCTCGATGCTGACGGCGGGAGGCTGGGGCTGGTTCCTCGGCGACGAGGGCAGCGCCAGCGGCCTGGTGCGGGATGCCGCCCGGGCGGTGCGGGACGCGCTGGACCGGGGCCAGGCCCTGGATCCGCTGGCGCAGGCGCTGCTCGGCATCCTCGACATCGACGACCCGGTGCGGATCGGCAAGACCCTGGCCGCCGAGGGCAGCGCCGCCGGCATCGGCCGCCACGCGCCCGCCCTGTTCGCCGCCGCGGAGGGCGGGTCGGAGCTCGCCCGCAGCGTGATCGAGGCGGGCGGCCAGGCCCTGGCCCTGCTGGTCCGGCGGCTGGTGGACCGCGGCGCGAAGGGCGGCTGCGTGGTCGCCGGCGGCGGCGTCATCACGCGCCAGCCGCGGCTGATGCGGGCCTTCGAGGTGGCGGTGGCCGAGCAGGTTCCGGGGTGGACCGTGACGCTGCTGGCCACACCGCCGGCCTTCGGGGCGATCCGGCTCGCCGAAAGCCTGCTGCGAGGCGATGTCCCGCCGCAGCTACCGCGGCCGGCGATACCAGCACCCGTTCTGCCGGACAGCGATCGGAGGATGCGATGACGGCGACTGACGCGGCGCCCGCCGGGCGAAATCCGACCTCGTCCGGGCTGCGGATCATCCCGGCGCGATACTGGGGCCAGCGCTTCGGCGCCGCCCTGCTGATGGCGGTCGTCCTGGGCTTCGCCGCGCTGGTCGCCAGCAGCCGGAACGTGCAGTGGGACGCGATCCTCCCCTATCTGTTCGACCCGACGATCCTGGACGGCATCCGGCTGACCCTGGTCTTCACCGTCCTGGCCATGGCGATCAGCATCCTGGCCGGGATCGTGCTGGCGATGATGCGGCTGGCGTCGAACCCGATCCTGTCGGGCTTCGCCGGCTTCTACATCTGGTTCTTCCGCGGCACGCCGCTGCTGGTGCAGATCATCTTCTGGTTCAACATCCAGCTGTTCATCCCGGCGATCGACATCGGGCCGCTGCATGTCGAGACCAACGCGCTGATCTCGGCCTTCACCGCCGCCCTGCTGGCGCTCAGCCTGAACGAATCCGCCTATGTCGCGGAGATCGTCCGCGGCGGCCTGCTGGCCGTCGACCGGGGCCAGAGCGAGGCGGCGACGGCGCTCGGCTACACCCCGTTTCAGACCCTGACCCGGATCGTGCTGCCGCAGGCGCTGCGCGTCATCATCCCGCCGATCGGCAACCAGACCATCTCGATGCTGAAGACCACCTCGCTGGTCTCGGTGGTGGCGGCGCAGGACCTGCTGACGCGGGTCCAGAACATCTACGCCAAGAACTTCCTGATCATCGAGCTGCTGATCGTCGCCAGCATCTGGTACCTGGTGCTGACCACGGTCGCCTCGATCGGCCAGTCCTGGATCGAGCGGCGCCTGGGCCGCAGCGACCGTGGACCGTCGAAGGCCAGGCGGATCCTCGGCGCGGCCGGGAGGCGGGGCTGATGGGCGCCGCCGGACAGGACACGGCGCGGCCGATGGTCGAGGCGATCGGCGTGCGCAAGGCCTTCGACAACCTGCAGGTGCTGTCGGGCATCGACCTGACCATCCAGAAGGGCGAGGTCGCCTGCATGCTGGGCCCGTCCGGCAGCGGCAAGTCGACCTTCCTCCGCTGCATCAACCATCTGGAGAAGCTCAGCGGCGGCGAGATCCTGGTCGATGGCGAGCTGATCGGCTACCGCCGCCGGGGCGACCGCCTGTACGAGCTGAAGGCCGCCGAGCTGGCGCGCCAGCGCCGCGACATCGGCATGGTGTTCCAGCGCTTCAACCTGTTCCCGCATCTCGACGTGACCGAGAACATCGTCCAGGCGCCGGTGCTGATCCGTGGCGAGCCGCGTGCGGACGCCGTCGCCCGGGCCCGGGCGCTGCTGGAGATGGTCGATCTCGGCGACAAGGCCCAGGCCTATCCGCAGCAGCTGTCGGGCGGCCAGCAGCAGCGGGTGGCGATCGCCCGGGCGCTGGCCATGCGCCCGAAGCTGATGCTGTTCGACGAGCCGACCTCGGCCCTCGACCCGGAGCTGGTGGGCGAGGTGCTGGCGGTGATGAAGCGCCTGGCCGCCGAGGGAATGACGATGCTGGTCGTCACCCATGAGCTGGGCTTCGCCCGCGAGGTCGCGGACCGGGTGATCTTCATGGATCAGGGCGTGGTGGTGGAAGAGGGGACGGCCGCCGAGGTGCTGGACCACCCCCGGCACCCGCGCACCCAGGCGTTCCTGCGGCGGATCCACTGACCGGCCCGCCGCCCGAGCAAACCGCGCAACGCAAACAGGGAGTGAGAAAAATGATGAACAGGCTTTTCGTTCTGGCGGCCTCCGCGGTCCTCATGGCCGGCGCGGCGCAGGCCGCGGAGGTCGATCCCGCGCTGCGGGCTATGCTGCCCGAGTCCATCCGCCAGTCGGGCGAGATCCGCGTCGGCACCGACCCGCAGCAGCCACCCTATGACTTCTACGACACCGACAACACGACGCTGATCGGGCTGGAGCAGGACCTGGCGGCCGAGATGGCGGCGCGGCTGGGGGTGAAGTTCACCTTCTCGCCCGCCCAGTTCGCCAGCATCATCCCGGCGATCCAGGCCGGGCGCTTCGATCTCGGCATGTCGGCCTTCGGCGACTTCATCGAGCGCGAGAAGATCCTCGACATCATCGACTACACGCTCGAAGGCACCGGGCTGATCGTGCTCGAGGGCAACCCGCACGGCATCAAGAAGATCAGCGACATCTGCGGCCTGCGCGCCGGCGCGGTGCAGGGCTCGATCCCGCTGCAGCTGCTCGACAAGCAGAAGGAGCTGTGCCCGGCCGACAAGCCGCTGGAGGTGCTGCAGTTCCCGTCGAACGACCAGGCCAAGGTGGCGATGCGCAGCGGGCGCCTGGACGTCTCGCTCGATACCGTCGGGGTGGCCGCCTACACGCTGGCGCACCAGCCGCAGACCGGGAAGAAGCTGGAGCTGGTGGAGACCGCCAAATACGCCGTCGGCTACCAGGGCATCCTGGTCGGCAAGACCAATCCGGAGCTGCGCGACGCGATCAAGGCCACGCTGCAGAAGATGATCGACGACGGCACCTACGGAAAGATCTTCGAGAAGTGGGGGCTCAGCCAGAACGCCGTCACCACCATCACCGTCAATGATGCGGCCCGCTGGGCCGACTACATGAAGCTCGATTGAGCCAACTGTCCCCGACCGCAACGGACCAGACCCATGACAGACAGAGTCAGTTACCGCGACGGCATCGCCCTGCAGCCGAAGGCGTTGGAGGCCAGCCGGCAGGCCGTGGCCGGGACGCTGGAGCGGGCGGATCTGGCGCCCCTGCGGCGGGGAACGGTTGCTCTGGTCGGCATCGGCGCCAGCCTCTACGCGGCCGAGGCCGGCGCCGCGGCGATGCGCGGCCAGGGCATCCGCGCCTTCGCGCTGCCCGGCACCGATCTCTACGATCCTGCGGTCGACGCGGCCGACGCCTATGTCGCGATCTCTGCCTCCGGCCGTAGCGTCGAGCCGGCCCAGGCGATCCGGATCCGGCCGCAGGCGGCGAGCTTCGGCATCGCCAACGCGGCCGCGACGCCGCTGGGCGAGGTCGCCCGGACCATGATCGCGACCGCGAGCGGCCCGGACAGCGGCCCGAACACCACCAGCTATGTCTGCGCGCTGCAGGCGATCGGGCTGCTGGCGGACCGGGCCGGCCGCCCGTCGGGCGCCGACTGGGCGGCGCTGCCGGCGGCGGCCGAGGCGGTCCTCGCCGCCGTGGCCGGGCCGGTGGCGAAGGCGTCGGCGCTGCTGGCCGGCCGCATCGCCATCGACTGCGTCGGCGCCGGCATCGCCCACGGCACCGCCGGCTACGCCGCGCTGCTGATCCGCGAGGCCGTGCGCGTCGCGGCGCAGGGCTGGGACACGCTGAATTTCCTGCACGGCCCGATGGAGCCGAACGATGAGCGCAGCGGCGTCATCCTGTTCGGCGACGGCCGGGAGGTGACGCTGGCGCAGGATCTGGCTGGCTTCGGTATCCCGTCGGTGCTGATCACCACGCGGCAAGACCTGACCGAGGCCAAGAACCTGGTGGTGATCCCGGTGCCCGGGGCCGCGGCGGGGCTTCCGGGCGCGATCCTGCAGGCCATCCCGGCGCAGCTGCTGATCGCCGACCTGGCCGAGGCTGCCGGCCTGCCGCAATGCAACTTCCGCTACCGGCAGACCGACACCAAGCTGCCGCTGCAGGCCGCCTGACCCCGGGTCAACGCTGCCCGCCGGCCGCCCGCGCCAGGCGGCGGGCGGGCCGCGGCTCCCCGTCCGCCGCGGGCAGCAGCGAGAAGGCCGGGCGCCGGTCCTCGCCCAGCAGCGTGCCGAGGCTGTAATCCGCTGCCAGCCCGACGGCGCCGAGCACCGTGGCCTTCCGGGTCAGCCGGCTGACCGCGATCTCGGTCGGCCAGGTCAGCTCCGCGACGGTCCGGGCGACCTGCTCCACCATCAGCTCGTTCTGGCCGACGCCGCCGCCGAGCACCGCCAGGCCGGGGTCCAGCACCCCGACGCAGGCGGCGACCAACCGGCCGATATCGGCGGCATGGCGGTCGATGCAGGCGCGCGCATGGGCCGAGGTCGCGGCCCGCGCGAACAGCTCCTCGGCGCTCTGCGGCGCAGTGCCTTCATCGGCCGGCCAATCCCGGGCACAGCGGGCGACCAGGCTCGCCGAGCCCAGATACTCCTCCAGCGCCTCAAGCCGCGGCGTCTCGGTTGCCGACCAGGGGAAGGGCAGGCGCCCGACCTCTCCGGCCGCTCCGTTGAAGCCGCGGAACAGCCGGCCGTCGATGATGATGCCGAGGCCGATCTTCACCCCGACCTGCAGGTAGATGAACGAGGCACGTCCCGTGCCCTCCCGCAACTCCGCCAGGGCGGCGCAGTTGACGTTGTTCTCCAGCAGGATCGGCACGCCGAAGCGGGCTTGAAGGCGCTGCGCGATGGCCACCAGGTCCTTGCCCCGGCCTCGCGGCGCCAGGGCGGAGGAGACGATCGTCGGTACCGCCACCGCGATCGCCCGCAGCGGTCCGTCCCGGCGGACGCCGCCCAGCACCTGCTCCACCGCGCCTTCGATCTCGGACGACGCCAGATCGACCTCGGCGATCGGCCGCCCGTCCAGCCCGGCCGCGATCGCATGGGTGTGAGTTGTGCCGGCATCGACGCCGACGACGACGCCGGCCTCGGACCCGAGGCCATAGGTGACGGCGGTCCGGCCGGTCGGGCCCTTGACCGTGCCCCGGGACGCCACCAGCCCGAGCGCTTCGAGCTCGCCGACGGCGGCCGACATGGTCGGTTTCGAGAAGGCGAGGAGGGCGCCCAGCTGCGGCCGGGTGATCGGGCCGGAGGTCGACACGGTCCGCAGGACCGCGCGGGCACTGTCGGTGAGGGCGGGGGGTGGCCCGGCGACCGGAGGAAATTTCGGCGGATTCGGCATCGACGCGCTGTGGCGGAGGGATCGGCCGATGATAGGGCAAGCCCCGAGGCTTCGACATCAAAGGTTTTCAGGCCCGGCGCGCGCCGCGGCCCGAGTTGGAGTATGATGCGGCATCGAGGGAGGCCGGGATGCCGTCGAGCTTCAACGTCAACCAAGCGGCCGGCTATGAGCAGTTGATGGGGCGCTGGAGCCGGACGCTCGCGCCCCTGCTGATCCGGTTCGCCGGCATCGCCGACGGCGAGCGGGTCCTCGACGTCGGCTGCGGCACGGGCAGCCTGACCTTCGCGCTGCCCCAGGCCGCGGATCTGAAGGAGGTCGCCGCGATCGACTATTCGCCCGTCTTCGTCGAGGAGACGCGGCGGCGCAACGACGATCCGCGGATCACTGTCCAGGAAGCGGATGCCTGCGCCCTGCCGTTTCCGGACGGCGGTTTCGACCGCGCCCTGTCGCTGCTCGTCCTCCACTTCGTCAGCGACGCGGCGAAGGCGGTCGCCGAGATGTGCCGGGTGGTCCGTCCGGGCGGTGTCGTCGCCGCTGCGGTCTGGGACCATCTCGGCGGGCTGCCGGCCATGCGGATGATGTGGGACACGGTGGCCGCATCGAGCGGCGCCGCGCGTGACGCGCGCAGCCGGTACCTGTTCCAGCCGATGACGCGGCCGGGCGAGATGGAGCAGTGCTTCATCGCCCAGGGGCTGGCCGAGGTGGAGCAGACGTCGCTGGCGATCCGGATGGATTACCGGTCGTTCGGCGACTATTGGGAGCCGATCGCCGCCGGCGAAGGGCCGCTGGGCAAATATGTATCGGCGCTCGACCCGGCCGGGCGCGCCGCGACCGAGGCCGCGGTCAGGGCCGCCTATGAGGGCGGCCAGCCGGACGGGCCGCGGTCCTTCGCCGCGGTCGCCTGGGCCTGCCGCGGCATCCGCCCGGCCTCCTGAGGGACGGCCAAGCTCGCCCGGCCACGCGCGATCATCCCAAACCAAGGTATAGGTCCGCCCAACGAAGGCAGAGCCCTGTGCGCCCTAGGTGCGATGGAGCGGCGTGCCGCTTCGGCCTTAGCCTCTGATCAGCGGCGATCGCGCATCGTCATCCGATGCCGGACGCCGATCCTGGAGAGGAGGCACATCATGGGGCACGCACAGAAGACCGATCCCGGTCTGCCGCATCCGAAGGCAACGGGCCTCACCATGGCCATCTGCGGCTTCGCCACGCTGGCCCTGGCCACGGTGCTCGGCGTCTCGCTCGCCTCCAGCGCGGCGAATGGCGAGGATGTGCCCGTCACCATCGTCACCCGGCCGCCTGCGACGGACATGGCGCTGGTCGCCGGTGCGGCCCCGTTCGACGTCGCGGGCTGCACCGTGACGGCGGCAGCGCGGCCCTGAGGCCGGAGCTGTCCTGGCAGGGACGGCACCGATAAGACCCGGGCCGCTCCTGCCGGACCAGGTCATCCGGGATCCGTCGCTCCTTCACCCGGCCGCCCGGCCTTCAGCCGCGGCGGCCTCGTCTTTTTCCGCCCGGCAAGCCGTTGAGCCGCAGAGCGATCGGTCGCCCTGCGGCTCAGCTCTCCGTCCGGCCGGCCGTATCAGATCCCGGCCGTCTTCACGTCCGAAAGGCCGGCCCGTCCAGGACGAACGTCCCGCCATCGAGCAGGGTGGTGTCGTCCGGGACGCCGGCCTCGATTGCCGGTGGGACGTGGAGCGTCGAAACGGCCCGATGCCGGGAGCGGGGTTTTGAATGGGCCGCCGGGCCGGCGGCCGCGATCCACAGGTCGATGGCCTGCGCCGAGACACGGAGGCGGAGCAGCCGGTCCGTCGTCCCGTCCTCGCCGGCACCGTCCCGGACCGCGAGCCGGATCTCGACCTCTCCCGTCGGCTGTGCACGCGACATGCCGAGCGGGTGCCGCGAGCAGGACAGGTGCAAAGCGTCGAGCCAGCGGTTGCCGGACGTGTCGCGGCGGGATGAAAACGAGATCTGCCAGTTGAAGTACTGCGCATCACCCGTGTCGACATCGCGCCGAATGAAGGCACCCGATCCGCTCCAGAACATCGCCTCCTCCCAAGTCTGTCGTCGTCGAGACAGGATGGCGGACGGCCGAGGGCGGACCTATTCCACTGTGGTTTGCGCCGGCTGGCGATTTCGGTGGCAGGGGATAGACGGAGGTATAGGTCGGGCTCAGTCCGCCCGGGCCTCGTGCCGCAGCGCCGAGGCCAGGCAGGCGATCAAAACCTCGGCATCGACCGGCTTCTCCAGGAAGCCATGGGCACCGCCGGCCAGGGCCTTCGCTCGCGTCGCCGTGTCGGTGTAGGAGGTCATGAAGATCATCGGGGAGGGCTTGCCCTCGGCATTCAGCGAAGCCTGCAGATCGAGGCCGGTCATGCCCCCCATCCTGACATCGCAGACCATGCAGGCCACGTCGGACCGGCCCGGAAACGCCAGGAAGTCCTCGGCCGAGGCGAAGGGCAGGGCGCGGTAGCCCAGCGAGGACAGGAGGTCCTCCAGCGCCTCGCGGATGGCGTGGTCGTCGTCGATGACGGCGATGACGGGGGAGTGGGACACGATACCTCGGCGGACAGCAAAGCGGACCTCTGGTCCGCTTGTCCTAGATAGGCCAGGTGTCGCCGGCCGGGTACCATACATAGGTCCAGGACGAAGCGGCTGTCCGTCCAGTCCAGGCGTCACCGTTCCAGCAATTCCGCCTTGCGCACCAAGTCGGCGACCGACCGGACGGCCATCTTCCGCATGACGTTGCCGCGGTGCAGCTTGACCGTGATCTCGCTGATGCCGAGCAGGCCGGCGATCTGCTTGTTCATCAGCCCCTTCACCACCGCCGCCATGACTTCGGTCTCGCGCGGGGTCAGCGTGGCCGCCAGCGCCGCCACCTCCTTGGCCGCCGCGGCGTCCTGGCGCTGCGTCCTGTCCTTGTCGATGGCGGCGGCCACCGCATCGAGCATGTCCTGATCGCGGAACGGCTTGGTCAGGAAATCCATCGCCCCGGCCTTCATTGCCCGGACGCTCATCGGGATGTCGCCGTGGCCGGTCATGAAGATGATCGGGCGGGTGTTGCCGCCGCGCGCCAACTGGGCCTGCAGGTCCAGCCCGCTGAGCCCCGGCAGGCGGACATCGAGGATCAGGCAGCCCGGCCGGTCGGTCGGGGCGGCGTCGAGCAGCTCCTTGGTCGACCCGAAGCTCCGCGCCTCGATGCCGACCGAGCGCAGCAGGTCGGTCAGCGCCTCGCGGATGGCCTCGTCGTCATCGACGATGAGGATGAGGGGCGTTGCGGCGGGCGTTGTCCCGGCTGGTGCTTTCATGATGCCTGCGCAGTGTCCGGGTCCGCCGGCAGCGCGAACTCGAACACCGCTCCCCCCTGCTCGTGAGTCCTGGCCGTCAACTGTCCGCCATATGTCTCGATCGTCGAGCGGCAGATCGCAAGCCCCATTCCCATGCCGCCCCGCTTGGTCGTGAAGAAGGGCTCGAACAGCCGGGCCTGGAGCTCATCGGGAATGCCCTTGCCGCGATCGCGGACCGAGACGCGGATTTCGAGCCCATCGGGCCTGTCGACGCTGACCGTGAGCTCGCGCTCGGCGGCCTGCGTCTCGGCCATGGCGTGGAGGCCGTTGGTCATCAGATTGATCAGCACCTGCTGCAGCGCCACGCGGTCGGCCCGGACCGGCGGGACCGACGGCGCGAACCGGGTGACGACGGTCGCGGCGTGGGCGCTCAGCTCGGTCTCCAGCAGCGGGATCGTCTCCTCGATCAGCGCGCGCAGGTCGATTGCTTCGTCGTTGCGCTGGTCGCGGACCAGCTGGCCGCGCGTGCGCTGCACGATCTCGGCCGCCCGCCGGCCGTCCCGCACCGTGCGCTCCGCCGCCCGCACCGCCGCCTCGACGTCGGGTGGATCCTTGCCGAGCCAGCGCAGGCAGGTCTGGGCGTTCATCACCACGGCGCCGAGCGGCTGGTTGATCTCATGGGCGATCGAGGCCGACAGCGCGCCGACCGTCGCCGCCCGCGACGCCCGCGCCAGCTCGGCCTGGGCGGCGAGCTGCGTCTGCTGGAGCTGCTCGCGCTCGGTCACATCGACCATGCCGACCACCACGCGGCCGAACTCGTCCGCCTCGTCGGGGAAGGAGATGCGGAGGAGGACCGTCAGCACCTGCCCGTCGGCGGCAAGCAGCTTCGCCCGCCCCTCGAACCGGCTGCTGCCCTCGGCCACCGCCGCCAGGACCGTCGGCAGGGCGGGATCGCCGGCCGGCAGGAAGCGCTCGATCGGGCCCAGCGCCTCGGCTGGCGACGACAGCCGCAGCAGTTCGGCCGTCGCGTCGTTGACGTGCATCGTCCGGATCCGCCGGGCGCAGTCCCGGGCGAAGGCGGGATGCTCCCGCACATAGGCGGCGACATCCCGCACGCCCTGCTGCCCCAGCCTTGTGAGCATGGCCCTGACCTCGGAGAAGTCCTGCTCCCACAGCGAGACCCGGACCTGCTCGAAGATCGACCGGTACCGCGTCTCGCTGCGGGCCAGGGCAGCGTTCGCCGCCACCAGGGACTGCTTCGACGCCTGGTCGCGCAGCAGCAGCACCGTGGTGATGCCGATCGCCGCCAGGGCAATGCCACAGCGGATCACGGCCGAGACATCCGCCTCATCGCCATGCGAGATGAAGAAGGAGAGAACCGCGAGGCCGGCACAGGCCAGCGTCAGGAGGATGAGGCCGCGCCGCGAGAAGGCGTCGGAGGCGAGGAGCATCACCAGGACGTAGAGCACCGCGATGGCGCCGGTCACATCGGTGAAGGTGTCGACGACGAACACGGCAGCACCCAGCAGCAGCGCCAGCAGGCGGTGCCAATGGCGGCGCCTGGGGCCGATCCGCCCCAGGCCGGGTCCGGAACCGGGCACGGTGTCGGCAGGCATCTTTGCGGCGTTGCGGTTCATCGAGGGGCAATTCAGTCGATCGAGCGGACGCGATCGGAGTCGAGGATGCGGCGGGCGAAGTCCGGCATGGTCAGGCCGCCACGGACCGCGGCGTCGAGCGCCGCCTCCTTCTGCCGGATCGCGGCCAGGCGGTCCACCACCGCGGCCAGGCGCTCCCGCGGGATCACCACCACGCCGTCGAGGTCGCCGACCAGCACGTCCCCGGACTCGACCCGAACCCCGCCGACCACGATCGGCAGCCCGGCGGTCCCCGGCCCCTGCCGCGCCGGCGAGTTCGGGGTAACGCCGGCCGCGAACACCGGCAGCCCGACCTGGCGCAGCCCGATGAGATCGCGCACCAGCCCGTCGGTCACCAGCGCCGCGGCGCCCTTGTTGCGGGCCATGCCGGCGACCAGGTCGCCGATCACCGCCGTGCCCTCATAGCCGCCGGCGGCGCAGACCAGGACGTCGCCCGGCCCGGTGATGTCGAGCGCCGCGAACACCGCCAGATTGTCGGCCGGGCCGCAATCGCAGGTCACCGCGACCCCGACCACCGGTGCCAGGGCGGGATCGACCGGCTTGATCCGGTGGTGCAGCGCGCCCGAGCCGTCCATGGCGTCGACGGCGAAACCGGTCTGGATGCCCCGCAGGGCCTCGACCAGCGCCGGGTCCGGCCGGGCGAAGCGGCGGCGGATCGTCAGCAGTGGCGGATCATCGATCATGGCGCACCCCATTTGGCGACGGGCCGATCGGCCCGGGCGAACGCTATACTGCCCGACAAAAGCAAGGCAACAGCGCGGGGAGGACATCATGCGGCTGATCGAGCCTAGGCCCCTGACCGAAATCGTCGAGCGGATCTTCGCCGCCGGCGGCTGCGGGGCGGAGGAGGCGGGGCGCATCGCCCGCCACCTCGTCGACAGCAACCTCTGCGGCCATGACTCGCACGGCGTGGTGCGCACGAAGCGCTACATCGACTTCCTGCGCGCCGGCACGGTGGTCCCCGGCCGCAGCGCCGACCTGGTCTTCGACGGCGGCAGCCTGCTGGTCGTCGACGGCCAGTTCGGCTTCGGCCAGACCATCGGCGAGCAGGCGACCGACCTGCTGGCCGAACGGGCCAAGGCGCATGGCATCGCGCTCGTCACCATCCGCCGCTCCGGCCATCTCGGCCGGCTGGGCGACTGGGCCGAGCGGCTGGCCGGGCACGGCCTGGTCTCGCTGCATTTCCTCAACACCACCGGCCTCGGGCTGATGGTGACGCCGTTCGGCGGCAGCGACCGGCGGTTGTCGCCGAGCCCGATGGCGGTCTGCGTGCCGGTGGAGGGCCGCGCCCCGATCCTGCTCGACATCACCACCGCGATGACCGCCGAGGGCAAGCTGCTGGTGGCGAAGAACAAGGGCGAGGCCGTCGGGCCCGGCATCATCGTCGACAAGTCCGGCAGGCCGACCACCGATCCGGCCGATTTCTATGCCGGCGGCGCGATCCTGCCCTTCGGCGGGCACCGCGGCGCCGGCCTCAACATCCTGACCGACATCCTGTCCGGCGCGCTGTCGGGCGGCGGCTGCACGGCGCCCGGCGTCACCGTGCTGGAGAACACCATGACCAGCATCGCGATCGACGTGAACCGGCTGCCGGACCGCGCCGCCTATACGGCTGAGATCCTGCGCTTCTGCGATTGGGTGAAGGCATCGCCACCGGCCGATCCGGCAGCGCCGGTGCTGCTGCCGGGCGAGGTCGAGGCCGCGACCCGCCGGCGGCGCGCCGCCGACGGCATCCCGATCGACGACGCGACCTGGGGCGACATCCGCGCGGCGGCTCAATCGGCCGGCCTTTCGGAGGCCGAGATCGAAGCTATGGTGCCGGCCTAG
>NZ_VCCH02000092.1 GCF_005938675.2 Mycobacterium sp. KBS0706
TGTCGCGGCGGGACGGCTCTCGGACACTTCGACCGACGCTGTGAACGGTTCGCAGCTCTTCGCCACCAACACGGCGGTGGACAGCGTCGCCAACGAGGTCACGACCATCACCGGCAAGCTGACGCACTACTACAGCGTCAATGACGGCGGCACCCCGGGCGCGAACTACGACAATGACGGCGCCACCGGCGCCAATGCGGTGGCGGCCGGTGTCGGCGCCGTCGCCTCGGGCGGCGACTCGGCGGCGATGGGGCACAACGCGCAAGCCCTCGGCGTGACCTCGGTCGCACTGGGCAGCGGCGCTGTCGCGGGCCTGGCCAGCGATCCGGTGAACAACGGCGACAACGTCGCCATCGGCAACGGCGCCAAGGCCGACGCCGCGGGCGGCAACAACAGCATCGCCCTGGGCACCCAGGCGAATGCACAGAACGCCTCGGTGGCGATCGGGCGCGACGCCAATGCCATCGAGGCCTCCACGGCGATGGGCCTGCGGGCGAATGCGGCCGGGGTGCGGTCGGTGGCGATCGGCAACGACTCCGAAGCGCTGGCGGCTCTGACCGTCGCCCTGGGCGACAACACCTCGGTGGCGGCCACGGCCGGCACGGGCTCGGTGGCGATCGGCCACGCCTCGCAGGTGCTGGGCGGCACCGGCGCGGTGGCGATCGGCGAAGGCCAGACGGTGAACGGCAACGGCGCCGTCGCCATCGGCGATCCGAACACCGTCACCGGCACCGGTGCGGTCGGCCTCGGCGCCAACAACACCGCCACCGGCACCGGCGCGCTGGCGCTCGGCAATAGCAACACGGCGACGGGGCAGGGCTCGATCGCGCTCGGCAGCACCAGCAGCGCGACCGGGGCGGGCTCGCTCGCCTTCGGCGACACGGCTTCGGCCGGCAATGCCGGCGACGTGGCACTGGGCTCGGGCTCGGTGACCGCGGCCGCGGTCAGCACCGCCAGCACCACCATCGCCGGCACGACCTACAACTTCGCCGGCACGGCGCCGACCAGCACGGTCAGTGTCGGCGCGCCGGGAGCGGAGCGGACCATCACCAATGTCGCGGCGGGCCGGGTCGCGGCCACCTCGACCGATGCGGTGAACGGCTCGCAGCTCTTCGCCACCAACACCTCGGTGAACACGCTGAACACCAAGGTCGACAACATCAACAATGGCGGCGGCATCAAGTACTTCCACGCCACCTCGACCCTGGCGGACAGCCAGGCGACGGGGACGGACAGCACGGCGGCCGGGCCGGAGGCGGTGGCCTCGGTGCAGGACGGCGTCGCCGTCGGCCACGGCGCGACCGCCGGGGCCAATGTCGGCGACGTCGCTCTCGGCTCGGGCAGCACGACCGCGGCCGTGGTCGCCACGACCAGCACCAAGATTGCCGGCACCACCTACAACTTCGCCGGCACGACACCGACCAGCACGGTCAGCGTCGGCGCGCCGGGGGCGGAGCGGACCATCACCAATGTCGCGGCCGGGCGGCTCTCGGCCACCTCGACCGATGCGGTGAACGGCTCGCAGCTCTTCGCCACCAACACGGCGGTGGACAGCGTCGCCAACGAGGTCACGACCATCACCGGCAAGCTGACGCACTACTACAGCGTCAATGACGGCGGCACCCCGGGCGCGAACTACGACAATGACGGCGCCACCGGCACCAACGCGGTGGCGGCGGGCGTCGGCGCCAGCGCCACGGCGGCGGACGCGGTCGCCCTGGGCAACGGGGCCACGGCCGGCGATGCCGGCGCGGTGGCGCTGGGCTCGGGCTCGGTCACGGCGGCGGCGGTCGGCACGGCCAGCACGACGATTGCCGGCACGACCTACAACTTCGCCGGCACGGCGCCGACCAGCACGGTCAGCGTCGGTGCGCCGGGGGCGGAGCGGACCATCACCAATGTCGCGGCGGGGCGGATCGCGATCGACTCCACCGACGCGGTGAACGGTTCGCAGCTCTTCGCCACCAACACCTCGGTGAACACGCTGAACACCAAGGTCGACAACATCAACAACGGCGGCGGCATCAAGTACTTCCACGCCACCTCGACCCTGGCCGACAGCCAGGCGACGGGCACGGACAGCACCGCCGCAGGACCGGAGGCGGTTGCCTCGGTGCAGGACGGCGTCGCCGTCGGCCACGGCGCGACCGCCGGTGCCAATGCCGGCGACGTGGCGCTGGGCTCCGGCTCGACCACCGCGGCGGTGGTGGCCACCGCGGGCACCACGATCGCCGGCAAGGGCTACAGCTTCGCCGGGGCGACCCCGACGAGCACGGTCAGCGTCGGCGCGCCGGGGGCGGAGCGGACCATCACCAATGTCGCGGCGGGCCGCCTCTCGGCCACCTCGACTGACGCGGTGAACGGCAGCCAGCTCTTCGCCACCAACTCGGCGGTCAGCATCCTGGGCACCCAGATCAACAACGGCGGCATCGGGCCCGTCCAGTACAGCGATCCCAATGAGCCGACGAAACCGAACGGCGGCACGCCGACCTTCGACCTGACTCTGGTGGGCAAGGGCTCCGGGCCGGTCAAGCTGCACAATATGGACGTAGGCGTGGTGTCGAAGGACTCGACCGACGCCATCAACGGCTCGCAGCTCTTCGGCACGGCGCAGAGCATCACCAACATCCTCGGCGGCGGCTCGAAGGTGAACCCGGACGGCTCCATCACCGGGCCGACCTTCGTGGTGCAGGGCAACAACTACTCGACCATCTACGACGCCGTCGGGGCCGTGAACGACAGCCTGACCAACATCAACAACGGCGGCGGCATCAAGTACTTCCACGCCAACTCGACCCTGGCGGACTCCGCGGCAACCGGGACCGACAGCGTCGCGATCGGACCGACGGCCGTGGCCTCGACCCAGGACAGCGTGGCGATGGGCCACGGTGCCACGGCGAGCGCCAATGCCGGTGATGTGGCGCTGGGCGCGGGCTCGAAGACGCAGGCCGCGGTCGGCACCTCGAGCGCCTCGTTCAACAACTTCACGCTCGACAACTTCGCCGGGGCCAACCCGACCAGCACGGTCAGCGTGGGCGATGTCGGCGCCGAGCGCACCATCACCAATGTGGCGGCGGGGCGGATCACCTCGACCTCGACCGACGCGGTCAACGGCTCGCAGCTCTACTCGCTGGCGTCGGTGGTCGACAACTCGATCAATGGCGGCGGCGGCATCAAGTACTTCCACACCAACTCGACCCTGGCGGACTCCACGGCCACCGGCAGCAACAGCACGGCCATCGGCCCGGCCTCGACCGCCAGCGCCAGCAACGCGATCTCGATGGGCAACGGCGCCAGCGCGTCCGCCAACAACGCGATCGCAATCGGCGCCGGGGCGCAGGCGACCAAGGCCAACTCGCTGGCCCTGGGTGCGGGGTCCAAGACCCTGGCCAACCTCTCCGACGCGGCCTACACGCCGGTGGTGGGCGCAACCACGGCCGGGGTGGCGACGGGCGAGGTCTCGGTCGGGTCCTCGGGGGCGGAGCGCCGCGTCACCAACGTCGCCGCCGGCTCGGCTCCGACCGATGCGGCCAATGTGAGCCAGCTGCAGGCCCTGTCGAGCCTCTCGGTGAAGTACGACACCGACGGCTCCGGCAACCTGACCAACCGGATCACGCTGCAGGGCGGGGACAAGGGCGCGCCGGTCACCATCGGCAACCTCGCGCCGGGCGTGAACGGCACCGACGCGGTCAATGTCGACCAGTTGAACGGCGCCTTCGACTCGCTCAACGGCAAGATCAAGCAGGCACGGCGCGAGGCTTGGCAGGGGGCGGCGATCGGCATCGCGGCATCGTCACTGCAGTTCGATCCTCGTCCGGGCAAGGTCAGCGCCGCGATGGGCGGCGGCATGTGGCACGAGCAGGCGGCCCTGGCCCTCGGCCTCGGCTACACCGCCGAGTCCGGCCGGATCCGCTTGAACGCCCGGGCCGTCACCAGCGGCGACGACTGGGGTGGCGGCGTCGGCATCTCCTTCACCTTCAACTGAGGGCGAGGCTGATGCGGCTGGCAGGGCTCCTGTTTGCGGTGCTGGCGGTGGCGGCGACGTCCGGGACGGCTTCCGCGGTGGGCTGGGTGCAGTTGCCCGGCGAGTACACCGTGAAGGCTTCGGAGGTCGCCATCCCCGACGGCGAGGAGCTCGGCCAGTATCGGCGGGTGGTCCAGCCGTTCAAGAACTGGACCCTGATCTGCGACGAGAGCCTGAAGTCGAAACGCCGGGTCTGCAACCTGACCCAGTCCATCGTCGATCAGCGCGGGGCGCCTGTCTTCAACTGGTCCTTCGTGGCCACGGCGGATGGGCAACCTCTGGTGGTGATGCGGGTCCCGGCGGCGGTCGGTCTCGGGCAGCAGATCGGGCTGGCGCTGGGTGACAAGCCGGACCGGATCGTCGCCCAGACCGACCGCTGCGACGGGGCGTTCTGCACCGCCACGATCGCCATCGGCCGGATGCTGCGGCGGCACATCCAGGCCGGCACCGATTGCACCGTCTCCTACACGCTCGCGGACGCCGGCGAGGTGTCGTTCCAGGCTCCCCTCGAAGGCCTGTTCACGGCCCTCTCCGCGATGAAATGACCCGGGCGTCCGATCGGACGCCCCTTAGAGGAAGGATGAATACGATGCGACTGGCCAAGACTCTGCTTCTGGGGACCGTCTCGGTCGCGCTCATTGCCGGCGCGGTCGTCGCGTTCGATCTGATCGGCTTCGCCCAGTTGCCGGCCCAGGCGGCGGATGCGCGGAAGCCGGCAGTGGAGGCGCCGAAGGCGCAGGAGCAGGCGGCCCAGAGCCAGCGGCCCGCTGCGGCGCAGCCGGCGGCGCCCACCACGACCGCCACCGCCAGCGTCTTCGACGAGCATGTCAAGCAGGCCAAGATCGGCGCCTGCGGCAACGTCTTCTCCGCGCTCGGCCGCGGCGTCGCCGCCGATGCCAGCTACACCGCGCAGACCCAGTGGGACACCAAGGCGGCCGACGCGCATGCGGTCGAGTCGATCGTCGCGTTGGCGGGAGACCCGGCGACGCAGGGAATGCCCGCGGCCGGCATCGTCTTCACGGCTCCGGTCGGACGCTCCTGCGAAGGCACCCTGGTCCGGGTGACGCCGGTCAAGGCCAGCTGCCAGACCGTCGCGACCCAGCTCGTTGACCAGCAGAAGGGCCAGACCGGGATGCTCGGCGAGCTGCCGCTGGTGTCCCTGCCCAACGGGGCGCGGGTCGTGCTCATGCCGGTCGACGAGAATTGCGTCGCCATGACCAGCCTGCGCGCCGCCGGCTGATGGATCGCCGCCCGCGGCAGCGGCGGCCGGGATCAGGGAGATGAAGATGCTTCGACCGTTCGTTCTGGTTCTCGCCTCCTGGGCCTGCCTCGCCGCCGCGGCCGGGGCGGCCGATTCGCCTCTCGCGCCGGCGCCGGCCGTGGGCGAGACGGTCGACTCCAACCGCAGCTACCTGGTGTTCTTCGACTTCGACAGCTCGAATCTGACCCCGGAAGCCAGGCAGGTCGTGGCCTCGGCCGCGGCCAGTGCGCTGCAGGGCGAGACCACCCGCATCGACGTCACCGGTCACACCGACCGTTCGGGCTCGGTACAATACAACCAGGCCCTCTCGGTTCGTCGTGGCGAGGCGGTCCGTCGCGAGCTGGTGGCCGATGGCGTCGCCGACAGCCTGATCGCGGTCAGGGGCGTTGGCGAGTCCGATCCGCTCGTCCCGACCGCCGACGGCGTCCGTGAGCCGCAGAACCGTCGCGTCGAGATCGTCCTGTCACCGACCGGGCCGGCGCCGGCGGCCGAAATGAGGGGGATCTGGGGCGCGATCGCCTATTCGGCGCCGGACCAGAAGCGCGGCTTCTTCTGGGGCGCCGACAAGGCGGACGAGGCCCAGGAGATCGCCTTGCGGCACTGCCTGAACCGGGACGGCCAGGACTGCAAGGTCGTCTCCCTGTTCCGCAACCACCGCCACTGGACCGACGACGACAAGAGCGGCTTCCCCTATGAGCACTGCGCCGCCCTGTCGGTCGGGACGTCTTCCGCCCCCGGCCGGCCGGCCCCCTGGGGCGCCGCCTCGGCCGAGACCCGCCGCGAGGCCGAGGAGAAGGCGACTGCGATCTGCGGCGGTGACGCCAATGAGTGCCGGATCCCCGAATGGGTCTGCACCTGAGGGTGCGCTTCGGCGCGGAGAACGCCGAGGTCCAGAGGCGATGACGACGCCGGTCCTCGGCGATCGGGGCCATGATCCGGACTCCCAACGGATCATGGCCATTTCCGTTTCCGGCGAGACCGGCCGCCAGTTCCAAAGCCGTTCTTGATCAAGACCGACCAGCCGAGGCTCTGAATGCTCCCCGTTTCCGCCCTGCAGTCGATGAACGTGCTTCTAGCGACGCCCTGCTACATCTCGGCGGTCTCGATGAACTACGTGACCAGCCTGTTCCAGTTCACCCATGAGGCGATCCGCCTGGGGCTGAGCTCGTCCCTGCACATGCGCTCGGAGAGCCTGGTCACCCGCGGCCGGAACGAGATCGTCAAGTTCTTCCTGATGAATGAGCAGTACACGCATCTGTTCTGGATCGACTCCGACATCGTGTTCAAGCCCGAGGCGGCCATCCGTCTCCTGCTGTCGGATTACGACGTTGCCACCGGGATCTATCCGATCAAGCGCTTCAACTGGCCGCAGCAGGGGGTGCCCGCCGGCACGACGAAGGAGTCCTTCGAGACGCTGTACACCGACTATCCGTTCAACCCGGTCGGCCTCGGCTCGGAGCCGCTGGACAAATTCGTCAGCGAGGAGGGCTTCATCGAGGTCGCCGAGGCGCCAACCGGGTTCATGGTCATCAAGCGGCATGTGTTCGGCCGGCTGATGCAAAGCTATCCGGAGCTCAACTACGTCCCCGATGGTCCGCCGAACAATCCGGAGGCCCCGTTCTACTGGCTGTTCTTCGACTGCATGGTGGATCCCGACACCAGGCGCTACCTGTCGGAGGACTATGCCTTCTGTCGCCGCTGGCGGGACATCGGCGGCCAGGTTCATGCCGATCTGCAGTCCGACCTGGGGCATCTCGGGCAGCACATGTTCCATGGCAATTTCGCCGAGAGCATCAGGCTGCGCCCATGATCCGAGAAGGGACGGCTCAAAAAAGGGTAATGCGCTCTGAACTGTTGCTCCGGTGCCGCTGGGATCGGTCTGCAAGAACGCTCGATCGGTCAGGATCATAATTTTCAGGAGAGAGACCACGTTCGCGTTTGGCCCTCTCCATCCCGATCTTCATCTGGCCTTCTTTCCCTTCGTGCTCGGCTTGGCGGCGTTCACAGGCGCCGCCTTGGCCTTCTTCGTCCTGGCCGGCCTGGGCGCCTCGACATCGACCCATTTGCCGGTCCGGCCCGAAGCAATGATCGCGTCGCAGACGACCGTCGTCTCCAGCGCGTCGCGGAAGGTCGGCGCCGCCGGCTTGCCGTCGGTGAGGCCCTGCAGGAAATCGGCGACCTGGTGCACGAAGGAATGCTCGTAGCCGATGACGAGCCCCGGCACCCACCACTTGCCGAGATAGGGGTGTTCGCCATCCGTGACCAGGATGGAGGTCCAGCCGCGGAGTGCGCCGGGCGTGCGATGATCAAACCATGCGACCCGATTGAGGTCGTGCAGATCCCAGGCGAAGGAACCCTTCTCACCGTTGATTTCCAGCGTATAGGCCGCCTTGTGCCCGCGCGCATAGCGGGTGGATTCGAAGGTGCCGAGCGAGCCGTTCGAAAAATGGGCCAGCACCGCGGCCGCGTCGTCGATGCCGACCTGCTGCACCTTGCCGGTCAGCGCATGCTTGCGCTGCTTGACGAAGGTCTCGGTCATGGCGGTCAGGGTCTTGACCGAGCCGTTGATCCAGATCGCCGTGTCGATGCAGTGTGCGAGCAGGTCGCCGGTCACGCCCGAACCGGCCGCGTCGACATCCAGCCGCCATGTCCCGGCGCCGCCTTGCGGCACGTCGGGTGATATGGTCCAGTCCTGCAGGAACTTCGCGCGGTAGTGATAGATCCTGCCGAGCAGGCCCTGGTCGACGATCTGCTTGATCAGGCTCACCGCCGGCACGCGGCGGTAATTGTACCAGACCATGTTCGGCACGCCGGCCTTCTCGACCGCCTGCACCATCGGCAGGCCTTCGGCGGCAGTGCGGGCGAGCGGCTTCTCGCAGGTGACCATCTTGCCGGCCTTGGCCGCCGCGATCGCGATCTCGGCATGGCTGTCGTTCGGCGTGCAGATATCGACCAGATCGATATCCTTGCGCTCGATCAGCTTGCGCCAGTCGCTCTCGACGCCCTCATAGCCCCACATCTGCGCGAAGGCCTTGGCCTTGTCGACATTGCGGGCCGCAACGGCCTTCAGGACCGGCCGATAGCCGGTGTCGAAGAAGTGCGAGACGTTAGCCCAGGCATTGGAATGCGCCCGCGCCATGAAGCCATAGCCGACCATGCCGACATTGAGTGTCCTGGCCATTTCGTTGTTCCCCCCGCTTCAGTCTTCGTGCCAGCCATGGGCGTCGCGCACCTTGATCATGGCGCCGAGCACGGCATTCCAGGTGTTCTGGTCCTCCATCACCGCATTCGGGAACATGCAGCCGTCCCAGCAGATATGGCGCATTCGCCTGGTCAGATTGCCGTCGCTGTCGCGCAGCCAATAGCCGGCATGCTTGGTGATATCGAGCCTGCCGTTCGGGTCGGTGACCTGGCAGTGGCGGCCGGTCTTCTCATGGTCGCCCGAGCCGAAGACGGTGCCGTCATTCTGCGCGACGTGGAAATCCATGGTCCAGGGCCGCAGCGCATCGGCGACCTTCCGATAGGCGGCGTCGAGCGTCGCCTGATCGGACCAGTCGAAATCCTTGGGCAGGATGCGGTCCTGCTCGGCGTTATAGCCGAGCGTGTAGAGCATCGAATGCGCCATGTCGGCCTGGTAGCCGACCACGCCCGGGCGATCGACGAGCTCGAGCAGCTTCACCATCTCGCGCCAGGAATGCATGCCGCCCCAGCAGATCTCGCCCTCGGCGACGAGGAACTCGCCATGATCCTCGGCGATGTCGGCGGCGTCCCGGAAGGTCTGCGCGATCAGCCGGGTATTGCCTTCCGGATCCCGATCCCAGGCCTCGACTCCCGTGGAGGAGTCGATCCGGATCCCGCCGGTCGGGCGGATGCCGAGCGCGCGCATCTGCCGCCCGATGGCGCAGGCTTTCCTGACCTGGTCGACGAAGCGCTTGCGGTCCTCGGCCGAGCCCATGGCCGATCCGCCGCCGGCACCGCCCCAGATCGGCGCGACGAAGGAGCCGACCTTCAGCCCATAGCCGGCGATATGGTCGGCCATCCGTTTGACCGCATCCCCGTCGCTGTCGATCGACACATGCGGATCGGTGATGAAGAGGTCGATGCCGTCGAACCTGACGCCGCCGACCTCGGCGTTGGCGGTCAGGCGCAGGAGCGTGTCGAGCGGAATGATCGGCTCGGAATCGCCGCCCTTGCCGACGATTCCCGGCCAGGCCGCATTGTGCAGCTTCGGAAAATTGTTGGTCATCGGATCCTCCCCAGATCGGAATCGCGCAGGCTTCTCTTTGACTGCCGGTTTGCCCGGTCAGCGTCGCAACCACTTCGGCCGCGACGCGACGACGTCGCAGCAGGTCGTCGTCAGCGCGGTGGACGAGCTCCGCTCGCGGATCTTGGCGCCCTTCTCGTCGTACGGGAAGGGCCGGGTTCACTGGCACCCGTCATCCTGCGGTCGAGCGGATCAGGGTTTCCTTCGCCGAGGCCAGATGGGCGCGGCAGGCGAGTTCGATCTTGGAGGTATCGAGGCTGAACAGCGCCTCGATATAGGCGAGGTGCTCGCGGATCGCGACCTCGTTGCGCTGCCGTTCGTCATGCTTGTTCCACTGATAGTGGTAGTGGAAGATCAAGGTGATGATGTCATAGAAGCTATCGATGAACCGGTTGGGAGTGGCCGTGTTGACAAGCCGGTGGAACCGGCTGTCGAGGTCGGAGAAGTCGTGATAGCGGAGCTCAATCTCTTGAAGCAGAGCGACGTGTTCTTCACGCAAGGCATCGACCTTTCGCCAATGCGGTGAGCTTTTCGGCAATGCCGCGAACGTCATCGCCGACCGCAGCTCGAACATCTCGCGGATCTCGAACAGGTCGAGCGCGAAGCTCGGCGTGAAGCCTTGGAACACCCAGCCGGCGTTCGGCCGTTTCTCGATCAGGCCGAAGCGCTGGAAACGGTTGAGGAACTCGCGGATGCCGGTGGTGGCGACGCCGAACTGGCGAGCCAGGTCGAGCTCGTTGATCGCCGTCCCCGCCCGGGCATCGCCCCGCAGCATCCATTCCATGAAGCGCTTCTCGATCTGCTCGGCCATCGGGACGGTTTCCGCCGCCGGAAACCGCTGCATGGCTCCACCGTCCGGGCGGACGGTTCGCCGGCGCCCGGTTCCGGCCACGGTCCCTTGCCCGGCCAGCGTCGAGAGCACCTTGCGCACCGTGGTGCGGCTGACCCCGAGCTGCGCACTGAGCACGGTCTCCGACGGCAGCGTGTCCCCGTCTTCCAGCGCCGCGAGCAGGTCCAAGGCGTCGTTGAAGGCGCGCTTGAATACCGTATCGGACTTCATGCCGGTGCTCTCCGTTCTTTATGGTTGTCTTTTAATCCATAAAAAACAATTTGACCACGAGCTCAGTTGGTTTTTCTGTATAAGGAACAAATAAGCGTATGCCGGGGAGGAAAAAAATATGATCGCCGTGAGATTTCGGCCGGTGAGCGCGTGAGCCCGATTCTCGAAGTCGCCGGGCTGCGCAAGAGCTTCGGGCCCGTCGAGGTGCTGCGCGGCGTCGACCTGCATCTCGATGCCGGGGAAGTCCTGGCCGTGGTCGGCGACAACGGCGCCGGCAAGTCGACGCTGATCAAGCATATCTCGGGGGTCTACCGGTCCGATGCCGGCCGGATGCTGCTGGCCGGCATGCCGCTCGATCTGTCCTCGCCGCGTGAGGCGCGGCAAAGGGGCATCGAGACCGTCTATCAGGACCTGGCGCTCGCCGACGACCTCTCGATCGGCGCCAACATCTTCCTCGGCCGCGAGCCGATGCGACGCCTGTTCGGGTTTCTGCCCGTCGTGGACGAGCGGACGATCCGGCGCGAGACCGCGGAGCTGCTGAAGCGGATTCGCAGCGAGATTCCGGCCGAGGCCCGCACCGTGGCGCGGCTCTCGGGCGGGCAGCGGCAGGCCGTCGCGATCGCGCGGGCAATCTATTGGCAAGCCAAGGTGGTGCTGCTCGACGAGCCGACCGCGGCGCTCGCAGTCATGGAGCGCGAGCGCGTGATCCATCATACCCGCGACCTCGCCGCCCACGGCGTCGGCGTCATCTATATCGGCCACAACCTAGTCGAGATCCTGAAAGTCGCCGACCGCATCGCCGTGATGTTCCGCGGCCGGGTGGTCCACGTCACGCCGGCGGCAGAGACGGATCAGGAGACCCTGATCAAATACATGACCGGCTACAGCGAATCCAAGAAGGCAGCCTGAGCGCTGCACGACACGGGGAGGAACCATGATGCGCAAGTCGTTACTGGCTGCTTCGGCGGCGGCCTTTGCCCTCGCGGGCGTCACGCCGGCCAGTGCCGAGGACACGGTCGCAGTGATCGTGAAGGCGACCACGTCGGAATACTGGCAATGGGTGTTCAAGGGCGCCGAGGAGGCCGGCCGGCAGCTCGGCGTCAAGGTCGACAAGCTGGGCACGCCGAAGGACGATGCCGCGGGCCAGATCGCCGTCCTCGAGAACGCGGCCGGGTCGAAGCCAGCCGCAATCGTGATCTCGCCGACCATCTTCGAAGCCCTCGGGGACCCCATCGCCGCGGTGACCGACGCCGGAATTCCCGTCATCGTGATCGATTCTGGGGCGAAGACGGACCAGTACGCCTCCTTCCTCACCACCAACAACGAGGCCGGCGGCAAGGCTGCGGCCGAGGCCATGGCGGCATGCATCAAGGAGCGGACCGGCAAGGCGGCGGGCAAGGTCGGCTATCTGACCGCCATGGCCGGCCATGAATCGCTCGATTCGCGGGATCGGGGCTTCGTCGAAGGCCTGAAGGCCTATCCCGACATCACGCTGGTCGGCAACCGGGTCGGCAACAACGAGGAGGCGGAGGGAATGACCCTGACCGCCGACATGCTGACCAAGGATCCGGACCTCGTCGGCCTGTTCGCCGACAATGCGCAGATGGGGACCGGCGCGGGCGCTTCGGTCGCCGAGCAGAAGCTGGGCGCGAAATTCTGCCTGGTCGCCTTCGACTCCGATGCTGGGGAGCTGGAGCATCTGAAGGACGGGTCGATCTACGCCCTGATCGTCCAGGACCCCTACATGATGGGCTTCGCCGGGGTCTGGTACGGCTACGCCGCCGCCCACGGCGTGCGCCTGCCGAAGACCGTCGACACCGGCGTCGGCACGGTGACGAAGGCCAGCATGAACGACCCGGCGCTGGCCGGCCTGCTCGACGTGTCGAAGCGCAAGCTCGACCCGTTCCTGGCCGACTGATCTGCCGCGGGCGGCGGGTTGCCGTGGCAGCCCCCGCCCGCTTTCATCACGGAGGTCCGATGACGGATCAGCCCATGCCGCACATCCGCCCTGGACCGCGCCTTCGCAGCGCTGCCCCGGGCAAGTCCCTTCAGGCTCTGCTCCGGCGCCTGCCGATCGAGACCTATGTCATCGCTTTCACGGTCATGCTCTGGGTTGCGCTGGCGCTGACCACGCCCAACTTCCTGACCGAAGGCAACATCAGCAATCTGATGCGGCAGACGCCGGTCGTGGCGATCGTCGCGATCGGCGTGATGTGCACGATCGTCATCGCCGGCATCGACCTGTCCGTGGGGTCGGTGGTCGCGTTCTGCGGCGTCGTCTTCGCCCAGATGTGCGGGCATGGCCTCGGCCTCGCGCCTGCCGCCCTGCTGACCCTGGCGGCGGGGGCGGGGGTCGGGCTGGTCAACGCCGCCGCGATCGCCCGCCTCGGCATCCCGCCCTTCATCGTGACGCTGGCGGGCCTGCAGGTCTATCGCGGCCTGGCATTGCTGCTGTCGGGCGGCATGACGATCGGCGGCCTGCCGGCCGAGGTGAAGGAGTTCGCCCGCGGCACCACCGGCCTGCCCAATCTGTTCTGGGCTATGGTGGCGGTCGGGGTCGCGGTCCACTACCTGCTCCGCTTCACCCGGACCGGGCGATACATGTACGCGATGGGCTCGAATGCCGAGGCCGCGCGCCGGCAGGGCATCAACACGCCCCGGATCACGCTGATCGCCTATGTGCTGAGCTCGGGCCTCGCGGCGCTGGCCGGCATCCTCCTGGTCTCGCGCCTCAGCATCGCGTCCCCGTCCATGGCCAATGCCTACGAGCTGCAGGCGATCGCCGCGGCTGTGGTCGGCGGCGCCAGCCTGTTCGGCGGCAGGGGCACCGTGCTCGGCACGGTGGTCGGCGCCGTCCTCTTCACCACGATGAGCAACGCGGCGGTCCTGCTCGGCATCGACCCGTTCTGGGAGATGGTGCTGGAAGGCCTCCTGATCGCGCTCGTGGTCTATCTCGACAACCTGCAGAAGCGACGGCAGGCCGGTTCCTGACAGGAATCCGGCGCAACGTCGGAACGCGCTATCGGAGAACGGACGAGCCATGCGGGCAGTGGTGTGCCAGGCCCCCGGGGAGCTGGTGCTCGAAGACCGGCCGGAGCCCGAGCGGGGCGACGGCGAGGTGCTGGTCCGGGTGCGCCGCATGGGCATCTGCGGCACGGATTTCCACATCTACGAGGGCAGCCACCCGTATCTGCAATACCCCCGGATCATGGGGCATGAGCTGTCCGGCGAGGTGCTGGAGGCGCCCGAGGGCAGCCTTTTGGAATCGGGCGACACCGTGATCGTCAACCCGTACGTCTCCTGCGGCGCCTGCATCGCCTGCCGCGCCGGCAAGCCCAATTGCTGCGTCCGGATCGCCGTGCTGGGCGTGCACCGCGACGGCGGCATGTGCGAGCGGATCGCCGTGCCGGAGCACAATCTCTATCCGGCGGGCAGCCTCACGCTCGACCAGGGAGCCAGCATCGAGTTCCTGGCGATCGGTGCGCATGCGGTGGCCCGGTCCGGCCTTGGGCCGGGCGCCCGCGCCCTGGTGATCGGTGCGGGGCCGATCGGGCTCGGTGTGGCGATCTTCGCCGGCCTGGCCGGGGGCGACGTCTCGATCATGGACCGCGAGGCCGACCGGCTCGCCTTCGCGCTCGAGAGCGGCATCGCGGCACGGGTCATCGGTGTCGGCAGCGGCGCGGCGGAGCTGGTCCTGCAAGCGACCGACGGCGACGGCTTCGATGTGGTCTTCGATGCGACCGGAAGCCGGGCATCGATGGAAAGCGCCTTCGGCCATGTCGCCCATGGCGGCACGCTCGTGCTCGTCAGCGTGGTGACAGAGACCATCGCCTTCTCCGATCCCGAATTCCACAAGCGGGAGATGACCGTCCTCGGCAGCCGCAACGCCCTGCGGGCGGATTTCGAGCGGGTTGTCGCCGCGATCGAGGGTGGTCGCGTCCCGCTGCAGCATCTCCTCACGCACCGCACCAGCCTGGCCGGCGCGGTCGCCGATCTCCCGCACTGGGCGATCTGGAAGGACGGGTTGGTCAAGGCGCTGGTGGAGATCGGCTGACGCGCCGCCGCCACCCGCTCACAGGCTCGTAGCGTCGAGCCCGGTCAGACGCAGGGCGCGGCCGTCCTTCGCCGCGATGGCCCGCATCTCGCGCTCGAGCGTGTCGCGGTCGTCGGCGCCGCGCAGCATCCGCCCGGCGAGCGGGTCGAACCGGCCCCCGGCGATATCAGCGATCAGCAGGGCTGCCCGTGTCGGCGGGATATCCGCCCCGTCGTCAAACAGCTGCTTGATGCCGGGCAGGTGGGTCTTGCCGGCTTCCGAGGTCAGCTGCAGCTCGGTCATTGCCGTCCGGACGAGTCCGGGATCGACGGCGAAGGCCAGGACGCCGCCGGCCTTCGTCGTGTCGCTGAGACATTCGGTCAGGCGCATGACCGCGGCTTTGCTGGCGGCGTAGCCGGAGCCGTGCGGAAAGCTCGTTCCGGTTCCGCCGCCCACCAGGTTGATGATCCGTCCCCGTGCGCGCGCCAGCATCAGCGGCGCCGCGACCCGGCAGGTGTGGAAGGTGCCGCGCAGGTTGATTTCGACGTCGCTCCACCAGGTCTCGGGATCGCACTCCCAGATCGGGCCGAAGGCGCGGAACGAGCCGTGATTGTTGACGAGCGTGTCGACCGGCCCGAGCTCGTCGCTGATCCGGTCGAAGGCGCGCTCGACCGCCGGGCCGTCGACGAGGTCGAGCGGCAGCGCGATCGCAGTCCCGCCCTCGCCGGCGATCATCGCTCGTGTCTCCTCGATTTCGCCTTTCGTGCGCGCCAGGACAGCGACCCGGGCGCCGGCCCGGGCCTGGTGCAGCGCGATCTCACGCCCGATCCCGCGGCCTGCCCCGGTCACGACCGAAACCGTGCCGTTCAAACTCGTCATGACCTGCTCCTCCGGCTTTCGAAAGGCGTCACCGGCGGCCTGGCAGACCGTTGGCTGCCGACATCGAGCCGATCACTCTGCCTCACTACACCCGTGAAGCGACGCGATCAAAGCCGTGTCGCGATATACTTGGCCTCGAGGAATTCGAGCACGCCCTGCGCGCCGCCCTCCCGTCCGAGCCCGCTCTGCTTGGTGCCGCCGAAGGGCGCCGCCGGATCGGACACCAGCCCGCGGTTGAGCCCGACCATGCCGGTCTCGAGGCGGCGGCAGACTCTCAGGCCGCGCGCCAGGTCGCGGGTGAACACATAGGCGGCCAGGCCGTACTCGGTCGCATTGGCGAGGGCGACGGCCTCGTCCTCGGTCTCGAAGCGGCTGAGCGCGGCGACCGGTCCGAAGATCTCCTCCTGCGCCATGGCGGCATCGGCCGGGACCCCGTCCAGCACGGTCGGCGGGTAGAAATAGCCGGGTCCGTCCGGCCGCCGGCCGCCGCAGAGCAGCTGGGCGCCGCGCGACAGGGCATCGTCCACCAGCCGCTCGATCTTGTCGACCGCCGCCGGGTTGATCATCGGGCCGCATTCGGTGGCGGGGTCCGCACCGGGGCCGACCTTCAGCGCCGCCATGCGCGCCGCGAGCTCCGCCGCGAACCGGTCATGGAGGCCGGATTGTACATAAAGGCGGTTGGCAGCGGTGCAGGCCTCGCCGCCATTGCGCATCTTGGCCAGCATGGCGCCTTCGATCGCCAGGTCCAGATCGGCATCGTCGAAGACGATCAGCGGCGCGTTGCCGCCGAGCTCCATCGAGCAGCTCACCACATGCGTCGCCGCCTCGGCGAGCAGCACCCGGCCGATCTGGGTCGAGCCGGTGAAGGACAGCTTCCGCACCCGGGGATCCGCCAGCATCGACGCCGTCACCGGACCGGGCGTCGAGGTGGTCAGCACATTGACGACGCCCGCCGGCACGCCGGCCTCTGCGCACAGGGCGGCGAGCGCATAGGCGGTCAGCGGCGTCTCGCTCGCCGGCTTGAGCACGACGGTGCAGCCGGCGGCGAGTGCCGGCGCGATCTTGCGGGTGGCCATGGCCGCCGGGAAATTCCAGGGCGTGACCAGCACGCAGATGCCGACCGGCTCGTAATCGACGACGATGTGGTTCGCTCCGGTGGGGGACAGCATGAAGTCGCCGCAGATGCGCACCGACTCTTCCGCGTTCCAGCGGAAGAAGTCGGCGGCGTAGGCGACCTCGCCACGCGCGTCGCGCAGGGCCTTGCCGTTCTCCAGCGCGATCAGCCGCGCCAGATCCTCGGCGCGCTCTGTCATCAGCTCGAAGCAGCGGCGCAGGATCTCCGACCGCCGGCGCGGCGGTGTCGAGCGCCAGGCTGCAGCCGCCTGCGCGGCCGCCTCGACCGCCGCCGCCGCATCCGCGACCGATGCATCCGGAACCTCAGCCAGGAGCTGTCCGGTCGACGGATCGATGACGGGGATCGGCTTGCGTCCCGCCGGCCACGACCAGTCTCCGCCGATATAGAGGCCGCGGGCGCAGCTCGCGGGATCGATGCCCGATGCGGAGGCGAGGGACCCGGATGAAAGCGGCGTCGCAACGGTCATGGGCGGGATTCCTTTATTCGAGGACAAGGTGGGATGCCGCTGCATCCAGGTCGCCGCGATAGGCGGCATCGACCAGCCGGCGCATCTCGGCGAGCCCGATCGGGCGCGGATTGTTCTTGATCAGGCGCTCGATGCCGACCGCCTGCTCGGCGGTCCAGTCCAGCTTGTCGGCGGGCAGGCCGAGGCCGGCGAGCGTCGGCGTGATGCCGATGGCGCGCAGCAGCCGCGTCACCTCGTTGATGGCGGCGTCGGCCTGCGCCGCGCGCGTGGCGTGCCCGCCATCGACCCCTAGCGCGACGGCGATCTCCGCCATCTCGTCCAGCGCCGCAGCGCGGTTGAAGCGCATCACATAGGGCAGGGCGGTCGCGACCCCGAGGCCGTGGGGCGTGTGGGTCAGGGCGCCGACGGGGTACTGGATCGCGTGCGCCGCCGCCGTGCCCGCCGTGCCGAAGGCGCAGCCCGCGGCCAGCGCCGCCATCATCACCTCCGCCCTCGCTTCCTCGTCCCCTCCATCGCGCCAGGCGCGTTCGAGGCTGCGCCCGAGCAGCCGGATGGCAAGGAGGGCGAAATGGTCGGTCAGCGCGCTCTTGCCGATGAAGACGTGCTTCTGCGCCAGTTCCGCCGAGGGCGGCCGCCGTCCGGCGGTGAACGCCTCGATGGCATGGGTGAGCGCGTCGGCACCGGCGACCGCGGTCAGCGCGGGCGGGCAGGAGAGGGTGAGGTCGGGATCGCAGATGGCGGCGGCGGGGATGAGATGCGGGCTCGATATGCCGACCTTCAGCATGCGGTCCGGATCGGAGATCACGGCGACCGGCGTCGCTTCCGAGCCGGTTCCCGCGGTGGTCGGAACCGCGACGACCGGCAGCACCGGTCCCGGCAGCTTGAACTCGCCGTAATAGTCCGGCAGCCGGCCGCCATGGGCGAGCAGCAGGGCGGCACATTTCGCCATATCGAGGCAGCTGCCGCCGCCGATGCCGATGACCAGGTCGGGCGCGAAGCCGCGGGCCTCGGCGGCGCAGTCGGCGGCGCTGTCGCGCGGCACATCCGGCAGCACGCGGCCATAGACCTCGACGTCAAGGCCGGCCGCGCCCAGGCCGTCCAGCATCCGCTCGAAATCGGATGACGCGGCGAGGCGCTCATCCGTGCACACCAGCGCCCGCCGGCCGAGGCGGCCGGCGACCGCGGGCAAAGCGTGGCGCTGGCCTTTGCCGAACAGGATCTCCTTGGGCAGCCGGATCGCCGAAAAGGTCGTCACGATCGACTCCATCGATGGGGATGCGCCGGAACATCGGCCAGTCAAGATCCTATATTAAATCCTATAGGATATCGTATTGAATGCGGCGAAGGATCGTGCTAGCTCTCCTCCATGTCAAGGGACAAAGCAGTGCGAAAGCCGATCACCACATCCGGTCCGACAGCCGATCCGGGCGAGGGCAATTCCGTGATCCATCGCGCTGCCAGCCTGGCGGAGGAGGTCTATGAGGCTATCTTCGCCCAGCTGATGGCGCTGAAGATCCCGCCGGGCGCCCGCATCACCGTCGATGGTCTGGTGCGTGAGTTCAACGTGTCGCAGACGCCGATCCGCGAGGCGCTCGGCCGCCTGGAGGGCGAAGGCCTGGTGGTCAAGACCCATCTCGTCGGCTACAGCGCGGCACCCCAGGTCTCACGCCGGCGTTTCACCGAGCTGTATCAGCTGCGCCTGCTGCTCGAGCCCGATGCGGCGCGGAGGGCCGCGGCGGCGATGACGGATACGGCGCTGCGGGAGCTGACCGAAGCGGCAGGGCTGATGTCGCGCGCGGAAGGGTCGGACGAACGGGCCCGCTATTCCCGGTTCGCCCGGGAAGACGCGGTGTTCCACGACAAGATTCTTGCGGTCGCGGGCAACGAGCTCATCCGAGAGACGGTGGCGTATCAGCACACCCATTTCCACATCTTCCGCTTGATGTTCCATTCGCGGGTGACTGAGGAGGCGCTGGACGAGCACGCGGCGATCCTGGCCGCCTTCTCCCGGCGGAGCCCCGACGAGGCCGAACGGGCGATGCGCACGCATATCGAGCGGTCGCGCGACCGCCTGCTGCCGGCTTTCGACTGATGTCAGGAGCCATGGGCAGCGACCCGATCCGTGATACGCTGGCATCAAAGGGGGGATAGCGATGGGACTGGTCGACGCCTGCGCGCTGAGCCTGACGAATGTCAGCAAGTCCTATGGCCGTGTCAGAGCCCTCCACAACCTGTCGTTCAGCGTCGCGGAAGGCCGCTTCTTCGTGCTGTTCGGGCCCAGCTCGGTCGGCAAGACGACGACGCTGCGCATGATCGCCGGCCTCGTCCCGCCGGACCGGGGCCGCGTCGAGATCTTCGGTCGGGATTGGACGCATGAGCCGATCGCGGGACGCGGCGTGTCGATGGTGTTCCAATCCTTCGCCCTCTATCCGCATCTCACCGTCCGCGAGAACTTGGCCTACCCGCTTCGCGAAGCCGGGATGGCCCGGGAGGAGATCGGCCGCCGCGTCCGGGAGACGGCGGCGATGCTCCGGCTGGACGCGAAGCTCGACCGCAAGCCCGGCACGCTCTCGGGCGGAGAGCAGCAGCGGGTCGCGCTCGGCCGGTCCCTGATCCGGCGCCCCCGGATTCTGCTGCTGGACGAACCGCTGACCAATCTCGACGCCAAGCTCCGGCACGAGATGCGGGCCGAGCTCAAACGGCTGCACCGCCAGTTCGGGCTGACGATCGTCTATGCGACGCCCGACGAGCTCGAGGCGTTGTCGATGGGCGAGGAGATCGCCGTGCTGCGGGACGGCGGCGTGGTGCAGACCGGGACGCCCGACGAGCTCTACGAAGCGCCGCGCGATCTGTATGTGGCCGGCAAGATCGGCTCGCCCAGCATGAACATGATCAAGGGCACGCTGGCCCGTGACGGCACCGTCATCGAATCCGCGATCGGCCCGCTGCCATGCTCGCGCAAGCTGAGCACGGCGGATGCAGGGGAAGCGGCCGTGGTGGGCATCCGGCCGAGCGACATCCGCCTCGCGACCGGCGGTGAGGACGGCGTGACGGCGAGCATCGCCATGCTGGAGCCGCTGGGCGACGTCACGGTGATCTCGATGGAGACCGGCGGAGAGACGCTGCGGCTGGTGCTGCCGGAAGCGGCGGCTTCGGGCCTGCAGCCCGGTCAGCAGGCCTCGATCGTTTTCGATCCTGGAAAGCTCCACGTCTTCCGGGCCTCGAACGGACAGGCCATCACCTGATGCCGAAGGCCGAAAGACCAACAAGAAAATAAAGCGGAGTAAAAGCAAACAATAAAGTCCACCGATAACATAGGGGAGGAGATCCGAGAATGACGGCAACCAGTAAGATCAAGGGCGTATTGACGGCGGCCGGCTTGGTCGCTTTGCTCATGACGGGCGGGGCCAGATTCTCCCTGGCCGAAGAGGTGACGTTGTCGATGGCGGTGCCCGACTGGCCGCCGACCCGCGTCATGAAGAAATTCTTCGACGAGCAGTACAAGCCGAAATCCGGCAACACCGTGAAGCTCGACGTCGACTTCATCCCCTGGCCCGATTTCTACACCCGCGTGAATGCCTCGCTCACATCCGGCGAGCAGAAGTACAATTTCATCGTGTCGGACTCGCAGTGGTTGGGTGCGTTCGTCGAGGGCGGCTATTTCCGGAAGATCAACGATCTTCTGGATGCCGATCCCGAGTTCAAGAAGGCGTTCATGGAGATTCATCCCAACCCGCTGAACGCTTACGCAACCTATCCCTACAAGTCCGAGAACTATTACGGATTCCCGCAATTCCCCGACGTTCTGGTCACCTACGGGCGCAAGGACATCCTCTGCGACGAGACCGAGCAGAAGAACTTCATGGCGAAATACCAGAAAAAACTGCCCTGCACGGGCGAAGAGATCGACGCCATGACCTGGGACGATTTTCGGAATGTCGGCGAGTTCTTCCGGCGTAAGAAGGGTGAAATGCTGGCCGGCAAGCCGGCCGATGACGATTTCTATGGCATCGCCTTCCAGGCCGGGAAGAGCTACGACTTCTCGTCCATGCAGATCAACGGCCTGATCTGGCAGATGGGCGGCGACATCTGGGACGAAACCCAGGTGCCGAAGGGCCAGGCGGAAGGCGTGGTGAACTCGCCGATCGCGGTGAAGGCGTTGCAGGCCTATCTGGCCCTGATCGAGTACATGCCGCCGGTGGCCAAGACCGGAACCATGGACATCTTCAAATCGGACGAGTTGTTCCGCGAAGGCAAGGTGGCCATGAATGTCGACTGGATCGGCTTGGGCGAAGCCTCGCTCGATCCGAAGACCTCAAAGGTCGCGGACAAGCTGGTGTTCGGCCTGATGCCGGGGACCATCGGTGCCGACGGTAAGATGGTCCGCTGGTCCAACATCGGCGGGCAGCCCTTCGTGCTGACCACCTGGACCACCGACGCCCAGATCAAGGAGGCTGTGGACTTCGTGAAGTGGTGGCTCTCGCCCGCCATCCAGCACCAATTCGCGGCGGCAGGCGGGCAATCGGCGATCAAGTCGGTCTATTCGGATCCCAAATACGTGACCTATCGCCCGTGGAACCGGGCCTGGGCTCCGTCGCTGGACTGGCAGAAGGACGTGTGGCACGTGCCGCAGTTCTTCGAACTGCTGACCGAGCAGCAGGACCAGTTCGATCTCGCGATCACCGGCAAGCAGGACGCGAAGACGACCTTGGACAACATCGCCAAGTTCCAGCAGAACCTGCTGACCGAAGCGGGCTTGATCCAATGATCTGACGAAGGCTGTCGCCGCCGGTCGCCCAGGCCGGCGGCGGTGGTCCCGAGCCGCGGCCGGCCGGTCGGACGGCTCGTCGGACGCCGCGAGACGGGTCGGATTCGTTAAGGCTGCGATCGAGAGCGCCATGTCAGTGATACCAACCATGCCGGCCTCCAGGGTCCGGACGGCGCCGGCATTTCTGGAGATGTCGGCCGACAACTGGCGGCTGGCCATCGTCGCGGGCGTCGCCGTCTCCGCGGCCGCCGCCGCGGCGCTGCCCGCTTCCGTCGCCTTCTGGATCGTCGGCGTCATGACGGCGCTTGTCGCCATGGCGTTCGCGGTCAACGCTTATCGCCGCCGCCACTATGGCGGTCTGCTCGTGGCACCGGCCATCGCGGTGCTGTTCGTGATGAACATCTTCCCGCTGCTGTGGTCGCTCGGCCTTTCGTTCTTCGCCTATCAGTCGAACCAGCAGTCGATCCGGTTCGTCGGGCTCGGCAACTACATCAAGGTGCTCACCAACGACATCGCCGCGGCCGACAACTGGCACGCCTTGACCAACACGGCCATGTTCGTCGTGCTCACGGTCGCAGCCCAGATGGTCGTCGGCTTCCTGCTGGCCATGCTCTTCGCCAAGCAATTCCCGCTGCGCAAGTATCTCCTGATCCTGGTGCTGACGCCGATGATGCTGTCGGTCGTCGCTTCGGGCGTGTTCTTCACCTACTACTACGACCCGACCTTCGGCATCCTCAGCTACGTGATGAACAGCATCGCCGACGGCCAGTTCATCCTGATGGACAATAAGGCGGGCGCGGTGGCCGGCATCGTCTTCGCCGATGCCTGGATGTGGTCGCCCTTCGTGATGCTGCTGGTGCTGGCCGGGCTCGTCTCCGTGCCGAAATATCTCTATGAGGCGGCCGCCATCGACCGCGTCTCGGCCTGGCGACGCTTCTGGACCATCACCTTCCCCTATATCCGCGGGCTGCTAATGCTGGCGCTGCTGTTCCGCACCATCGAGGCGTTCAAGCTGGCCGACCTGGTGATCCTCCTCACCAAGGGTGGCAATGACACGATGACGATCTCGTACCACCTGATCCGTATCGCCAATGAGCAGAACAAGACCAGTGAGGGGGCGGCGATCTCCTACATCATGCTGTTCATGGTGATCGTCCTCACCAACCTCTACCTCTATCTCGCCAATCGCAGAGACCGGGAGAGCTGACCATGGCGTCCGGCCCGTCCGTCTGGGAACGCATCGGTCTTCGCCGCAGCCGCGGCGTCGCGGAGGCCGGCTGGGGGCGCACCCTGGTCGTGGCGGGCGTCAGCCTGATCTACTTCCTGCCGGTGCTGTTCATCATCTTCACCGCGATCAAGCCGCAGGAACTGGCGCTGTCGGTGCCGCCGACGCTGTCGCCGACCTCGCTGTTCGGCCTCATCCCCGACCGCTTCGTCTTCACCCCGACCTTGGAGAATTTCGGGTCGGTGTTCTCGCGGGTGATGACGGCCGGCGGGCAGCCGGAGGCGACGGGCTTCGACCGCTTCTTCTTCAACTCGATCTTGATCGCGTCGGTCTCGGTCCTGCTCGCCCTCGTCCTCGGCACGCTCGCGGCCTACGGCTTCTCGCGCTACCCGCTCAAGGGCAACGACACCTATCTCTTCATCATCCTGACCACCCGGATGCTGCCAGCCATCGTCGTCATCATTCCGGTGATCCTGATGTTCCGCGCCGTCGGCCTGTCCGGGTCCTATCCCGGCATCATCCTGCTCTACACCGCCTTCAACCTGGCCTTCACCATCTGGATGATGAAGAGCTTCTTCGACGAGCTCTCGACCGATGTCGAGGACGCCGCCCGCATCGACGGCTCGTCCGAGGTCAAGGTGTTCTGGAAGATCTGCCTGCCGCAGGTCGTCGCCGGCCTGGCCGCGACCTTCGTGTTCGGCCTGATCCTGACCTGGAACGAGTTCCTGTTCGCGCTCCTCCTGACCGGTGCCGACACGCGCACCGTGCCGGTGGCGATGAACCAGGCCGTCTCCTCCGGCGGCCGCGGCACCGACTGGACGCTGCTGGCCGCGATCGAGACGCTGTTCCTGATCCCGGTCTTCCTCGTCACCTTCTTCCTGCAGGACCACCTGCTGCGCGGCGTCACCTTCGGCACGGTCAGGAAATAGCCATGTCGACCATCGAGATCCGCGGGATCACCAAGGCGTTCGGCCCGTTCGTCGCGGTCCGGGACGCCGATCTGTCGGTGGCGGCGGGCGAGGTCGTCTGCCTGCTCGGCCCGTCGGGCTGCGGCAAGACCACGACCCTGCGCATGATCGCGGGGCTGGAGCGAGCCACCGCGGGCGACATCGTGATCGCGGGACAGCGCATGAACGAGCTGCCGCCGCAGAAGCGCAACATCGCCATGGTCTTCCAGTTCTATGCGCTGTATCCGGCACTGACGGTCGGCGAGAACATCGCGATGCCGCTGCACCGCGAAGGCATCGGCAAGGCGGAGGTCGCCGCCCGGGTTGGCAAGGTGGCCGACATCCTGCATCTGCGCGACGTCCTGGACCGGATGCCGGGACAGGTCTCGGAAGGGGAGAAGCAACGCGTCGCCGTCGCGCGTGCCATCGTGCGCGATCCCAACTGCTTCCTGTTCGACGAGCCGCTGTCGCGGCTGGATGTGGAGCTGCGCCACGCCATGCGCGGCCAGATCAAGGGCGTGCTGTCGAATCTGTCCAAGGCCACGGTCATCGTCACTCACGATCAGCTTGAGGCCCTGACCATGGCGGATCGCATTGCGATCATGCGCGACGGCATGATCGAGCAGGTGGGCAGCCCCCACGACGTCTTCGCCAGGCCGGCCAATGTCTTCGTCGCCAGCTTCATCGGCACGCCGCAGATGAATCTGATCGAGGCGGAGCTCAAGGGCTACGGCAACGGCAAGGCGACAGTCGCCTTCGACCAGCAGGACGTCGATCTCCCCGCGAACCCCGCCGTCGCGGCCCTGGGGCCGGGACGGGTCACAGTCGGCGTGCGCCCGCGCGCCTTCACCGCCGTGCCCGAGGATACCGCCGGCACGATCGATGCGGTAACCGAGCTGATCGAGCCGATGGGCGCCGAGACGCTGATCCACGCGCGGACCAAGGCCGGCGGCGACATCCGGGTGGTCGTGCCGCGCGACCGGAAGGTGAAGGTCGGCGAGCCGCTCCATCTGATCCCGGATCCCATGCAGACCCATATCTTCGCCGCCGATGGCAAGGCGGTCCGCGCATGAGCCGGCACGATCAGGGCGGGCTGTCGTCCGCGGCCGCGCGCAGGCTGGAATACGCCATCATCGGGCTCGGCGTCGTGGCGCTCCTGCTGATCTTCCAGCCCTTCGACATCGCGCTGTTCACGGCCGGGGGCATCATCGTCGTGGTGGCCGCGCTGGCGAACAACCTGCTGCCGCTGGCGCAGCCCGGCGTCCCGAAGCGGTCCGTGGCGAAGGCGGTGATGATCGTCGCGATGATCTTCTGCCTCGTCCTGCTGATCTCGATCGCCGCGGCGCATCTCTACGGCCTGTTCTTCCTCAAGCCGCCGGATCCCAGCACCGCCAGCGGCAAGGCCCAGCTGAGCGCCAGGCCCTGGTACATGCACGGCTTCACCTGGACCGTCGCGGTCATCGCCTGCGTCCTGGCCGGCGCGCTGGTGTTGCAGGGTCGCCGGCGGACCGGGAGCGAGGAAGGATCCGGCGAGCACAATCATTCAACATCTCCAGGAGAGTGAAAGATGAGCGTCCGCAACCAAGCCGCCGCTGTGCACCGGATGCAGCAGCTGATGTCCGCGTCGCCGGTGCCGTCCATCTCCACCGAACTTCTGGCCACGGCTGATGGCGAGCTGAACCGGGAGCTCAACAGCTTCCTGTTCGACCCGCCCTCGGATCCGACCCTGCTCAAGGGCAAGCGGATCGCCATCTGCTGCACCAATGGCGTGGAGGAGGTGGAGATCCTCGGCGCCCATCGCTGGCTGACCGAGCACGGGGCCGCGGTCCACATCGTCTCGCCGCGCATCGGCGAATTCCACCCGACGCTGGGCTTGCGCTTCCCACCGCAATGCGCCACCCACGTCCTCGCCATCCGCCTGATGGAAAATGCCGGCTGGCTGAAGATCGACCGCTACACCGAAGAGGCGAAGGCCGCGGATTACGACGCCGTCCTGCTGCCCGGCGGCTGCTGGAATCCCGATGCGCTGCGCATGGACAAGCACGCGGTGGCGTTCGTCCGCGCCATGGACGAGGCCGGCAAGCCGACGACTGCGATCTGCCATGGCCAATGGGTGATGGTCAGCGCCAGGATCCTCAAGGGCAGGCGCGCCACCGCAGTGTGGAACATCCAGATCGACCTCGAGAATGCCGGCGCCGTGGTGCTCGACGAACCCTGCGTGGTCGACGGCAACCTGATCACCGCGCGCTTCCCCTATGACCTGCCGCGGTTGGTCCAGGCCATGGTGCAGCAGCTGCTGGCCGCGAAGGGACAGGCGTCGGCGGCGCAGTAAGGCTCTCGCCTGGGATGTCCGGTCCGGCGCCGGCCGCCGGCCAAGGGAGGAGCGCGGCATGAAATACGGGTTCAACCTGCTGCTCTGGACGGGGCATATCACCGACGAGCACGCGCCCCTGCTGCGGGCGCTCAGGGAGACTGGGTATGACAGCATCGAGGTCCCGATCTTCGAAGGCACGCCCGACCACTACGCCAGGCTCGGGGAGCGGCTTGCGGCTCTGGGCTTCGACGTCACGGCCGTGAGCGTGCTGGGGGCAGGGCACAACTGCTTGTCGGGCGACCCGGCGGAGCGGGAGGCCGCGCTGGACCGGGCGAAATGGGTGGTCGACTGCGCCAAGGCGCTCGGAGCATCGATCGTTGCCGGCCCGATGCATTCGCAGCTCGGCCATTTCACCGGCCAAGGCCCGTCAGCCGAGGAGCGTCGGCGCGGCATCGAGTTCAACCGCCGCGCCGGCGACCACGCCCAGCGCTACGGCGTGCGCTTTGCCCTCGAGGCGCTGAACCGCTTCGAATGCTACTTCCTCAACACGATGGACCAGCTGGCCGACTATCTCGACGAGGTCGGCCACCCTGCCGTGAAGGGGATGTACGACACCTTCCACGCCAATATCGAGGAGAAGGACCCGGTCGCCGCGATCGGCGTGATCAGCCGCCACATGATTCATGTCCATGTCTCGGAGAATGATCGCGGCACGCCGGGCAAAGGTCATGTGCCGTGGGGCCCCACCTACAAGGCGTTGCGGGCCGTGGGATATGACGGCAGGCTGACGATCGAGGCGTTCGGCCGCGGCGTCCCGGCGCTGGCTGCGGCCACCCGCGTGTGGCGCGACTTCTTCCCCAATGAAGAAGAGGTCTACCGATCCGGCTTCGCGCATATGTCGCGGGGCTGGGCCGATGCAGGAGTCTGAGCGACGCACCCGCGGGGTCGTCCCGCCCGCAGGCGCAAGCGCATGACGATCTCCTGATCATGATTGCCGAAACCCCGGCCGCCGTTTCGGTGCGCCTGCAGCCGCCTATACGACCGGATAGGCGACATAGGCGAAGCGCCTGCTGTCGGGAGCCCAGCTGTTGACGTTGATCGTGCCCTGACCGCCGAAGAAGGCGACGAGGTCGCGCTGGCCGCCGCCGTCCGGCCGCATGAGGCGAAGGATCACGTCCTTGTTCGGCGGATGCCCGGTGGTGCCGGCCGGATAGCTGATGAAGACGACGGACCGGCCGTCCGGCGAGACATGCGGGAACCAGTTGACGCGGTCGTCGAAGGTGAGCTGCTCGATGCCGCTGCCGTCCGGCCGCATGCGGAAGCACTGGGCGTGGCCCGGAATCGTCGCCGCGCGCTCGGCGTTGAAGTAGATCCACTGCCCGTCCGGCGAATATTCCGGGCCGTCATTCGGGGTGCTCACATCCGTGAGCCGGGTGTCGGGCCCGCCCGATGCGGGAATCGTGAAGATGTTGATCCGCCTGGCACCGGCCGGGCCTTCGACCGCGACATAGGACAGGGTCAGCCCGTCCGGCGAGATGCCGTGCAGATAGTGGTGATGCGGCGTCTCGTGCTCGTTCGAGACCCGGCGCGGCTCGCCGCCCGAGAGCGCAACGGCATAGAGATGGCCGTCATTGTCGCTCATGTAGACGGTTTTCCCATCCGGCGAGAGGACGTGATCGTTGTTGAGATCACGGATCGCTCCGGTCTCGATTTTCTCGGGTGCGGTCATGCCGTCCGCATCGATCCGCCACATCTCGCCTCCGGCATTGAAGACGAGCCATTTGCCATCGGGCGTCCAATTGGGCGCCTCGATGATCTCGTCCGCCTCGATCACGACGCGGGGCTGCCCCGTCTCGATGTCGATCGTGACCAGCTGTGCGATCTGGCCGGGCAGCAGGCTGCGGCCGCGTCGCGTGAAGATGGGGCCGGCTTTGAGGGTCATGTCTGTCTCTGTGCTTGAAGATGCGTCGGGCGCTGGTTCGGTTGGCTATCGCGGTCTCAGCGCCGCATCCGGCCGAGATGGATCAGCCCCGTGCGCCGAGCTTGACGAGATGGTCGTAGGAACGCTGGGCCAGCGCCCGCCAGTCGGCCGGCTCGTCATGCTCGACGACGAGGTGATCGGCCGGCGTCTCGGAGAAGAGCGGCCACAGCGTCTGCCAGTCGACGACGCCGTCGCCCATCGCCGTCCAGCCGCCTTCGGCCGTCGTGCCGGCCGGCGCGGTGTCCTTGACCTGGATGGCGTAGAGGCGGTTCTTCCAGTGCTTCAGCTCCGTCAGCGGATCGCCGCCGCCGCGCACCACCCAGGCGAAGTCGATCTCGTAGCCGACCTCGCTGCCGGCGCCTTCGAACAGGAGATCGATCGGCCGTGATCCGTCGGGCAGCCGCCGGTACTCGAAATCGTGATTGTGCCAGGCAAGCTTCAAGCCGTCGGCGGCGACGATCTCGCGCACCCGGCCGAGCTCGCGCCCGATGGCGCGCCAGCCATCGGCTGTGGTGGGCCGGTCCTGCGGCTCCAGATAGGGCGGGATCAGCAGCTGGGCGCCGATGGTCTTGGCGATGTCGATGAAGCGCCGGGGATCGGCGACGAGCCCCTTGAACGGCAGGTGAAAGCCGTAGCAGGCGAGCCCGGCGGCGTCGATCTTGCGGCGGAACTCCGCGGCGCTCGCCTCATAGGCGGGCAGCCAGGGCTCGACGGCGTCATAGCCGATCGCGGCGAGGCCTTCGAGCTGGCGCTCGATCGGCGGGAAGTTGCGCGCGGAATAGAGCTGGAACGAGATCTTGTAGCGCATGTCCGAACCCATCGGAATGTTGCAGGACGAACCGTTCAGGCGGGGCGCCCGAGCGGCTCGCGGAGGGTGTGCCGGCGTCGCGCCGGGGTCGATGGATCTTGCCCGAGTAATGGTCAGGTGCGGAGAGAAATTATACTTTGTTATATTTGTTCTCTTATGCGCCGCTTGCTTCGTGTCGCTTCGCTGCCGGAAAATCGGTCATTGCAGGAACGAAGTCGAGAGAGAGGCTATTCATCAGTCGAGACAACATTGGAGATCGACATGGACAAGGATCGGATCGCCGGCGCTGCCAAGCAGGCCAAGGGCGCCGTGAAGGATGCCGCTGGGAAGGTCGTCGGTGATCGCGACCTCCAAGTCGACGGCAAGATGGATAAGGCCGAAGGCAAAATTCAAAAGGAAGTCGGAAAGGCCAAGGATGCCGTCCGGGACGCTGTCAAACGTTGAGTTCGACACGGATGATCAAAATCATCCCTTACACTGAAGGTTTGGCGCGCCATTGCGGTGTGATGGCGCGCTCGGTCGTTTCCTGCCGACAGGCGACAATCGATAGGGGTACCTCATGGCGACGACGACTGACAAGACTCTCGACGATCTGTTCCTCGACACGCTGAAGGACATCTACTACGCCGAGAAGCAGATCCTGAAGGCCCTGCCCAAGATGGCGAAGGCTGCACAATCCGCGGAGCTCAAGGCCGCCTTCGAGACTCATCGCGATGAGACCGAGGGCCAGGTCGACCGCCTGGAGAAGGTGTTCGAGCTGCTCGGCAAGCGGGCGCAAGGCAAGACATGCGACGCCATCGTCGGCATCATCGACGAAGGCAAGGAGATCATGGAGGAGTTCAAGGGCGCCTCCGCACTCGACGCCGGCTTGCTCTCGGGCGCCCAGGCTGTCGAGCATTACGAGATTTCCCGCTACGGCACGCTCAAGGCCTGGGCCGCCAAGCTCGACATGCCGGAGGCGGTGCGGCTGCTCGATCAGACGCTCCAGGAGGAGAAGAAGACCGACCAACTGCTGTCGCGGCTCGCGGAAAGCAGCCTCAACCGAAAGGCGGCTTGAACCCGACCAGGCGATGGAGAAGCCCCGGCCACGAGCCGGGGTTTTTCTTC
>NZ_VCCH02000093.1 GCF_005938675.2 Mycobacterium sp. KBS0706
CTCAACGATCTGCTCCTCGGTCAAGGCGGTGCCGAGCGGCGCCACCGCCGCCTCGAAGCCGGCGCGGACCAGGGCGATCACGTCCATATAGCCTTCGGCCACGATCACGGTCTGGCCTTGCGACGCCGCCTGACGGGCGCGGGACATGCCGTAGAGAAGATTTCCCTTGTGGAACAGCGGGTTGTCCGGGCTGTTGATGTATTTCGGCCCGTCCCCCTCCATGATCCGGCCGCCGAAGGCGACGGTGCGGCCGCGCCGGTCGGCCACCGGAAAGATCACCCGGTTGCGGAAGAAGGAATAGAGGTCGCGCCCGTCATCCGGACGGCGCGCCAGCCCGACCTCCTCGATCATCGCGTCCTGGAAGCCCTGGCCGCGCAGATGCCTGATCAGCTTTCCGGCCTCGGCGGGGGCGAAGCCGAGGCGGAAGCGCGAGATGGTGTCGCCGTCCAGGCCGCGGCCCTTGAGGTAGTCGCGCGCCGCCCGGCCGCCGGCGCCGCGCAACTCGGCCTCGAAGAAGGCGCAGGCCGACTCGACCACGTCGTACAGCGTCTTCTGCCGCTCGAACCGGGCCCGGTCCTCCGGCGCGGCCTTCGGCACCTCCAACCCGGCCTGGGAGGCCAACGTCTCGATCGCCTCCATGAAGGACAGGCGGTCGTGCTGCATGACGAAGCTGATGACGTCGCCGGTGGCGCCGCAGCCGAAGCAGTAGAAGAAGCCCTTCTGGTCGTTGACCGTGAAGCTCGGCGTCTTCTCCTTATGGAACGGGCAGCAGGCCTTGAACTCGCCCTTGGTGCTGCGCTGCAGCGGCACCCGCTTGCCGACCACGTCGGACACCTGGAGGCGGGTGCGCAGCTCTTCGAGGAAGCCGGGAGGAAGGGACATGCGGGGGTTCTATCGGGCGAGAAGGGACTAGACTAACGCGATTCCGGTTGCGGGCTCAGCGGTTCTGAGCCCCGTGCCAGATACGCAGGATTTCCACCTGTCCGGTCACCCGATACACGATCACATAGGGCGTGACGACGAGTTCCCGAGTGGCGAGTTCCAGCCCCGGCCGCCCACGTCGCGGCAGCCGTTCCAGGCTGTCTGCGGCTGCAATCAATTGCACGGCAAGGCGCTATGCGGCCCAAGGATTGACCGTCTCGACATAGGTCACCACCCGGTCGAGGTCGGCCAGCGCCTCAGGCGTCCAGGCTACTTGCACTCAGGCTTCGGCAGCCGCTTGCCGGTTCCCCAGGAGAGCAGCCACCGCCGCACCTCCTCATGGGGAACCAGCCGGCCCGCATCGGCAGAGGCGATGCCTTCCCGGATCGCCGCACGCTTGGCGGCGGTCTCAGGATCATCCGGAAGCTGGACGGGCGCTGGCTTTCTCATAGACCCAATATAGGCGTCTTCGGGTCGATGGATCACCGTGGTTCAGCCCAGCTGCGCCTTCACAGCGGCCGAGACCTTCGAGAAGTCCATGCGGCCGGCATAGCGGGTCTTCAGCTCGGCCATCACCTTGCCCATGTCCTTCATGCCGGCGGCGCCGAGGTCCCGGATCACCGTGCCGATCGCGGCTGCGGTCTCGACCTCGTCCATCGCCTGCGGCAGCCAGCGCTCGATCACCCCGATCTCCGCCTGCTCCTTGTCGACCAGATCCTGGCGGTTGCCCTGCTGGTACAGGGCGATGCTCTCGCGCCGCTGCTTCACCATGGTCTGCAGCATGGACAGGATCTCCTCGTCCGGGATGCCGTCCATGTTGCCCTTGGCGCGGGCATCGATGTCCTTGGTCTTGAGCGCGGCGATGATCATCCGCACGGTCGAGAGCGTGCGCTCGTCCCGGGCCTTCATCGCTTCCTTGAGCGTGTCGGTGAACTGGGGGCGCAGCATGGTCGGATCCTCCTGACAGAAACGGCGCGAATGTCGGCCATTCGGCCGGCATAGGCAAGAGAAGGGGTCGGGCATTCCGCCAGCGCGGGCAAGAGGGGCTGGAATCTTGCAACCACCCGTGCTTTATGCCTGGAAATTCAGTCCCTGAGGTTGCCATGACCCACACCGCTCCGCCCCCCGGCGCCACTGCGGCGCTCGTGCTCGCCGACGGCACGGTGCTTTGGGGCCGAGGCATCGGTGCCACCGGCCGGGCGATCGGTGAGGTCTGCTTCAACACCTCGATGACCGGCTACCAGGAGATCATGACCGATCCGTCCTATGCCGGGCAGATCGTCACCTTCACCTTCCCGCATATCGGCAATGTCGGCGCCAACCCCGAGGATGTCGAGACCGGGACCACGGCGGCGCGCGGCCTGGTGCTGCGCGACGACATCACCGACCCGTCGAACTGGCGCGCCACCCGCGACTTCGACGACTGGCTGCAATCCTTCGGGCTGATCGGCATCGCCGGGATCGACACCCGCGCCCTGACCCGCCGCATCCGCGACGCCGGCGCCCCGACCGGGGTGGTGATCCACGCCCCCGACGGCGATTTCGACATCGCCGCGGCGCTGGCCGAGGCCCAGGCCTGGCCAGGGCTGGAGGGCATGGACCTGGCCAAGGAGGTGTCCTGCACCCAGACCTATCGCTGGGACCAGACGCGCTGGGCGCTCGGCACCGGCTACGGCACGCTGGAGAGCCCGAAGCGCAAGGTCGTGGCGATCGATTTCGGCGCCAAGCGCAACATCCTGCGCTGCCTGGCCTCGACCGGCTGCGAGGTCACGGTGGTGCCGGCGACCGCGACCGCCGAGGACGTGCTGAGCCACAATCCCGACGGGGTGTTCCTGGCCAACGGCCCGGGCGATCCGGCGGCGACCGGCAGCTACGCCGTGCCGACGATCAAGGCGCTGCTCGACACCGGGCTGCCGATGTTCGGCATCTGCCTCGGCCACCAGATGCTGGCCCTGGCGCTGGGCGCCCAGACCGGCAAGATGGCGCGCGGCCATCGCGGCGCCAACCATCCGGTCAAGGACCTGACCACCGGCAAGGTCGAGATCACCAGCCAGAACCATGGCTTCCAGGTGCTGGCGGAAAGCCTGCCGGACAGTGTCGAGGTCACCCATGTCAGCCTGTTCGACGGGTCGAACGAAGGGCTGCGGCTGAAGGACCGGCCGGTGTTCTCGGTGCAGTACCACCCCGAGGCCAGCCCGGGCCCGCAGGACAGCCACTACCTGTTCCAGCGCTTCGTCGACCTGATCGACGCGCACAAGCGCTGATGCCCCAGCGCGAGCCGCCGCGCCTGCTGGGCCCCAGGGTCTTCCTGACCCTGGCGGGGCCGGCCGACAGCGCGGCGCTGGCCGCCTTCCACGACCGGGAATGGGATCATCTCGGCCCCTGGATGCCGCCGCGCAGCGCCGCCTGGCGCACCGAGGCCCATTGGCGCCGCTGGGGCGCCGAGGCGGTCGAGCTGTTCCTGGACGACCGCGCCGTGCGTCTGGTGCTGCGCCGGATCGACCGGCCGGAGGCCGGCATCGTCGGGCAGCTGAACCTGAACATGCTGGCGCGCGGCGCCTTCCAGGCGGCGACGCTGGGCTATCACATGGGTGCGGCCCAGCAGGGCCAGGGGCTGATGCGCGAGGCGCTGGAGATGGCGATCCCCTACGCCTTCGGCCCCTTGGGCCTGCACCGGCTGATGGCCAACCACCTGCCGGAGAACGCCCGCAGCGCCGCGCTGCTGCAGCGCTTGGGCTTCGTCCGCGAGGGCTATGCCAAGGACTATCTGTTCATCGGCGGCGCCTGGCGCGACCACGTGCTGACGGCGCTGACCAGCCCGGATCCGGTGGATCCGCCGGCGGGGTAGGAACCCGCCTGCCCTCGCCGCCGTTGCCTTTTTGACCAAGGCCACCGCGGCGAGGAGGCGACATGCCGGACGACCATCCGCCCACGCTCAACAAGACCGAGGCCCGCCAGGGCGAGACCAGCGGCCACATGCGCTGGGTCCTCCACGCCTCGATGGCGCTCGCGGTCATCGTCCTCGGCATAGTGCTGCTCTGGTGGATCTTCTGACCGGACAAAAAATCGGGGCGGCCCGAAGGCCGCCCCAAGTCTCCCAGCCTGAGCTCGCCGCTACATCCAATAAGGCGGGACGCGGTAGTAGTCGTGCACCTGCTGCGCCCATTGCCGGTCGTCCCAGTCGAAGCGCTCGCCGCGGTCATGCGCCGGGGCGCCGCGCAGCTGGTCCTCGGTGATGTCCAGCTCATAGGCGTCGAGCGCCTCGTTGTAGGTCAGCATCGACCACGGCAGGGCGTAGTAGTCCTCGCCGATGCCGAGGAAGCCGCCGAAGGTCATCACCGCATAGCCGACGCGGCCGGTCCGCTTGTCGATCATCACCCGCTGGATGGTGCCGATCCGGTCGCCGTTCGGCCGCCGCACCGGGGTGCTCTCGACCTTGTCGCTGGCGATCAGCCGCTCGGTCTCGCGCGTGCTGAGATCGCGGGCTGCCTGGGGCTGCATGTCGCTCTCCCACAGTGGTGGTCTCATCCAGACAATGGCTCGAACGAAGCCCCGGTTCCCCGGAACCAGGGGCGGCGGCGGGCGATTGACCAGGGAGACCATTCCCGCAGATGCGAGACCCTCATGAGCGATCCGAAGCCGCCCCCCGACGATCCCACCCGCCCGCCGATGCCCAATCCGCGGCCGGACACGCCGCCGGACCAGCCAGGACAGCCGCCGCCGGAGGTGCCGCCCGGCCCGGCCGAGCCGCCCCTGCCGGATCCGGTGCGGTTCTAACCCACGAAGAAGGCCGGCACCCGCGGGTGCTGGCCTTCTTCATCCTCGGATTGTCGCTCGGTCAGTAGCGCCAGTCGTACCGGTAGGGACGGTACCAGCCGTCGCGACGCCAGCCGTCACGGTACCCGTACCGGTGGTCACGACGCCAGCTGTCGCGGTACCAGTCCCGGCGGTCGTGGTATCTGTCGCGCCGCCAGTCGCGGCGGTCGCTCCGCCAGTCGCGGCGGTCGCGCCAGCTGCGATGATCGCGCCAGTCCACCTTGGTGTTGAGAGTCGCGTCCCCCTGGCCGTTCCACACCGCCGGCGCAGCCACCGGCGCCGGCGCCCGATCCTGGGCGAAGGCGGTGCCGGAGGCTCCGGCGAGCAGCAGAGCCGCCGAGGCGGCAACGAGAAGACGCTTCATACCAGACAACATAAGCCTGATCCCTCTTCCATCAACCGGCGATGCTCCCTGGGAAACAGCCGGCTCCCCCATTTCACGCCCTATCCTGAAGATTCCGTCGTCGACAAAGGCTACGACGGCAAGCATACAGCGACGAACCAAGCCGGAACGCCGTTGATTTTCTTTTAAGACACGAAGAAATCACAAAGAGGCCACAATTCGAAACTCGGTTTGAATTGCAATTCTCTGCGAAGGCTCAATTAGCGATACATGAACGACGGCAACAGCAGTGGCGCCGGGCCGGGCGAGCGGTCATCGGTGAAGCGGGCCGGACAGCCTGCGGTCAGAGGATGGCGAGCGATGTCTTCCGCCGCGGCGGCGGGAAGGCCTGGTCGAGCGCCGCCAAGTCAGCCTCGTCGAGGATGAGGTCCAGCGCCTCGCGGTGATCCCGCAGCCGCTCGACCCGGCTGGATTTCGGGATGGCGACGACGCCCTGCCGGGTCAGCAGCCAGGCCAGCGCCACGGTGGCCGGCGCGACCCCGTGCCGGCGGGCGACGCCGCCGAGCACGGTGTTGCCGAGCAGCCGGCCCTGGCCGAGCGGCGAATACGCCATAACCGGCAGGAAGCGGTCCTGGCACCAGGGCAGCAGGTCCCATTCGATACCCCGGGCGGACAGGCTGTAGCAGACCTGGTTCGTCGCGGTGCGGTCGCCGCGCTCCTCGCCGGCCCAGGCTTCCATATCGTCGACGTCGAAATTGCTGACGCCCCAATCGACCAGCTTGCCGTCCTGCCGCAGCCGCTCGAACGCCTCGATGGTCTCGGCATAGGGCGTGCGGCCCTGCCAATGCAGCAGATAAAGGTCGATCCGGTCGGTGCCGAGCCGGCGCAGGCTGCGCTCGCAGGCCTCGGTCGCGGCCCTGAAACCGGCATTGTGCGGATAGACCTTGCTGACCAGGAACACGCCGTCGCGGCGGCCGCGGATCGCCTGGCCGACGACCTCCTCGGCGCCGCCCTCGCCATACATCTCGGCGGTGTCGATCAGGGTCAGGCCGAGGTCGAGCCCTGCGGCCAGCGCCGCCGCCTCCTCGTCGGCCTCGCGCCGGTCCTCGCCCATGCCCCAGGTGCCCTGCCCCAGGATCGGCATGGCGGCGCCGGAGGGCAGCGCCACCGTGGTCTCGTCCGCCGGCCGGCGGCGCAGCCCTTCTGTGCCGGTCATTCCTGCCTCCTATTCCGCGATTGCTAACCGATCCTGCGGCATCGCCCCGGCGGCAGCCAGGGTCCAGATCGTCAGCGCCCCCTGCCGGCCGCGGATCTCCGCCTCACCGGCCGGGCCGAACGCCCCCAGCACCTCCGGCGGGCAGCCTTCGCGGCCGGCCTGGGAGACCGCGGCGTCGCTGGCCACCACCCGGGCGGCGAGGCGGCGGCTCAGCCGCTCGAGCCGGCTGGCGACGTTGACCGTATCGCCGACGACGCCGAACTCCAGCCGCCGCTCGTCGCCGATATTGCCCATCACCACCAGCCCGTAATGCAGGCCGATGCCGACCTCGACCGGCGCTGCGCCGCGCGCCCGGCGCTTGTCGTTCCAGCGCTCGACCTCGTGGCACATCGCCTGGGCGCAGCTCAGCGCGTTGCTGGCATCGCGCGGGCCGGGCTGCGGCGTGCCGAAGGTCGCCATGACGCAATCGCCGATATATTTGTCGATCGTGCCCTCATGGGCGAAGACCTGCTCCGCCATGCGGCGGTGGAAGCTGCGCAGCAGCGCCACCACCCGCTCCGGCGCCAGCCCTTCGGCCTGGCCGGAGAAGCCGACGATGTCGACGAACAGGATCACCGCCGGCTGGCGCTGGATCTCGCCGAGCGGCGTGGCCGAGGCGGCGAGCCGGCCGACCAGGTTGGGCGAGAAGTAGCGCGACAGCGCCGCCTTGGCCGCCTCCATCCGCGCCGCCCGCCCGACCAGCTTGCGCGAGCGCCACACCGCCAGGGCCAGCACCATCGTCATCAGCACCAGGACGACGGTCTGAATCATCCACAGCGTGCTGCTGACGGCGTGCGGGTCGAGCGACATGGCGATGCGCGCGGCGTCCGGGTTCGGACCGTCGACCATGTCGTTGGCGCTGGTGACGATGCTGTCCGGGCGGGTCGCCAGCCAGGCGAAGCCGAGCGACCAGGAGATCGTCAGCGCCCCGCCGACCAGCAGCACCAGCTTGGGCGAATAGCTGAGCGCCACGCCGCACAGGAACAGCAGCAGGAACAGGAAGTTCGGGATCCGCTGGGTGAACTGGACCGGCAGGTCGGACCCGAACAGCGGGTTCGGCGCCACCATCACGAAGGTCAGCACCGCCGCGTCCAGCACCAGGAAGGCGCCGACGCCCCAGACGCCGATGCTGCCGCGGCGCTGCAGCAGATACGGGATCAGGCCGAGCACGAGGAAGACGGCCATCAGGCCGATATAAGCCACCGACCGCTCGACCGGGATCCAGATGGCGACATAGACGGCCAGCAGCGCCAGCACCAGCACCCGGCCGTAGAAGACGTAGGAGAAGCCGTCACGCTCCTCCCGCTCCATGGCGCCTTGGATGCCAAGGGGCGTCGCCTGCGTCGGTTTCGCCATGCCGCCCTCCACCCGATGATGCGCTGCAAATGGGGCCTCCACGCGGGTTTCGCCAGAGCCTGGATGACGACAGGTCGCCCCTGCCCTGCGCCATGCGGTCGCCCCGGGGCTTTCCCCGCGCGCGTTCCTTCCTTATAAGAGCGCGCTCCTTCGGGAGCGTGCCCCCCGTACCCAGCAGGCCGCCCCCATGCCCAAGCGCACCGACATCCGCTCGATCTGCATCATCGGCGCCGGCCCGATCGTCATCGGCCAGGCCTGCGAGTTCGACTATTCCGGCGCCCAGGCCTGCAAGGCGCTGAAGCAGGAGGGCTACCGCGTCATCCTGGTCAACTCCAACCCGGCGACGATCATGACCGATCCGGAGCTGGCGGACGCCACCTATATCGAGCCGATCACGCCGGAGATCGTGGCCCGCATCCTGGAGCAGGAGAAGCCGGACGCGCTGCTGCCGACGATGGGCGGGCAGACGGCGCTGAACACCGCCATGGCGCTGGCCGAGAACGGCACGCTGGCGCGGCTGGGGATCGAGCTGATCGGGGCCAAGCGGGACAGCATCGAGAAGGCCGAGGACCGGGCCAAGTTCCGCGAGACCATGGACGAGATCGGCCTGGAATCGCCGAAGAGCGCGGTGGTGCACAGCCTGTCCGAGGCGATCGACGCGCTGCCGGCCGTCGGCCTGCCGGCGATCATCCGCCCGTCCTTCACCCTCGGCGGCACCGGCGGCGGCATCGCCTACAACCGGGTCGAGTTCGAGGAGATCGTGCGCTCCGGCCTCGCCGCCAGCCCGACCCGCGAGGTGCTGATCGAGGAATCCGTCCTCGGCTGGAAGGAATACGAGATGGAGGTGGTCCGCGACCGGGCGGACAACTGCATCATCATCTGCTCGATCGAGAACGTCGATCCGATGGGCATCCACACCGGCGACAGCGTCACCGTGGCCCCGGCCCTGACGCTGACCGACAAGGAATACCAGCGGATGCGCGACGCCTCGATCGCGGTGCTGCGCGCGATCGGCGTCGACACCGGCGGGTCGAACGTGCAGTTCGCGGTCGACCCCGAGACCGGCCGCATGGTCGTGATCGAGATGAATCCGCGGGTCAGCCGCTCCTCCGCCCTGGCGTCGAAGGCGACCGGCTTCCCGATCGCCAAGGTCGCGGCCAAGCTGGCGGTCGGCTACACGCTGGACGAGCTGGCCAACGACATCACCAAGGTGACCCCGGCCAGCTTCGAGCCGACGATCGACTATGTCGTCGTCAAGATGCCGCGCTTCACCTTCGAGAAGTTCCCGGGCGCCGAGCCGACCCTGACCACCAGCATGAAGTCGGTCGGCGAGGCGATGTCGATCGGCCGCAACTTCGCCGAGGCGCTGCAGAAGGCGCTGCGGTCGATGGAGACCGGCCTGTCCGGCCTGGACGAGATCGAGATCCCCGGCGTCGCCATGGATGCGCCGGACGCGCAGGTGGTCCGCGCCGCCCTGGCCCGCCCGACCCATGACCGGCTGCTGGTCATCGCCCAGGCGATGCGCCTCGGCCTCGGGGTCGAGGAGATCCGCGCCGCCTGCAAGTTCGACCCCTGGTTCCTGCGCGAGATCGAGAAGATCGTCGCGGCCGAGGAGGAGGTGCGGCGCTACGGCCTGCCCGAGGACGCCCAGGGCTTCGCCCGGCTGAAGCGGCTCGGCTTCTCCGACGCCCGGCTTGCCAAGCTGGCGGATGTGCCCGAGTCCGAAGCCGCCTCGGCTCGCCGCGGCCTGGGGGTGACGCCGGTCTACAAGCGGATCGACACCTGCGCCGGCGAGTTCGCCTCGGCCACGCCCTACATGTATTCGACGCACGAGGCCGGCTTCGATGAAGGCGAGTGCGAATCCGACCCGACCGACCGCGAGAAGATCGTCATCCTCGGCGGCGGCCCGAACCGGATCGGCCAGGGCATCGAGTTCGACTATTGCTGCGTCCACGCCGCCTACGCGCTGAAGGAGGCCGGCTACGAGACCATCATGGTCAACTGCAACCCGGAGACGGTGTCGACCGACTACGACACCTCGGACCGGCTGTATTTCGAGCCGCTGACCGCCGAGGACGTGATCGAGCTGATCCGGGTCGAGCAGGAGCGCGGCACGGTCAAGGGCGTGATCGTCCAGTTCGGCGGCCAGACACCTTTGAAGCTGGCGCATGACCTGGAGGAGGCCGGCATCCCGATCCTGGGCACGCCGAAGGACGCGATCGACCTGGCGGAGGATCGCGAGCGCTTCCGCGACCTCTTGGACAAGCTGGGCCTGCGCCAGCCGAAGAGCGGCATCGCCCATTCGGTCGAGGCGGCGGAGGCGATCGTGCAGGAGGTCGGCTTCCCCTGCCTGATGCGCCCGTCCTACGTGCTGGGCGGCCGGGGCATGGAGATCGTGCACGACCTGCAGGGCTTCCGCCGCTACATCACCACGGCCGTCAAGGTCTCCGGCCGCAACCCGGTGCTGATCGACCGCTACCTGCAGGACGCGATCGAGGTCGATGTAGACGCGGTGCGCGACGGCGACCAAGTCTATGTCGCCGGCATCATGGAGCATATCGAGGAGGCCGGGATCCATTCCGGCGACAGCGCCTGCGCCCTGCCGCCCTATTCCCTGCCCGCCTTCGTGGTGCACGAGATCGAGCGCCAGACCCGGATGCTGGCCGACGGCCTGGGCGTCATCGGCCTGATGAACACCCAGTTCGCGGTCAAGGACAACGAGGTCTACGTTATCGAGGTCAATCCGCGCGCCAGCCGCACCGTGCCCTTCGTGGCCAAGGCGACCGGCACGCCGATCGCCAAGATCGCGGCCCGGGTGATGGCCGGCGAAAAGCTGGCCGACTTCACCCTGGCCGGCCCGACCCCGCCCTACACGGCGGTGAAGGAGGCGGTGTTCCCATTCAACCGCTTCCCCGGGGTCGACGTCATCCTGGGGCCGGAGATGAAGTCGACCGGCGAGGTCATGGGCCTGGACCGCGACTTCGGCCGCGCCTTCGCCAAGAGCCAGCTGGGCGCCAACCAGAAGGTGCCGCTGTCCGGCACCGTCTTCGTCTCGGTCAAGGACCGCGACAAGCCGGCGATCCTGGCGGTCGCCCGCCGCATCGCCGAGCTGGGCTTCGAGATCCTGGCCTCGACCGGCACCGCCAAGGCGCTGGAGGACGGCGGCCTGAAGGTCCGGCGCATCAACAAGGTGATGGAAGGCCAGCCGCACATCGTCGACGCCATCCTGAACGGGGAGGTCCAGCTGGTGTTCAACACCACCGACGGCGCCCAGACGGTGCGCGACAGCTTCGGCTTGCGCCGCGCCGCGCTGGTCAATAACATTCCCTACTCGACGACCGTGGCCGGGGCGCGCGCGACTGTGGAGGCGATCGCCGCGCTGAAGGCTGGGGCGCTTGAAGTCGCCCCGCTGCAATCCTACCTAGGTTCGGCGCGGTAGCACCGGGGGCAGGGATACGAGCAGGTCTGGAGGCCGGCGTCCTGGACGCCGGGTGTAACGCTTTTTGGCTTTTTGGGACTGGAGCACGATGGAAAAGGTGCCGATGACCGCGGGGGGATACAACCGCCTGCAGGAAGAATTGAAGCATCTGAAGAGCGTGGCGCGGCCCGAGGTGATCAAGGCGATCGCCGAGGCGCGCGAGCATGGTGACCTGTCCGAAAACGCGGAATACCACGCGGCGCGCGAGCGCCAGAGCTTCATCGAGGGCCGGGTGATGGAACTCGAGGACCGGATCAGCCGGGCCGAGATCATCGACACCTCCAAGCTGTCGGGCGACACCGTCAAGTTCGGCGCCACCGTGACGCTGGCGGACGAGGACACCGACGAGGAGATCACCTATCAGATCGTCGGCCAGGACGAATCCGACATCAAGGAAGGCCGCCTGTCGATCACCGCGCCCCTGGCGCGCTCGCTGATCGGCAAGTCCGAAGGCGACCAGGTCGAGGTCACCACTCCCGGCGGCTCCAAGAGCTACGAGATCGTCACGGTCCAGTTCGTCTGACCGGTCGGTCCTCTCTGAGTTCGGTAACGGCCCTGCCCCAGGCAGGGCCGTTTGCCATGTCCGGTGTGTCCCACGCCGCCTACCGCCTGCCCTTTTTCAGCAGCGCCGAGACTCTGCGCACCGGCGCCGTGATCCGCCAGGAGGCGCTGGCCCGGATCCGCTTCAGATCCGTCTCCAATCGCCGCCGCGCCTCGGAGAGATCCGCGAGCTCGGCGTCTCGCGCCCCGATCCGGGCGGTCAGTGCCGCGATCTTCTCCTGCAACGCCGCATTGTCCGCGTGCTGTCTCGCGGCTTCGCCCCCGGCGTCGCGGGCCGCCCTCTCCGCCTGCATCAACCGCGCCGCCAGATCCGCGGCGGCCAGCATGTCGAAGGTTTCCGGCCGCTGGTTTTCGATCTCCGGGCCGGCCTTGCGAGCGCCGTCATGGATGTTCATGGCGCGGCTGTGGTCGGCGATGCGCCCGCGCCGGGTCAGGGGGCGGGATGACGCTTTGCGGAACACCGCCACGAAATCCGCCCAGCCTTCATTGCGCGGCGCCGCGACGAAGGATTCGACCAGCTCGACGGCGATGCCCCGGCGGGCCGCCCAGGCCACCAGCGCCACGCCGGCATCCGGATAGAAGCGCCAGCAATCGACCGGATAGCGGTGGAAGGCGTGGTTGCTCGGAGCATTGACATAAAGCAGCCCGCCGGGCCGCAGCAGGCGGACCAGATCCAGGAATGTCTCCCAGAAGCACACATCATGCTCGAAGGCGGAACTGGTCACGGCGACATCGGTGGATTCGTCGGCCAGCGGAAAGGGCTCACCCGGGGTGACCACGAGATCCACCCCGTTCGCGGGCACCATATCCATGCCGATATAGCTGGCCGCGGCCGGGCAATGGTCCCGCAGCGATCCGTTGACGTTCTGGCTGCCGAGTTCGACCACGGTCGAAAAGGCCGGATCCCAGTACAGCTCGAAAAACAGCCGTCCGTGCTCACAGGCGGTGTCGTGCATTCGGCGCTCCCGTTCGGCATCCGACCGTTGTTTCGCTCAGGCCGGAGCCGAGAGCAATCCCATGACGCCCTTTCCGGCGGCGCCCGGCGGCTGGCAGTCGAGCGGACCGTCCATTCCCATCGGACGGGTCCTGTGCTATACGCCCGCCCATCATGACCCATGCTCTGCGATATCCAGGCGAAAAATCCTCCTTCTGATCGGAAGGGTGGCAGAGCGGTCGTGCGTCGGTTTTCCAAGCTTCAGGTAAAGTCAGCCCCAGCGGGAGTTCGCTGCTCGTCCCTTGTTCCGGACGGGCGTTGCCGCAGGCCCGACTCGCCGACTCTCCGCCAGCCTTCCCCGGCCCACGGGCTCGCCTATCGGTGAAGGCAAGGCGCTGTAAACGCCCCGCTCGTGCTGTGGTGGTTCGACTCCGCCCCCGTGGACCAGACCTCCCGGATCCGCCCGACGGATCCGACCGGACAGGACCGATGGCGAATTCCGGCGCGGCGGCACCGACCAGGGACGTCGCGCCATCCCTTGTCGTCATCGGCGGTGCAGGCAGGCCGTAAGGGCGGCGCGCCGAAACCCTGACGCGCCGTTCGACCCGGCCGTCTGCACCGCATCACCTGTCACAATTGGAGGCGTGCGCTTGCTCAGCCGCCGGATCTCCAGGAACACGAGCCCGGCGAGACCGCCGAACCCGGCCGTCAGCCAGAGGGTCGGCGCGGGCCCCAGCCGCTCCATGAAGGCAGCGAACAGGAAGGGCGCGAGGGCGGAGACGATGTGGACGACGCTGGAGATCCAGCCGAGCCGCTCGGCATAGCCGGCGCGCCCGAACAGCGCCAGCGGCACCGTGCCGCGGACGATGCTGTTCAGCCCGGATCCCAGCCCGAACAGGATTGCGAAGCCGAGCGCCGCCGCCAGGGCGGGCGCACCGAGCAGCAGCAGGCCGAGCGCCAGCGGCGGCAGGCCGGCGGCGACGATCGCGAGGCCGACCGGGCTGGCCCCGCGGCCGACGGTCATGGTCAGGAACCGGCTCAGCACCTGGGCCGGGCCGAACAGGCTGCCGACCAGCAGGCTGCCGGTGCCCAGGCCGAGCGCCCCAAGCAGCGGGACCATGTGCACCAGCACGGCCGAGGAGACGAAGCCGGCGAGCGAGAAGCCTGCCGTGGTCAACACCAGCAGTGTCCGCCGATTCTGATGCTGCGCTTGGGCATCCTCCGGAACCATGGCGGCAGCGGCCGCAAACGCCGCCGGGCCGGCCGCCCTGGCCAAGCTGCGGAGCCAGAGATGGATGGGCAGGCACAGCAGCAGGTGCAGCGCAGCAAAGACGAGATACACCTCGCGCCAGGTGAGGTGGTCCCGCAGCGTGGCGGTCGCCGGCCAGAACAGCGTCGATGCGAAGCCGGCGATCAGGGTCAGATGGGTGATGCTGCGCCGGGCGCCGAAGCCGGCGACCTGGACCAGCGCCGGGAACGCCACCTCGTACAGGACGAAGGACGCGGCCACCTGGATCGCGACCAGCCCCAGGGCCAGGCCCAGCGGTCCGGGGGCAATGGCGCAAGCGACGAGCGCGGCGGCCGCGGCGACCGAGCCCAGGGCCATGACCCGGCCGGCGCCGTGCCGGTCGACCCAGCGGCCGCAGCGCGGGCCAATCAGCGCCCCGGCCAGGAGCGCCGCCGAGAAGGCGCCGTAGACTGCGTCCTGCGACCAGCCGATATCGGCGGCCATCCCGGCGGCGAGGATGCTGAAGCTGTAATACAGCGTGCCGTAGCCGATGACCTGGGTCAGCCCGAGCCCGGCGACGACCCCGAGGAGCCGCCGCCCGGAGACCGGACCGGCCGCGCCGATCGCTTCAGCCATGGTGTCTTTCCCGTCGCTCAGCAGCAGGCGGATGCCTTGGCGGGAGCGACCGATGCGGCAGGGCCACAGCAGGCCGCTTCCTCCGCCTCCCGCCGACCGGGGCCGTTGCAGACGCCGGTCTCGGGCAGGTCCAGCTCGACGCGGGCCGCGGCCTCCAGGTCGCCGGCGAGGTAAGCCGCGACCGACCGGGCCTGCTCGTAGCCGGTGGCCAGCAGGAAGGTCGGGGCGCGGCCATAGGCCTTCATGCCGATGATGAACAGGCCCGGTTCCGGCTGCGCCAGCTCGGCCGCGCCATGCGGGCGGACCGTGCCGCAGCTGTGCTCGTTGGGGTCGATCAGCGGCGCCAGCGCCCGCGGGCAGTCGAGCGCCGGGTCCAGGTCGATCCGCAGCTCGCCGAGGATCGACAGGTCCGGGCGCAGGCCGGTCGCCACCACCATCTCGTCGGCCTCGATGGTGCGCGCTGTGCCCTCCCGGTCGCCGAGGATACGGAGATTGCCGTCGGACGCCGTCTCGATCGCGTCCACTGCGAAGGGCGCGACGATCTCATAGGCTCCCGCCTCGGCCAGCGCCCGCAGCCGCAGGCCGAGGGCGCCGCGGCGCGGCAGCTGGTCGGCCTCGCCGCCACCGAACAGCTTCGCCTGGTCGGTGTTGCGGAACGCCCAGACGATGCTTGTACCTGCCGCCTGCCGGGCCAGCTCGGCCAGGTCGAGCAGCGTGCCGGTGGCGGAATGGCCGCTGCCGACGACCAGGACGCGGCGCCCGGCATAGCGGTCGCGCTCGCGGCCGAGCACGTCGGGCATGCCGTAGCGGATGCGCGCGGCGGCCGCGCGCTCGCCGATCGCCGGCAGGCCGCCGGCCCCGGCCGGGTTCGGCGAGGACCAGGTGCCGGAGGCGTCGATTACCGCGTGCACGAAGACCCGGCCTTCCTGTCCGCTGCCGTCGACAAACCGGACCTCGAAAGGCCGATCGTCCCGCCCGGCAGTCCGGACTTTGCCGTGGCCCGCGCGGGCGATGCCGGTGACGCGGGTGCCGAGGCGCAGGCGACGGGCAATCTCCGGCGTCGCCGCCAGCGGGTCGAGATAGCGTTCGGCCAAATCGAGGCCGGTCGGATAGCCGCCCTCGTCCGGATGGGTCCAGCCCTGCCGCTGCAGCAGCGCGACCGTGGCCTTGTCGGTGCTGTAGCCCCAAGGCGAGAACATCGGCACATGGCCCCAGTCGCGCACTGCGGCGCCGACCTGCATGCCGGCCTCCAGGATCACGGGCTCGATCCCATGGCCGAGCAGATGGACCGCAGCGGCCAGGCCGACCGGGCCTGCGCCGATGATCGCGACCGGCAGCTCCGAGACGGCCCCGAGTGCCCTGCGGTCCGACGAGTTCAGCGGGCGATTCATGTCGCGTCTCCTCACCATCTAGGCTCTAGGCATCGAAGATCGATGTATCGAGGCAAAAAAGAGAGGCTAGCCGCAGCAGCCTCCACTGCCCTCCCGGGCGATCACGCTCTCCGTCTCGGTCAGCGCCCGGGTCACCTCCAGCCAGGCCTCGACGCCGACTTTGAAGGCCTCACGGCCCTTGCCGGTCAGGGTGTAGGTCTTGCGCGGCCGGCCGGAGACGACGCTGCTCTCGACCGTGACGTAGCCGCCCTCCTCGAACTCGCGCAGCACCGGGTAGATCGTGCCCTCGGTGGGAGAGCAGCAGCCATTGGTCGTCAGTTCGACCGCGCGGGCGATGTCGTAGCCGTGCATCGGCCGGTCGTGCAGCACGCGCAGGATGAAGAACTTGGACAGGCTCATCTTGATCGTGCCGGCCCAGTAGGAGCGGCTGGTGTAGTCGACCGCGGGGCGGGCGACGGCGGTGAGCTTGCGGGCTTCGGTCATGGCTCGATCCTCATACCTTGATGGTCGATGAGTCAAGGGCTAATGTATCGGCAACTCAGCCGGCCGGGACTTCCGATGATCCGCCTCGCCACGCCGGAGGACGCCCCTGCCCTCCACGCCATCTACGCCCCGATCGTCGCCGGCACCGCGATCTCCTTCGAGCTGGCGCCGCCCTCGGTGGCGGAGATGGCCGACCGCATCCGCGGCTCGATCCCGACCTATCCCTGGCTGGCGACGGAGCAAGACGGCCGGATCCTCGGCTATGCCTATGCCGGCCCGCACCGGGCTCGGCCGGCCTATCGCTGGTCGGTCGATGTCAGCGTCTATGTCGCCGAGGCCGGGCGACGGCAGGGCATCGGCCGCGCGCTCTATGAAAGGCTGTTCGTGCTGCTGCGGCGGCAGGGATACCACGCCGCCTTCGCCGGCATCGCCCTGCCGAACCCGGCCAGCGTCGCCCTGCACGAGGCGGTCGGTTTCGTGCCGCTCGGCGTCTATCGCGACGTCGGCTTCAAGCACGGCGCCTGGCACGATGTCGGCTGGTGGCAGCGCCCGATCGGCGACCGCCCGGCCCACCCGGCCGAACCGCGCCCGGTGACCGAGGTGCTGGACTGATCAGGCCGGGCGGCGCTCGTACCAGCCGCGCGAGGCCTTCACCAGGCGGACCACCGAGAGCATCACCGGCACCTCGACCAGCACGCCGACCACGGTGGCGAGTGCGGCGCCCGAGTTGAGGCCGAAGAGACTGATCGCGGCCGCCACGGCCAGCTCGAAGAAGTTGGACGCACCGATCAGCGCCGCCGGCGCCGCGACGCACCAGGCGACGCCGAGCCGCCGGCTGAGCCAGTAGGCAATGCCGGCGTTGAGGTAGACCTGGATCAGGATCGGCACGGCCAGCAGCAGGATGACGACCGGCTGCGCCAGGATGCGTTCGCCCTGGAAGCCGAACAGCAGGACCAGCGTCGCCAGCAGGGCGGTCAACGACAGCGGCTGCAATACGGAGAGGGTCCGCCGCAGCGTCGGCTCGCCGCCGGCGGCCAGCAGCGATCGGCGCCAGAGCTGCGCCACCACCACCGGCACGACGATGTACAGCATCACCGACAGCAGCAGCGTGTCCCAGGGCACGGTGATCGAGGCGACGCCGAGCAGCAGCCCGACCAGGGGCGCGAAAGCGAACACCATGATCAGGTCGTTCAGCGCCACCTGGCTCAGGGTGAAGTGCGGCTCGCCCTCACACAGGTTCGACCAGACGAAGACCATAGCCGTGCAGGGCGCCGCGGCCAGCAGGATCAGCCCGGCGATGTAGGACGAGATCTGGTCCTGGGCCAGCCAGGGCGCAAACAGCCAGCCGATGAAGACGCTGCCGAGCAGCGCCATCGAGAACGGCTTGACGCCCCAGTTGACGAACAGGGTGACGCCGACACCGCGCCAATGCTCCTTCACCTGGCCGAGCGCGGCGAAGTCGATCTTCAGCAGCATCGGCACGATCATCGCCCAGATCAGCACCGCGACCGGCAGGTTGACCCTCGCGATCTCGGCAGAAACGACCGTCGCAAAGAAGCCCGGCACCACGGCGCCAAGGCCGATCCCGACGACGATGCAGAACGCCACCCACAGGCTGAGGAACCGTTCGAACAGCCCCATGGCAGGGGCGGCTGCAGGCGCGCGCGCGGCAGCGCCGGCGGCGCTCGTCTCAGCGTTCATGACAGATCCTATCGGTCGGAGTGGATCAGGCGCGCTTGCTGGAGGCGTCGACGACGAGTTCGCCGTCCTCCTTGCGGAATTCGCCCTGCTGCGGCCCCGGCAGGATGTCGAGCACCGATTCGGACGGCCGGGCGAGGATCACGCCCCGCTCGGTGACGACGATCGGCCGGTTGATCAGGATCGGATGCGCCATCATCGCGTCGAGCAGTTGGTCGTCGGTCAGCGCCGGATCGTCGAGGCCGAGCTCGTGATAGGGCGTGCCCTTCTGGCGCAGCACCGCCCGCACCGGTGCGCCCATGCGCCGGATCAGATCGGCCAGTTCGGCCCGGCCCGGCGGCGTCTTCAGATACTCGATGACCACCGGCTCGATGCCGGCGTTGCGGATCAGGCCGAGGACGTTGCGCGACGTGCCGCAGGCCGGGTTGTGGTAGATCGTGACCGGGCTCATGGCGCTGCCGGTTCTCCCTGGGCTTGGGCGGCCGGCTGGCAGCCGCAGCCCGCCTGCTCGATGACGTCCATCAGCGGCGCGCAGATCTCCGGCCGTCCGCTGCAGCAGTCCTGGACCAGGAAGGACAGCAGCGCCCGCACGCCGTCGAGATCGGCGGAATAGAGGATCGACCGCCCCTCCCGCTGCGACCGGATCAGCCCGGCACGGCTGAGGATGCCGAGATGGGTCGACAACGTCGTGCTGGGCACGCCGACCCGCTCCGCCACGGTCCCGGCCGGCACGCCGTCGGGCCCGGCCTGGACCAGCAGGCGGAAGACGGCCAGCCGGGTCGATTGGGCCAGGGCGCCGAGCCCTTCGATCACTGCGATCTCATCCATATTTCTAGAATTGCAGAAATATGGAAGCGATGCAAGCCCCCCGCAGGTACGGACCTATCGCTTTTTCATCTAATCCTTTGAAGTTGTCGCCGGAATCCACAGGCTGGAAGAGCAAATGTCATCCCGGCGAGACGGTTGTTAAACCAAACCGTCATCGTCCGCTTGTAGGGAACGGTCCCGTCGCCGCCGTCGCGGACGTGCAGGGCGGCCAAGGGGAGACACACATGACCGTCGTGACCAAGCTGTCGGCGGCCGCCTTCGCGCTGGCCGCCGCCGCAGTGTTTGCGCAGCCGGCCCAGGCGGCCGAGCGCACCAAGTTCGAGTTCTGGTACGGCCTCACCGGCGACCTGGAGCAGCGGGTGCAGGACACCTGCAAGCGCTTCAACGACAGCCAGGCCGATTTCGAGATCACCTGCGTCGGCCAGGGCGGCTATCCGAATGCGGTGCAGAACGCCATCGCCGCCTACCGCGCCCAGAAGCAGCCGACCGTGGTGCAGGTGTTCGACGCCGGCACGCTCGACCTGATGCTGTCCGGCGCTTATGTCCCGGCGCGCAAGCTGATGGCCGACAACGGCTACGACATCAAGTGGGACGACTATTTCCCCGGCATCGCGAACTACTACGCGACGTCGAAGGCCGAGCTGATGTCGTTCCCCTACAATTCCTCGACGGCGTTGTTCTACTGGAACAAGGACGCCTTCGCCAAGATCGGACGCGACAAGGGCCCGGAGACCTGGGAAGAAGTCGAGCAGATCTCCCGCCAGCTGAAGGCCGCCGGCTACGACTGCCCGCTGGCCTTCAACTTCGACCCCTGGCCGACGCTGGAGCAGTTCTCGGCGATCCACAACCAGCCGATTGCCACCAGGAACAACGGCTATGACGGGCTCGACGCCGAGCTGGTCTTCAACAAGACCAAGTTCGTCGACCAGATCACCTTCATCAAGAAGATGTACGATGAAGGCCTGTTCGTCCTGAAGACCAAGGAAGGCGGCCAGGACATCGTCCCGGCCTTCGCCTCCGGCACCTGCCAGATGACGCAGTCCTCGGTCGCCGACCACGGCACCATCGGCAAGCTGGCCGCCCCGGACATGCATTGGGACGTGGTCAAGCTGCCGGTCTGGGCCGGCACCGAGCGCAAGAACTCGCTGGTCGGCGGCGCCTCGCTGTGGGTCCTCGCCGGCAAGTCCGACGGCGAATACAAGGGCGCCGCGGCGTTCCTGAACTTCCTGGCCCAGCCCTCCTCGGTCGAGTGGTGGTCGACCGTCACCGGCTACATCCCGGTGACCAATTCCGGCTTCCAGGCGATGAAGGCCGCTGGCTTCTACGACAAGGCGCCCTACAAGGGCCGCGAGCTGGCGATCGAGAGCCTGACCTACACCCCGACCACCCCGATCTCCCGCGGCATCCGCCTCGGCGGCTACATCCAGATCCGCAAGGAGGTCCAGGACGCCTTCCAGGCGATCATCGCCGGCAAGGTGTCGGTGCAGGACGGCCTCGACCAGGCGGTGGAGCGCGGCAACGTGATCCTGCGCCGCTTCGAGAAGACCTACGCCGGCAAGCAGCTGCTGTAACCGGCGCAGCCCCCTCACCCTCCCGGCCCACGGGAGGGTGAGGGGTGCAGGTCCTCCACCCGTCCCCCACCAGCCGCATCGGACCCGATGGAAAAACGCGCCCATTTCAAGAACCGGACGCTGGCCTGGCTCCTGATCACGCCGCAGCTGCTGCTGGTGTTCCTGTTCTTCTACTGGCCGGCCGGCGAGGCGCTGTACTGGGCCTTCACGCTGGAGCAGCCCTGGGGCGGCGGCAATGAATGGGTCGGGCTGGAGAATTTCCGGGCGCTCCTGGCCGACAGCGCCTATTGGGGCTCGGTCGGCGTCAGCTTCGCCTATGCCGTCCTGGCCACCGGCATCGCCATGGCCGGCGCCCTGGTCCTGGCCCTGTTCGTCGACCGCCAGCTGCGCGGCTTCCAGGCCTACCGCTCGATCTTCGTCTGGCCCTACGCCATCGCGGCGCCCGCCGCGGCTATCGCCTTCCGCTTCATCTTCGCGCCCGAGAGCGGGATGATCGGCGCGGTCAACGCCCTGTGGCCGGGGCTGTGGAACCCGGTGCTGAACGGCACCCAGGCGTTGATCATGGTCGTGCTGTGCCACGCCTGGATCTGGATCGGCTACAACTTCATCTTCTTCCTGGCGGCGCTGCAGTCGATCCCGAAGAGCCTGATCGAGGCCAGCGCCATGGACGGGTCGGGCGCGCTGCGCCGGATGCGCGACATCCAGCTGCCGCTGATCGCGCCGACCCTGTTCTTCCTGATGGTGATCAATCTCACCGGCAGCTTCACCGACAGCTTCGGCATCGTCGACATCATGACCGAGGGCGGCCCCGCCCGCGGCACCGAGGTCATGGTCTACAAGATCTATTTCGACGGCTTCAAAGGCCTCGACTACTCCGGCGCCGCCGCCCAGAGCATCGTGCTGATGCTGCTGGTCATGGTCCTCACCTTCGTCCAGTTCCGCTGGGTCGAACGCCGCATCCACTACAGCTGAGGGAGGACGGCGATGATCGAGCGCACCCCGGTCCTGAACGCACTGACGCATCTGATCCTGATCACCGGCCTGGTCCTGGTGCTGCTGCCCTTCGCCATCGTGCTGGCCGCTGCGACCAAGGACATCCAGGGCGTCAACCAGGTGCCGATGAGCCTGATCCCCGGCGGCCACCTGATCGACAACCTGGCCGCCGCCTGGGACCAGGCCGGGTTCGGCCCGAAGCTGCTGAACAGCCTGGTCGTCGCCATCGGCGTCACCGCCGGCAAGATCGTGCTGGCGGCGCTGACCGCCTTCTCGATCGTGTTCTTCCGCTACCGCGCGCGGATGCTGGTGTTCTGGCTGATCTTCACCACGCTGATGCTGCCGCTCGAGGTCCGCATCGTGCCGACCTATTCGATCGCGGCCAACGCGCTGTCACCGTTCCAGAGCATCCTCGCGGTCCTAGGGCTGCAGGTCGACCTGCAGTGGAACCTCTTGAACTCCTACACCGGCCTGATCCTGCCGCTGATCGCCACGGCCACCGGCACCTTCCTGTACCGCCAGTTCTTCCTGACCGTGCCGGACGAGCTGCTGGAGGCGTCGAAGATGGACGGCGCCGGGGCGATGCGCTTCTTCGCCGAGATCCTGATGCCGCTGTCGCGCACCAACATGCTGGCGCTGGCCGCGATCCTCTTCGTCTACAGCTGGAACCAGTATCTCTGGCCGCTCCTGGTCACCACCGACCAGTCCTTCAGCACCGCGGTGGTCGAGCTGAAGCGCCTGATCCCGACCAACCAGGGCGGTCTGCCGGAATGGAACATCGCCATGGCCGGCACCCTGATCGTGATGATCCCCCCGCTGCTGGTCGTCGCGCTGATGCAGCGCTGGTTCGTGCGCGGCCTGATCGCCACCGACAAGTGAGGAGAGACCCCATGGCCCACATCGCCATCCGCGGCGTGCGCAAGAGCTACGGCAAGACGCCGGTGGTGCACGGCGTCGACCTGGACCTGCCGTCGGGCACCTTCGCCGTGATCCTCGGCCCGTCGGGCTGCGGCAAGTCGACCCTGCTGCGCATGATCGCCGGCCTCGAGGAGATCACCGCCGGCGAGATCGCGATCGGCGGCCGGGTGGTGAACCAGCTGGAGCCGCGCGAGCGCGGCTGCGCCATGGTGTTCCAGAACTACGCCCTGTACCCGCATATGAGCGTGGCCCAGAACATGGGCTATGCGCTGAAGGTGGCGGGCATGCCGAAGGCCGAGCGCATGGCCAAGGTGCGCGAGGTGGCGAAGCTGGTCGGGCTGGAGGATTTCCTCGACCGCAAGCCGGCGGCGCTGTCCGGCGGCCAGCGCCAGCGCGTCGCCATGGGCCGCGCCATCATCCGCGAGCCGGAGGTGTTCCTGTTCGACGAGCCGCTGTCCAACCTGGACGCCAAGCTGCGGGTGCAGATGCGGGTCGAGATCCGCCGCCTGCACCGCCGCCTGGGCGCCACCTCGGTCTTCGTCACCCACGACCAGGTCGAGGCGATGACCCTGGCCGACGTGCTGATCGTGATGAACAAGGGCGTGGTCGAGCAGATCGGCCGGCCGGCCGAGATCTACAACCACCCGCGCACCCGCTACGTCGCCAGCTTCATCGGCTCGCCGGCGATGAACTTCATCGAAGGCCGCATCTTCGCCCCCGGCCAGTTCGGCTTCGACGAGACCAAGACGGTCGCAATCGACCCGGCCGATGGCGGGCGCTTCGTCGAGCGCTCCACCACGCTGGGCATCCGGCCGGAGCTGGTCGAGATCGTGCCGGTCGACCGGCCCGGCGCGCTGGTCGCCACCGTCGACTTCATCGAGGAGCTGGGCGCCGGCCGCGTGGTCCATACCGACATCGACGGCCTGTCCTTCGCCGTCACCACCGGGGCCGAGGCCGACTACACCCCCGGCCAGCCGCTGGGGCTTTACCTGCCGCCATCGCAGCTGCATTTCTTCGACCCGCACACCGGGCTGCGCCTGGATGCCGACCTGCCGGCCGAGCATCGCTTCGCCGTCGCCACCGCCGCCTGACAATCGAGAGACGACCATGACCGAGATCATCACTGCCATCGGCTTCTCCACCGGCGTCAGCGGCAAGGGGGATCTCTCCCGCCTCGACGCCAGCCTGGGCCGCATCGCCGCGCTGGGCGCCGACGCGGCCGAGCTGTCGCTGTATGGCGAGGACCTGATCGCCGGCGGCCGCGTGCTGCCCGACCGGGTGCACAAGCTGGAGCAGATCGTCCGCCGCCACGACCTGCGCTACACCGTGCACGGCCAGATCGTCTCCAACTTCATGGACGAGCAGAACCTGCCGCTGCAGAAGGCGGTGGTGCGGGCCATGCTGGAGCTGTGCGACCAGGTCGGCGCCGGCGTGCTGGTGCATCATTGCGGCAAGGCGGCGATGACCGACGAGGCCGGGCGCGACCGGCTGGACGCGATCGAGCGCGAGGCCCTGGCCGAGCTGGCCGATGTCGCCCGCAGCTATGGCGTCAAGCTGGCCTTCGAGAACATCTTCGCCATGGATGACGCTGAATACCGCCAGACCCCGGCCGAGGTCGCCGACACGGTTCGGGCGCTGAACCACCCGAATCTGTGCACGCTGATCGACTTCAGCCACGCCTATATCGAGTGCACCCGCCGCGGCCTGGACTGGCGCGCCCAGATCCGCAGCATGGCCTCGGCCACCGGCCACCTGCATGTCCATGACAGCTTCGGCCGGCCCTACACGATGACGAAGTTCTACGAGCCGTCCGAGGCGGTGGCGCTGGGCATCGGCGACCTGCATCTGCCGCTCGGCTGGGGCGACATCGCCTGGGAGGAGATCTTCACCGAGCTGCGCTTCCAGCCCGACACGGTGATGATCCTGGAGCTGAACGCCGACCGCTACGATGCCGAGCTGGGCAACAGCCTGGCCCGCGCCCGGCGCCTGGCCGACCTGGTCAACCAGCGCGCGCTCGCGGCCTGATGCGGGAGATCGTTACGCGACGGGCCGGCGTGTTGCCGGCCCCCGACCCGATCCTGCTGGCCGATGCCGCTTTGGCGCCGGACGATGCCCATGACCGCTTCGCCGCCCAGGTGCCGGCGCTCAATGCGGTCGAGCATCGGCCGGCCCCGGTGGACCGGCCGGTGCCGCCGCGGCTGCGCGTCGCCGCCTGGAACGCGGAACGGCTGAAATACCACGCCCCCTCCGCCGCCCTGCTGCGCGGTGCCGATGTGGTGCTGCTGACCGAGGCCGATATCGGCATGGCCCGGTCCGGCAATCGGCACACGGTGCGCGACCTGGCCGAGACGCTGGGCATGGGCTGGGCCTATGGCGTCGAGTTCGTCGAGCTCGGCCTCGGCGATGCCCGCGAGAGCCTGTGGCATGCCGATGAGGACAACCGCATCGGGCTGCACGGCAACGCCATCCTCAGCCGCCATCCGCTGCTGGACCCGGTGATCATCCCGCTCGACGCCGGCGGCACCTGGTTCGCCGGACGCAGCGGCAACCAGCGCCGGCTGGGCGGGCGCATGGCGATCGCGGCGCAGCTCGACACGCCACGGCCGCTGTGGCTGGTCGCGGCCCATCTCGAGAGCCACAGCGACGCCGCCGACCGCGGCCGCCAGGGCGAGCGGCTGGCGGCGGCCATCGACCGGCTGATCCCGGCAGATGCCGGGGTGGTGCTGGGCGGCGACTTCAACACCACCGAGATCGCCGGCTCGCTCGACGCGCCGGAGGCGGACGAGCCGCTGTTCGCCGTGCTGCGAGACGCCGGCTTCGACTGGCAGCGCTGCAACGCGCCCGGCCCGACCCAGCGCACCCGCCCCGACGGCACGCCGGTGCCGCCCTTCGCCAAGCTGGACTGGCTGTTCACCCGCCATGCCGAGGCCGAGGCGCCGGCGACCATTCCCGCGGTCGACGCCGCCGGCGCCGCCATCTCCGACCACGAGGTGGTGGCGGCGACGGTGCTGACCGGCGTGGCGGCGGAGCGGCAGCAGGCGGCACGCATCGACGCCTGATCGCGTTCCACAGCCCCTTTTAAGCTGTCATCCTCGGGCTTGACCTGAGGATCCAGGGGCTTTCAAAGCAGCTCTCGGCGGCCCCTGGATTGCCGGGTCAAGCCCGGCAATGACAGAATAATGGGAATCCGACTGCGCCCCACATAAACCCGATGTCATGAAACGTCGCGGCCTTCCCCTCCGTATAGAGGGATGGCCGCGCTATTCTATCTCCGTGGCCGCGACCCCGACCGCGTCCACCGAGGATCTGATGCGCTCGCCTTTCACCAACCGTGCCGGCCGCTTCTCCTGGCTGAAATCCGTGGTCTTCGTGCTGCTGCTGCTGCCGGGGTTGTGGTATGGCGGGCGGCTGCTGGCCGGCGACCTGGGCGCCGACCCGGTGCAGACCTTCCAGCGCAATATCGGGCTGTGGGTGCTGTACCTGCTGGTCATCGGCCTGGCCGTCACGCCGCTGAAGCGGGCGCTGCGCTGGCCGCAGCTGATCCAGGTGCGGCGCATGATCGGTGTCGCCGCCGCCACCTATGTGCTGATCCACCTGACCGGCTATACCGCGACCCAGCATTTCGACCTGGGCTTCGTGGCGTCGGAGATCGTCAAGCGCCTGTACCTGACCATCGGCTTCCTGGCGCTGCTGTGCCTGATGCCGCTCCTGGCCACCTCGACCGACGCCATGATCAAGCGGCTGGGCGGTAAAAGGTGGCAGCGGCTGCACCAGCTGGTCTATCCGATCGTGGCGCTGGGGCTGGTGCATGGGGTGATGCAGTCGAAGGTCGACGTCGCCATCCCGACCATGCTGGCCGGCTTCACCATCTGGCTGCTGGCCTGGCGGGTGATGGACAGCCGCTTCGGCCGCGGCGACGGGCTGCCGCTGTGGTCGCTGGCCGTGCTGTCGGTGGTCACCGCCCTGGTCACGGCCGGCGGCGAGGCGGCGATGTACGGGCTGTTCACCGGGGTCGACCCGATGCGGGTGCTGCGCGCCAACCTGATCTTCGCCTTCGGCCCGCGCCCGGCCTGGATCGTGCTGGGCGCCGGCCTGGCCGTCACCGTGCTGGCGGGGCTGCGCCGGCTGCAGAAGAGCAAGGCCCGCCGGCCGGCCCTAGCCTGACGGCTTCCGGACCCAGACCACCGCGGCCAGCAGCGCCAGGACCAGTACGCCGCCGCTGAGCCCCATCGCCAGCCGCATGCCCTCGACCGACATGCCGCCGCCGCCGATCGCGCCGAGCACGGCGACGCCGATGGCGCCGCCGGTCTGGCGCAGCGAGTTGAGCACGCCCGAGGCGATGCCGGAGCGGGCGCGGTCGACCGTCGCCAGCAGCGCCGCGGTCATCGGCGGCACGGTCAGCGCCGTGCCGCAGCCGATCAGCAGCAGCGTCCACCAGAGGCCGCCATAGTCGGTCGCCGGGGTCAGCACCAGCGCCAGGGCGGCGAAGCCGGTCACGGCGACGCACAGCCCCGACACCATCGGCAGCCGCGCGCCATGGCGCGCCGCGACCCGGCCGGCGAAGACGTTGATGACGGCGATCAGCCCGGTCATCGGCACGAAGGCGAGGCCGGTGAGCAGCGGCGACAGGCCGAGCGGCCCCTGGAAATAGAGGCTGAGCAGGAAGGTCGCGCCGTAATAGCCGGCGTTGAGCAGGAATCCGATCAGCGAGATGGCCGAAAACACCGGGTGGCGGAACAGGCCGAGCGGCATCATCGGCGCCGCGCTGCGGGATTCGACCAGCAGGAAGCCGATGCCGGACAGCAGGAACAACGCCGCCCCGCCCAGCACCAGCGGATGGGTCCAGCCCAGCGGCTCGCCTTCGATGATCGAGCCGGTCAGCGCCACCAGCGCGACGATGGCCAGGAGTTGGCCCGGCAGGTCGAGCGCGCGCTTGTGCCGGCCCTCGGTCTCGGTGGTGAAGCGCAGGGTCAGCCACAGGCCGACCACGCCGATCGGCAGGTTGATCAGGAAGATGCTGCGCCAGCCGAACAGCGCGACCAGCACGCCGCCGACCACCGGCCCGGCCACCATCGCCATGCCGCCGGCCCCGGCCCAGATGCCGATCGCCCGCATCCGTTCGCCCGGATCGTGATAGGCATGGGCGACCAGGGCAAGCGAGCAGGGCATCAGCAGCGCCCCTCCCAGCCCCTGGGCCACACGCGCGGCGATCAGCACCGCGCCGGTCGGCGCCAGGCCGCAGGCCAGCGACGCCAGGGTGAACAGGGCGAAGCCGGCCAGGTAGAGACGCCGCGCGCCGTAGCGGTCGCCCAGCGCGCCACCGGTCAAGAGCAGGCTGGCGAAGGCCAGGGTGTAGCCGTTCACCACCCATTGCAGCCCGGCCACGCCGCCCTGCATCAGATCCTGGATCTGGTCGAGCGCGACATTGACGACGGTGACGTCGACCTGGACCACCACCACGCCGAGGCTGAGCGCGGCGAGCTGGGCGGCGCGCCGGGCAGGGACGGCGCGGTCGGGGCAGGCATCGAAGGGCATGGGCCTCGCCTGGGCGGCGGGAAGCGTTCAGTTTCTGTTCCCTAGCACGAGTCGCGCCGGCCCGAGGCTGCCATCGGCGCATCGCTGTCCCGCGGGCCGATCAATCCGGCGGCGGGCTAGACTGGACATTGCACAGCGGAGGGGATGATCGTGACAGCAGAGCTCTATCTGATCCGGCACTGCCGGGCCGCCGGCCAGGAGCCGGAAGCGCCGCTGACCGCGGAGGGCCGAGACCAGGCGCTGCGGCTGCGTGACCGGCTGTCGGGCCTGCCGATCGCGCGCATCGTCTCCAGCCCCTTCCTCCGAGCCCGCGACAGCGCCGCCCCGCTGGCCGAGTGGCTGGGGCTGACGGTCGGGATCGACGACCGGCTGGCGGAGCGCGTGCTGGCGGCGGAGCCTGCCGAGGACTGGCAGGACCGGTTGCGCCGGTCTTTCGCCGACCCGGCTCTCGCCTGGCCCGGCGGCGAATCCGGCGCCGCGGCGACCCGGCGCGGCCTCGCGGCGCTGGCCGATGCCGCGGTCGGCGCCGGAGGGCCGGTGGCGATCGTCAGCCACGGCAACCTGCTGACCCTGCTGCTGCACAGCCTGGACGGCCGCGACGGCTTCGCCGCCTGGGCGGCCCTGAGCAACCCGGACGTGTTCCACATCGACCCTGCCGGCACCGTCCGGCGCTGCTGGAAGGATGACAACTGAGATGCCTGTGACGATCGCCCCGGAGACGCCGGACCAGGTCGAGGTGCATGTGCTGCTGGAGCAGGCCGACCGCCGCTCGGCCGGCCTCTATCCGGCGGAGAGCCGGCACGGGCTGGACGTCGCCACGCTGCTGGCGCTGCGGGTGCGCTTCCTGGTCGCCCGGCAGGACGGGCGCGCGGTCGGCTGCGGCGGCTATGCGGCCGACGGCGACGGCACGGCCGAGCTGAAGCGGATCTTCGTCGCCGCCGAGGCGCGCGGCCTCGGCATCGGCCGCGCCCTGCTGCAGGCGCTGGAGGCGGACGCGGCCCGCGCCGGCATCCGGCTGCTGCGGCTGGAGACCGGGGTGAAGTCGGCCGAGGCGCTGGGCCTCTACCGTCGCTTCGGCTATCGCGAGACCGGTCCCTTCGGCGCCTACGGCCCCGACCCGCTGAGCGTCTTCATGGAGAAGGTGCTGCCGGGCGAAGGACCGGCCTTGGCGCACAGCGCCGATCCCGCTGCCAGAGGACGATGACCACCGTCAAACGCGTGCTAACCATCGATGACCGCAAACGCATCGACCTCGACCAGATATCCGGGGGATAGGGCGGCGACTCCGACAACGACGTCGGCCGGTTTGTGGTCCCCGAACAGAGCCACCCGGGCCGCTTCGATGATCGGCAGGTGGTCATCGCGCCGGTAGTCGACGATGTAGATCGTGATCTTGGCAACGTGCTCGGGAAGGGCACCTGCGGCTGCGAGGGCTCGACCGAGGTTGGCGAACACCTGGCGCGCTTGCACCGCGATATCATCGCGGCCGACAAGCTTGCCGTGTATGTCTTCGGGCTCCTGGCCGGAGACAAATATCAGCTTGGTCCCCTTTGCGACCACGACTTGCGTGTACGTATCGGGCGTCGGCAGATCCTGGGGATTGATGCATTCAAGCGTCATGTTCGTCCACCGTCCCTCTCTGGATTTCCTGACCCGACTTTACCCGCATGCGCGGTTCTTCCACCCCCCGACTCCGCGGGGTTTTGTGATGATCTCTTACATCTGCGGCACAAACGTCGTCGATAGATAGGCCAGGGGCCGCTCGCACCAGCCCCTGGATTGCCTCTCCAGCGTGGCGAGACCTTTTTCGGAACAGAAGTCCGTCCTTTTACCGTCATTCCCGCGAACGCGGGAATCTCTTCCCGGTCCAAGCGTAACGAGATCCCCGCTTTCGCGGGGATGACGGGGTTTTTATGGGCCGCAGGCGCGCGGACGCGCGCAGCCCCCTCCCCCTTGCCCCCTCCCGCAAGGGGAGGGGGAGAGTGGAAGGCTGCGCTCATCGATGCTGAATGGTGGTGAAGGCGGTGAGTGCGCGAGCGGCTCACCCCGTGTCCGGCGGCTTGGGCTTGTGGCCGGAGGCCGGGCGAGGCTTGGGCGGGTCCGCAGGCGGATCGTCCTCGCCGTCCACCGGCGGGATGAAGCCCAGCTGCTCCAGGGCCTCGTCGGCCCTCTCGAGCCAGCGCTCCACCTCG
>NZ_VCCH02000094.1 GCF_005938675.2 Mycobacterium sp. KBS0706
TCGAAGGCCGAGGGCAGCACCGGCAGGACGATGACGTCCGCGATCTTCAGCAGCGCCTCGACATCCTTCATCTTCAGCGCCGCCGGGGCGTCGATCACCAGCCGCTCGGCATCCTTCGGCACCGCGAAATCCGACTTCGCCCAGTCCAGCCCCGCCAGGGCCGGGGCGGCGTCCGGCCGCCGCCTGGCCCAGTCCAGGCTGGAATGCTGCCGGTCGACATCGGCCAGGACGGTGAAATGGCCCTGCCCGGCGAAGGCCGAGGCCAGCGTCGTCGCGATCGTGGTCTTGCCGCAGCCGCCCTTGGTGTTCGCGACGAGCACGGAAATCATGCCGGCATCCCCCTCGTGGCCTCAATCCAGCGAGTCGATGAACGGCTCGCCGGCTTCGCCTTCCCAGCACCTAGAGACGTAGACCCGACTGTCATGCCCGACCGCGGAGCTGGTCCGAGGATCGACCCGGGCATCCAGAGAGCGTCGACACCCCCTGAATTGCCGGGTCAATCCCGGCCATGACAAGAGAGAAAACATTCTCTCCGGGAGGACTGCCTCTCCGATCCAGCCCGACCAGGAGCCCGGCCATCAGGGCTCATTTCCCCGGGTCCAGAACGGCCGCACGGCGCGGAAGGCGTCCCACTGCGCCAAGAGCTCCGGCTCGGTCGATTCGGCGCCGCGGGCGTGCCAGCCCAGCACCATGCCGGCGGCGCGGTGCAGCCCCGGATCGGCGGAATCGGCGGCCACGCGCTGCAGCAGCGCCTCGGCGGTGGCGACGTCGTTGAGATGGCCGAAGGCGTCCTGCAGCTTCGACAGCTGCGACGCGAAGGGCTTCGCCCGCTTCTCCGGAAACAGCGGGCGGAAGAAGTCCATGGCATAGCGCAGCCGCTTCAGCGCGATCCGCACCTGGTGCCGCTGATTCGGGTCGAGCCGGGCGAGATGCCGGCCGCGGGTCGCGACCTTGCGATGCGCCTGGGCGATCAGCCGCCCGGCCAGCCCGTCGACCAGCTCGACCAGCGCGGTCAGCGTCGCGGTCGAGGCGTGGTCGCGCCAGCCCCGCCGCTCCAGCCATTCGCCCAGCGTCAAATGCAGCCGGGCACAGCGCGGATCGGCCAGGGCCTGGCGCACCGCGGCATAGCCGGCCTCGCGCTGGCGCTGCGCCGCGGAGCGCAGGGCGCCGATGCCGGGGTCGTCCGGCCGCAGCGTGTCCAGCGGCTCGACCGTGGCGGCCAGGAAGACGTCCCAGTCGCGCGCCGGCCCCAGCGCGCCGGCCAGCCATTTCGACTCGTCGCGCAGCCAGTCCAGCGTCGGCGAAGGCACCGTCTTCTTGAACAGGGTCAGGGCCGAGCGCAGCCGGCGCAGCGCCACCCGCATCTGGTGCACGCCGCCGGGGTCGCCGCCATCCTCCGCCGCCGCCTCATTGGCGGTCCAGTGTCGCAGGCACCGCGCCAGCACGGTGGCGATCGCCTCGTCCACCGTCATCCGCGAGGTCACGGGCGTCTTCGGGTCGTACATCACCCCGGGCGGGCGGCGCGCCACCAGGCGATAGCCGCGCTCTGCCTTGGTCACTTCGCTGACCCTGAGCGGCACCTCGTCCAGGAAGGACAGCGCCAGCCGGTACAGGGCGGCGGCGCGGCCCTCCTTCAGCTCCAGCTCGACCTCGGCCACCGGGTCGCTGGCGTCGCGGGTCTCGATCGTGCCGGTGTCGAAGGCGCATTCGATCACCGCGTCCGGCAGAGACAGGATCCGGGCCTCGCGCTGGATGCGCGAGGTGAACAGATGGGTCAGCGCCTCGACCGGCACGCCGTCCAGCAGCGCCTTGGCCTCCGGGTCGTCGAAGGCCTCGGGCGCCGGCACCATCGCCGGCAGCGCCACCTCCCATTCGCCGCGGGCCAGGCCGTCGCCCTGCCGCTCGGTCTTCAGCGTCTGGACGAAGCGGTGGCCGATGCGGCGCACCCGCAGCGTGATGCCGCGGCGCTGCAGCGCGCAGTCCGGCGTGTCGTAGTAGAAGGAGGTCAGCGACCGGGCGGTGCCGGGCCCGGCCGCGATCCGCGACAGCACATCGGCGCCGCGCAGGCGTTCGAGATCGGCCGGCGCCACGCGCAACTTCAGCTCGATCTCGACGGGGGCCTCTGGGGGCGGTCCGTCCCCGCTGGGCTGCTCGTTCGGCCGGCCGGGCTGAACGGTCGACATCGGCATCTCCCGGCTCACGACGTCCGCGACGTCGGAACCCCCGTACCTACCCTAAAACACGGCGCCGGAGAATCCCTAAAAAGGGCTTAGAAAGCGGCTCCGGAGAAGCTGTCCGGTGCCGATTCCACCACGGTCGGCCCGCTCGGCTCGGCCTGCAGCACGGCCAGGCCGCGCTGCACCAGCCCGTTCTGTCCGAAGCGGAAGATGCCGTCGATGCCGACGAAGCCGTTCGGGTCCTGCAGCGCCACGGTGTTGAACGGGTTGCTGCCGGAGGAGGGCTGGCCGGCCAGCGACGCGGTCAGCGCCACCGCGTCATAGGCCAGCGTCGCCAGCCGCGGCGGCGGGCCGCCGAACTGCTGGGCATAGCGGCTCTCGAAATCGGCGCGGCGCGACGGGTCGGGTGCCGCGTACCAGGCGCCCGCCAGATAGGGCTGGCGGTTGACCTGCGGGTCGTCCCACTGGCCGGTGCCCATTAGCTTGGCGGTGATGCCGGAATAGCCCAGCATCGGCGCCACCACGCTCAGCCGGCTGCCGACATCGGCCACGATCACGGCGTCCACCTGGGTCGCCTGCAGCTTCTGCTGCAGCTCCGTCGGGTCGGACAGCTTGCTGTCGTACAGCTCGACCACCGGCGCTTCGACATTGTATTTGACGGCGGCCTCGCTCAGCGCCCGGCTGACGATCTGGCCATAGGCCGATCGCGGCGCCAGCAGGGCGAAGCGGCGCATGCCCTGGCTGGCGCCGTAGCCGACGATCCGGTCGATCGCCTGCTGCGGCAGGAAGCTCAGCAGGAACACGTTGCCGCCGGCCTGGGCGGTGTCGGTGCTGAAGGCGACGACGTTGATGCCCGCCGCGCGGGCCTGCTGCGCCACCGGCCCGACCGACTTGCTGAACAGCGGCCCGAGGATGATGTCGGCGCCCTGGGCGATCACCGATTGCGCGGCCTGGCCGGCGGCGTTCGGGCTGTCGCCGGTGTCGCGCGGCAGCAGCTCGACCTGGGTGCCGGTGTCGAACACCGCCATCTGCGCCGCGCGCTGCATCGCCTCGCCGAGCGCGGCGCTGCCGCCGGACAGCGGCAGCAGCATCCCGACCCGCAGCACCCCGTCATCCGGCCGGGTCGGCGCGCCGGACACCGTCGGCGCTTGCGTGATCGGGGTCGGCCTCGGTACGGTCTGGGCACAGGCGGCGAGCGCCGCGGCCATCGCGGCGGCGCCTGCAAGACGCACGAGGCGGTTCAACCTCGACCGACCCCGGCCCATCGATCCCCCTGCGACTGTCGCTGATATTGTCACGGACGCCCCCTCACTCTCGACCATCCAGCAGCGCCGGGCAGCGGCGGCCCTCTGCCGCCGACCCTACCGGCGCTGCATCGCCGAGTAAACCGGCACCGGGCCTGTATCTGACGGCGGTCCCGATCGGCAATGCCGGCGACATAACGCTCCGGGCGCTGGATTTGCTCCGCAATGCCGATGCGATCGCCTGCGAGGACACCCGCACCACCCGCAGGCTGATGTCGATCCACGGCATCGGCACCAAGCTGATTCCCTATCACGAGCACAATGCCGCCGAGATGCGGCCGCTGATCCTGGGCCGGATCGCCGAGGGCCAGGCCATCGCCCTGGTCTCGGACGCCGGCATGCCGCTGATCTCCGACCCCGGCTACAAGCTGGCCCGGGCCGCGCGGGACCAGGGGCTGCCCGTCACCTGCCTGCCCGGCGCCTCAGCGCCGCTGGTCGGCCTCTTGCTGTCCGGCCTGCCGTCCGACCGCTTCCTGTTCGCCGGCTTCCCGCCACCGAAATCCGCGGCCCGCCGCACCTTCCTCCTCGAGCTGGCGCCGATCGCCGCCACCCTGATCCTGTTCGAGGCGCCGCACCGGCTGCCGGAGTGCCTGGCCGACCTCGCGGAGGTGCTGGGCGACCGCGAGGCGGCGGTGACGCGCGAGCTGACCAAGCTGTTCGAGGAGGTGCGGCGCGGCCCTCTCCCCGAGCTGGCGGCGCATTACGCCGAGGCCGGGCCGCCCAAGGGCGAGATCGTCATCGTCATCGGCCCGCCCGGCGCGGCGGCGCGGCCGACCGAAGAGGACCTGGCCGGCCAGCTCCGCCGCGCCCTGGCCAGCATGAGCCTGCGCGACGCGGTCGAGGCCGTGGCGGCGGCGACCGGGCAGCCGAAGCGCGAGGTCTACCGTCTGGCGCTCGATCTCGCCGCCGATGAGACGGGCTGACAGCCCCAAGGACGGAGCCCGCCGCCGGGCCGAGGCCTTCGGCCTCAAGGCCGAGCGGGCGGCGGCCTGGCTCTTGCGGGCCAAGGGCTGGCGCATCCTCGCGCGGCGGCTGAAGACGCCGCTCGGCGAGGTCGACATCGTCGCCCGGCGTGGCCGCATCGTCGCCTTCGTCGAGGTCAAGGCGCGGCCCGATCTGGCCGCCGGCCTGCTGGCGCTGCAGCCGCGCCAGCGCGAGCGGCTGCAGCGCGCCGCGACCCTGTTCCTGGCGCAGCAGCCGCGCTATGCCCGCGATCATGACCTGCGCTTCGATCTGGTGGTGGTGCGGCCCTGGCGCTGGCCTGTCCATATTGCCGACGCCTGGCAGATCGATCGGTAGTGGCATCCATGGCGGGATCGGGCTAAGTCAGGATCATGGACCCGACGATCCAGTCGATACTCGACCGCGCCGGCGCTCAGCCGGACGACGCCATCGATCTCGCCGAGGCGGCGCTGGCGCTGGCGGCGCTCGACCGGCCGCGCGGCGTCGGCTTCGATTGGTACCGCCGCCATCTCGACCAGCTGGTCGGCGACGTCGCGCGCGGGGCGGAGGAGATGGCGCCCTCCGAGTCCCTGACCGCGGTGCTGGCGCGGCGCTGGGGCTATGCCGGCGACGTCGACAGCTATGACGACCTGCAGAACGCCAACCTGATGCGGGTGATCGACCGGCGGAAGGGCCTGCCGGTGACGCTCGGCATCCTCTACCTCCACGTCGCCCGGGCCCAGGGCTGGACCATGGTCGGGCTGAACTTCCCGAGCCATTTCCTGGTCCGGCTCGACGCCGGCGGCAGCCGCACCATCCTCGACCCGTTCCATGCCGGCATGCATCGCGGCCCGGGCGAGCTGCGCGACCTGCTGAAGGCCGTGCTCGACGCCGGCGCCGAGCTGACGCCCGACCATTACGAGCCGGTGTCGGATAGGGACATCCTGCTCAGGCTGCAGAACAACCTGAAGGTCCGCCACATTCGCGCCGGCGACTTTGCCAAGGCGCTGTCGGTGATCGAGGCGATGCGCCACTTCGCCCCGCTGCACGCGCCGCTGCTGCGCGAGGCCGGCATCCTCTACGCCCGGCTCGGCAACATGCGCGCGGCGATCGACGCCCTCGACCGCTACGTCTCCGCCCCTGGCGAGCCGGAGGTCCAGCGGCACGAGGCGGCGATCCTGCTCCAATCCTTCCGCACTAGCCTGAACTGAGGGCACTCATGGGCCTTGCCGTCGCCATCCAGATGGACCCGATCGAGACCATCGACATCGGCGGGGATTCGACCTTCGCCATGGCACTGGAGGCGCAGGCGCGCGGCCATCGCCTGTGGCACTACCTGCCGCGGGCGCTGTCCCTGCGCGACGGCCGCCTGACCGCCAGGGCCCGGCCGCTGACGGTGCAGGCCGTGCGCGGCGCCCACCACAGCTTCGGCGAGGCGGAGACGGTCGATCTCGGCACCGTCGACGTCATCCTGATGCGCCAGGACCCGCCCTTCGACATGGGCTACATCACCGCGACGCATCTCCTGGAGCATGTCGCCGACCGCGTCCTGGTGGTGAACGACCCGAAGGAGGTGCGCAACGCGCCGGAGAAGCTGCTGGTCACGCATTATCCGGAGCTGATGCCGCCGACCCTGATCACCTCCGACCGCGACGAGATCCGGGCCTTCCGGCGCGAGCATGGCGACATCATCGTCAAGCCGCTCTACGGCAATGGCGGCGCCGGGGTGTTCCGGATCCGGCCGGACGACGAGAATCTGGTGTCGCTGCTCGAGGTCTATGAGCGGATGTACCGCGAGCCGATCATGATCCAGCGCTACCTGCCGGAGATCCGGCAGGGCGACAAGCGCATCATCCTGGTCGAGGGCGAGCCGGTCGGCGCCGTCAGCCGCATGCCGGCGGAGGGCGAGTCGCGGGCCAACCTGCATGTCGGCGGCCGGGCCCGGAAGACCGAACTGACCGAGCGCGAGCGCGAGATCTGCGCCCGCATCGGTCCGGATTTGCGGGCCACCGGCCAGATCTTCGTCGGCATCGACGTGATCGGCGACTACCTGACCGAGATCAACGTCACCTCCCCGACCGGCATCCACGAGATCAACCGGCTGGACCGGGTGAAGATCGAGGCCCTGCTGTGGGACGCGATCGAGGCCCGCCGGGCGGGGATGAAGGGGTAGGGGCCGGTTCGCCGGGCAGAGACGACAACACATCTGGCTTCAACCGGCCGCCTCAGCCCTTCACCGCCCCCAGCGTCAGGCCCCGCACGATGTAGCGCTGGGCGAACAGCGCCAGCAGCACCGGCGGGATCATCGCGATCAGCGCCCGGGTCGCCATGAACCAGAACTGCACGCCGCGGGTGTCGACCGCGCCGGCCATGTGGGCGGGCATCATCTTGGTCTCGGTGATGCCGAGCGACGACGAGAACAGGAACTCGTTCCAGGCGAAGGCGAAGATGATCATCGCGGTCGCCGCCACCGCCGGCGCCGCCAGGGGCAGGGCGACGCGCAGGAAGGCCTGCCAATGCGACGCACCGTCGACCAGCGCCGCCTCCTCCAGCTCGACCGGCAGGTCGAGGAAGGTCTGGCGCAGGATGACGACGACGAAGGGCAGGATGAAGGTGGCGTTGCACAGGATCAGCGCCGTCTTGCTGTCCAGCATGTCGAGCGACCGGAACACGATGTAGAAGGGCAGCAGCGTCGCCACCGGGGGCAGCACCCGCTGCGACAGGAACCAGATGGTGATGTCGCTGTTGCTCCAGAACCGGAACCGGGCCAGCGCATAGGCCGCCGGCAGGCCGAGCGCCAGGGCCAGGGCGACGGCGCTGAGCGAGACGATCAGGCTGGTCTGCATGGCACGCCAGCCCTCCGGCGTGCTCAGCTCCACCACGAAGTTGTTCAGGGTCGGCTCGAAGTCGAGCCAGGGGATGCCGAGCCCGGCCACGGTGAAGGTGTCGGCCGGGTTGCGCAGCGCGGTCGAGATCGCCCAGTACAGCGGGAAGAAGAACAGGATCGTGACGCCGATCGCGACCAGCGACCACAGCGAATCGGCCATGCCGCTGCGCCGGCCCAGCGGCTTGACCCGGTCGACCGGGGCCTCGTGGATCGGCGGCGCGGTAACCTCAGGCGTAGACATTGCGCACCCGCTTGAAGAACAGGGTGACGATCGCCATCACCACGGCCAGCAGGGTCAGCGCCAGGGCCGAGGCGTAGCCGACATCGAAGAAGCGCAAACCCGTGCGGAAGGCGAGGTAGGAGACCGACTGGGTGGCGTTGCCGGGCCCGCCGACGGTCAGCGAGGCGACCACGTCGAACACCTTCATCGCCTCGGCCAGGCGCAGCAGCAGCACGATGACGATCACCGGCGTCATCAGCGGCAGCACCACCCCGGTCCAGATCCGCAGGCTGGACTTGGTCTCCAGCCGCGCCGCCTCGATCAGGTCGTCGGGGACGCCCTGCAGCCCGGCCAGCAGGACCAGGAAGCAGAACGGCGTCCACTGCCAGATGTCGACGATCATGATCGACACCAGGGCCCAGTTCGGGTTCGACAGCCAGGGGATGCCGGTCCAGCCCAGCGGGCCGCCGGCCTCGTAGAAGATGGTGAAGAACAGGTATCCGGCCGCCACCGGGGTGGCGAAGATCGGCAGGATCATGATCGTGCGCAGGATGCCGCGGCCAGGGATGCTGCGGTTGAACAGGAAGGCGAGAAGCAGGCCCAGCCCCATCTCGACGCTGACCGAGACGACCACGAAGATCGCCGTCACCCGCGCCGCCTCGCGCACCTGGGGGTCGGTGAAGACGCGGCCGAAATTGCCCAGGCCGACGAAGTCCCAGGTGTTGACGGTCGCGCGCGTCACCTCGGTCTTGGTGCGCGGCGTGCCGTCCGGCTTCAGCATCGGCTTGCCGCTGGCATCCAGCCGCGGCACCTCGGCCCGGGTGGTCACGGTCTCGGTCTTCACCGTGTGGAACGCGGCGTAGACGGTGTAGAGCGTCGGGAAGATGGTGAAGGCCAGCACCCAGACCACCGCCGGGGTCAGGAACAGCAGGCGGATCCGTCCGGTCCAGCGCATCGTGCCGCCTCGGCCCCCTTCCCGTTACGCGTCGGGCACGGTCCGTGCCCGGCTCATTCGCCCTTCCAGCCGATCGCCGCTTGGTAGTTCTTCAACTGCTGGTCGCGGCCGAGGCGGTCGGTGATCTGCTCCCAGGCCGCCGCGGTGTCGTCCAGCGCCTGCTGCGGCGTCTTCGACCCGCTCATCGCCGCCGACAGGTTGCTGTCCAGGGCGTCGTAATACTCCTGCGTGCCGGTGATCCGCATATACGGCAGCATGGTCTTGGCGTTGTAGTTGCTGTGGTAGGCGTCCAGGTACTCCTTCACGTCCTCGGGGTCCCATTTCAGGGCGGATTCGGTGTAGTCGGTCAGTTTCGCCTCGCCGGTCGGCTCCAGCCACTGATAGGAATAGCCGGGATCGACGCCGTCCCAGCCGATTGTGGCCAGGAATTTCTGCGATGGCTTGATCGCCATCAGCGACAGCAGGCTGTAGGCCGCCTCGGGATGCTGGCCGAGCGACGAGACCACGCCGTGCCAGGACCCGCCGGTGACGTTGCCGACCTGCCGCGGCTCCTTCACCGTGACGAAGGTCTTCTGCTCCATGTCCCAATAGGTGTCCGAGGCGGGCAGGGCGGCGGAGCCGAGCTTGCCGCGGATCTTCGACCGCTCCGGGTCCTGCGCCAGCGCGCCGACGTCGCCGTAGGAGAAGTTGAACACCGCCTTGCCGCGCAGGAAATAGTCCCAGGCCTCGCCCAGGCTCCAGCTCACCTGCGCCGGCGGGCCGTAGGCGGCCAGCTCCTTCAGGAACTCCAGCGCCTTGACGTGGCCCGGGCTGTTGATCAGCGGCTTCATGTCGACCGGGTCGAACCAGTAGACGTTGTGGGTCCGGTCCAGCTTGTCGCCCGGGGTCATGGCGAAGGAGGTGGCGAGCGTGGTGAAGTGGTACAGCCCCTGCTCACGCACCTTCAGGTGCAGCACCGCGCCGCTGTCCGGCTCCGGGTCGTTGCTGTCGAAGTTCTTGCCGTTGAAGTATTTGGCGATGTCGCGCAGCTGCTGCAGCGTCTTCGGCGGCGCCGGCATGTCGTAGCCGTATTCCGCCTTGAAGGCGGCCTGGTGCGTCGGGTCGGTCAGCAGGTCGCGGCGGTAGTACAGGATCTGGCCGTCGGCATCGCTGAGCACGCCGTAGCCGACATTGTCCCAGGTGTAGATATTGCGCAGCGCCGGCGGCATCACGTCGTAGTCCCATTTCGGGTACTCGCCGCTCTTCCGCCACTCGTCGACCGGCAGGATGTATTTGCCGGCGATCAGGTCGCCGTAGAAGAAGGCGCCGACGATGATGGCGTCGTACTCGCCCGTGCCGTTGCGCAGGTCGAGGAAGGTCTTGGTGTAGAGTTCCGAGATCGGGGTCAGCGCGATGTTCAGCTTGGCGCCGGTCAGCTCCTCCCAGATCGGGCGGAACATGTAGACCGGGCCGGAGATGCCGCCCTTGGGGCCGGAATCGAGGCTGAGGATGGTGACCGTCTCGCCCTCGAAGGGCTTCTGGCCGGGACCGAAGAGGGAGCCCAGCTCCGCCTTCGTCGTCGTGATCTCCATCCCGTATTCGGGATCGGATTTGAGCGTCACCGTGCCGTCGTCATGCCAGGTGACATGCGGTGTGTTCTGTGCCGCGGCCGCGCCGCTCAGGACGACCAGCACCGTCGACAGCAGCAGAGCCCTGCTGATGACCATGGTTTCCTCCCCCTGTGACATCGCCGGACGCTGTCCGGTCAGCTTTGATCCGAAGATGCTGGCTGAACGCAATTCGCATTCATTATGTCAGGCGAAATCGTGCGATGATTGCGCAAGGCTTGTCAAGGGAGCCCTCCGGCGTAACGGTCTTGCGCCGCGGCCCTTCGGCGGGAAGACTGCGCCCCATCGATTCCCCGCCCGGACAAGCCGCATGCGCATCGCCCGCCTCCTGCTCCGACTCGCCCTCGTCGTCCTGCTGCCCGGCGCCCTGCCGGCGGTTGCCCAGACGCAGGCGCCGGGGGGCGGCATCGCCATGCATGGCGAGCCGAAATACCCGGCCGATTTCGCCCATTTCGCTTATGCCGACCCGGCCGCGCCGAAGGGCGGCGAGCTGCGCCAGGCGGTGGTCGGCAGCTTCGACACGCTGAACCCCTTCATCATCGGCGGCCAGACCGACCAGGTGCGGCTGATCGTGCCGCCCTACAACTTCGCCAGCCTGATGACGCGGGGCTGGGACGAGCCCTTCACGCTCTACCCCTATGTCGCCGAGCGCGCGGAGATGTCGGAGGACCGGCGCACGGTCACCTTTTGGCTCAACCCCAAGGCGGTGTTCCATGACGGCACGCCGGTCACTGCGGACGATGTGATCTTTACTTGGCAGACTCAGGGGACGAAGGGGCTGCCCAACACCCGCGCGCTCTATGAAGCGATGGACGGCATCGACCGCATCGACGACCGCACCGTGCGCTTCCGCTTCAAGGAGGGCGGGGCGCGCGAGAATCCGCTGGTCGTTGCGATGCAGCCGATCCTGAGCAAGGCCTGGTATTCGAGCCACCCGTTCGACCAGCCGAGCCTTGACCCGCCGCTCGGCGCCGGCCCTTACGCGATCGGCGCCGTCGATGCCGGGCGCAGCATCACGCTGGACCGGGTCAAGGACTGGTGGGGCGCGGACCTGCCGGCGATGCGCGGGCTCTACAACTTCGACACGCTGCGCTTCGACTTCTACCTCGATGCCGACACGGCGCTGGAGGCGTTCAAGGCCGGCGCCTACACCCTGCGGCGCGAACGCGATGCCGAGAAGTGGGTCAGCGGCGCCTACGACTTCCCGGCGGTCCAGGACGGCCGCGTCACCATGCTGACCCTGCCGCATTCCCGGCCGGTCGGGATGATGGGTTTCGCCATGAACACGCGGCGGCCGATCTTCGCCGATCCGCGGGTGCGCCGGGCGCTGATCCTGGCCTTCGACTTCGAATGGGTGAACAAGACCCTGCTGGGGGGCCAGTACAAGCGGAACGACAGTTACTTCGCCAATTCGGCGCTGGCCGCGACCGACACGCCGCAGGGGGCGGAGCTGCAACTGCTGGAGCCCTTCCGCGACCAGCTGCCGCCGCAGCTGTTCACCGAGCCCTATACCCTGCCGCCGAGCGACGGCAGCGGCCGCAGCCGCGAAAATCTGCGCGCGGCGCAGGCGCTGCTGGCGGAGGCCGGCTGGACGATCAGGGACAATGTGCTGGTCGACGGCAGCGGCGCCCCGTTCCGCTTCGAGATCCTGCTGCAGAACAAGGGCGTGCAGCGGATCGCCCTGGCCTATGCCGACCAGCTGCGCCGGCTCGGCATCCAGGCCTCGATCCGGTTGGTCGAGAGCGCGCAATACGCCAACCGCATCCAGACCTATGATTTCGACCTGATGCTCAACACCTGGATTTCCACCTTGTCGCCCGGTTCGGAGCAGTCGCGCTACTGGGGCAGCCGCTCGGCCGACGTGCCCGGCGAGCGCAACTATCCGGGGGTGAAGAGCCCGGTGGTCGACGCCATGATCAAGGCCGTGAACGCCGCCCGCAGCCAGGAGGAGCTGCAGGCCGCGGTGCACGCGCTCGACCGGGTGCTGCTGTGGGGCAACTACGTCGTGCCGCTCTATTATCTCGACCGCGACTATGTCGCCTATTGGGGCAATCTCGGCCGCGTCACCACGGTCAACCCGACCTATGGCACGGTGCTGGAAGCCTGGTGGTCGAACGACAAGTAGCGGCGTCCTATCGCCAACGCGGATCGGCGCAATTCTTCACAATTTTCTGGGAACTCGGTCCGTGACCATGGGTTCTCTGGACGCCGCTCCGGTTCGCTCCGGAATGGCCCATCCAGGAAGCCCAAGGAGCTTTTCGTGAAGCGCATTCTTTTCGCCGCCGCCATTGCCACCCTCGCGGCCTCGCCGGCCTTCGCCGGATGCACCGAAGACGCCCAGGCCCAGGCCCAGAAGATCCAGACTCTGACCCAGGCCACGATGACCAAGATGCAGGCCGGAGCTTCGAAGGACGAGCAGTGCTCGGCCAGCAAGGAGCTGATGGACGAGACCAAGAACCTCGTCACGATCTACAAGACCTGCAAGTCCGAGCTGAACCTGACCGACGCGCAGATCCAGCAGGTCGACCAGCAGGTCGCCACCGGCGACCAGTCCTACGCCGCCCAGTGCGGCGGCTGATCCCGACCGCCCGATGACGAAAAGCCCCGGCCGATCGGCCGGGGCTTTTTGCCGTCAGATCTCCCGCGCCAGTGCCGCCTGAAGGACCGCGGTCCGCAGCGCGCTGGACAGGTTGCCGTCCGGGTCGCGGGCGGCGTCGACCGCCTCGACCAGGCGGTTGACCGGCAGGCCGCGCGCGGCGGCCAAGCGGGTGAGGGCGTCCCAGAAGGCCGGCTCCAGCGACACGCTGGTGGCGTGTCCGGCGATGCTGACCGACCGCTTGCGGACGCCGCTCATCACAGCTCCTGACCCGGTCAGAGCCCGTTTGGAAATGCGCTGATGTGAGTCGGCTGGCGGTGGTTTCGAGAACCGGCGCGCAGCGGACGTTTGGGTCCGTGAGCACCGGAAGCGCAGAAACCGCCGTCAGACGGCCACAGCAGTAGCATTTCCATACGGGCTCTCAGGCCGACGGGCCGACCATGGTCTCAGGCCGCACCCACTGGTCGAACTGCTCGGCGGTCAGCAGGCCCAGCGCGATCGCCGCCTGCTTCAGCGTGGTGTTCTCGGCATGCGCCTTCTTCGCCACCTTGGCGGCGTTGTCGTAGCCGATATGCGGGTTCAGCGCCGTCACCAGCATCAGCGATTCGTGCAGCAGTTGCTCGATCCGGTCGGTGCGGGCCTCGATGCCGACGACGCAGTTGTCGGTGAAGCTGCGGCAGGAATCGGCCAAGAGGCGGATCGACTGCAGCAGGTTGTAGATGATCACCGGCTTGAACACGTTCAGCTCGAAATGGCCGTTCGAGCCGGCGATGGTGACGGTGACGTGGTTGCCCATCACCTGGGTGCAGACCATGGTCATCGCCTCGGACTGGGTCGGGTTGACCTTGCCCGGCATGATCGACGAGCCCGGCTCGTTCTCCGGCAGGTGGATCTCGCCGATGCCGCAGCGCGGGCCGGAGCCCAGCATGCGGATGTCGTTGGCGATCTTCATCAGCGACACGGCCAGGGTGTTCATCACGCCCGACGCCTCGACGCAGGCGTCATGCGCGGCCAGCGCCTCGAACTTGTTCGGCGCGGTCCGGAACGGGAAGCCGGTGATGGTGGCGACATGCGCCGCGAAGGCCTCGGCGAAGCCCTCCTTGGCGTTCAGCCCGCTGCCGACGGCGGTGCCGCCCTGGGCGAGGTCCAGGAGATGCGGCAGGCAGCCCTTCACCCGGGCGACGCCCAGCTCGATCTGGCGGGCATAACCGGAGAACTCCTGGCCCAGCGTCAGCGGCGTCGCATCCTGCAGATGGGTGCGGCCGATCTTGACGATGTCCTTGAACTCCGCCGACTTGGCGGCGAGGGCGCGATGCAAGTGCTCCAGGCTCGGCAGCAGCTCATGGCCGATCTGCTCGACCGCGGCGATGTGCATCACCGTCGGGAAGCTGTCGTTCGAGGACTGGCCGCGATTGACGTGATCGTTCGGATGCACCGGCTTCTTCGAGCCGATGTCGCCGCCCAGGATCTCGATGGCGCGGTTCGAGATCACCTCATTGGCGTTCATGTTGGTCTGGGTGCCCGACCCGGTCTGCCACACCACCAGCGGGAAATGGTCGGCCAGGGTGCCGTCGATCACCTCTTCCGACGCGGCGACGATGGCGTTGCCGACCGTCGCGTCGAGCTCGCCGAGCGCGACATTGGCCAGGGCCGAGGCCTTCTTCTGGATGCCCAGCGCCCGCACCAGCGGCGCCGGCATGCGTTCGCCGCCGATCTTGAAGTTCTGCAGGCTGCGCTGGGTCTGCGCGCCCCAGTAGCGGTCGGCCGGCACCTCGACGGCCCCCAGGCTGTCGGTCTCGGTGCGGAAAGCGGTTTCGGCGGCCATCGGACGGCTCCGGTGTTCCAGGTTGTCGGTCGGCCGGTTTGCTAGCACGAATGCGGGTACGGGGGTAGCGCCCGGCGGCCGTTCGCCACCCGCCCGCGGATGCGTCGTTCCAGGGTGCCGTCTGGATCGAGACCGGGGCATGCCCAGATCATCTCGGCAACCCGAGGACTCCGCATGACCCAATCCGCCCTGATCGTCGGCGCCGGCGGCATCGTCGGCAGCGCCACCGCCGCCCTGCTGGCCGAGGAAGGCTGGCGCGTGGCCGGCCTGGCGCGCCGGCCGCCCGATCTGCCCGGCGTCACGCCCGTGGCCGCCGACCTGCTGGACCCGGCCTCGCTGTCGCAGGCTTTCCTCGACCAGGCGCCGTCCCTGGTCGTCATCGCCAGCTGGCTGCGGCAGCCGACCGAGGCGGAGAACATTCGCGTCAACGCCGCCATGGTCCGCAACCTGCTGGACGCGCTGCGGCCCGCCGGCTCGGTCCGCCACGTCGCGCTGGTCACCGGCTTGAAGCACTATCTCGGGCCGTTCGAGGCTTATGGGAAAGGCGCCCTGCCGCAGACCCCGTTCCGCGAGGAGCAGGGCCGGCTCGACATCGAGAACTTCTACTATGCGCAGGAGGACGAGGTGTTCGCCGCCGCGGCGCGCGACGGCTTCCGCTGGAGCGTGCACCGCCCGCATACGGTCATCGGCAAGGCGGTCGGCAACGCCATGAACATGGGCACGACGCTGGCCGTCTACGCGACCCTCTGCCGCGAGACCGGCCGGCCGTTCCGCTTCCCCGGCGTGGCGGCGCAGTGGGATGGGCTGACCGACATGACCGATGCGCGGCTGCTGGCCCGGCACCTGCTGTGGGCGGCGACCACTCCGGCCGCGGCCGACCAGGCGTTCAACGTGGTCGATGGCGACGTCTTCCGCTGGAGCTGGATGTGGGGGCGGATCGCCGGCTGGTTCGGCTTGGACGCCGAGCCCTTCGACGGCGTGGTCCGGCCGCTGGAACAGCAGATGGCGGACGACGCAGCCGCCTGGAGGGAGATTGCCGGTCGCCACGGCCTGGCCGAGCCCGAAATCGGGCGCCTGGTCTCGCCCTGGCACACCGATGCCGATCTCGGCCGCCCGATCGAGGTGGTGACCGACATGTCGAAGAGCCGCCGGCTCGGCTTCACCGCCTACCAGCCGACCGACGACGCCTTCTTCGACCTGTTCGGGCAACTGCGGCGCGACCGGCTGATCCCCTGATGGGACAGGCCGCGCGGATCAACCGCTCGACCGCGCGGCCCGAACCCGGCATTGTGACGCATCCGGCCCCGCCGGCCTTCGGCGGATCCGATGCAGCGGAACACGCCCATGTCCGACCATCATCATCACGACCACGACCATGACCACGAGGGCAGCGCCCTGCCCGAGATCGCGCTGCGGGTGAAGGCGCTGGAATCGATCCTGGTCGAGAAGGGCTATGTCGACCCGGCCGCGCTCGACGTGCTGATCGAGACCTATGAGACCAAGATCGGTCCGCGCAACGGCGCCCGGGTGGTGGCCAAGGCCTGGGCCGACCCGGCCTATCGCGAGCGGCTGCGGGCCGATGCCAGCGCCGCGATCGCCGAGTTCGGCTTCGTCGGCCGCCAGGGCGAGCACATGATCGCGGTCGAGAACACATCCGACACGCACAACCTCGTCGTCTGCACCCTGTGCTCCTGCTACCCCTGGCCGGTGCTGGGGCTGCCGCCGGTCTGGTACAAATCGGCGCCCTACCGCTCGCGCGCGGTGATCGACCCGCGCGGCGTGCTGGCCGATTTCGGCGTCACCCTGCCGGCCCAGACCCGGATCCGGGTCTGGGATTCGACCGCCGAGACCCGCTATCTGGTGATCCCGATGCGCCCGGCCGGCACCGAGGGCTGGGCCGAGGAGGCGCTGGCCGACCTGGTCACCCGCGACAGCATGATCGGCGCCGGGATCGCGCGCGAGCCGGAGGCTGCACGATGAACGGCGCCCAGGACCTCGGCGGCATGATGGGCTTCGGCCCGGTGGTGCCGGAGCCGGAGGATGTCCGCTTCCATGCCGAGTGGGAGAAGCGGGCCCTGGCCCTCACCCTGGCGGCCGGTGGCCTGGGCCGCTGGAACATCGATATCAGCCGGCATGCGCGCGAGACGCTGCACCCGGCCGACTACCTGTCCTCCAGCTACTACGAGATCTGGACCAAGGGGCTGGAGAAGCTGTTGCAGGGTGCCGGCCTGGTCTCGGCGGCGGAGCTGAAGGCCGGGCGCGCGATCGACCCGCCGGTGCCGGGCCAGAAGGTGCTGCGGGCGGACCAGGTCGCGCCGGCGTTGGCGCGCGGCAGCAACTACCAGCGGCCGGAAGCGGCGCCGGCACGTTTCGCCATCGGTGACATGGTGCTGACCCGCAACGAGCACCCGACCGGCCACACCAGGCTGCCGCGCTACGCCCGCGGCAAGCTGGGCGAGATCGAACGCGTGCACGGCGTCTTCGTGCTGCCGGACAGCAATGCCCATGGCCGCGGCGAGAGCCCGCAATGGCTCTACACCGTGCGCTTCGACGGGCGCGAGCTGTGGGGCGAGGCCGCCGACCCGACGCTGACCGTCTCGATCGACGCCTGGGAGGGTTATCTTGAGCCGGCATGAGGTGGTGATCGCGGCGCTGGACGGCGCCGCACCGCTGCCGCCGCGCGACGCCGACGGGCCGGTCTTCGCCGAGCCCTGGCAGGCCCAGGCCTTCGCCATGGCGGTGGCGCTGCACGGGCGCGGCGTGTTCACCTGGCCGGAATGGGCGGCGGCGCTGGCTGCCGAGATCGCCCGGACGGCCGGCGCCCCCGACGACGGCAGCCGCTACTACGAGCACTGGCTGGCGGCGCTGGAGCGCTTGGTGCTGGCCAAGGGCGTCGCCGATGCCGACGCTTTGGGGCGGCGCAAGGACGCCTGGGACCGCGCCGCCCGGGCCACGCCGCATGGCGCCCCGATCCTGCTGGAGAACGATCCGCTGTCCTGATGCTAGACTGAGTGCATCGGGCCGAGTCCCGGCCTGCCCAGCGACATCGGGGAAGACCCATGACCGTTCAGCTGCACAACCCGGCCGGCGTCGCCGCGCCGTTCTCCCGCTACAGCCATGGCGCCTCGGCCCCGGCCGGCGCCCGCTGGCTGCACATCTCCGGCCAGGTCGGCGCCACGCCCGACGGCACCATCCCCGACGATGCCGAACGCCAGATGGAGCTGGCCTGGGACAACCTGTTCGCCGTGCTGGCCGATGCCGGCATGGCGGTGACCGACCTGGTCAAGGTCGACGGCTTCATCACCCGGCCGGACCTGGTGCCGCTATACCGCACGGTGCGCGAACGGCGCCTGGCCGGGCATGCCACGGCCTCGACCCTGGTGGTCGCCGCCGGCCTGGCGGTGCCCAGCCTGCTGGTCGAGATCCAGGCGGTCGCGGCCCGCTAACCGGCCCTGGCCACCTTGAGGATGCGGTCGCGGTAATCGGCGACGGTGCTGACCTTCAGCCCGTCGACCTTGCCGCCATCGTCCCAGCGCCGCAGCCGCACCGCGGCGTCGACATGGGGGTGGCGGGCGAACGCCGCCGCCTCCGCGGCGCTCATCGGCCCGCCCTGCTTGCCGAGCGAATGGACCGAGGCGGCGGACAGGACGTCCAGATAGCCCGGCTCGACGGCGCAGAGATAACGCTTGGCGGCGACATGCAGGCGCACCGGCTCGCTCACCTCCGGGCCGAAGCGGGCGGCCAGCCAGTCGCCACCGGCGCCGTCATGCCTGTGATAGCCGAAGGCGTCGTCGGCCAGCTCCAGGAAATGGCCGATATCGTGCAGCAGGGCGGCCACCACCAGCACGTCGGAAGCGCCTTCGTGCTCGGCTAGGGCGGCGGCCTGAAGGCCGTGCGCCTGCATGGTCACGCCTTCGCCATAGGTCTCGTGGCCATGGGCGGCGAACAGGCCCTCGATCTCGGCCAGCAGGGGGTGCAGGGTCTGGCTCATCGGGAAGCCTCCAGGCTGAACAGGGTGCTGGTCAGGCCGTCCTTGTCGGCGTAGCAGCCCTGCAGCCAGCGGCGCCCGGCGGAGAAGCCGCGGCGGCCATGCAGCACGCGCTGGTTGTCGACCAGGAACAGGTCGCCCGGCGCCAGGCGGAAGCCGACCGTCAGCTCCGGGTCGTGCAGCAGCCGGCCGAAGCGGCGATAAGCGTCGTAGAAGGGCTCGACCTCGTCCGGATCCAGGTCGAAGGGCGCGATCGAGCGGTTGTTGTAGCGCATCGCCGCCAGCTCGCCCTCGGCGTCCAGCTCGATCAGCGGCGCCTTGCTGCGCAGGTCGACCCGGCCGGGTTCGACATAGCGGAACGGCACGGGGCGGCGGGTCAGCAGGGCGAAGGCGTCCGGCGCCTCGCGCCGCAGCCGGTCTGCTGCGGCGAAGCCGTCGACCACCACCGACTCGCCGCCCTCCGCCGCCGCCTCCAGGCAGTGCAGCAATTGCAATTGCGGCACCGGATCGCGATAGGGGTTGTCGGTGTGGTTGCCCAGGCCGATCGCGGTGAAGGCCAGGTTCTGCGGCTTGTCCACCGCCACCACGTCGAACAGCCGGCCGTAATTGGTCTCGCGGACGAAGCCGAACAGCTCGACCACCTTGCACACCATGCCGGGCTCGGTCGGCACGCCGCGCAGCAGGGCGAAGCCGTGGTCATAAGCCTGGCGCAGCCAGGTGGCACGGGCGGAATCGTTGCCAGCGACCGCTTCATAATCGCCGGCCGGCAGCGCGAGCCCCGAGTCCCAGAGCACCGGCCGGCGCCGGCGCTCCGCGCGGGAGGCCGGGTCCAGTGCATGGGCCCGCAGCCAAGCGGCCGGGAAGCGGGCCGGCATGTCGAAGCCGGCGATATCGACCTCGACCGCGCCGTCGGCGGTAAGGCCGGCGCCCCGGAGGGCGATGCCGTCCGGCAGGTCGATCGCGTCGAACAGGCGCTGCCCGTCCGGTCGGTCACGGCGGTCGGGCCGGTTGTCGGCCAGCCAGATCGCGGGATAAGGGCTCTCGCGCCCATCCGACCAGCGGATCGTCAGGCGGTCGGCGGTGTGGGCGATGCTGGCGATCCGGGCTGCCTCATCGATGGCGGGCGGGACGGCAAGGGCAGTGGGCATGGCGGCCTCGGCAAGGGTGGCTGGGTCCGACGCTGCGCCACCCTCATGCATAAGTCCAATACAGGCTTTCCATGCTATCTATAGGCCATGCGAATAAACGTGATGCAGCTGCGCGCCTTCCATGCGGTGGCCACCCAGGCCAGCTTCACCCTGGCGGCGCGGACGCTGGGGCTGACCCAGCCGACCCTGTCGCAATCGGTGAAGGCGCTGGAGGAACGCTACGGCGTGCTGCTGTTCGAGCGCAGCTCGCGCCGGGTGCAGCCGACCGAGATGGGGCGCCGGCTGTTCCAGCTGACCACCCGGCTGTTCGACACCGAGCAGGAGGCGGCGACGCTGCTGGAGGGCTCGGCACAGCTGGCCCGCGGCCTGCTGCAGCTCGGCGCCGACAGCCCGTACTACGTCATGCCGCTGATCGCCGAGTTCGACCGCCGCCACCCGCAGGTTGAGATCCGGCTGTCGATCGGCAATGCCGGGGCGGTGCTGGAGGATCTGTCGGAAGCGCGGCTGGACGTGGCCCTGCTGTCCAACCCGCCGGTCGATCCCCGCTTTCACATCGTGCCGCTGTATCGCGACCCGGTACGACTGATGCTGCCGGCCGGCCATCCGCTGGCCGCGGGCGATGCGGTGCCGGCCGCGGCCCTGGCCGGGCAGCGGCTGGTGATGCGCGAGACCGGGTCGATGACCCGGCGCACGGTCGAGCGCGGGCTGGCCGAGGCCGAGATCGCGCCCGGCGCGGTGTTCGAGGTCACCGGCCGCGAGGCGGTGCAGGAGGCGGTGGGGCTGGGCCTCGGCCTCGGCTTCATTTCGGCCGGCGAGATCCGGCCGGATCCGCGTATCGCCGTCCGGCCGCTGGCTGACTGCGCCTGGCACACCGACGAATATGTGTTGTGCCAGCGCGACCGCCGGCGCTTCCCGGCGATCCGCGCCTTCATCGAGCTGGCGGTGGCGGCCACCGCCTGAGACCAGGGAGGGCCAGATGAGGAAAATCATCGTCACGGAATTCATCAGCGCCGACGGCATTGCCGAGGTCGAAAAGCTGACCGGCGTGGCCTGGAATTCCGAAATGGACAAGTTCAAGAATGACGAGCTTGCGGACAGCGGCGCCATGCTCCTCGGGCGCAAGACCTATCAGATCTTCGCCGGCTCCTGGCCCAGCGAAACCGGAGACTTCGCCGACAGATTCAACGCGCTGCCGAAATACGTGGCGTCGACGACATTGACAGACCTGGACTGGACGCCCGCGGAGGTGCTGAAGGGCGCATTGCCGGACGCCGTCCGGACGCTGAAGCAGGGCGACGGCGGCAACATCTATGTCCACGGCAGCATCAGCGTGGCCCAGCAACTGCTGCGGCATGGCCTCGTCGACCGCATCCGGCTCCTCGGCTATCCCGTGGCTGTGGGCCAGGGGAAGCCGTTCTTCGCGCCCGGCGAGCAGCACAGGCTCGAGCTGGTCTCGGCCGTGGGCTTCAGCAACGGCATCCTGGCCCTCGAATATGCGCCGGTGAGGACGAAGGAATGACGACTGTCGATACCCCCCACCCCGTCCCGTCGGTCTCGGCCACGACCACCTATCGTCGCGCCGAGGTCGAGGGCCTGAACATCTTCTACCGGGAGGCCGGCCCGAAGGATGCGCCGACCATCGTCCTGCTGCACGGCTATCCGTCGACGTCGCGGATGTACGACCCGCTGCTGCCGCTACTGGCGGACCGCTATCACCTGATCGCCCCGGATTATCCGGGCTTCGGGCACAGCGACGCCCCGTCGCCCGCGCAGTACCGCTACACATTCGACCATCTCGCCGAGACCATGCTGGGCCTGCTCGGCGTGCTCGGGCTCGACCAGCATGTGCTGTTCATGCAGGATTACGGCGGCCCGGTCGGCTTCCGCATGGCTCTGGCCCGGCCTGAGGCGGTGCAGGCGATCATCGTCCAGAACGCCAATGCCTATGCGGAAGGCCTGGGGACGAAATGGGCCGGCATTGCCGAGTACTGGCGGGACCCGGAGTCGCATCCCGGGCAGCTGGATGCCTTCACCTCGCCGGAGGGGGCGAGGCAGCGCCATCTCGGCACCAGCCCGAACCCCGAGCGCTACAATCCCGACAGCTGGATGGACGAGTTCGCGATGCTGTCGCGGCCGGGGCAGCGCGAGATTCAGGCCGCGCTGCTGTACGACTACCGGACCAACGTGGCCTCATACCCCGCCTGGCAGGCCTGGATGCGCCGGCACCGGCCGCCGGCGCTGGTGATGTGGGGCCGCCACGACCCCTCCTTCATCGTGCCGGGGGCGGAAGCCTACAAGCGTGACCTCCCGGATGCGGAGCTGCACATCCTCGATGCCGGCCACTTCGCGCTGGACGAGCAGGCCGACCGGATCGCGTCCCTGACCCGGGCCTTCCTGCGGCGTCTCGACCTCAGCCCTTCGGCACCAGCCGGTTGACATGGCCCATCTTGCGGCCGGGGCGCGGCGCGCCCTTGCCGTAGAGATGCAGCCTGGCGCCGGGCTCGGCCAGGAATTCCGGCCAGTGCAGCACGTCGTCGCCGATCAGGTTCTGCATCACCGCGTCGGAATGGCGCCCGGTCGACCCCAGCGGCAGGCCGCAGACGGCGCGGACCAGCTGCTCGAACTGGTCGCAGGCGCAGGCATCCTGGGTCCAGTGGCCGGAATTGTGCGGCCGCGGCGCCAGCTCGTTGACCAGCAGGCCGCCGTCGCGGGCCTCGAACAGCTCCACCGCCAGCAGGCCGACCATGTCCAGCGCCGTGACCAGCGTGCGGGCGATCTCCTCTGCCTCCGCGGCGCGCTGCGGCGCCAGGTCCGGGGCGGGAGCGATCGTTTCCGACAGGATGTGGTCGCGGTGCCGGTTCTCGACCGCGGGGTAGCACACCACCGAGCCATCGACGCCGCGGGCGGCGATCACCGACAGCTCGCGGGCGAAGTCGACGAAGCCCTCGAGAATGGCCGGGCGGCCGCCGAGCCTCTCCCATGCGGCGGCGGCGGCGGCGGGATCGCGGATCACCACCTGGCCCTTGCCGTCATAGCCCTCGCGCCGGGTCTTCAGCACCGAGGGCGTGCCGATCGCCACGACCGCCGCCGCCAGCTCCTCGGCCGAGCCCACGGCCCGCCAGGGCGCGGTGCCGATGCCGTGGCGGTTGGCGAAATCCTTCTCCGAAACCCGGTCCTGGCACACCGCGAGGCCGTCCGGCCCCGGCCGCACCGGCACGCGGGCGGCCAGGTGCAGCACGGTCTCGTAGGGGATGTTCTCGAACTCGTAGGTGACGACGTCGACCTGGGCGGCGAAGGCATCCAGTGCCGCGTGGTCGGTGTAGGAGGACAGGGTCGACCGGTCGGTCACCTGGGCGCAGGGGCTGTCCGGGTCCGGGCACAGCACATGGGTGCGGTAGCCGAGGCGGGCCGCGGCGAGCGCGGTCATGCGGCCGAGCTGGCCGCCGCCGAGCATGCCGATGATGCTGCCAGGCGGGAGAGGGGAAACGGTGCTGGTCATTCGTCCTTCGGGTGCTCGGCCACGGCCTCGGTCTGGCGGTGGCGCCAGGCGTCCAGCGCATCGGCGACGGCAGGGTCGCTCAGCGCCAGGATGGCGGCGGCCAGCAGCGCCGCGTTGATCGCCCCGGCCCGGCCGATCGCCAGGGTGCCGACCGGGATGCCGCCCGGCATCTGCACGATCGACAGCAGGCTGTCCATGCCCTTCAACGCCTTGCTCTCGACCGGCACGCCCAGCACCGGCAGCGGCGTCATCGCCGCCGTCATGCCCGGCAGATGGGCGGAGCCGCCGGCGCCGGCGATGATCACCTTGACGCCGCGGCCGCGCGCCTCGCGGGCGAAATCGGCCATGCGGTCCGGCGTGCGGTGGGCGGACATGATCCGCGCCTCATGGCCGATGCCCAGCAGCGACAGCGTCTCGGCGGCGTGGTGCATGGTCTCCCAGTCGGACTGGCTGCCCATGATGATTGCCACAGGCGGCGCGGCGGCGGGTTCGGCCATCGGTCGGAAAATCCTCGGGGTCTAGGCGATGATGTCGGGCAAGAGCTTGCTCTCGATCATGGTGATCTGATCCTTGAGCAGCAGCTTGCGCTTCTTCAGGCGCTGGATCTGAAGCTGGTTGACGGGACCATCCGCGGTCAGCCGGTCGATGATCTCGTCGAGGTCGCGGTGCTCGACCCGCAAAGCGGCCAGCTTCTCCTGCATCGACTCGATGTCGATCATTCCCTCAAACGGCCTTTCCTGCGGGTCCCGGTTCGGCGAGCCCGATCATAGCAAAGGGGGCGGCCCGACCGGAACGCGTTTGACGCGGGGGTGACGCCCCGGCGGCGCATCCGGCTCTTACAGCACCGGCCGCTTCCCGGTACAAGGGGGAACTGCAACCGGGAGCGGGAACGAAGCACGGCATGGCGGGCGAGAAGCGCATCGGGATTCTCACCAGCGGCGGCGACTGCGCCGGGCTCAATGCAGTGATCCGCGCGGCGGTGTGCAGGGCCGATGGCCTCGGCTGGACCGTGATCGGGATCAAGGAGGGCACCTCCGGCCTGCTGGCCCGGCCGCTGCGCTACGAGGTGCTGACGCCGGACAAGATGACGACGGCGGTGATGCGTCAGGGCGGCACCATCCTCGGCACCACCAACAAGGGCGATCCCTTCGCCTTCCCGATGTCCGACGGCACGCTGAAGGACCGGTCGGTCGAGATTATCGGCGGCTATCACGAGCTCGGCCTCGACGCGCTGATCGGCGTCGGCGGCGACGGCAGCCATTCGATCCTGCGGCGGCTGGCGCAGCAGGGCGGATTCAACTATGTCGGCGTCCCGAAGACGATCGACAACGATGTCGGCCTGACCGAGGTCTCGGTCGGCTTCGACACCGCGGTCGCGGTGGCGACCGAGGCGCTGGACCGGCTGCAGCCGACCGCCGCCAGCCACGCCCGGGTGATGGTGCTGGAGGTGATGGGCCGCGACGCCGGCCATATCGCGCTGGCCGCGGGCATCGCCGGCGGCGCCGACGTGATCCTGATACCGGAGATCCCGTTCTCGATCGATTCCGTGGCCCACAAGATCCGCGAGGTGCGCAAGACCGGCCGCAACTTCGCGCTGGTGGTGGTGTCGGAGGCGGTGAAGACCGCCGACGGCACCAAGGTGCACAAGGACTATCACGGCGGCGAGAAGCGCTTCGGCGGCATCGGCGACTACGTCGCCTTCAAGATCGCCGACACCACGGGGGCGGAGACGCGGGTGACGGTGCTGGGCCATGTCCAGCGCGGCTCGATGCCCAGCTGGCGCGACCGGCTGATCGCCTCGGCCTTCGGCGCCCATGCCGTCGACCTGATCGCCGAGGGCAAGTTCGACCGCATGGTCGCGTGGTCCGACCGGCGGGTGATCGACGTGCCGTTGCAGGACGCGATCGCCGAATACCAGGACATCAAGCACAGCGATCCGCTGGTCAAGACCGCCCGGGCGCTGGGGATCTGCCTGGGGGATTGAGGCCGCTCAGTCCGCTTGCCGCAGCCGGTTGTCGACCTGCCGCAGCCAGTCGGTGGCGGTCGCGTTTCCAGGGTCGAGGCGCAGCGCCGCGAGCAGGTCCGCCCGGCCCTGCATCAGCTCGCCGAGGCGGATCCGGGCCGCGCCGCGGTTGGCCCAGGCCGAGGCCAGGGCCGGCTCCAGCGCCAGCGCCCGGTCGTAATCCTCGATCGCACGGGCGGGATCGCCCGTCATGGCATAGGCGGCGCCGCGGCTGACCCAGATCACGGCCCGGTCGGGAACCAACTCGCCGGCCCTGGTGAAGTCGCTGATGGCATCGTCCGGACGCCCGAGGCGGGCCAGGGCGAGGCCCCGATTGTACCACGCCGTGCCCAAGCCGGGATCGGCGGCCAGCGCGCGGTCGTAGTCGCCGAGGGCACCGCCGGCATCTCCCGCCCGGTACCGCAGCAGGCCGAGATCGTTCAGCAGGACCGCCAGCTCGTGGCCGGTGGCGCGGCCGGAGGCGATCAGCCGGCTGCAGGCATCGATCGACGGCTGGCCGCCATTCGGCCGGTGGCAGGCGGCGGCATCGGATTCGAGGGCCGACCCGCCCGCATCGGACTGGGCGGCGGCCGGCCTAACCGCGATGGCGGGAGCGGCCACGAGCATCGCTACAAACAGGACCCATCCGGTCATCCTGTATCTCCCTCCGCCGCGAACCGGCGCTACGCTGTGATCGTCGCGGCATCGCCGACCCGGATCTCGCCCGGCGCCTCGACCGTGCACAGCACGCCGAGATGGGTGGCGTTGCGCCTGGTCACCGCCATCAGCACCGCGCGGTCGAGCGGCAGGCCGCCCTGGGCCAGGGTGGTGAAGGCGCAGCGCACGCAGGGGTCGACGATGCGGATCCGCACGTCGCCGATCGCCACCGCCCGCCCGATCCAGTCGGTCTCGACGAAGCCCTCGGCCCCTGGCAGGTCGAGCACCAGGTTCGGCCGGAACCGGCGCACATCGATGGCGCTGTCCGGCAGGATCGCCTGCAGCGCCGCCAGCGACGCGGTGGTCAGGATGTGGATCGGGTGGCGCTCATAGCGCGGCTTCAACGGTCCCGCCGTCGCCGTCTCGGCCGCGTCGGTGGCGTGCGGCCGCACCTGCACGGGAAAGCCGAAATGCGCGGCCAGGGCGTCGCCGGCGGCCTCGGCCGGCAGGCTGCTGCCATCCGGGAAATCCAGCCGCAGCCCGTCGCCGGTGCTGCTGGCCCGGATCTGCGGCGCCGGGCGCCAGCGGCGCTTGCTCTCCGGAAAGGCGGTCTCGCCGCTGTCCCGGTCGGCCAGGCCCCAGGCGCGGTCGCCGGCCAGGCCGGTGGCATCGACGGCGCACACCTCCAGCCGCTCGCCGCCGAGCGAGCTGACCGGATAGCGCCATAGCGCCGCGACCCGTCCGTCCATTCTTTCCCGCCTCCGTCCGTCGGCCGGTCCGCTGCGGCGGATCCCCCGCAGCATGACCGCCGGGCGCCGGCTGTGCAATTCGCGATCCCGTTCCGCCGGATCAGGGCCGGCTGACGTTCCAGTCGACCCGGCCGTCGATGCCGCGGAGGCGACGGAAATTGGAGACCTGCCAGACCCGCCAGGGGCGGGCGCCGAAATCCGGCTCGAAGACGATGCGGCGCAGCCACAGCGGCTGCGGCAGCCGGGCGCTGACGTCGTAGGCCGCGTCGAACTCGCGAGTCAGATACAGCAGCGCCGGCTGCCGGTAATGCGCCTCGATCGCCTGCAGGAACGTTGCGAGCTCACGGTGGAAATCCTCGCGCGTGACTTGCCGCGAGCAGTTGCCGAGATATTCGAGGTCCACGGTGGGCGGCAGCGCGTCCGGCTCGGCCGGGACCGTGGCGATGAAGTTGGCTGCCTGGTCGGCCCCGGGCCGGCATAGCGTGAAGAAGTGATAGGCGCCGCGCGGCACGCCGGCGGCCCGGGACTGGGCCCAGTTGTCAGCGAAGGCGCTGTCCCGGTGGTCGCCGCCTTCGGTCGCCTTGATATAGGCGAAGTCGACCCCCTGGGTCGGCAGTTCGGCCCAGGCGATCCGGCCCTGATGATGCGACACGTCGATGCCCTGGCGGGGATAGGCGGTGTCGGAAGGATGCCAGGCAGATGCGAAAGTGAACGCCGCCACGCCGGACAGGACCAGCGCCGCCAGAGCGCTGCCCAGCCAGACGCGGCGGCGCGCCCGCATGCGTCAGCGGTCCTGCCGGTGCACGTCGTGGCTGACTACGCCGTCCTCCGCCGCCGACGGCCGGTCCAGCCGGCGCGGATCGGCCAGGGTGCGGCGGATGTCGTCGAGGCCGCTCTGCCAATGCTCGCGCATCGCATCCAGCCCGAACTCGTAGTCCTTGGAGTGGCCCTCATAGGTCTTGGTCTGGTAGATCAGCTGGATGATGTTGTAGGCGCGTTCGCAGGCCAGATCGGCGATCTCCTGCATCTCCGGGTCCTGCTTCGCCTCCTCCGGCAGCCGGTCCATCACCCGCTGCAGCGCCCGGCGCATCTTCTGCATCTGCATCATGTAGGTGGTGATCGCGCGGGTGCGGCTGGAATACTGGATGTCCTTCTGCCGGCTCGACACCTCCATCAGGTCGTCCGGCAGCCGGCCCTTGGCCGACCACAGGTCGACCTGGAAGGTCAGGGTGTCGCGCCGCGGCTCGGTCGACAGGACGTAGGACAGAGGCGTGTTCGAGACCACGCCGCCGTCCCAGTAGAACTCGCCATCGATCTCGATTGCCGGGAAGCCGGGCGGCAGCGCGCCGGATGCCATGAAATGCTCCGGCCCCAGCTTCCGCTCCGCCGTGTCGAAATAGGTGAAGTTGCCGCTGCGGACATTGACCGCACCGACGCTGACCCGGATGTCGCCGGAGTTCAGCCGGTCGAAATCGACCAGCCGCAGCAGCGTGTCGCGCAGCGGGCTGGTGTCGTAGAAGCTGGTGGCGCCGTCGCCGGCGAAGGGCGACAGGTAGGGCGGCGGGAAGCGCGGCTTGAAGAAGCCGGGCTGGCCCTGGAACAGCGCCCGCATCGCCGCCGCGGCGTTGTGCACCGAGCGCATGTCGAAGGCGAAGGGCAGCGCCTCCGCCAGCCCCTCGCTGGCCGGCCACTCGACCGGGGCGGCGCAGATCGTCTCCCAGAACTCGCGCAGCCGGTCCACCCGCTGCGCTTCCGGCGATCCGGCGATGATCGCGGTGTTGAGCGCGCCGATCGAGATGCCGGCCAGCCAGGTCGGCTCGATCCCGGCCTCGTGCAGCCCTTCATAGACCCCGGCCTGGTAGGCGCCGAGGGCGCCGCCGCCCTGCAGCACCAGGGCGACGACGTCGTAGGGCGGCACCTCGATGTGCCCGGGGGCGCTGCGCGCCTGCTTCCGTTTCACGCCACGCATCAGTGGTCTCCTCCCGCCGCGTCAGGCGAGGTAATCGTGCACGACGGTGCCGAGGCCGAGCGTCAGGTCGGCGACCAGATGCTTGGCCGACAGCACCTCCAGCACCGGCAG
>NZ_VCCH02000095.1 GCF_005938675.2 Mycobacterium sp. KBS0706
GAGGGAGGACGCCTCCCCCTCTCACACCGGCCGGTCCAGGGCGAACAGGCGCTGGTGCTCGAGCAGGGCATAGCGGTCGGTCATGCCGGCGATATAATCGGCCACCAGCCGCGGCAGGCCGGCGGCACCCGCAACCTCGGCCTGGCGGCGCCAGTCGGTCGGTAGGGTGTTCGGCTCGGCCGTGAACAGGTCGAACAGGTCGCGCACCACCCGTCGCGCCTTGCTGGTCTCGCGGTTGACCAGATAGTGCCGGTAGACCTCGCGGAACATGAAGCCGCGGACCACGGCGAGATCCGCGGCGACGCCGTCGGAGAAGGCGATCGCCGGCACCGGCGCGGCGCGAATGGCCTCGACCGAAGCCGGCGCCAGATCCGCCAGGCGGCGGCGCGATTCCGCCAGCAGGTCGGTGACCATCTGGTCGATCACCCGCCGCACCGTCTCATGGATCAGCCGGCGGCGCGGCAGGCCGGGATGGCGGGCCTCGACCTCGGCCAGCACCGGCCCGACCAGCGGCAGGCCGCGCAGCGCGTCGAGGTCGAGCAGCCCGGCCCGGACCGCGTCGTCGATGTCGTGATTGGTGTAGGCGATGTCGTCGGCCAGCGCCGCCACCTGCGCCTCCGGCCCCGGCTGCGAGGCGAGGTCGAGGTCCCAGGCGGCGCGGAAGGAGTCGATCGTCGCCGGCAGCGCCGCGCCGGGCGGCAACGGCAGCAGCGGGCCGTTGTGCTTGACCACGCCCTCCAGCGTTTCCCAGGTCAGGTTGAGCCCGTCGAAACCGGCATAGCGCTGCTCCAGCGCCGTCAGGATGCGCAGCGTCTGGTCGTTGTGGTGGAAGCCGCCATGGCCGGCCATCGCCGCGTGCAGCGCATCCTCGCCGGCATGGCCGAAGGGGGTGTGGCCGAGATCGTGCGCCAGGGCCACCGCCTCGCCCAGATCCTCGTCCAGGCCGAGCGACCGGCAGATGGTGCGGGCGATCTGCGCCACCTCCAGCGTGTGGGTCAGCCGGGTCCGGTAATAGTCGCCCTCGTGATAGATGAAGACCTGGGTCTTGTACTGCAGCTTGCGGAAGGCCGAGGAGTGGACGATGCGGTCGCGGTCGCGCTGGAACGGCGAGCGCATGCCGCTGTCCGGCTCGGCATGCAGCCGGCCGCGGCTGCGGTCCGGGACGGTGGCGTAGGCTGCGGTCATCGCGGGCAAGCTAGCTGCGGCGTGCGGGGCTGGCAATCGTGGTGGGTGCTTTGCAGATGCCTCGCGGCTCCCTACATTGGGAGGGACCAGTTCCGACGCCATGCGATTGACCGACCCATGCCCGACGACGGCCGCATCCTGAACCTGACCGAAAGCGCCGCCCGGCGGATCGCCGAGCTGCGCCGCGCCGAACGCAACGACGCGCTGATGCTGCGCATCGCCGTGTCCGGCGGCGGCTGCTCCGGTTTCCAATACGGCTTCAGCTTCGACGACAAGGTCAATGGCGACGACCTGACCTTCCGGCGCGACGATGTGACCGTGGTGGTCGACGACACCTCGCTGGACCTCCTGGCCGGCGCCGAGATCGACTATGTCGAGGAGCTGATCGGCGCGTCCTTCCAGGTGAAGAACCCGAACGCCAGCTCCTCTTGCGGCTGCGGCACTTCCTTCGCAATCTGAGCGGCCGCGCCGGCCGGAGTCGGTGGGCGCCCAGCCCTCGGAGGACAGCCATGCCCCCCACCCTGCCCGCCCCGTCCCCGATCCTCCGGGCGGAGGGCTGAGGCATGCGCATCGCCACCTGGAACGTCAATTCGGTCAAGGCCCGGCTGTCGAACGTGCTGGATTGGCTGCGCAGCGCCGACCCCGACGTCGCGGTGCTGCAGGAGATCAAATGCGAGACCGATGCGTTCCCGCGCTTCGAGTTCGAGGCGCTGGGCTACAAGCTGCTGATCCACGGCCAGAAGAGCTATAACGGCGTCGCCCTGCTGTCGAAGACACCGATCGAGGACCCGCTGACCGGGCTGGACGGCAACGGCGAGGACGTCCAGGCCCGCTATGTCGAAGGCACGGTCCGCGGCGTCCGGGTCTGCGGCCTGTACCTGCCGAACGGCAACCCGGCCGGCACCGAGAAATACGACTACAAGCTGGCCTGGATGGACCGGTTGCGGCTCCGGGCCGAGACCCTGCTGGCGGCCGGCACGCCCTTCGTCATGGGCGGCGACTTCAATGTCATCCCCGAGACACGCGACGCCGCCGATCCCGCAGCCTGGGTCGACGACGCGCTGTTCCGGCTGGAGACCCGCCGCCGCTTCCGGTCGCTGATGCATCTGGGGCTGACCGATTCGTGGCGGGCGCTGAACCCGACCGCGACCGGCTACAGCTTCTGGGACTATCAGGGCCAGGCCTGGCAGGCCGACAACGGCATCCGCATCGACCACCTGCTGGCCAGCCCGGAGCTCGCCGACCGGCTCGACGCCTGCATCATCGACCGCGAGCCGCGCGGCCGCGACAAGGCCTCGGACCACACGCCGGTGGTCATGACCCTGGCGGAATAGACCGACCGATGCCGGCGGAACACGACCCGGCCATCATACGGATTCCTTCTTAATGCCGCGAAAACCCCGCTTATACTGTATGAGGGCCATACCATCGGCCCCACCGGACACCACCGCGGCCCGGTGCGACAGGGAGTGCAGCAGCGGGAATGTCTCTCGTCGTCATCTTGGATGACCGGCCCACCAACCGGAACATCTTCTCCAAGCTGGCAGCCTCGCTCGAGAGCCAGGTGACCGTGCAGGCGTTCGGCGACCCGCTGGAGGCGCTGAACTGGCTGGCCGGGCACACCCCTGACCTGGTGATCGCCGACTACAAGATGCCGAATCTGGACGGCGCCGAGTTCACCCGCCGGATGCGCGGCAACCCCCATGTCGCCGACGTCCCGGTGATCGTCATCACCGCCTATGACGACCGCAGCTTCCGGCTGCAGGCGCTGGAGGCGGGCGCCACCGACTTCCTGCAGAGCCCGGTCGACCATCACGAGTTCATGACCCGGGCGCGCAACCTGCTGCGGCTGCGCCGCCAGCAACAGCGGGTCAAGCGCCGCGCCGCGACGCTGGAGCGCGAGCTGGAGCGCACCCGGCGCAGCCAGGAGGAGGCGCTGCGCAACAGCCGCGAGGCGCTGGCCCAGGTGATCGACACGCTGCCGGCGATGATCAGCGCGGCCGACCGCGAGGGCCGCTGTGTCTTCGTCAACGCCTACCAGGCCGCGATCAGCGGCTCGACCCCCGCCGCCCTGGTCGGCGAGACCATCGCCGCCGTGTTCGGGCCGGAGCGCGGCGAGCGCAGCCGGCAGCTGGACGAGCTGGTCTTCGCCTCCGGCGAGCCGCTGCCGAGCTATGAGGAGACGGTTGAGCGCGGCGGGGTACGGCAGGTGTTCCTGACCAGCAAGGCGCCGCTGCGGGATGCGACCAACCAGGTGGAAAGCGTCCTGACCACGGCGCTCGACATCACCGACCGCAAGCTGGCCGAGGAGCATCTGCACCACCTGGCCAATCACGACGCGCTGACCGACCTGCCCAACCGGGTGCATCTGATGAACCGGATCCGCCGGGTTCTGGCCCGCGATGCCGACGCGCCCTTCGCCCTGCACTTCCTGGACCTCGACCGTTTCAAGTCGATCAACGACGCGCTGGGCCACCATTTCGGCGACCAGATCCTGCAGGAGGTGGCGCGGCGGCTGAGCCTGGCGGCACGGCCCGGGGACATCGTCGCCCGGCTCGGCGGCGACGAATTCGCGGTGTTGCAGCTGGGGCCGGCGCGGGGCGAGGACGCGGCCGCGGCGGCGGCGCAGATCCTGCAGGAGATCGCCCGGCCGCATATCCGCAACGACAGCACCGTGTCGCTGACCGCCAGCATCGGCATTACCCTGCATCCGCAGGATGGCAACGATCCGGACCAGCTGTTCCGCAACGCCGACCTGGCGATGTACCGGGCCAAGGCGGACGGGCCGGGGGAATACCGCTTCTTCGCCACCGAGCTGAACGCCGGCATCCAGGACGCGGTGGTGCTGGAAGCCGAGCTGCGGGCCGCGGTCGAGGCCGACCAGTTCGTGCTGCACTACCAGCCGCAGATCGACCTGCACAGCGGCCGGATCGTCGGCGCCGAGGCGCTGATGCGCTGGCAGCATCCGACCCGCGGCCTGCTGCTGCCGGCGCAGTTCCTGCCGGCGGCGGAAGAGAGCGGCCTGATCATCGCCATGAACACCTGGGTACTGCGCGAGGCCTGCACCCAGGCCGCCGTCTGGGCCCGCGAGGGGCTGGCGCTGCGGGTCGGCGTCAACCTGACCTCGCTGCAGTTCCGCAAGCAGGACATCGGCCGGCTGATCCGGCAGACGCTGGAGGACAGCGGCCTGGCCGCCACGGCGCTGGAGCTGGAGCTGACCGAGGGCGTGCTGATCCAGAACGCGGAATCCGCCGCCGCCAAGATCGCCGAGCTACGCAGCCTCGGCGTCCGCTTCGCCATCGACGATTTCGGCACCGGCTACTCCTCGCTCAACTACCTCAAGATCTTTCCGGTCCACCGGCTGAAGATCGACCGCAGCTTCATCCGCAACCTGGAGAGCAGCCCCGGGGATGCGGCGATCGTTCGGGCGATCACCAATCTCGGCCATGATCTCGGCCTGGACGTCACCGCCGAAGGGGTGGAAACTCCCGAGCAGCTCGAGACCATTCGCGGGCTGGGTTGCGATGAGGTTCAGGGATTTCATTTCGCCAAGCCGATGCCGGACAAGCAACTGCGAGACTTCGTGCGCAGCTGGCCGGCAGATGGGCGGGTTTCGTAGCCCCTGCTTCAGGTTTTGACGGTTCGGTGTAGACCCGGGCGGCGCGATCGAGCGGCGGGGCTGGAGTGGGCATGACCATGACCGACGGCGGACGGCAGGCGGGACCGGAATCCCTGGCCGGGCGAATCGTGCGGCGCCTCCGGTCCCGGCCGGACAGCGAGCATGAGATGCGGTTCAACGGCACCGGCTTCGCGATCGCGATCCTGATCTATCTGCTGGGCAGAGGCGGCCACGATCCGGACTCGATCATCGTCCTGCTGCTCTACATATCGCTCAACATCTGCGTCTTCGCCCACATCCTGCTGTATCCCGCGATCTGCCACCCACGCCGGATCTTCTCGATCCTCAACGACTTCGTCTCGCTGTACTGGGTGATGCATCTCGGCGATGAGATCACCACGATCCTGTTCCCGATCTATCTGTGGGTGATCCTGGGCAACGGCTTCCGCTTCGGCATCCGGTTCCTGGCGCTGGCCACGACCATGGGGCTGATCTCGTTCGGCACCCTGGTGGCCACGACGCCATTCTGGCGATCGGAAGCCGCCCTGTCGGCCGGGCTGCTCGGCAGCATGCTGCTGGTGGCGCTGTGCGCCGTGCCCCTGATCCACACGCTGCTCAAGGCCAAGCGGCAGGCCGAGGCGGTGGATCGAGAGAGGAACTTCTTGCTGGCGAGCGTCAGCCACGAGCTGCGCACGCCGGCGACCGCCATCCTCGGCACCGGATCGGTGCTGCAGGACACCAGGCTCGACCCGGCGCAGCGCGAGATGACGCGGCGGGTGGTCGCTGCCGGGCAGCGGCTGGTGACGCTGCTCAACGACATTCCCGACGGGTCCCGCTTCGGGGCGGCCGATGCCGACCGGCCACAGGGGGGCAGCGACCGCGAAGGTCATCGCCCGTCCCCGAAATGATCTTGCCCGAGCGGCCTGAGACCGCCCGCAGGCCGAATGGACCGGGATCGCCCATCGGGCGCATCCTTCGGCGCCTCCGGGCCCGTCCGGACAGCGAGCACGAGATGCGGTTCAACGGCGTCGCCCTGTCGACCGCGACGCTGGTCTATCTGCTGGCGACCGGGCAGCTCGGTTCCGACGAGCTCGTCGTCTACGCCGTCTATATCGGCCTTTGCGTCATAATTCTCGGTCATATCCTCCTTCAGCCGCAGATCTGCCGCACGCGCCGGATCATCGCCATGATCGGCGACTTCGGAGTCCTGCTGTGCGAGATGCATATCCGGGGCGAAACGGCGGCCTTCCTCTTCCCGCTGTTCATCTGGGTCATCCTCGGAAACGGCTTCCGCTTCGGGATCCGCTTCCTGGCGGTGGCGACCGCAGGGGGAGTGGCGGCGTTCGGCGCGGTGATCGCCGCGACACCGTTCTGGCGGTCGCAGCCGGCACTGTCGGCCGGCCTGCTCGCCGGCGTCGTGCTGGTATCGCTGTGCGCCGCGCCGCTGATCCGCAGTCTGTCCAAGGCCAAGCTGCAGGCCGAAGCGGCGAGCGAGGCAAAGAGCTTCGTCCTGGCGAGCGTCAGCCACGAGCTGCGCGCCCCGGTGTCCGCCATCCTCGGCACCGGATCGGTGTTGCAGGACACCAAGCTCGACCCGACGCAGCGCGAGATGACGCAGAGGGTGGTCGCAGCCGGGGAGCGGCTGGTGACGCTGGTCGACGGCATCTCCCGGATCGACGGGGCCGACCCGGCGCTTCCGGCCCGGCACCATCGAGATCGCCACGGGCGATCACCGCCGGACCGATCGCCGCAAGCCGAAGACCAGCCGCCGCTGAGGGAGTGACCGCCGTGCCCCACGGAACCCGTCCTGGACATGATCGCCGAAGGGGCAGAAACTCCAGTGCAGATCAAGATGAGCCCTGCGTCCGATTGCCATACGGCTCAAGACTTCTAGTTCACAATGCGATGCCGGACGAACAGTTGCGAGCCTTTGGGCGGGGCTGACCGGTGGAGAGATGGCTTCTTATGACGTCTGACTTTGGTTTTGACGGTTCGGCACAGTCACTGTCGGGCGGGATGATCGAGCCGGTGGGCCCGCGTCCCTGCGATCGATGACCGACGGCGGACGGCCGATGGGATCCGATCCCAAGATCAAGCGCCTCCTGCGGCGGTTCCGGGCCCGTCCGGACAGCGAGCACGAGATGGGCTACAATCGCGTGGCCTTCTGCCTGGTCATCTTCGCCTATGTCCTGGCGACGGATGGCGGCTGGTACGACCTGATCCTGCCGACCGTCTATCTGCTGATCGGGCTGGGGTTCCTGCTGCACATCGCGCTGCATCCGCGGCGCTGCCCGCCGCGACGGGTGCTGGCCGTCATCGGAGATCTCGGCGTCCTGTCGCTGCAGCTGCATTTCGGCGGCTCCGGCTCGTCGGTGTTCTTCCCGATCTATCTCTGGGCGATCCTCGGCAACGGCTTCCGCTTCGGCCTCGGCTATCTTCATCTGTCGATGGCCATCGGCCTCGCCGGTTTCGGGGCGGTGGTCGCCACCACGCCGTTCTGGTCGAACAATCTCAGCCTCTCGCTCGGCCTCCTGGCCGGCATCGTCATCCTGCCGCTCTATGCCGGCATCCTCATCCGCAAGCTCTCGAAGGCCCGGCAGGTGGCCGAGGAAGCGAGCCAGGCGAAGAGCATGTTCCTGGCCAGCGTCAGCCACGAGCTGCGGACGCCGCTGACCGCCATCATCGGCATGGGATCGGTGCTGCACGACACCAGGCTGGACCCGTCGCAGCGGGAGATGACGCAGACCGTCGTCTCGGCCGGCCAGCAGCTTCTGACGCTGATCAACGACATCCTGGATTTCTCCCGGATCGAAGCCGGGCAGATGACGGTACAGGCCGCCGATTTCGACCTGCCGTCCCTCCTGGCCGAGATGCGGGCGATGGTCCTGACCCAGGCCCGGCCCAAGGGCCTGCACCTCGCCATCCACATCGACCATCGCGTGCCCCTCCGGCTGCGGGGCAGCGAGCGGCACCTCAGGGAGATCGTCCTCAACCTGCTGGGCAACGCCGTCAAATTCACCGAGGCCGGCAGCGTGGTGATCTCCGTCCGGTCCGAGGCCGGCCTCGGCGACCGGCCGCGGCTGCGCTTCGAGGTCTCGGACACCGGGATCGGCATCGCGCCGGAGGCCTCGACCCACATCTTCGAAAGTTTCCGGCAGGCCGACACCTCGATCATGGACCGGTTCGGCGGCACCGGGCTCGGCCTCGCCATCTGCAAGCGGCTGATCATCCTGCTTGGCGGCGAGATCGGAGTCGACAGCACCCCCGGCATCGGCAGCACCTTCTGGTTCACGCTGGATTTCGATCACGCCGGCGATGCCGGGACGCAGCCCGCCATCGAGCCGATCCCCGAGCTCGGCGTGGTGGCCGGCGACGTCGCGCTGATCGGCCGGCTGATGCCGCTGCTGACGCCCGCCGCCGGCACGGTCGAGACCTTCGGCTCGATCGACGCGGCACTGTCCTGGCAGCCTTTGGGGTCCGCCGACACGGCCGCCGTCCTGATGGTGGATCGACGCGCCCTGCCGACCGACCCGAACCGGCGGATGCGGGTCCTCGCCGCGCTCTGCTCGGCCCCGTCCGTCCGCTCGATCCTGCTCGACGACGCGGCCGCCGCCGGCGAGGAGCTGCCGCGGGACCTGAGGGAGGCTTTCGCCACGACGATGCCGGCGGATGCGGACGCCCGCTCGATCGGTATCGCCCTGCAGATCGCGCAGGCCGGACGCCGGCATGGACCGCAGGAGGCCGCTGCGATCCGCCGCCACGCCGCCACGGGGCGCAGCCTGTCCATCCTGGTCGCCGACGACAACCGGATGAACCAGAAGGTCCTGCGGGAGATCCTGACGCGGGCCGGCCACCAGGTCCAGCTGGTCGCCAATGGCGAGGAAGCCCTCGACGCGCTCGACGCCGCGACCTTCGACCTCGTCCTGATGGACATCAACATGCCGGTGATGAACGGCATCGAGGCCACGAAGCTGTTCCGCTTCACCGCGCTGGACCGGCCGCATGTCCCGATCGTCGCCCTGACCGCAGACGCCACGCCGGGCGTCGCTGCGCGCTGCACCGAGGCCGGCATGGACGCCTGCCTGACCAAGCCGATCGAGCCGGAGAAGCTGTTCGCCGCGATCGACGATGTTATGGGCGGACATGCCCCGGCAGCGCAGCCGCAACCGGTGCCGACGCTCCCGGACAACGTCACGGCCCTGCCGCAGGCTGGCCCGGCCGCGGTCGACATGCGCGTCCTGGATCGGCTGGAGGCCCTCGGCGGGAACGACTTCCTGGTCGAGCTGATCGACGACTTCCTGGAGGACATCGAGACGGTCGCCCAGGAGCTGCGGGTGGCGGTGCAGAAAGGGGACGCGGTGCAGTTCCGGTCCAACGCCCATGCGATGCGCAGCGCGACCGCGAATATCGGCGCCCGCGGCCTGTCCGATCTCTGCCAGGACTGGCAGGGGATCAGCGCCGCGGACCTCGTCCGCAACGGCCCGGTTCACATGCGTCGCCTGGCGGCCGAACTGGAGCGAGTCCGGCCGATCCTGCTGCGGCGGCGCGGCGCCGCCGGGCGATCCGTCACGAATGGCTGACGGTCCGTAAGGGCACGGTATCGGACACCGACACACCGGCCAACCGTCCGTCCACCCCTCCCTGCGGCGTACGGACGATGCCGGTCGTCATCACTCGGCGGCAAACGGCATTGCCGTTGTTGCCTGACGGCGGTTCTGTGCGGTGGTCAGGCGCGCCATCTTGCGGAGATCCGCCTCCTCCAGCCGGAGAGCTGCGTCGACCCAGATATCGACCACATCCTGCAATTCCTGGAACGTCACCGGGTTCACCCGCCGCCGAACCTGATACATCGACGACAGGGCGTTGCGCCGGCGGCGGTGCTGGACGAGATACTCCCGGAGGGTCTCGCGTCCCCGGCCGTCATCGGCCAGCACGTCGACCACGCCCATGTCATGCAGTTCCTCGGCAGAATATATCCTGCCGCTCGCGATCATCCGCTCGGCCGCCACCACGCCCAACCGCCGGGACAGGAAGCTGTAGGCGCCCATGCCCGGGAACAGGTTGAACAGGATCTCGGGCAGACCCATCTTGGCGCCACGCTCGGCCACGATCAGATCATGCGCCAACGCGCTCTCGAAACCGCCGCCCAGCGCGTCGCCCTGAACCAGGGCGATGGTTACGACCGGCAGATCGAACGCAATGGCATTCCGGTGGATCGCCTCGATGCAGAGATAGCCATAGCGGCGCAGGGCAGCGCGATCACCGGCCCGGATCTTCTCGGCAAACAAGCTGAGATCACCGCCCAGATTGAAGGTTCCCGGGGTGTTCGACGCCAGCACGTAGTAATCGAACGGCGTCTCGGCTTCATCGGCCCGGCTGGCGAACAGGCGCTGCAGCGACCGCTGCATGTCGTTGATGTCGTGCAGCAGCTCCGGTGTGAAGCTCGGGCGTCCTTCCGGACGCATCATGCACCAGTAGATCCGGTCGACCGGGTCAAGCTCGACGACCAGATTGCGATAATGGCTGCGGGCGACTTCGAGATGGGCCGGCTCCCAGGCTTCGAGCACCTGAGGCTGCAGCCCGAAAACAGGGGGCAGCTGCTGCGTTGGGCTGGGAATGGCGATGCTCGGGGTCATGACGTGCTCCTTCGGTTGCTGCCGCCCGCTGCAGCCCAATGGCCGACAAGGGAGGTCTTCTTCTGCGGAGCGGCACAAGCATTGTGCGCATTTCCGTTTATTTTGGCCACCCAAGACAATTATTCTGGTATTGTTGGTATAAATTACATCGATTTTTATTGATATTTTATGCTAGCCGCTGGTTCGCCAGACTATGCACAAGATCGCATTTTGGATGAATTAGCCTAAAATAGGGATTAACCCTCATCGAAATCGACGATCATCCTCTCTCTGAGGTATGCGGCTTCGCATCGACGAAGCTCGTCGGGTTCCGCTAAGGGTCGCAGCGCCGATGACGGTGGCCGCAAGCGTGCTGCAGGCGGGACGATGGCCTGTGCTTTGGCAGCCCATGCGCGGCCGATGTCTTGCCTGCCGCAGGCGATGCGGCGGCTCCGCTGCACGATCCAGGTCGTGGCCGGCTGGCAGCGAGTTGAGCGTCGAGCACGACGAGGTGACAGCTCCGGCAGCCGGCGCCCGGCCGCTACTTCGCCGGCGCCGACGGGACGTACCAGCCGGTGGGCAGGCCGTCGGACTGGCGGCGGACCGGCGCCGCGGGAGCGGCTGCCGCCACCCTGGTCGGCGCCACCGTCACGGCGGCCGGCGCGGGCGCTGCGATCGGAGCCGCCGGCCGGGCCTGACGGGCCTGCGGCTGGGCAACCGGACGGATCGCCACCGGCGCCGGGCTGGGCCGCTCGGGCTGCGAGGCCGCCATCGCCAGCAGCACGTCGTCGACCGGTGCGACCTGCGGCCGGTCCGGGATCGGCGCCATCCTGACGGGGGCGGGGCGCGCCGCGGCCTGGCGGACCGGTGCGACCGGCTCCGGCATCGGCGCCACCCGGTCCGGGATCGGCTGCATCGCCACCACCACCGGGCGGGACGCCGGGGCCGGCAACGGCGCCTGCCGGATCGGCGCTGGCTGTGCCGCAAGCGGCTGGCCGGTGCGGTCGGCGATGGCGGCGTCGACGCGGGCCATCGTGCCCTGTTCATCCGGCGACAGCCGGTCCGGGATCGGCGCCATCGCCATCACCACCGGCGACCGGCTGCCCGGCCGCCCGGTGCGGGCCGCGACCGCGCCGTCGACCCGATCCTGGATCTGCTGCTCGGCATATTGCGTCATCCGGTTGGGGCGGCTCGACCCCGGAGAGGTGCCGGCGATCTGCGGGCTGATGATGTCCATGTAGCGCTGGGTCTCCGGCGGCAGGCTGCGCCCGTCCTCGACATATTGCCGGTAGCGGCCGGGTCCGGCGTTGTAGGCGCCGAGGAAGCCGGGCGACCCGTACATCTCGTACAGCTCGCGGATATAGGCCGTGCCGGCCATGATGTTGTTCTCGGGATCGTAGGGGTCGCGGCCGAGGCCATGCTTCTGGCGCAGCTCCTCATAGGTGCCAGGCATCACCTGCATCAGCCCCTGGGCCCCGGCCGAGCTGGTGATCGGCTGGCCGCCCTTCCAGGTGGAGCGGCCGCCGCTCTCGACCCGCATCACCTCGCGGATCCATTCCGGCGGCACGTTGAAGCGCTTCGACGCCTTCTGGATCTGCGGCTCCCAATAGGCGATGTTGCCGCCGGACGGCCGAGGCTTATCGCCGCCGCACCCGGCGATCAATCCGGCGACCAGACCGAGCGTCGCCGCGGCCCTGAGCCAGCTTCCCCTACCGGCCATGATGGCCCCCTCCAGACTCCCCCGGGCACAAGCACCCTTCTTTACATCGTGATCGCAAGGATCAACGACAAGCCATTCAAACCTATCATGTTTGACGAAAGAATGGCAGCCCCGACGAATCGAGGCTCCGGGCCGGCTTTCGGAAAATCCCTCTCCGACAGGCCGCGCCGCGCCTGTATAAGGGCGCCGACCTTCCCTTCCGGAGCCGGACATGGACCGCGACGCCCTCCCCGCCCCGACGCCGCGAAAGCTGCGGCCGCTGCCCACCCTGATCTTCGGCTCGCGCTGGCTGCAGCTGCCGCTCTATCTGGGGCTGATCGTCGCCCAGGCGGTCTACGCCTTCCTGTTCCTGAAGGAGCTGTGGCACCTGGTCAGCCACGCCCCCGAGCTCAGCGAGCAGCAGATCATGCTGGTGGTGCTGGGGCTGATCGACGTTGTCATGATCTCGAACCTGCTGATGATGGTGATCGTCGGCGGCTACGAGACCTTCGTCTCCCGCCTCGGGCTGAGCGGCCATCCCGACCAGCCGGAATGGCTCGACCACGTCAATGCCAGCATCCTGAAGGTCAAGCTGGCCATGGCGATCATCGGCATCTCCTCGATCCACCTGCTGCGCACCTTCATCGGCGCCGGCAATGTCGGGTCGCCGGACAACACCAGCTACACCGAGACCGGCATCATCCTGCAGACGGTGATCCACAGTGTCTTCATCCTGTCGGCGATCGGCATTGCCCTGGTCGACCGGATCTCCCAGCCCGCACCCGACCGGCCGCATTGAGCCCCACCCCGGAAATCGCCGCCCTGGCCGAGACTGCGCTCGTCGCCGGGGAGCTGACGCTGGAGCCGCTGCGGCCCGGCCATGCGGAAGGACTGTTCGACGGCCTGGCCGACCCTGCCCTCTACCGCTTCATCCCGCAGGAGCCGCCGGCCGACGCCGCGGCGCTGCGCGCCCGGTTCGAGCGCCTGGCCGCGCGCCGGTCGCCGGCCGGGGACCAGGCCTGGCTGAACTGGGCCATCCGCCTGCCCGACGGCAGCCATGCGGGGCTGGTCGAGGCCACGGTCGGCAGCACCGGCGCGGCCGACATCGCCTATTTCGTCTTCCGCCGCTGCCAGGGCCGCGGCATCGGCCGCCGCGCCGTCGGCGCCGTGGTCGACGCGCTGGCAGCCGAGCCGGCGACGACCGCGATCGGCGCCTCGATCGACACCCGCAACGCGGCCTCGATCGCGCTGGTCGAGGCGCTCGGCTTCGAACGCACCGGCCTGATCCGCGACGCCGACCATTTCAAGGGCGCTGCCAGCGACGAGGTCAGATACCAGCTGCCGCTCGGGCACCGAGAGACGGGGCGCCGCTCATGACCCAGGACCTGATGCCCGGCTTCACGCCCTTCGACATCGAGACCGCGCCCGGGATCCGCATCCACGGCGTGCGCGCCGGGGACGGGCCGCCCGTGCTGCTGCTGCACGGCCACCCGCAGACCCACGCCACCTGGCATGCGGTGGCGCCGCTTCTGGTCGCGGCCGGGCACAGCGTCGTCGCCACCGATCTGCGCGGCTATGGCGATTCCTCCAAGCCAGGGGGCGGCGACAACCACATCGCCTACTCGAAGCGGGCGATGGCGGCCGACCAGGTGGCGGCGATGCGCGCCCTGGGGCATGACCGCTTCGCCGTGATCGGGCATGACCGCGGCGGCCGCGTCGCCCACCGCATGGCGCTGGACCATCCGGGCGCGGTGCGCCGCATCGCGGTGCTGGACATCGCGCCGACGGCGACGATGTACGCCCGCACCGACCGGGACTTCGCCACCCGCTACTTCTGGTGGTTCTTCCTGATCCAGCCGGCGCCGCTGCCGGAGCGGCTGATCGAGGCCGACCCGGAGTTCTTCCTGCGCCACCACCTGGCGGGGCAGAGCCGGACCCCGGGCGTGCCGCGCGAGGGCCTGGTGCAGGAGTATCTGCGCTGCTACCGCCAGCCCGGCGCGATCCACGCCATCTGCGAGGACTATCGCGCGGCGGCCACGATCGACCTGGAGCACGACGCCGCCGACGCCGACCGCCGCATCGAGGCACCGCTGCTGGCGCTGTGGGGCGCCCAGGGCGTGGTCGGCGAGTTGTACGACGTGCCGGCGACCTGGCACGACAAGGCAGCGGATGTCCGTGGCCACGCTCTGCCCTGCGGCCACGCGCTGCAGGAGGAGCGGCCGGAGGAGACGGCCGAGGCGCTGATCGAGTTCCTGGGCGAGGAGCCGCTCACGCAGCCATGAGCCGGGCCTCGATCCGGGCCAGGCAGCGGCGGAAGGCGGCGGGCTCGTCGAGCGCCCGGGCCAGGACCAGGGCGCCCTGGATCGCCGCCACCGCCTCCTCCGCCCGGTCGCGGGCCGAGTCCTCCGGCCGGCCGGACCGCGCCAAAGCCTGCGCCAGCGCGTCGGTCCAGGCGGCGAAATAGCCGCGGATGGCGGCGCCGAAACGGTCGCGGACATCGCCGAGCGCGAAGGCGCCGACCAGGCACACCCGCCGGCCGGATCGGAAATAGCCGTCGACCGCGCGGATCATCTCCGGCACCGCGCGGCGCGGCTCCTCCTCCCGCAGCGGGCCGAAGATGTGCTGCTCGAACCAGGCGTCGATCTCCGCCAGCACCGCCGCCGCCATCTCCTCCTTCCCGCCCGGGAAGAAGTGATAGAGGCTGCCCTTGCCCAGGCCGGTGCGCGCGCCGATCAGGGCCAGGCTGGCGCCCTCATAGCCGTGCTCGCGGAACACCTCGGCCAGGGCAGGCAGCACATCCGCCCGCTCCGCCACCATCCTGGGCAAGGCTAGAGCCCGAGGTCGCTGAGCCCCGGATGGTCCGCCGGCCGCGGGCCCGACCGGTCCCAATGGAACTTGCGATCGGACTCCGCGATCGGCCGGTCGTTGATCGAGGCGTGGCGGACCTGCATCAGCCCGTGCTCGTCGAACTCCCAGTTCTCGTTGCCGTAGGAGCGGTACCACTGGCCGGAATCGTCGCGCCACTCATAGGCGAAGCGGACGGCGATGCGGTTGCCCTCCCAGGCCCAGAGCTCCTTGATCAGGCGGTACTCCAGCTCGCGCGCCCATTTCCGGGTCAGGAACTCGACGATCTGGGCGCGGCCCTGCGGAAACTCCGCCCGGTTCCGCCAGCGGCTGTCCTCTGTATAGGCCAGGGAGACGCGCTGCGGGTCGCAACTGTTCCAGCCATCCTCGGCCCCACGGACCTTCTGGATCGCAGTCTCGCGGGTGAAGGGCGGCAGCGGCGGGCGGTCGGCGCTCATGGAGGCTCTCCTCGGTTGTACCGAATGGAACTGACTTTACTGATTGGTACAGACGGCGATGCGATCCGTCAAGCCAGGCCGCTGCGGCGCTTGACCGCAAGCGAGTCGAGGGCGGAGGAATCAGCTGCCGCCGAACGCCCGGGCCGATGCGGCGCCCGCCCTACATCGGAGCATTCCCTTGCCCCTCTCCCTGCACGAGATCTCGATCGGCGTGATGCTGCCGAAGCTGCGCATGCTGTCGACGCTGCTGGACAAGGCCGCGGCCCATGCCGAGGCCGACACGCTGGTCGAGGCCCGCCTCGCCCCCGACATGTATCCGCTGTCGGGCCAGATCCAGCGGGTCAGCGACGCCGCCAAGTTCGGCGCCGCCCGCCTGGCCGGGCTGACGCCGCCGCCCTTCGAGGACAACGAGACCACCCTGGCCCAGTTGCAGGAGCGCCTGGCCAAGACCGTCGCCTATCTCGAGAGCGTCGGGCCGGAGCAGGTCGACGGCCGCGAGGAGGAGACGATCACCCTCCCCCTGCGCGACCGGAAGGTGGACTTCACCGGCCGCAGCTACGTGCTGAGCATGGTGCTGCCGAACTTCTATTTTCACGTCGTCACCGCCTACGACATCCTGCGCCACAAGGGCGTGGAGATCGGCAAGCGGGACTATCTCGCACTGGCGGGCTGAGGCGCCGGTCCGGATCCGGCTCGGCCGGATCCGGACGCTCCAGTCGCGAACATTGGTAACCACCAATAAACATTTGTGCAGCGACACCCTCCCCGTCCCCGGCAAAATGGCGTACCAAGGAGAAGTCAGGGGCCGGCCGCGCGTCCGGCCCGAATTCGGGAGGATGTGAGATGCGTGCCCTGGTCCTGGAGCGGCAGAGGGAATTGTCGCTGCGCGAGATCGACCTGCCCCGGACCCTCGGGCCGGGCGATGTCCGGATCAAGATCGACACCGTCGGCGTCTGCGGCAGCGACGTGCATTACTACACCCATGGCCGGATCGGGCCCTTCGTGGTGAAGGAGCCGATGGTGCTGGGCCACGAGGCCGCCGGCACCGTGACCGAGACCGGCCCAGGCGTCACCAGTCTCAAGGTCGGAGACCGGGTGTGCATGGAGCCGGGCATCCCCGATTTGACCTCCAAGGCCTCGAAGCTGGGCCTCTACAATGTCGATCCCAGCGTCGTGTTCTGGGCCACCCCGCCGGTGCATGGCTGCCTGACGCCCGAGGTGGTGCACCCCGCCGGCTTCACCTTCAAGCTGCCGGACAACGTCTCCTTCGCCGAGGGCGCGATGGTCGAGCCCTTCGCCGTCGGCCTGCAGGCGGCGGTGAAGGCGCGGATCCAGCCCGGCGATTTCGCCGTGGTGATCGGCGCCGGGCCGATCGGCATCATGGCCGCCCTCGCCGCCCTGGCCGGCGGCTGCAGCCGGGTGCTGATCTCCGACCTGCTGCCGGAAAAGCTGGCGATCGCCGAGCGCTATCCCGGCATCACCGGCGTCAACATCCGCGAGACAAAGCTGGCCGACGCCGTTGCCAAAGCGACGGATGGCTGGGGCGCGGACGTAGTGTTCGAGGCCAGCGGCAGCCCGCGCGCCTATCCCGGCATCTTCGACGCCGTGCGCCCCGGCGGCTGCCTGGTGGTGATCGGCATGCCGGTCGAGCCGGTGGCGGTCGACCTGGTCGCCGCCGCGGCCAAGGAGGTGCGGATCGAGACCGTGTTCCGCTACGCCAATGTCTATGACCGCGCCATCGCCATGATCGCCTCCGGCAAGGTCGATTTGAAGCCGCTGATCTCCCACACCTACGGCTTCGAGGACAGCATCACCGCCTTCGAGCGGGCAGCCGAGGGTCGGCCGGCCGACGTCAAGCTGCAGATCAAGCTGTAGTCGCACAAGGCGCCGGCCCGACGCGGCCGGCGCTTGATTCTTCGTTCGCCTTATGTTCCAGTGTCCAGGGCAGGCCAACGGGGAGGACGCCATGGCGTCGAAGCAGGTATCGGGGATTCGCGTCGGCATCGGCGGCTGGACCTTCGAACCCTGGCGCGAGACCTTCTACCCCAAGGGCCTGGCGCAGAAGCGCGAGCTGGAATACGCCTCGAGCCAGGTCACCTCGATCGAGATCAACGGCACCTATTACGGCTCGCAGAAGCCGGAGACCTTCGCCAAATGGCGCGAGGAGACGCCGGACGGCTTCGTCTTCTCGGTCAAGGGAACGCGCTTCACCACCAACCGGCGGGTGCTGGCCGAGGCCGGCGAGTCGATCGATCGCTTCGTCGGCAGCGGCATCACCGAGCTGAAGGAGAAGCTGGGGCCGATCAACTGGCAGTTCCTGCCGACCAAGCAGTTCGACCCGAAGGATTTCGAGGCCTTCCTCAAACTGCTGCCGCACAGCGTCGACGGCCACGCTTTGCGCCATGTGGTCGAGGTCCGGCACGACAGCTTTCGCAATCCCGAATTCATCGACATGCTGCGCGCCCACAAGGTGGCGGTCGTACTGACCGACAAGGAGGGCTTCCCGGAAATCCCGGACATCACTGCCCCCTTCGTCTATGCCCGGCTGCAGGGCGCCTCCGAGGGGGTCGAGACCGGCTACACGCCGAAGGCGATCGACCAATGGGCCAAGCGGGCCAAGGCCTGGGCCGAGGGCGGCGCCCCGGACGATTTGAAACCGGTCGGGGCGCCGGAGGCGAAGCCGCCGAAATCGCGCGACGTCTTCGTCTACATGATCAACGGCTTCAAGCCGAAGGCCCCGGCCGCGGCCATGGCGCTGATCAAGAAGCTGGAGTGACGCCCGGCCGCCTCACAGCCGCTCGTTGAACCGCAGCTCGTTCAGGCGGCGCTTCATGGTCTGGAAGCGGTGGAAATGGGCGTCGTTGCGGCGCAGGGCCACGGCGGTCGAGAGAATATCGATCACCACCAAGGCGGCGATGCGCGAGATCGTCGGGGTATAGACGCTGGTGTTCTCCAGCGTCTCGGCGACCAGCGCCACGTCGCTGTAGGGGACCAGCGGCGAATCCGTGCCGGTCAGGCAGATCACCTTGGCGCCGTTCTCGCGCGCCGTCCGCGCCACCTCGATGATCGAGCGGGTGCGGCCGGTGTTGGAGATCACCACCGCCACGTCGCCCGGCTGCATCATCGACGCCGCCATGATCTGCTGGTGCGAGTCGAGCTCGGCCGAGCACGGCACGCCGAACAGCGGGAATTTCTGCTGCGCGTCGCGGGCGACGATGCCGGAGGCGCCGAAGCCGAAGAAGGCGATCGACCGGGCTTTCTCCAGGATCGCGACCGCCGCCTCGATCGCGGCCTTGTCGAGATGGTTCCGGGCCCAGTCCAGGCTGGACAGGGTGTAGTCGAAGATCTTGTCGACCACCGTCGCCGGGGTGTCGGTGTCGCGCAGCACGGAATGCGTCGCCGGCAGGCCCAGCGCCAGGCTGTGCGCCAGGCGCAGCCGGAACTCCTGGTAGCCGGAGCAGCCGATGGCGACGCAGAAGCGGATCACCGTCGGCTGGCTGACCTCGGCCAGAAGCGCCATCTCCGCCACCGTCGCCTTGAGCACGCGGGCCGGGTCGGCCAGCACCGCGTCGGCGACCTTGCGGTCCGACTTGCGCAACTCGGGCCGCAGCGTGCGGACCACCTCGAGGATGTTGGCCGTGGCGGGGCGGTCGGTCGTGTCCATGGCCGAAGCCTACCCCTTCGCGGCCTCGGCGGCGATGCGGGACAGGTCGTCGAAGCGCGGGCCCGCGGTCGGGATCGGGATGTGGAAGACCTCGGCGATCACCTGGGTCCAGCCATGGATGAAATAGGTCCAGCCATCTTCGACCGTCAGGCCGCGCGCCGCCCGCTGCCGCCGGGCCTGGTCCAGGAACACCAGGTCGCCGCGGTAGTTCAGGTCCCAGGCCAGACCGCCCCGCGGGAATGCCCCGGCATCGGTCAGCGGCGACCCCGGCGCGTCCTTGCCCAGGCCGGTGGCGTTGACCACCACTGCGCCCGGGTTCAGCCCGGCCAGCACCGCGTCATTGTCGGCCGGCACCGGCGCCAGCACGTAGTCGACCGGCAGGTCGGCGCCCATCTCGCCATGGATGCGGCGGATCTCGTCCAGCCGCGCCTTGCTGCGGTTCGAGACGATGATCCGCGACGGCCGATCGCGCCGGGCCCGCATCGCATGCCAGGTCAGGGCGATGGTGGAGCCGCCGGCGCCGATCGAGAACAGCTCCGCCCCGGTGCGGGCGAAATGCCCCTCCGGCACGAAGGCGTCGAACGCCAGCCCGGACGAGATCGGGTCCTTGGCGTGGCAGACCAGCCGGCCATCGGCCTTGGAGATGCAGCTGGTCTCGCCCATCAGCGCCGCATGCGGGTCGATCACGTCGAACAGGTCGCGGCAGGCGTGGAACAGGTCGATCTTGTGGGTGGTGACCAGCGCGCCCAATGACAGCTTGTCGTCGCGCAGGAAGGCCACCGCCGCGCGATAGGCCGCCGGGTCGGCGTGCAGCGGGAAGTCGATGCCGCGGATCTCGGCATCCGCCAGGCCGAGCGCGCGGGCCCAGGCTGGGAACACCTTCATGATCGAGCTTTTGCCGGTGGTGACGCCGATGAAGTACAGCGTCGGCTGGATGGCGGGCTGGTAGGCGGCCATGGCTCAGGCTCCCGCGAACAGGGCGTCGATCTGCGCCTGCGGCCGCGGCCGGTAGTCCGGGTTGTCGACCGCGACCCAGCCGCCGGCACCGTCGTCCAGGATGCGCTGCCGCATGCCGCCGGCCTGCTCGATGATGCCGTAATCCTGCCCGGCATCGGCAGGGTAGCAGAAGCTCATCACCAGCGCCTCCGCCCCGACATTGACCGAGCGGTGGATCCAGTAGGGCGGCACGTAGCAGATGACGCGCGGTTCGATTGCGACGATGCGGATCTCGCCGGACGGCGATTCCATCAGCATCAGGCCGCGCCCGGCCTCGCCGGTGTAGATCTCCGGCCGGTCGGCCTTGGCGTGGATGTGGCCGCGGGTGAGGAAATACTCCCCACCAATCCGGCCCGGCACCATGCGGGTGACGCCGAAGATCAAATCGCCGGCGGCGGCGGAGGGGCGATAGTCCTGCACCTCGTAGACGATCCGGTCGCCGGCCTCGGACGCCGCCGCCGCAAAGGCCGCCGCATCGCCGTAGAGGCCCGAGAGGTCGGCCAGGGTTTTGACGTAGCGTCCGGTCGCCCCGGAGAGGCCCCCGTCGGTCACGCCGATAACGCATCGCCCCGGCTCGCGCAGCTGCATGGTTCGCTCCGATTTCGTAGTTAAACTACGGATACAGAATGAATGGGCCAGTTTCTGCGGTGTTTCAAGCGCCGATCCGCGCGTCCGTTCACCAGAATCGAATTGACCAACCATCGATTCGGTATTTTAACTACCAAACCGGGTCGGCACAGGCCCGGGGCACCAAGGGAGGATCCGGATGTTCAAGACCGCGTTGACGGGATGCCTGGCCACGACCGCCCTCCTGATCGGCAGCGCCCAGGCGGCGGACTGCATGATCGGCATCTCGATGAAGACGCTGAACGCACCCTATTTCGCGGCGCAGGAGGCTGCGGCCAAGGACCAGGCCGCCAAGGCCGGTTGCCAGGTGGCCACGGCCGATGCCCAGAACGACATGGGCAAGCAGATCGGCGATGTCGAGGACATGGTGTCCAAGGGCGTCAACCTGCTGATCATCAACGCTGCCGACCCGCAGGGGCTGGTCCCCGCCATCAACGCCGCGGCCGCGGCCGGCGTGAAGGTGGTGGCGATCGACAGCACGGTCGACCCCAAGGCCAAGTACATCACCCTGATCCAGTCCTCGAACGACCAGAACGGCTTCCAGGTCGGCCAGTGGCTGGCGCAGTCGACCCAGGGCAAGGATCTCAAGATCGCCCTGCTCTCCGGCGAGAAGGGCAATGTCGTCGGGCAGGAGCGCCGGCTGGGCGTGTTCCGCGGCCTGGTCGAGGGCCAGCTGGTCAATGGCGGCAAGGTCGGCTTCGCCGTGGTCGGCCAGGGCTGGGGCGGCTGGACGCATGAGGGCGGGCTGAAGGCGATGGAGGACCTGCTGGTCGCCCATCCCGACGTCAACGTGGTCCTGGGCGAGAACGATTCGATGGTGCTGGGCGCTCGCAAGGCGCTGGAGGCCGCGGGCAAGCAGAACGACGTGCTGCTGGTCGCCGCCGCCGACGGGCAGAAGGAGGCGTTGCAGCTGATCCAGGAGGGGCAATACGGCGCCACCGGGCTGAACGACCCGGACCTGATCGCGCGCACCGCGGTCGATGTCGGCATGAAGGCGCTGGACGGGTCGCTGCCCGCCGACTTCCCGCGGGTCGACCTGACCACCCCTGACGCCATCACCAAGGACAACGTGGCCAAGTACTACCGGCCAGACGCTGTGTTCTGATCACCAGGGGCGGCGGCCAGCCCGCCGCCCTGCCCTGCCGGAGGGACAGCATGACCGATCTGGTGGATCTGCGCGGCATCGTCAAATCCTTCGGCGGCGTCCGGGCCCTGGCCGGGGTCGACTTCACAGTGCGGCCCGGCGAGGTGCATGCCCTCTTGGGCGAGAACGGCGCCGGCAAGTCGACGCTGATGCGGGTGCTGGGCGGCGAGATGCGGCCCGATTCCGGTGAAGTCCGGATCGAGGGCCAGCCGGTCGTGTTCGGCGGCCCGCGCGAGGCGCTGGAGCGCGGCATCGCCGTGATCCACCAGGAGCTGGCGCTGGCGCCCGACCTGTCGGTGGCCGAGAACATTTTTCTGCGCGAACTGCCGGGCATGATCGCCTGGCCGAAGCTGCAGCGCCGGGCCCGCGCCCTGATCGACCGGCTGGGCTTCGACATCGACCCGCGGCGCCTGGTCGGCGACCTGGCCGTGGCCCACCAGCAGGTGGTCGAGATCGCCAAGGCCTTGTCGAGGGACGTCCGCGTCATCGTCTTCGACGAGCCGACCGCCGTGCTGGCGGCGCGCGACGCCGAGCGGCTGCACCGCATCATCGCCGACCTGCGCGGCGCCGGGGTCGGCATCGTCTACATCTCGCACCGGCTGGAGGAGGTGTTCCGCATCGCCGACCGGATGACGGTGATGAAGGACGGCCGCACGGTCGGCACCGTGACGCCGATCGAGGCCGGGATCGACGACGTCATCCGCATGATGGTCGGCCGGCCGCTCTCCGCCATGTTCGCCGACAAGTCCCGCCGCCAGCCGGGGGCGGAGGCGCTGCGGGTGGAGAATCTCAGCGCCGGCACCCGGGTGCGCGGCGTCAGCTTCGCGGTGCGGGCCGGCGAGATCCTGGGCCTGGGCGGTCTGGTCGGGTCCGGCCGCACCGAGACGGCGCGGCTGATCTTCGGCGCCGACCGGCGCGACGGTGGCGACATCTTCCGCAACGGCCGCAAGGTCGCGATCCGCTCCCCGCTCGACGCGGTGGCCGCGGGCATCGGGCTGGTGCCGGAGGACCGCAAGGGCCAGGGCGTGATCCTGGGGCTGTCGATCCGGGTCAACGCCACCATGGCGCGGCTGAAGCCGGTGGTGAACCCGCTGGGCTTCATCCGCCGCGGCGCCGAGAAGCGCATGGTCGGCGACCTCGCCGGCAGCCTGCGGGTCAAGGCGGCGGGGGTCGAGGCGCCGGTCTCCAGCCTGTCCGGCGGCAACCAGCAGAAGGTGGCGCTGGCCAAGTGGTTCCATGTCGGCGGCGAGGTCATCATCCTCGACGAGCCGACGCGCGGCGTCGATGTCGGCGCCAAGGCCGAGATCTACGGCCTGATCGAGCGCATGGCCGCCGAGGGCAAGGCGGTGATCGTGATCTCTTCCGAGCACCAGGAGCTGTTCGGCCTGTGCGACCGGGTGCTGGTGATGGGCGAAGGCGAGATCCGCGGCGAGCTGCCGCCGGAGCGGTACAGCGAGGAAAACCTGCTGTCGCTGGCGATGATCCGCCGCGACGGCGAGCTGAGGATGGCGGGCTGATTGATGACCACCACGACCGCCGGGACGACGGACAAGCCGCGCAGCCGCACCGATATCGGCGAGCTGTTCCACCGCTACGGCACCTTCTGCATCTTCGTGCTGCTGATCCTCGGCGCCCACCTGATGTCGCCCGCCTTCCTGACCGAGCGGAACATCATGAACGTGCTGCGCCAGATCTCCGGCACCGGAATCATGGCGGTGGGCATGCTGCTGGTGATCCTGACCCGCGGCATCGACCTGTCGGTCGGGTCGGTCTCGGCACTGGGCAGCGTGCTGTCGGCCACTCTGGTCGCCACCTGGTCGCCCGAGGCGTCGACCGCGCTGGTGGTGCTGGCCGGCGCCGGCTGCGGCCTGGTCACCGGCATCCTGGTCGCCTATCTGCGGCTGCCGGCCTTCGTCATGACCCTGGCGATGATGACCGCGGCGCGCGGCCTGTCACTCATCATCTCGAACGGCCAGCCGATCCTGCTGGGCGACAGCGGCCAGGCCTTCACCGATTTCGGCGCCGGCTTCCTGTTCGGCGTGCCGCAGCCGGTGATCCTGATGTTCGCCGTGTTCATCGTCGGCGGGGTGGTGCTGGGCTTCACCAAATTCGGCCGCATCGTCCGGGCCATCGGCTCGAATGAGGAGGCGGTGCGCCTGTCCGGCATCGCCGTGCCGCGCTATGTCTGCGCGGTCTACGTCATCTCCGGCGCGCTGGCCGCCCTGGCGGGCATCATCTCCACCGCCCGGGCGGGGGTCGGCTCGGCCCAGGTCGGCGTCGGCGCCGAGCTGGCGGTGATCGCCGCGGTGGTGATCGGCGGCGCCAGCCTGATGGGCGGGCGCGGCGGCGCGGTCAACACGCTGCTGGGCGCGATGGTGATGGGGGTGATCAGCAACATCATGAACCTGGCCAATGTCCCGGGCTATCATCAGCAGGTCCTGATGGGCGCGATCATCGTGGTCGCCGTGCTGCTGCAGCACGGCACGCGCTGGCTGCGCCGGCATTAGGCCTGCCGCACGGAGCCAGCATGACCCGCGACCTCGCCCTTTCGATCGATGTCGGCACCGGCAGCGCGCGGGCGGCGCTGGTCGATGGGGGCGGCCGGATCCTGGCCATCGCCGCGAAGGAGCACGAGCAGATCGTGCCGCAATTCGGCTGGTCCGAGCAGCGGCCGGCCGATTGGTGGGCCGGGGTGGTGCAGTCGGTGCGCACCGTGCTGGACCAAGTCGAGGGCGCCCGTGGCCGCGTCGCCGCGGTCTGCGCCTGCGGCCAGATGCACGGCACGGTGCTGGTCGACGACACCGGCGCCCTGACCCGCGACACCGTCCCCTTGTGGAACGACAAGCGCACGCTGGACCTGGTCGCGGCCTTCGAGCGCGACCATGCGCCGGACAGCTACCTGGCCGAGAGCGGCAACCCGCCGACCCCGGCCTGGCCCGGCTTCAAGCTGGCCTGGATCCGCGACCACGACCCCGCGGCCTGGCGCGGGACGGCCGCCGTGATGATGCCGAAGGACTACGTCAATTTCCGCCTGACCGGCGAGATCGCCATGGAGGCGACGGAAGGCTCCTGCAGCTTCCTGATGAACCCGGCGACGCGGGGCTGGTCGCCCGCCATGATCGCGCTCTTGGGACTGGACCCGGGCAAGCTGCCGCGCCTGCGGTCGCCGCTGGAGATCCTGGGCGGCGTCACCGCAGCGGCGGCGGTGGAGACCGGCCTGCTGCAGGGCACGCCGGTGCTGGTCGGCGGCGCCGATTATCCGATGGCGCTTTTGGGCTCCGGCGCCTGCAGGCCGGGGCTGGTCTCCGACGTCACCGGCACCTCGTCGATCATCACCCTGATCACCGAGGCGCCGCTGCTGGATCCCGAGATCTGCAACGTCGCCACGATCGAGGGCGGCTGGGGGCCGTTCGTGCTGCTGGAGAGCGGCGGCGACGCCATGCGCTGGGCCCGCCGCGCCTTCCATGAGGGGGCGCTGGGCTATCCTGAGATCGTCGCCAAGGCGGCCGAGGCCGCGCCGGGCGCCGGCGGCCTGTTCTTCCTGCCCTATCTGGTGGGCGAGCGGCTGGGCGCCCACCGCAACGCCCGGGCGCAGTTCTTCGGCCTCGGCGCCGGGCACGGCCTGGCCGAGCTGCACCGCGCGGTGCTGGAGGGCGTGGCCTTCGCCGTCGCCCGCCACATCCGGGTCATGGAGGCGGCCTCGGGCCGGCCGCTGGACCGGCTGATCGCGTCGGGCGGCGGCGCCAAGACCGCGCTGTGGCTGAAGATCAAGGCCAGCGCCACCGGCCTGCCGATCCTGGTGCCGGAGGAGGCGGAATGCGGCGTGGTCGGCTGCGCCGCCATGGTCGCTGCCGCCACCGGCCGGTTCTCTTCGGTGCAGGATGCGGCCGGGGCCTTCGTGCGCTACGGCGCCGAGATCGCGCCCGACCCCGCCTGGGCCAAGCGCTATGCCCGGATGCAGCCGGTGTTCGACCGGCTCTACCACCACAGCCAGGCGCTGTATGACGATCTAGATGGGATCACGGCGTAGCGGCCCCTCCCCTTACCGTCATTGCGAGAAGGCGAAGCCGACGAAGCAATCCAGGGCCGTTTGGTGTGGCCCCTGGATTGCTTCGCTGCGCTCGCAATGACGGTGTAGGGAAGCCTCGTGGGCGCCTTCCGTCTGTGAATTCGTTTCATGCCAGCTTGTCCGGCCCGCCGGCTTCCCGAGGCGTCCCCCTGCCCTCATGTTGTTCGAAGGACCACGGACGAAAGCATCGGCATGACCATCTTCCTGACCGGCGCCAGCGGCTATATCGGCGGCGCCGTCGCCCTGCGGCTGATGCGCGACGGGCACCGGATCCGCGGCCTGGCGCGGTCGCCGGAGACGGCGGCGCGGCTGCAGGCGCTCGGCATCGAGCCCGTGCTCGGCGACCTGTCGGACACGGCGCTGCTGGCCCGGGAGGCGCAGGCGGCCGATGCGGTGGTCAACGCCGCCAGCGCCGACGACCGGGCGGCGGTCGAGGCCCTGCTCGATGCGCTCGCCGGCAGCGGCAAGCCGTTCCTGCACACCAGCGGCACCAGCGTGGTGGCCGACGATGCCCGCGGCGACCGGGCTTCGGACCGGATTTATGACGAGGACACGCCGGTCGAGCCGGTGCCGGGCAAGGCGGCGCGGGTCGCCATCGATCGGCTGATCGTCGAGGCCGCCGGGCGCGGCGTGCGGTCGGCGGTGCTGTGCAACAGCCTGATCTACGGCACCGGGCCGGGGCTGAACGCCGACAGCGTGCAGATCCCGGCGCTGGTGGCCGCGGCGCGCAAGACCGGCGTGGTCCGGCACATCGGGCGCGGGCTGAACATCTGGTCGAACGTGCATGTCGACGACATGGCGGAGCTCTACGCGCTGGCGTTGGCCCGCGCCCCGGCCGGCGCCTTCTATTACGTCGAGAACGGCGAAGCGTCCTTCGCCGAGGCCGCGGCGGCGATCGCCCGGCGGCTCGGCCTTGGCGCGCCGCAGCCCTGGCCGATCGATGACGCCATCGCCGCGCTCGGCTTCGGCCATGCCGTCTATTCGCTGGGCTCGAACAGCCGGGTGCGTGGCAAGCGAGCCCGAGCCGAATTGGGCTGGGCGCCGCGACACGCCTCGCTGATCGGCTGGATCGAAGGCGAGATGCCGGCGGGCTGACCAGCCCCTAGCCCCGCAGATACCGGGCGAAGTCGGCGAAGATCAGCGGCCAGCCCTGAGGCGAGGCCATGCCCTCGCGCAGCCGCCCTGCCCCGTCGCCGTGCCGCTCGAAGTCGCGGTGCTCCAGTTCGACCCGGGTGCGCCCGTCCTCCGGCACGAAGCGGATCTCGATCTCGCTGGCCCGCGCCTCCGGCTCCGGCGCCCGGTCCGGGCTGACGGCGAAGGACAGCACCAGTCGCGACGGCGGCTCCCAGGCGCGGATCTCGCCCCAGGCAGTCTCGCGGCCGGCGCGGTCGCGCTCGAACCACAGGCCGCCGACCCGCGGCTCGACCACCGCGGTGTCGAGGTCCACCCCGGCATAGGTGTAGGCGAGCGGCCACCACCGGCCGAGCTCGCCGGTGAAGGCGTCGAAGGCGCGCTCCGGCGGCGCGTCGACGGTGATGCCGGCTTGAATCGGGCTCACGGCGGTCATGGCGTCCTCCTCGAAGATCGGCTTCGAGTGATCAACACGCCGAGGCGTCGACCGGTTGCCGTCAGGCCGCGACCAGGCCGCGCCTGGTGTCGGACAGGAATTCCAGCAGCTCGGCCACGCCCCTGTCGCCGGCATGGTCGTGGCGGACCCGGGCCATCCGCTCCGCCTTCTCGCCGGTGCCGCGGAACAGGGTGCGGAAGACCCGGCGCAGGGCCAGCACCTCCGGCTCGGTGAAGCCGTGGCGCCGCAGCCCGACCTCGTTCAGCGACACCAGCCGCGCCCGGTCGCCCTGGACCAGGCAGAAGGGCGGCACGTCCTGCGCCACCATGGCGCCGGCGGCGACGAAGGCATGGGCGCCGATGCGGGTGAACTGGTGCACCCCGGCCAGGCCGCTGATGTGGACATGATCGCCGACCTCGACATGGCCGGCCAGGGTCGCGGCATTGGCGAACTGGGCGTGGCTGCCGATCCGGCAGTCATGGGCGATGTGGGCGCAGGCCATGAACAGGTTGCTGTCGCCAACCTCGGTCAGCCCGCCGGAGACGCCGACGCCGGGCTGGATGGTGACGTATTCGCGGATGATGTTGTCGTGGCCGATGACCAGCCGCGTCTCCTCGCCCTTGTATTTCAGGTCCTGCGGCGGCGCGCCGACCGAGGCGAACTGGAAGATCTGGTTGCGGTCGCCGATCTCGGTCCGCCCCTCGATCACCGCATGCGGCCCGACGATGCAGTCGCGGCCCAGCCGGACCTTCGGCCCGATCACGGCATAGGCGCCGATGCGGGTGCCCTCGCCGATCTCGGCGCCCGGCTCGATGATCGCGGTGCGGTGGATCAGGGACGACGTCATACGGATTCCCAACGGAGGACGCCGGTCAGTCCGGCACGCTGGCGATCCTGCCCAAGGGAAGGCAACGCTCAAACTCAAAAATTGTTACAAATCATTGCGTTGGCCACTGAAGCC
>NZ_VCCH02000096.1 GCF_005938675.2 Mycobacterium sp. KBS0706
GCTGTACCGCTCCGTCTCGGCCTTCGCGCCGATCGCGGCGCCGTCGCAATGCCCCTGGGGGCAGAAGGCGTTCTCGCGCTATCTCGGCCCCGACCAGTCCCAATGGGCGGAATGGGACGCGACGGCGCTGGTGGAGGGCGGGGCGCGCTGCCCGGACCTGCTGATCGACCAGGGCGAAGCCGACCAGTTCCTGGAGCGCGAGCTGCACCCGCATCTGCTCGAGGCGGCGTGCCGCAAGGCCGGGCAGCCGCTGACCCTGCGCCGCCACCCCGGCTACGACCACGGCTACTACTTCATCTCCACCTTCATCGCCGACCATATCCGCCACCACGCCGGCGTGCTGAACGGCGGCTGACGGGCGGGCATACCCCCCCGTTTGTCATTGCCGGGCTTGACCGGGCAATTCAGAGGGTGTCGACAGTCTCTGGATGCCCGGGGCAAGCCCGGACATGACAACGTAGGAAACGGGTTTTCCTCGCAATGCCTCGCATGCCACCCCTCATCGGCCGCCGCGGTGTCCTCATCGGGGGCGCGATGCTGGCCGCGCCCTTCGTCGCCCGTGCCCAGGACCTGCCGCGGGTGCGGGTTGGCACGCTGCAGTTCGGCACGGTGAACTGGGAGCTGGCGGTCATCGGCGACGGGCTCGACCGCCGCCACGGCTTCGTGCTCGAGCCGCTGGTGCTGGCCGACAAGGACGCCACCGCCGTCGCCTTCCAGTCCGGCGCGGTCGATCTGATCGTCACCGACTGGATCTGGGTGGCGCGGCAACGCGAGGCCGGGCGCGACGTCACCTTCGTGCCGTTCTCGCTGACCGTCGGCGCGCTGATGGCCGATCCTGCGACCGGCATCCGCACCATCCAGCACCTGCCCGGCAAGCGCCTGGGCGTCGCCGGTGGCGAGGACGACAAGAGCTGGGTGCTGATCCAGGCCTATGCCCGCAAGGCCGGCATCGACCTGCCGCGCGCCGCCACCGTCAACTTCGCCGCGCCGCCGCTCTTGAACCAGCTGGCGCTGCGCGGCGACCTCGACGCCGTGCTCAATTTCTGGCAATTCGCCGCCCGGCTGGCCGTGAAGGGCTTCCGGCCGGTGGTGGAGATCGCGAAGATCCTGCCGGAGCTCGGCCTCGACCGGCCGCCGCCGCTGCTCGGCTGGGTGTTCCGCGAAGGCTGGGCGGCGCAGAACCCGGATCTGGCGCGCGGCTTCCTCGACGCCTCCTTCGCCGCCAAGGCCGCGATGAAGTCCGACGATGCGCTGTGGCAAAAGCTGCGCCCCGAGATGAAGGCCGAGGACGACGCCGTCTTCGCCGCCCTGCGCGACGGCTACCGCGCCGGCATCCCGGCTCCCCCCAGCCCGGCGGATGAGGCGGCCGCCGCGGCGGCGCTGCGCCTGATGGCCGGCATCACCCCGGCCGCGGTCGGCGGGCTGACGGCGCTGCCGCCCGGCACCTTCTGGCCCGGCTATGGCGGTTGACGCCGCACCGGCGGCCGCGCCGAGCCTGCGGCGCTGGCGCTGGTTGCTCTCCCTCGCGATCCTGGCCGCGATCTGGCAGGTCGCCGCCCTGCTGGCCGACAGCGCCGTGCTGCCGCCGCCGGCCGAGGTCGCAGCCTCCGCCTGGCAGCACATGGTCGAGGGCGATCTTCCTTACAACGTCGCCGTCACCCTGGCCCGCGTGCTGGCCGCCTTCGCCGCTGCGATGGTGATCGGCACCGTCATTGGCATCGCCCTCGGCCGCAGCCGGCTGCTCGACGAGCTGTTCGACGGCTGGCTGGTGATCGCGCTGAACATGCCGGCGCTGGTCACGATCGTGCTCTGCTACGTCTGGTTCGGGCTGAACGAATGGGCGGCCGTGATCGCGGTCGCGGTCAACAAGGCGCCGCTCGTCGTGGCGATCACCCGCGAGGGCGCCCGCGCGCTCGACCGGCCGCTGATGGAGATGGCGCAGCTGTTCGAGATCCCGCGCGGCCGGGTGCTGCGCCGGATCGTGCTGCCGCAGCTGGCGCCCAGCCTGATGGCGGCCGCCCGCTCCGGCCTCGCTTTGACCTGGAAGATCGTGCTGGTGGTCGAGCTCTTGGGCCGGCCGGACGGCGTCGGCTTCCAGATCCGCAGCTTCTTCAACTTCTTCGACATTGCCGGGATCCTCGCCTACACGCTGGTGTTCATCGCCGTGATCCTGGCGATCGAGGCGTTCCTGCTGCAGCCGCTGGACCGCGCCGCCGGCCGCTGGCGGTCGCCGTGATCGGCCTGGCGCTGCAGGGTATCCGCCGCCGCTTCGCCGCGCCGGTGCCGCGCGACGTGCTGGACGGCGTCGACCTGTCGATCGGGGCCGGCGAGTTCGTCGCCCTGGTCGGCCCCTCCGGCCGCGGCAAGACCACGCTGCTGCGTATCATCGGCGGGCTCGATTTCGGCTATCAGGGCCGGATCGACTGGCCCGACGGGCCGCCGCGCCGCCGTGCCGCCGTGTTCCAGGACCCGCGGCTGGTGCCCTGGCTCGGCCTGCTCGACAACCTGCTGCTGGTCGCCGGCCGCGCCGCCGAGCCCGAGGCCCGCGCGCTGCTGGCCGCGGTCGAGCTGGAGGGGCGCGAGGACGCTTATCCCGGCCAGCTCTCCGGCGGCATGCAGCGCCGCGCCGCTTTGGCCCGGGCCCTCCTGGTCGAGCCCGACCTGCTGCTGCTGGACGAGCCGCTGGTCTCGCTCGACCACGCCTTGGCCGGCCGGATGCGGGCCTTGCTGGCGGAATACTGGCGCCGGCACCGGCCGACCGTGCTGCTGGTCACTCACGACCTGCGCGAGGCGGTGACCCTGGCCGAACGGGTGGTGGTGCTGGCCGAGGGCGCCGGCCGGGTGTCGCTGCAGCGGGGAATCGAGCTGCCGCATCCGCGCGACCCCGCCGACCCCAGGATCGACGCCATCGTCGACGCCTTGCTCCGCTTCGATCCGGGGCTGGCCGTGCCGGCGGACGATGGTGAGGCGGCGGATCGCACCTGACTACATCCCCGCTGGATCTGTGATAGTGTTCCATCCTATTCAGCAGGATCGGAGGCATTGTTGCGCACCACCCAGCAGTTCAGCGTCACCTTGCCGAACGAGATGGCCGACATGGTCCGGGCCAAGGTCGCATCGGGTGAGTACGCCAGCGAGAGCGAGGTGATCCGGGACGGCCTGCGCGCCCTGCAGGCCCGCGATCAAGCGCTCGAGAAATGGCTGCGCACCGAAGTCGTGGCCGCCTATGACGAGATGAAGGCCGACCCCTCGAAAGGGCTTAGCTCGGAAGAGGTGTTGGAAGCACTTAAGGCGGAAACGAGACGCCGGACCAAGGCCGGTTAAGAAGGTGGCGTATCGTGTGATCTTCGCACCGCAGGCGAAGACGCAACTCCTGGCGCTGCATCACCACATTTCCGAAGCTGCATCGCCTGCGATCGCGGAACGCTACACGACGTCCATCGTCCAATATTGCCTTTCGCTATCGACCTTCCCGCATCGTGGCACACGACGAGACGACCTACGACCAGGGCTGAGGCTGCTCGGGTTTCGGCGCCGCGTGACGATCGTCCTGAGCCTCAACGATCGGGTCGTGACCATCCTCGGCGTGTTCTATGGCGGCCAGGACGTCGAGGCAGCGCTGCAGGCCGAAGACCTCTGAAGGTCACTTCACCGGCAGCGGCGCGTTCGGCAGGGTCGGGCGGCCGGCGGCGGTCCAGTCCTTCACGCCGCCGGGGAACCAGTGCACCGCGGTGTAGCCCTCGGCCACCGCGCGCCGGGCGGCATTCCACGACATCCAGCACTCGGCGTCGCAATAGAACACCAGCGGCCGGGCGCGGTCGCCCAGCGTCAGCGCCGCCAGGGCGTTGCGGAAATAGATCTCCATCTCCGCCGACAGGGCGCCGTAGCCGGTGTTGGCCAGCCAGACGCTGCCCGGGATGTCGCGCCGCTCAGGCGGCCGCCACAGCGTCTCCGGCGGCAGCTTGTCCGGCCGCGGCGGCTGCGGCAGCACGTCGATCACCACCACCGGCCCGCTGCGGATCAGCGTCTCCACCGCCGCGGCGTCGACCACCGCGGCGCCCTGCAGCGTCGCCGGCACCGGCGCCCGAAAATTCTCCATCCGGTAGCCGTCGGGCTCCGCCACCTGCGCCAGAACCGGGCCGGCGGCGAGGCAAACCGCCAACAAGGCGAGGCAGAGCAGGGGACGCATGCGGGCGCTCAAAGCATCGGCTGGCCGCGGGCGTCCAGCAGCGGCACGCCGTAGTCCTTCAGGATCGCGGAGATCGCGTCCTGGTTGTCCCGGATCAGCCCGTTGATCCGGTCCTTCCAGTCGCTCTCGCCCGGCCGCACGCCCATGGTGATGTAGAAGTCGAGCCTTGTGTCCTTGGGCTCGTTCAGCAGCGGCGCCACCACCAGCGCGTCGCCATGCTGCTTGGCATAGTAGCCGGCGATCGGGCCCCACAGGACGGCGACGTCGATCTGCCCGGCCGCGAGGTCGTCGATCATCTGCTTGCCGGGCGCGTCGTAGCGGCTGTCGACCACCAGCGGATAGGGCCGGGCCTGCGGCATCAGACCGTCGCGCGCCGCCAGGTTGGCGGGCGGCGTGCCGGCGGTGATGCCCAGGCGCAGCGTCTTCAGCCGCGGGTCGGCCAGGCTGCTCAGCGCGTCGAGCTTGTCGTCGCGCCGCGTCACGAGGACGTAGCCGGAGCGGTAATAGGGGTTGCTGTTCTGCACCATGTCGGCCCCGGCGACGATGCCCATCACCAGGTCGCAGCGCCGGGCGCGCAGGGTCATGCGCAGGAAGCCGGTCGAGTTCGGGTACCAGGTGTAGCGCACCGGCACACCCAGCTTCTCGGCCAGGAGCTCGGCGATCTTGTTCTCGAAGCCCTCGCCCTTGTCGTTGGAGAAGGGCAGGTTGGCCGGGTCGGCGCAGACCCTGAGCGCCGAGCGGTCGATCGCCTCGGGCCGCGGCGGCTCGCTTCGGCCGGGCCCGGACAGCAGGACGGCGCCGGCCAGCAAGGCCAGCGCCGCGGCACGTCGCCGCTTCGTCATCGCGATCATGCTAACCGGGCGTCCCCATGCAGGCATTTTCGGCTGCGGCATAATCTGCGGACTTCTTCTCGAACTTGGGCGGCCGGCCGCGCCCCACGGCGCCGTCGGACCGGGCCTTGAGATAGGCGTAGATGTCGTTGATGTAGCACATCACGTTGGGGTCGGACCCCAGCGCCGGCATCTTCTTGTCGCTGGCCGTGTTCACCGTCTCCTTGCCGTTCACCACCGTCTCGAGGAACTGGTCGAAGGACAGCGTCTTCAGGGAATCGACCAGCGCCGGGGCGAAGCTGCTGCCCTCGCCGTCCGGCCCGTGGCAGACGTAGCAGATGCCGTTGTAGCGGCGGAATCCGTTGTAGACGGCCCAGTCGACCGTGCCGTCCGGGGCGATCTTGTAGGGCTTCTCCTCCTCTGCCGCCGCCGGGGCTGCCGGCGCGGCATTCGCCGCGGGCTGCTGCGCCGCCGGGTCGCTGCTCTTGTCCTGGGCGAAGCCCGCGGTGGCGAAGCCGCCGACCGCGATCAGGCCGCCGGTCAGGAGGGCGGTGCGGAACAGGAAGGCACGAAAAGGCATCCTCGATCCTCTCGGATGGTATGGCAGGTCGGCGTGGCAAGGCGTGAAGAAGACGGAGGCGGGCCGAAGCCCGCCTCCGAGGCACAGGGAGGCTTCAGTTAGGAAGGGCGAACACGGTCAGCGTTCCGCCCAGCTGGGTGTATTGCGACAGCGACTGATAGGCGCCGACCGCACCGAGGCCTTCCTGCGGATTGGTCAGTCCAGCCGCCATCCCGATGCCGGCCCAGCCGCCGACGCCGGAGAGCACCGCAACATACTGCTTGCCCTTGCTGGTGAAGGTGTTGACGTTGCCGATGATGCCGGAGGGGGTCTTGAACTTGTACAGCTCCTTGCCGGTCTTGGCGTCGACCGCCTTCAGATAGCCCTCCAGCGTGCCGTAGAAGACCACGCCGCCGGCGGTGGCCAGCGCGCCGCTCCACACCGAGAACGGTTCCGGGATCGACCAGACGATCTTGCCCTTCTCCGCATCCCAGGCGATGAAGTTGCCGAGATGGTCGCCGCCCGGCGCCGGGTACATGCTCAGGGTCGCGCCAACATAGGGCTGGCCGGCGGTGTAGGCCACCTTGTACGGCTCGTAATCCATGCAGACATGGTTGGTCGGCACGTAGAACAGGCCGGTCTCGGGCGAGAAGGCCGCCGGCTGCTGGTCCTTCGACCCCAGCGCCGCCGGGCAGATGCCCTGCGAGTTGACGTCCTCGCCATTGGCCTCGGTCGAGAACTTCTTGTCGCGCTCCGGCAGGCCGGTCTTCAGGTCGACCTTCGTCGCCCAGTTGACCGCCGGATCGTATTTCTCGGCCACCAGCAGCTCGCCGGTGACGCGGTCCAGCGTGTAGCCGAAGCCGTTGCGGTCGAAATGGACCAGGAGCTTGCGGTCCTTGCCGCCGAACTTCTGGTCGGTCAGGATCATCTCGTTGACGCCGTCATAGTCCCATTCGTCATGGGGCGTCATCTGATAGACCCACTTCGCCATGCCGGTGTCGGCGTCGCGGGCGAAGATGGTCATCGACCACTTGTTGTCGCCGGGCCGCTGCACCGGGTTCCAGGTGCTGGGATTGCCGGTGCCGTAATAGATCAGGTTGGTCTCCGGATCGTAGGAGATCCAGCCCCAGGTGGTGCCGCCGCCGATCTTCCACTGATCGCCCTGCCAGGTGGAGATGCCGGAATCCTTGCCCACCGGCTTGCCCAGCGCGGTGGTCTTCACCGGGTCCATCAGCGTGTCGGCGTCAGGCCCCATCGAATGGGCCTGCCAGACCAGCTTGCCGGTCTTGATGTCATAGGCCGAGACGTGGCCGCGGACGCCGAACTCACCGCCGGAATTGCCGATCAGGACCAGGTTCTTGACCACCAGCGGGGCCGAGGTGCCGGTCTCGCCCTTGGTCGCGTCGCCGTCCTTGGCGCTCCACGCCACCTTGCCGGTCTTGGCGTCCAGCGCCACCAGCGTGGTGTCGGCCTGGTGCAGGAAGATCATCCCGTCACCATAGGCGACGCCGCGGTTGACGGTGTCGCAGCACATCACCGGGATGACGTTCGGGTCCTGCTTCGGCTCGTATTTCCAGACGATCTTGCCGTTGTTCGCCAGGTCCAGGGCGTAGACGGTGTTCGGGAACGGCGCATGGATGTACATCATGTCGCCGATCACCAGCGGCCCGCCTTCATGGCCGCGCAGCACGCCGGTGGAGAAGGTCCAGGCGGGTTGCAGGTTCTTGACGTTCTCGGTGGTGATCTGCTTCAGCGCGCTGTAGCGTGTGTTGGCATAGTCACCCGCCGGCTGGGTCCACTGGTTGGGATCCTTCTGCAGCTTCAGCAGCTCGTCATTGGCCGACGCCACCGTCGGCACAGCCGCCATGGCGAGCACGAGCGCCAAGGCGGTCCCGGAAACGCGCAGCAATCTGGGCATTCGTTATCCTCCCATTGATCGCGATGCGGGACCCGCGGCGATGCCGTCGGCATGCCGGAGGTCCGCCTCGACGGTCGTTCACGCCATCGGGCCCGGTCGTCATGGCCTCGTCCCGGGCCGGTTTGGTGGTTCATTCGGAAGACGACCGCCATCACTTTGCGAAGACATCCAAATCCCAGTCAATTGCAAACACACAAAATCGTATTGTTCTTTGGTAGGAAATCGGAATTTCGCAACTGCGAAGAAAATACTTAGGTTGCACCAAGGTACAATCTCGAAATATTGATTTCGCGCATTGGTCAACAGTGGGAGGGCAGGTGGGGCTGTGGCGGGCGGTGCGGCAGTGCAGCGGGCGCTTCGATCGGATTTTTGCGGCGCGAAAGAATGCCGTTCATCGCGCTTGTTCAAGGGTGGGGGCAGTAGTTCCGCGTTATCGGACCAATCATGGCGCGGCGCTGCTCACGGCATCGGCTGCCCCGGCCGGCAGGGCGGGATCATCGGGTGGGGGCCGAGGCGGGCGAGGCGGATCGAGAAGTCGCGCAGTGTCGGCGCCGTGTCGCGCAGCCAGCGATACTGCACGTCATAGGCCTCGCGCTCGCGCTCGACCCAGGCATCGCAATCGGCCGCCGGCGCCCCGCCCGCGGCGGCGCGCTGCAGGAAATGGGTCAGCTCATGCACCAGGATGCTGGTGTCGGCCGGGTCGCGGCCGATTCGCAGCGACTCGTCGAGCGCGATGGTGCCGTCCGGCTCGGCATACCCCATCACGGCGCAGGGATGGGTGCAGGCCATCGCCTCCAGCGCCGGGTGCGGCAGCACCAGCACGACCGGCGGGTCGCCCGGCACGGCATAGCCGGTGTAGCCGGACACGGCGGTCAGCAAGCTCGCCACCAGCGCCGCCGGAACCGCGCCGGTCATCGGGTCTCGTTCCTTGGAACGAATTGACCCGCCCCCGCCCCTTTGCTCTGCTTGCCGTCCCAAGCGACTGCGGAGCGATCGCCATGAAGGGCTGTGCGGTACTCGCCCTCCTTGCCCCGGCGCTGCTCGCCACGCCAGGCCCGGCGCGCGCGAACGACTATCCGACCCCGGTGGTGGCCGACTACGTCATCGGCTGCATGGCCAGCAACGGCGAGACGCAGGAGATGCTGCAGCGCTGCTCCTGCAGCATCGACGCGGTCTCGTCGATCATGCCGTACGGCGCCTATGAGAAGGCCGAGACGGTGCTGCGCATGCAGCTCGCCACCGGCGACCAGGCCGGCATCTTCCGCGAGATGACGATGCTGAAGACCATGGTCGACACGCTGCGCCTGGCGCAGATCGAAGCCGATTTTCGCTGCTTTTGAGCCTCGTGCAGAGCAGGTCATGACCACCTGAAGCCGTCATGGCGAGGAGCGTAGCGACGTGGCCATCCAGGGGCCGGTGCGAGCCGCCCTGGATGGCCACGCCCCTTTGGGGCTCGCCATGACGGTGATGGGCAGGCGTGCCGATCGAGCATGATCCCGCCTCACATCGTCGGCGGCACCGGCCAGGCGCCGTTGAACACGGCGCCGTCCGAATCCTTGGCCGTGGCGCTCAGCCGGCCGGTCTCGGTCGGAGTGAAGCTGAACTCCACCACCGGGTTCTCGCTCAGCGAGATGTTGCCCTCGACCTGCAGCAGCCTTGTGCCGTCAAAGCTGACCTCGATGGTCTCGATGAAGCGCGCCGGGACGTAGGTGCGCTTGATCTGGTCCATCTGCATGCCGGAATAGTTCGGGTGCCGGATCAAGAGCTCGACCCGGCTCGGCTCGCCGATCTGGGCCGCGTCCAGGTTCTTGGTCCGCATCTCGCCGAGATGGGCCTCGGCCTGGTCCGGCGTCTTGCTCGCGGGGGCGGAGCAGCCGCCGGCCGCCTTGACGAAGACGGCGGCCATGAACAGCGACCCGTCCTCGGTCTCGGCCACGGCGTGGATGTTGGTGTATTCGTTCACCCGCACCCGGGTGCCGATGGTCGGGTCGGCGATGCTGTCGCCCAGCCGGAACACGGCGGCGACCGGGGCAGGGTTCTTGTCCACCACCAGCGTGACGGCGCGGATCCGGCCGGGCGGCATGTGCCCGCCATCGAAGCGGATGGTCACCGGCACCACCGCCGCGTCATAGGCGCGCTGCGGCGCCTCGACCCGCATGAAGGCGCTGCCGTCGGCGACCGGCCTGTCCCCGAAGATCGCGGTCTTCAGGTCGGGCCAGGGATCGTCATCCGCCCGCGCGGGGCCGGCCAGGGCCAGCAAGGCGACCAGGATCAGGGCTGCGGCGTGCTTCGGCATCGTGTCCTCCCTTCGCCGTCCTTCGGCTATTCCCATTCCAGCTCGGTATAGGCCGTGGCGACGTTGCGGTCGTTGTAGTCGTCGAACAGCAGCCAGCGGCCGCGCTCGGACCGGCCGACCGCGGCCACCGCCTGGTCGAGGCTGCGCCCGGCGGCCAGGGCCGCGCGGGTCTCGGTCAGGATCAGGGCAAGATAGCGCTCCTCGTCGTCCAGCGCATCCGGCCAGCGTGCCGAAGCGGGACCGTGGCCGGGAACCACCCGCCGGATCCCGGTTTCGCGCCGCAGCCCGGCGATGGCGTCGACCCAGCCGCGCAGCGACCCGTCGATCGCCGGCACCCGCTCCAGGAACACCAGGTCGCCGGCGAACAGGGTGCCGGTCGCGGTGTCCAGCACGGTTAGGTCGGCATCGGTGTGCGCCGGCGGCCAGGCCTCCAGCTCCAGCGTCCGGCCGCCGAGGTCGAGCGACAGCCGGTCGCGCACCAGCAGGGTCGGCGCCACGATCTCGGTGCCGGCGGCGGCGTCGCCCAGGTCTCGGCGCAGCCCGGCGAGATAGGTGTCGGCGCGGGCGGCCAGGCCGCGCGGCAGGTTGGCATGGCCGACCAGGGTGGTGTCCGGCCTGGCGAAGGCGGCGTTGCCCAGCGCATGGTCGGGGTGGAAATGGGTGTCGATGGCCAAGCGGACGGGCAGGGAGGTGCGTTGCCGCACCGCCGCCAGCAGCCGCCGCCCCTCGGCGGCGCTGCCGCCGGTGTCGATCACGGCCACGGCGTCGCTGCCGACGACGAAGCCGAGATTGGCGATGCCGCCGAGATTCGCCGCCGTCGCCTCCTCATGCGCGCCGTGGAACACGAAGACTCCGGGCGCGACCTCGGTCACCGGCAGCGGCTCGTCGGCGGCCATGGCGGTTCCGCCCAAGAGGCCCAGCGCCAAGGCGCCGCCGAGCACGCGCCGGCGGCTCAGCGTGCCCGGCGGGCCTGGATTTCGCCCGCGCGCGAATGGCGGCACCCGACATCTCCCCCAATGGCCGAACAACAGGGCGCGCATTTGCCGCGCGGCTGAATTGGACTTTGGTCTCAGACCCCGCTTCTCGCCTTGTCGGGGCCGGGGGCGGTTCATACAGTCGGGCCAATCCCGCCCGTCGAGCGGGCAGGCGCGGCAGGGCCCCGGCCCGCGCTGCGCCGAAGCGGAACGCCGGCCCCGCCGGCCCAGCAGGAGGACGTCCGAGATGCGAGGTTTTGCGCTGGTCGCGGCAGCTGCCGCGCTTGCCCTGCCGATGGTGGCCCAGGCCCAGGATGCGGCCGGCGACGCGGCCAAGGGCAAGCAGGTCTTCGCCAAATGCCAGGCCTGCCATTCGGTCGAGGCCGGCACCAACAAGCTGGGCCCGTCGCTGCACGGCGTGGTCGGCCGGGTCTCCGGCACGCTCGAGGGCTTCAAATATTCCGACGCGATGAAGGCCGCGAATCTGACCTGGGACGAGGCGACGCTCGACAAGTACCTCGCCAATCCCAAGGGGCTGGTGCCCGGCACCAAGATGGTCTTCCCCGGCCTGCCGAAGGAGCAGGACCGGCTCGACGTCATCGCCTATCTGAAGGAGGCGGGCGCGAGCTGACGATGCTTCGGGCCCTCGCCGCGCTCGGCCTCGCCGCGGCGCTGCTGGCCGTCCCGGCCGCGGCGCAGCAGCAGCCGGCGCCCAAGCTGTCGGTGACCATCGGCTGGCTCAGCGAGGCGATCCCGGAGCCGGAGCCTTTGTCGCTGGTCGAGCCGGTGGCGAAGGACCAGGGGCTGGCCGGCGCCCGCCTCGCCATCACCGACAACCAGACCACCGGCCGCTTCCTCGGCCAGGATTATACGCTGGATGAAACCACCGTGCCGGCCGGGGGCGACCTGGCCGGCGCCGCCGCTGCCATGGCCGGCAAGGGCATCAAGCTGGTCGTCGCCGACCTGCCGGCCGACCGGCTGCTGCAGCTGGCCGACCTGCCGGAGATGAAGGATGCGGTGATCCTCGACGCCCGCACCCAGGACGACCGGCTGCGCGTCGCCGACTGCCGCGCCAACGTTTTCCACACCATCCCCAGCCGGGCGATGAAGGCGGATGCGCTGGCGCAGTACCTGGCGTTCAAGCGCTGGACCCGCTGGGTCCTGGTCTCCGGCTCGCTGGACGACGACAAGGCCTTCGCCGATGCCGTCCGCCGCGCCGCCAGGCGCTATGGCGCCGAGATCGTCGAGGAGCGTACCTACGAATTCCAGGCCGGCTCCCGCCGCTCCGACACCGGCGAGCAGCAGGTGCAGAAGCAGATGACCCAGCTGACCCAGCGCCTGCCGGATTACGACGTCATGGTCGTGGCCGACGAGAGCGAGGTGTTCGGCGAGTACCTGCCATACCGCACCTGGGACGCGCGGCCGGTGGTCGGCACTCAGGGGCTTGTGCCGACCGCCTGGCATCGCAGCCAGGAGCAGTGGGGCGGCACCCAGATCCAGCGCCGCTTCCAGAAGGCCTCCGGCCGCTGGATGCTGGAGCGCGACTATGCCGCCTGGGCCGCGATCCGCGCCCTGGGCGAGGCGGTGACCCGCACCGGCAAGTCCGATCCCGCCGCGATCCACGATTATCTGGTGTCCGATGCGTTCCAGCTCGGCGCCTTCAAAGGCGTGCCGCTGACCTTCCGCCGCTGGGACCAGCAGCTGCGCCAGCCGATCCTGCTGGCCTCGCCGATGATGCTGGTCTCGGTGTCGCCGCAGGAGGGCTTCCTGCACCAGCGCACGCCGCTCGACACGCTCGGCTATGATGAGCCGGAGTCGCAGTGCCGTCTCAACCCCGACCAATAGGAGGCCGCGCATGGACAGGCTCGTGCTCTTGGCTGTAGCGGCGGCGGCCTTCGGCGCCGGGCCCGCGCAGGCCTTCACCGCCTATGTCTCGAACGAAAAGGGCAACACCGTCAGCGTGGTCGACCTCGACACCATGGCGGTGACCCAGACCATCAAGGTCGGCCAGCGGCCGCGCGGCATCACCCTCAGCAACGACGGCAAGGTGCTGTACGTCTGCACCAGCGACGACGATCACATCGAGATGATCGACACGGAGACGCTGAAGCCGCTCGGAACCCTGCCCAGCGGCCCGGACCCGGAGCTGTTCGTGCTGGCGCCGGACGGCAAGCGGCTCTACGTCGCCAATGAGGACGACAACATGGTCACGGTCCTCGACCTCGAGCAGAAGGCGATGGAGACCGAGATCCCGGTGGGGGTGGAGCCGGAGGGGATGGGCGTCAGCCCGGACGGCAAATGGCTGGTCAACACCTCCGAGACCACCAACATGGCGCATTTCATCGACACCGCGACGCTGCAGCTGACCGACAACGTGCTGGTCGACACCCGGCCGCGCTTCGCCCAGTTCACGCCCGATGGCAAGCAGGTGTGGGTCTCGGCCGAGATCGGCGGCACGGTCAGCGTCATCGACACGGCGTCGCGCCAGGTGCTGAAGAAGATCGGCTTCGCCGTCCAGGGTGTGCGCAAGGAGACGATCCAGCCGGTCGGCGTGCGCATCACCGCCGACGGCAAGACCGCCTTCGTCGCCCTCGGCCCGGCCAACCGGGTCGCGGTGATCGACACCGCGACCTTTGAGGTGACAGACTATCTCCTGGTCGGCCAGCGCGTCTGGCAGCTGGCCTTCACCCCGGACGGGAAGTACCTGGTGTCGACCAACGGCGCCTCGAACGACATCTCGGTGATCGATGTGGCGGCGCGCAAGGTGATCAAGTCGATCCCCGTGGGCGAACTGCCCTGGGGCGTGGCGATCCGCTGAAGCGGGAGTTGCCGGTGATCCTTCTCTTTCGCGAGACTGCGATAAAATTCCCTCTCCTTGGGGAGAGGGAGGGGCCCATTCGCGTTGGCGAATGGGAGGGTGAGGGGGATGGCCGGCGATCGGGAGAACGAGACGCGGCCTTAGCATGTTCAGAGTCCCCCCTCTCCTTGCGGGAGGGGGGCAGGGGGAGGGGGCTCGTGCCGCCAGCGCCGTCTTGGCAAGGCGGGATCCGTTTCACGCATCGACAACCCCCTCCCCCTAGCCCCCTCCCGCGAGGGGAGGGGGGACTCAGTTCTTTCCGACATCGGGCTCTCTCCCATGTCCCCCGCTGACGCCCTCACCGTCTCCGGCCTGTCCCACAAGATCTCCGGACGCGAGATCCTGGCGGAGATCGAGATCGCGGTGCGGCCCGGGACCTTCACCGTGCTGCTCGGCCAGAACGGCGCCGGCAAGACCACGCTGTTCTCGCTGGTCACCCGGCTCTACGGCGCCCAGTCCGGCCAGATCCGGGTGTTCGGCCGCGACCTGGCGCGCGAGCCCGGACGGGCGCTGGCGCTGATGGGCGTGGTGTTCCAGCAGCGCGCGCTCGACCCCGACCTGTCGGCCCGGCAGAACCTGCGCTATCACGCGGCGCTGCACGGCATGCCGGGATCGGTCGCCCGGTCCCGCATCGCCGCGGAGCTGGAGCGGGTCGGCCTGGCCAAGGAGGCGGACCGCAAGATCCGCAGCTTCTCCGGCGGCGAGATGCGGCGGATCGAGATCGCCCGCGCTTTGCTGCACGAGCCGCGCCTGCTGCTGTGCGACGAGGCGACGGTCGGGCTCGATATCCGAAGCCGCGCCGCGATCCTGGCCGATGTCCGCGGCCTGGTGCGCGACCGTGGCCTGACCGTGGTCTGGGCCACCCATCTGATCGACGAGGTCGAGGCGGCCGACCCCACCATCATCCTGCATCGCGGCCGCATCCTGCGGCAGGGCCCGGCCGCGTCGATCATCTCCGATCTCGGCGCCGGCGGGCTGCAGGACGCCTTCCGCCGGCTGACGGAGGCGGCATGAGCACGGTCACCGAACACGCCGGGCGGCAGCCCTTCGGCACCGTCACCCCGGCCGGCGCCTGGCGCTGCCTGCTGGGCATCCTGTGGCGCGAGGCGCTGCGCTTCGTGCACCAGCGCACCCGCTTCCTCTCGGCCCTGGTGCGGCCGCTGGTCTGGCTGTTCATCTTCGCCGCCGGCTTCCGCTCGGTGCTCGGCGTGTCGATCATCCCGCCCTACGAGACCTATATCCTCTACGACGAGTACATCGTCCCCGGGCTGATCGCGATGATCCAGCTGTTCAACGGGATGCAGAGCTCGCTGTCCATGGTCTATGACCGCGAGATGGGCAGCATGCGCGTGCTGCTGACCAGCCCGATGCCGCGCTGGTATCTGCTGACCGCGCGGCTCCTGGCCGGCACCTTGCTGTCGCTGCCGCAGGTCTATGTCTTCCTGCTGATCGCCCGGTTCTGGGGCATCGAGCCGCCGCCGATGGGCTACCTCGCCGTGCTGCCGGCCCTGATCCTGTCCGGGCTGATGCTGGGCGCGCTCGGCCTGCTCTTGTCCTCGGCGATCCGCCAGCTCGAGAACTTCGCCGGGGTGATGAACTTCGTGATCTTCCCGATGTTCTTCGCCTCCTCGGCCCTCTACCCGCTGTGGAAGGTGGAGGAGGCGAGCCCGCTCCTGCGCGACGTCTGCGGCCTGAATCCCTTCACCTATGCCGTGGAGCTGGTGCGCTTCGCCCTCTACGGCCAGGTCGACACCCAGTCCCTGCTGCTCGTCCTCGCCTTCGCCGCGGTGTTCCTCGGCGGGGCGATCCTGGCCTACGACCCGGCGCGCGGCCTCGTCGCCCGCGTCCGCGGCCCCGGCGCCGGCTGAAAGGAGGCCGTCATGGTCCGTTGGCTTCTTCCCGCGCTCCTGGTCCTGGCGCCCGCCATGGCCTGGGGGCAGGACGCCCCCAAGCCCGACAATCCGCCCAAGGACGACTGGCCCTGCGTCCAGGTGCTGCAGCCGGAGCTGTCGATCGGCGCGATGTGGCCGGGCGACGACCCGACGGCCACCGGCCCGTCCTGGCGCGACGACGCGGTGGTGGCGGCGCTGGTCGAGCGGGTGGCGCCGCGCCGCGTCCCGGTCGACGAGGCGACGGCCGAGATCCGCCGCTTCGCCGCCGGCTACGAGGGCGACCGCAAGGTTGCGCTGTCCGCGCTGTTCGCCGGGCTGTTCGAGACCGTCAACGGCGAGCGCGCCACCATCATCCGCGGCATCCGCCGCTACAACGCCCGCCAGGCGGCGCTGGCCCAGCGGATGGAGGACACGACGCAGACGCTGGACGGCGTCGACCCGACCTCGACCGACATGGCGGTGGCGCAGAAGCGGCAGCAGCTGGAGACCCAGCTGTCCTGGGACCAGCGGGTGTTCGACGAGCGCGAGCGCCTGCTGCCGGCGATCTGCGACCAGCCCTTCATCCTGGAACGCCGCCTGTTCGCGTTGTCGCGGACGATCCAGGAGGAGATCGGGAAGTAGGCGGCGGTTGACAGGGCGCGCCGGACGCCCGCGGCCTGCTCCACCCCCTCACCCGAAATCGCGGCGCGATTTCGACCTCTCCCCAAGGAGAGGTGAAGGAAGCGCAGCTCCGAAACCCCTCTCCTCGGGGAGAGGGAGGGGCCCGGCGCCGAAGGCGACGGGAGGGTGAGGGGGCTCTCGCCGCCTGCACTCCCGCTGCTCGGCAAAGCCCTCGACCCACCGCCCCAACGCCTCGACCGTCACCCAGCCTTCGCCGGCGCCGGCGCCGCCGAGATGGCGGTAGGGCGCGTCCGGCTCGCCCAAATCGGACAGCACCGCCATGGCGTGGCGCAGATCGTCGTCGCCGGTGTACAGGCCCGGCGTCGCCAGCACCTTCAGGCCGGCGCGGCGGGCGGACAGCACGCCGTTGCGTGAATCCTCGATGGCGATGCAGCCGGCCGGGTCCAGCCCCATCGCCTCCAGCGCCGCCTGGTACACATCCGGCGCCGGCTTCTTGCGTGGCACCGCGTCGCCCGCGACCATCACCTCGAACAGCGTCGGCCCCTCCGGCCCCAGCGCCGCCGCCAGCAGCGCCGCGACATTGGCCGGCGTCGTGGTGGTGGCGATCGCCAGGCGCACGCCCTGCGCCCGCGCCTCGGCCAGCAGCCGGGCGACGCCCGGCCGGAGCGCCACGGCGCCGGCCGCCACCAGCGCGGTGTAGCGCTCGGTCTTGGCCCGGTGCAGCGCCGGCACGTCGCAGCCGGGCGGGTCGGCCAGACCGGCCAGGAACCGGCCGATCCGCTCCTTGCCGCCGGTGACGGCCAGAAGCTCGCGATACAGGTCGCGGCTCCAGTGCCAGTCCAGGCCGGCGGCGCGGAAGGCGGCGTTGAAGGATTGGCGGTGCATCTCCTCGGTCTCGGCCAGCGTGCCGTCGACATCGAACAGGATGGCCTCGAGCCGCATCGCTACCCGGCCTCGACCAGGCCGAGCATCTCCGGCAGCGCGGCATAGTCGGCGAGGATGCCGTCCGGCTCCAGCGTGGCGACGTCGCCATAGCCGAACGGCACCGCCAGCACCCGCACCCCCGCGGCCCGGGCGGTGGCGACGTCGACGTGATGGTCGCCGACATAGACCGTGTCCTCCGGCGCGGCGTCGAGCGCGGCGATACAGGCCAGGAGCGGCTCCGGGTCCGGCTTCATGCCGTGGCCGCTGTCGCCGCCGACCAGCGCCCCGACATGCGGCGCGAAGCCCAGCGCCCACAGCACCGCCCGCGCGGTCCAGGCCGCCTTGTTGGTGCAGATCCCGACCGGGATCCCGGCCGCCGCCAGCGCCGCCACCGCCGCGACCGCGCCCGGATAGGCCGAGCTGCGCACCGCCGGCGCCGCGGCATAGCGGTCGAGGAAGCGCCGGGTCATCCATGCCGCCTCGGTCGGGTCGCAATGGCGCAGCCGCAGCGCCCCGCGCAGCAGCCCGGGCGCGCCATGGCCCATCAGGCTGCGGACCTCGTCCTCGGACAGCGGGTGGATCCCCGCCTCGCGCAGCACCGTGGCCAGGGCGTCGGCGACATCGGCGACGCTGTCGACCAGGGTGCCGTCGAGGTCGAACACCACCGCGCGGGGCAGGGCCGAGCTCATCGCCTGGCCTCCGGGCCGGGTCCGGCGCACCGGACCCGGCCGCGCGAAGGACCTAGGACGCCGTGAAGGTGAACTGATCGCTGTAGTCGTTGCCGCTCAGATTCGGATAGACCGGCACGGCCGGGGAGGTGCCGAACATGTTGGTCACCCGGATGTCGACCGTGCCGTAGCCGGCAGGCGACACCGCGGTGATGCTGGAGCCGTCGCTGGCCACGGTCTGCGACGCCGCCGGGACGATGCCGAAATCGACCACGCAGTCGGAGGTGAATGTCGAGCCCGAGGGCGGCGTGATCGTCACCGAGGTGCCGCCGGCCGAGCTGCCGCTGGTCGGGCTGACCGAGGCGACCACCGGGGCGGAGGACGGGATGGTCGGGGCTTCCAGCAGCGTCAGATAGGTGTTGCCGGAATGCTGGAAGGCGACCTGCAGCTCGAACTGCTGCACCGACGAGGTGGCGGCCGCGGGATAGCTCTCCAGGAACAGCGGCGACGACCCGCCGTTCAGCGCCGCCTGCTGGGTCGGCTGGACATAGGTGTTGCCGTTGGTCTCGCCTGCCACTGTGGTGATCAGGATGCCGACCTCGTTCAGCGGCTCGGCGGTGGGGCCGGGGCCCGCCGGATTGGCCTTCGGACCGGGGTAGAAGGGGTTGCTGATGAAGTCCCCCGGGAGGGAGGCCAGGGTCGCCCAGGCAGTCGGCACCAGGTCGTATTTGTTGTAGGTGCAGACGGCGCTCGGGAACTGCTTGCCGAACCAGGCGGCGAAGGCGGCGTCGCCCGCCGTCGGGGCGGCGAAGGTGTAGGGCAGGATGCTGCTGATCGACAGCGTGCCGGCCGAGGCCTGCTGCTGCAGGAACAGGGCCACCGTGGTCGCCATCGCGCCGCCCAGGCTGTGGCCGACGACATACAGCGTATAGGGCGCCAGGGTCGCCAGCTGCGTCAGCAGGTCGGTGCCCATGACGATATCGGTGAAGGCTTGCATCGCGCCCTGGGAGATGTTGGGCATCGATCCGATGGAGGGCGTGCCGCCGGCGGCGAAAGGCAGCACCAGCCCGACCTGCATGTCCTCCGCCATGTCGATCGGGTCGCCCATCACCGTCCCGCGCAACACCAGCGCGTAGACCGAGTTGCCGTCGCTGTCGTTCGGCCCCTGCGCGATATAGGCCAGGTTGGCTCCGCTCTGGGTCAGCCCGGCCCAGCTCAGGCTCCAACCGCCCTGGGTGGCCAGGCCGGTCAAGGCCAGCTGGGCGGTGATGCCCTGGCCGATCCGGGCCGACTGTTGGGCCGGCGTCTCTCCCGACGGCCGGGCCGTAGCCCCGTCCGCGGTCAGGGCCGCCAGGGTCATCATGATCTGGGTGTCGGTATAGGTGGCCATGCCGAATATCCTTTCGCCAAAATGCGCCAATAAAACAGGTAAAATAATTCTGAATACCATGGTATGTTTGGGCGAGTATTGGCGCGGATACTGCCGGCGGCAGTAGGGGATATTTCGCGCAAGGATGCAACCGCATTGTCGCGGCCATGAGCGGGCAGGGGGCGAGGGCGCTCATCGGGCGCCCTCCCGGATGGCGGCGATGTTGGCCTCATAGGCGGCTGGGCCGCCGCGGAACACGGCGGAGCCGGCAACCAGCGTGTCCGCCCCGGCCGCGGCCACCACCGCCGCCGTCTCCGGCGTCACCCCGCCATCGACCTCGAGCCGGATCGGCCGGTCGCCGATCATGGCGCGGATCCGGCGGATCTTCTCCGCCATCGCCGGGATGAAGGCCTGGCCGCCGAAGCCGGGGTTGACCGTCATCACCAGGATCAGGTCCAGCCGGTCCAGCACATGGGCGACGGCGTCCGCCGGCGTCGCCGGGCACAGCGCCACGCCGGCCTGCTTGCCGAGCGAGCGGATATGCTGCAGCGACCGGTCGAGATGCGGCCCGGCCTCGGCATGCACGGTGATGACATCGGCGCCGGCCTTGGCGAAGGCGTCGAGATACGGGTCGGCCGGGGCGATCATCAGATGCACGTCGAACACCCGGTCGCTGTGCGGCCGCAGCGCCTTCACCACATCCGGCCCGATCGTCAGGTTGGGCACGAAATGCCCGTCCATCACGTCGATATGGATCCAGTCGGCGCCGGCGGCGACCACCGCGCGCACCTCCTCGCCCAGCCGGGCGAAATCGGCGGAGAGGATCGACGGGGCGACGACGATGCTCACAGCTTGGCCTCCTGGTCCGGCGGCTCGGCCGAGAACACGCGGCTGGCGCGGATGTCGGCCTCGGCCAGGGTGACGAAATCCTCGACCGACAGGTCGGGCGGCATGTCGCGCACCAGCCGGTTGGCCTGGCGCAGCCGGGCGCGGTCCAGCGCGTTGCGGATCGACCGTCCGTTGGCGAAATGCGGCAGCCGGATGCGGCGGGCGACATAGTCGCGGAACGCGGCCAGCGCCTCCGGGCTGAAGCGATAGTTCTGGCGCGCCAGCATGCCCTCGCCGATGGTGATCAGCTCCTCCTCGGAGAAGTCCGGGAACTCGACGTGATGGGCGATGCGTGAGCGGAAGCCGGGGTTGCTGGTGAAGAACTTCTCCATCCGGTCGCCATAGCCGGCGACGATCACCACCAGGTCCTCGCGCTGGTTCTCCATCACCTGCAGCAGGATCTCGATCGCCTCCTGGCCGTAGTCGCGCTCGTTCTCCGGCCGGTACAGGTAGTAGGCCTCGTCGATGAACAGCACCCCGCCCATCGCCCGCTTGAGGATCTCCTTGGTCTTCGGCGCGGTGTGGCCGATGTACTGGCCGACCAGGTCGTCGCGGGTGACCGACACCAGGTGCCCGCGCCGGACATAGCCGAGCCGGTGCAGGATGTCGGCCATCCTGAGGGCGACGGTGGTCTTGCCGGTGCCGGGGTTGCCGGTGAAGCTCATATGCAGGGTCGGCGCCTCGGCGCCGAGGCCGAGCCGGCGGCGGATGCGCTCGACCAGCAGAAGGGCGGCGATCTCGCGGATCCGGGTCTTCACCGGGACGAGCCCGACCAGCTCGCGGTCCAGCGCCTCGAACACCTCGTCGATCCGGGTCTCCTCGAACTCCCGGGCGAGGTCGATGCGGGTGTCGGCCGGCGGCAGGGCGACGGCGCCTTCGGTCATGGCGGGCCTCTTGGTCGAAGAAGGGACGGCATCCTTTTGCCTCTCCCGCTTGCGGGAGAGGTCGGAGACGTGAAGCGGCTCCGGGTGAGGGGAGTTTGTCGAGGTCAGGGCCCGCCCTCACCCGGTCGCCCTCCGGGCGCCCGACCTCTCCCGCCAGGCGGGAGAGGCAATTCGAGCAGGCTGGTTCAGTTGGCGGAAGACGGCAGCAGCTTCGTCGTGTACCGGATGCTCCGTCCCCCGATCTCCTGCCGCTCGAGCGCGAATCTCGCCTCCTCCGGCGGCCGGTTGACCAGGAACGAGATCCTGAGCGACTCCCAGCCCGGCGTGGCGTCGAAGCCGGAGATGCGGATGTAGCGGTCGCCATAGGCCTTGCGGCACGAATTCAGCTCGGTCATCACCGCGGCGGCGTCGCGGATGTCGAACATCGGCAGGTCCCACATCTCCCAATAGGTGTTGCGGGGATGCGGGTCGTCGGTGAACTCGATGTTCACCGCCCAGCCATTGTCGATGCAGTACTGCACCTGGTCGGTGATCTGCCGGTCGGTCAGGTCGGGCAGGAAGGAGAAGCATCCCTGGGTCACGCGCATGATGGCGGCCTCCTCAGCTGGCGGCGGTGACGGCCGGGACGAAGTCCGGCGTGTCGGTCGAGGCGTAGTCGAAGGTGACGTCCTTCCAGACGTCCAGGGCCTGGCGCAGCGGCTGGCAGTGGCGGGCGGCGTCGGCCAGGATTTGCGGCCCCTCGACCTTGGTGTCGCGGCCCTCGTTGCGGGCCAGGATCATGGCCTCCAGCGCGACCCGGTTGGCGGTGGCGCCGGCCTGGATGCCCATCGGGTGGCCGATGGTGCCGCCGCCGAACTGCAGCACCGTGTCCTCGCCCAGATAGTCCAAGAGCTGGTGCATCTGCCCGGCATGGATGCCGCCGGACGCCACCGGCATCACCTTGCGCAGGGACGCCCAGTCCTGCTCGAAGAACACGCCGTTCTCCAGCTTGGCCGGCAGATGGTCCTCGCGCAGGATGTCGTAGAAGCCTCGCGTCGTGTTCGGGTCGCCCTCCAGCTTGCCGACCACGGTGCCGGCATGGATGTGGTCGACGCCCGCGAGACGCATCCATTTGGCGATCACCCGGAACGACACGCCATGCGTCTTCTGCCGGGTGTAGGTGCCGTGGCCGGCGCGGTGCAGGTGCAGGATCATGTCGTTGCGCCGCGCCCATTTCGACATCGACTGGATCGCGGTGTAGCCGATCACCAGGTCGATCATGACGATGACGCTGCCGAGCGACTTGGCGAACTCCGCCCGCTCATACATGTCCTCCATGGTCCCGGCGGTGACGTTCAGATAGGTGCCCTTGACCTCGCCGGTCAGCGCCTGGGCCCGGTTCACCGCCTCCATGCAGTACAGGAACCGGTCGCGCCAATGCATGAAGGGCTGCGAGTTGATGTTCTCGTCGTCCTTGGTGAAGTCGAGCCCGCCCTTCAGCGCCTCATACACCACCCGTCCGTAGTTGCGGCCCGACAGGCCGAGCTTCGGCTTCACCGTGGCGCCCAGCAGCGGCCGACCGAACTTGTCCAGCCGCTCGCGCTCGACCACGATCCCGGTCGGCGGCCCGTCGAAGGTCTTCACATAGGCGACCGGCAGCCGCATGTCCTCCAGCCGCAGCGCCTTCAGCGGCTTGAAGCCGAAGACGTTGCCGATGATCGACGCGGTCAGGTTGGCGATCGACCCCGGCTCGAACAGATCGAGGTCATAGGCGATATAGGCGAAGTACTGGCCCGGCTGGTTCGGCACCGGGTCGACGCGATAGGCCTTGGCCCGGTACTTCTCGCAGGCGGTCAGCCGGTCGGTCCACACCACGGTCCAGGTGGCCGTGGAGCTCTCGCCCGCCACCGCCGCCGCCGCCTCGACCGGGTCGACCCCGTCCTGCGGCGTGATCCGGAACAGCGCCAGGACGTCGGTGTCCTTCGGCTGGTAGTCGGGCTCCCAATAGCCCATCTTGCGGTATTCCATCACCCCGGCCTTGTAGCGGTCCTTGCCGGTGACGGTTGCGGCCTTGGTGTCGAGGGTCGTGACATTCGTGCTCATGGAGCTCTCCTCTCAGGCTGCGGCGCCGATCGCGATGCGCGGGTCCAGCGCGCCGGACCGGTAGCGTTTCGCCATCTCGGGCAGGGGCAGGGGGGTGATCTTCGAGGCCTGGCCGGCGGTGCCGAACTGCTCGTATCGCTCACGGCACAGCGCCTGCAGCGCGGCCATCGACGGCTGCAGGAACTTGCGCGGGTCGAACTCGCCCGGCTTCTCCACGGCGATGCGGCGGATCTCGGCGGCCATGGCCAGGCGGCAATCGGTGTCGATGTTGACCTTGCGCACCCCGTGGCGGATGCCGCGCTGGATCTCCTCGACCGGCACGCCCCAGGTCTTCGGCATCTCGCCGCCGAAGCGGTTGAACTGCTCCTGCAGCGCCTCGGGGACGGAGGAGGAGCCGTGCATCACCAGGTGGATCTCCGGCAGCCGCTGATGGATCGCCTGGACCACATGCATCGCCAGGATCTCGCCATCCGGCCGGCGCGAGAACTTGTAGGCGCCGTGCGAGGTGCCCATGGCGATGGCCAGCGCGTCGACCCGGGTCTCGCGCACGAACTGCACCGCCTGGTCCGGGTCGGTCAGCAGCTGGTCATGGCCCAGCGCGCCCTCGGCGCCGTGCCCGTCCTCCGCCTCGCCCTGCCCGGTCTCCAGGCTGCCGAGCACGCCGAGCTCGCCCTCCACCGACACGCCGACGGCATGGGCCGCGGCCGTGATGCGGCTGGTGATGCCGACATTGTACTCATAGCTGGCCGGGGTCTTGGCGTCGGCCTCCAGCGACCCGTCCATCATCACGCTGGTGAAGCCGTGCTGGATGGCCGACAGGCAGGTGCCGTCGTCATTGCCATGGTCCTGGTGCAGGCAGATCGGGATGCCGGGATGCATCGCCTCCGCCGCCTCCACCATCTTCGCCAGCATCAGGTCGCCGGCATAGGACCGGGCGCCGCGGCTGGCCTGCAGGATCACCGGCGCGTCCACCGCTTTGGCCGCGGCCATGATCGCCAGGATCTGCTCCATGTTGTTGATGTTGAAGGCGGGCACGCCGTAGCCATGCTCGGCGGCGTGGTCCAGCAGCTGTCTGAGAGTGATACGGGCCATCTGGGCCTCCTCAGGGACGGTCGGTGAAGCTCGGTCGTCGGGGCCGGTGCCTGTTTCCCTCTCCTCGGGGAGAGGGAGGGGCCCGCCGCGTTGGCGGCGGGAGGGGGAGGGGGGAGCCGGCCCCTCACACCGCGTGCACGCCCTGGGCGGCCTTGACCATGTGGAAGGCGACCAGGAGCTGGGTGAGGGCGAGGGGGTGGCTGACCGCCCTTCCGGCGGCGCCGTCATAGCGGCCGAGGTCGTCGCGCAGGTGGCTGGCCTCGGGGATATGCTCCCAGAGATACTCCTCCACTCGCTCGGCCCGGCGGTCGGAGATCGAGCCGCGGATCTCCAGCACGTCGACCGGCTTGCCCTCGTCGCGGGTCAGCTCGAAGCCGACGCTGCCGTCGCCCACCGCCTCGATCAGCCGCGAGAAATTCGGGTGCGGCAGGGTCGGGCGCAGGATATGGGCGACGTCGAGCCGGTGGTCGGTCTCCGGCGCCCCGGCCGAGGAATTGGCGCCGGGCGGCCGCTGGAAGCGGATGACGATGTCGGCGAACAGCCGCTGCGGCCGGATGAAGGTCGGGCTGTCATATTCCCGCTTCTTCAGCGATTCCAGCACCTGCTCGGCGGTGTAGCCGCGCTTCGAGGTATCGCGATGCACCTTCCAGCGCACCCGCAGCTCCTCCTCCGGGTCGAGGTAGATCTTGACGTCGTAGCAGTCGCGCATCGCCCGGGTGGCGTAACCGAGCAGCCCTTCCGCGACCACGAACTCCTTCGGCTCGATGTATTCCGGGCGGTCCAGCGTGCCCTGGTCGTGGTTGTAGATCGGCTTCAGGATCGGCTGGCCCTGGCGCAGCAGGTGCAGATGCTGCTCCAGGATGTCGACATAGTTGCCGGCCGGGTCGAGGGCCGAGACCCCGTTCGCCGCCCGCTCGCGCCGGTCGTAGCGGTGATAGTCGTCGGTGCAGATCAGGGTGCAGCGCTGCGGCCCCAGGATCTCGGCGATGCCGCGCGACAGCGTGGTCTTGCCGGCCGCGGAGTCACCGACGATCCCGAGGATGATCGGCCGGTCGAAGGAGGGCTTGGACATTCTGGTCTCCCGTCTCGGGTCGTGATCGGCGAGCCTCGGGCGCGGCTCGGAAGGATTGGGCCAGCTCCGGCCCGCGATCCGCGGCTCGCCCCCTCCCCCAGGGGGAGGAGAAGGGGAGGGGGCTGCCTCCGCCCTGGGTGTCGCTGCGGCAATGGGCGGAGGGGTGGGGATGGGAGGAGAGGCCTGCGCCGCCTGGCCGTCCTGAGTCCCCCCTCCCCTCGCGGGAGGGGGATAGGGGGAGGGGGCTGTCTCGGCCAGAGCCGGCGTTGGAGCCGACGGAGGGGCCGGTGCCACCCCCTCACCCGAAATCGCCACCGCGATTTCGACCTCTCCCCGGGGGAGAGGTAAGGGGGCCGCAGCTCCTGTTCCCCTCTCCTCGGGGAGAGGGAGGGGCCCGCCGCGTTGGCGGCGGGAGGGTGAGGGGGTGGCTCCGGCCCCGCCGGTCGGGTGCGGTCTCACCGCCCCGCCTCCGCCGGCGCGGGCACCTCGACATAGGTCGTCAGCACCTGCCAGCGCCGGTCCGGCGCCGTCAGCATCAGCGACTGGGTGCGGGTGCTGGCCCCGCGCCGCGACACGCCCTCGAACAAGAGGCCGGTGGTGATGCCGGTGGCGGCGAACCACACCTTGTCGCTGCGCACCAACTCCTCCACCCCCCACCAGCGGCTGGTGTCGATGCCGGCCCGGTCCACGGCGGCGCGCTCATGCTCCAGCTGCGGGTCGATGCGGCCCAGGAACTCTCCGCCCAGCGCCCGGATGGCGCAGGCCGCCAGCACCCCTTCGGGCGTGCCGCCGGTGCCCATCAGCGCGTCCACCCCGCCGCCCGGCATGGCGGCGACGATGGCGCCGGCCACGTCGCCGGCGGGATACAGGGCGACGCGGGCGCCGGCGGCGTGGATCTCCTCCACCAGCCGGCGGTGGCGCGGCTTCTCCAGCACATAGATCGACAATTCGGAGACGGGCTTGCCCAGCGCCTCGGCCAGCACCTTGAGCTTGTCGCGGGTCGGGGCCAGCGGGTCGATCCGGCCCTTCACCGCCGGCGGCCCGGCGAATTTCTCCATGTAGAAGGCGGGGCCGGGGTCGAACATGGCGCCTTGCGGCGTCATGGCGACGGCGGCCAGGGCGTTGGTCTGGCCGTTGGCCAGGTGGCTGGTGCCGTCGACGGGGTCGACCGCGATGTCGACCGCCATGCCGCCGCCATGGCCCAGGCGCTCGCCCTTGAACAGCTGCGGCGCCTCGTCCTTCTCGCCCTCGCCGATGACGATGCGGCCGTCAATGTCGAGATGGTTCAGGACGGTGCGCATGGCGTCGACCGCGGCGGCGTCGCCCTCGTCCTTGCGGCCGCGCCCGATCCAGTCGAAGGCGGCGCGGGCTGCGGCTTCGGTGACGCGGCGCAGCGCGTAGATGAAGCCGTCCTCGGCGATGGCGGCACCGGTCATGCGCATCTCCACCCGATTTCCGCAGTCCGGCCGGGGCCGGCTGCGGGGCGGGGAGTCTGGCGCTCCCCAGGACGGTCAGGATCGGGGAGGGGCGGAGCGACCGGAACGCCCGCCCGGGTGGGCGGGCGCGATCTTACGGGTGGGGTGGGAGCTACCCGGATGGGTGGGGCTCTCTGTCTAAAATTAGCCGACTGTTCGCAGGTCTTCGCGCATCTCGGCTACAAGAAGGCTAAGCCGTCTTCGTCAATCGCCGCCTGAGCTGGAAGATTTTGAGGTACATCGAGAGAGGCGGCCTTCTCTCCAGCTTCTTCAATGAGTCTTGCTATCCAATTCTCATTGTATGTATAATCCCGATGGGCGGAATGATATATACAGAAATCTCGATTTGTCTTTTCTGGAGATTTTGATCCTTGTGCTGGGCGTACTTTATGCTTCTGCCAAGCTTGTGTGTGATGGTTCATATTAAATTGTGTCCCAGTTGCTTCGGAGACAATGCGTACAATGTCCTTGGGCTTATACGGATACATTTCGTCAGCAATTTTGTATTTCTGCAATACGTTGTGCACCATCTTTCCTTCTTCTGAATCAGGAGACAAGAATTGGATGTGGGATTTTCCTTTTGACGCACTGGTGAATGTATATACGACTTTAAATTGATACTCGACATCATCTATTTCTTCCTTTGATAAATCCTTTTTAAGAAGAGCATCGAGTGCTTCAATATGAGCTGGAATATCATAGGGATCAATATTCGCGGCGTGTTCCAAATCCAATTTTCCAAACTGCAGGGCTATTGATAGTTCATTTTGTAAAGAGACCTTTGGGCCGAACCAAGTAACGATGGTTCTGTCAAAATTTAAACAGCAAGCCTGAAAGAGAGAGAGCCATTTCGTATCGCTTCTGCCAAGCAACTTATGTTCCACCTCGTCTCTAATAGCCTTCATGGATTGTAAATTGTTCTTGATACCCTTTGTAAGAGGACAATCCGGACGTGAAAGCATATGGCTAAGAGCAAAAGTAGAATTGTCTGAATTTAGGATAGATATACCCTTTCGCTCATAATGTTCGTGCATCAAATATGTCCATGCAATGTTCGAAAGAACAGAAAATACTTCAGTTTTAAATTTGAAAGTGGCGCTATTGAAAATGGTAACGGCCAAAATCATTGCTTCGCGAGCTCGAATAAGTCTCTCATTTTCATATAAATTCAATCCTGTCACAGGATCAAAACTGCGCTTTTTCTTCAAGAAAAATTCGACTTCCTCTGCGGTAGCTGGAATAATATTCTGATCTTTTTTTACTCCAGATATCCGGCCGAAATTTACCGTTGTCCCGCGTTCATAATTTATAATTGCATGTACATCTTGGTTTGTTTTGCCATTATTCAAAAGCGCTTTAACAATTCTCTTTTCCTCTGCAGTTAGGCTCTTTTCCTTTTCCATATATGGTCTCCATAATTATTGAGAAAAAAATTCTAAGGCAAGGTTATCATCTGACCTTTTTTGCTCGGGTTGTTTGATTTTCTGGGTATATGGACCTATTGTTATATGCTGATGTGCGATCGAGATGATGTGTGTGCCATAAGCGCGTTGTGCCGTGTCAGTTAATCAGGATAATTCGATATGGTGAAGCCAATTCAACGCACTATCGAGATAGCGGACTTTGAATTGCCGCGGGGGGCCATCTCGATTCGGCAGCTTCTCGAGATGCCGAACGAGACCTGGGGGCATCTTCGTGCGGAGATCAATCTCCGCCGCCGCCTCGATCGTAACAGGCCGCTCGCACGTTGCCGCCTTTGCAAGGGGGGTGTTTTCATTCGAGTCCAGTTACGAGATGGAAAACGCCTGCCGGTCTATGCTCATTATCCGGAAAGCCCC
>NZ_VCCH02000097.1 GCF_005938675.2 Mycobacterium sp. KBS0706
TGCCGGTCCGCATCGGTCTGAAGGTCCAGCCGCGCCGGCGGCCGGTCGGGATGCGCCGCGGCCTGCTGCAGCAGCCTGAGGAAATTGTCGCGCCAGCGCTCCACCGTCGACCGGTCGAACAGGCCGGAATCGAACTCGACCCGGCAGTCGATGCCGGGCCCGTCCGCGGCCACGTCCAGCGACAGGTCGAACTGGGCGGTGCGGGTGTCGATATCGATCACCTCGGCCGTCACCCCATCCAGCGCCAGAGGCGCCGCATCGCGCGTGGTGCGGAAATTGAACAACGACTGGAACAGCGGCGTGTGCGACGCATCGCGGACGATGCCGAGCCCGTCCAGCAGCAGTTCGAACGGCACGTCGGCCTGGTCGAGCGCGGCCATCGCCTCGCCGCGCAGCCGGCGGCACAGCGCCCGGACGCTCAGGCGCGGATCGAGCCGGACACGATAGACCTGGGTGTTGACGAAGAAGCCGAGCAGGCCCTGGACCTCGGCCCGGCCGCGCGCGGCGTTGGGGACTCCGACGGCGAAATCCGACTGGCCGGAGAGGCGGCCGAGCAGCAACTGCCATGCCGCCAGCAGGACGACAAAGGGCGTGCAGCCCTCCTCCCGGCACAGGGCCTGGACCGACCGGACCAGGTCCGGCGGCAGCGCGAAATCGATGCGGCCGCCGGGGCGGTTGCCCCCGCCGTCACGCGGCCGGTCGGTCGGCAGCGCCAGCACCGGCACGTCGTCGCCGAGATACTCCTGCCACCGCGCCAGGGCCTGGCCGCGGCGCTCGCCGGCGAAGCGCTGGCGTTGCCAGGCAGCATAGTCGGCATAGTCGAGCGCCTGGGCGGGCAGCGGCCGTCCCCTGCGGGACGGATCGCGCAGCGCCTCGCCATAGGCCTGGGCGAGGTCGCGCACCAGAATTGCGGTCGACCAGGCGTCGACGACGATGTGGTGCATCACCAGCAGCAGCACCCATTCGCCATCGCCGTCCGGCGTCTCGCCGCGCCGGGCCAGGGCGACGCGCAGCAGCGGCGGCCGGGCAAGGTCGAAGGGCCGACGGATCCGCACCTGCAGCCAGGCGGACAGCGCCTGCTCCGTGCCCGGCGCGCCGGCCGCCGGCAGCACGGCATGCTCGATCGCGACATCGACCTCCGGCAGCACCACCTGCCGCGGCTCCCCGTCGCCGCCCTCGAAACGGGTGCGCAGCACGGCGTGGCGCTCGACCAGGCGGCGGAACGCGGCCTCCAGCGCCGGCACGTCCAGCCGCCCCCGCAGCCGCAGGGCGCGGACCGAGTTGTAGGCCGCCCCCTCCGGATCGTAGTGCTGCAGGAACCACAGGCGCTGCTGCTGGAAGGACAGCGGAGCCGAGGCCCCGCCGTCGCGCGGACGGATCGCATCCGTATCCGCGGCGGCGTCGTCCAGCAGCAGCGCGAGCAGCGCGTCGGCGTCGATATCGTTCATGATCTTCAGAGAGCCTTGGCCTGACGAGCCTTCTCCAGCAGCGCCGCCCGCTCGGCCTCGCTCATGCCGTCGAGGCTGAGGCGCAGCGCGGCGATCTGGTCGATCCGTCCGGGCGCCGCATGGCCGCGCAGCGCCTGGGCCAGGGCGGCGATGCTGGGATGGTCGAAGACGATGCCGGGCGGCACCTCGAGCTGGAACAGCTTGCGGATACGGGCGACCAGCTTGATCACCTGCAGCGAGTTGCCGCCGATGTCGAAGAAGTCGTCGGTGACGCCGATCGCCTCGGCCGGCCGCTCCAGCAGTTCCGCCGCCACCTGGCGCAGCAGGGTCTCGACCGCGTCGCGCGGCGCCACCTTGGCGCCGGCTTCGGCCAGCGCCGCCGGATCGGGCAGGCCGCGGCGGTCGATCTTGCCATTGGCCAGGCGCGGCATCCGGTCGAGCGCCACGATCTGCGCCGGCACCATCGGTCCCGGCAGGCGCACCGCTAGGGCATGGCGCAGCGCCGCGGAGTCGCCCGAGGCCAGGGTGACGAAGCCGACCAGCCGTGCCTCTCCGCCCTCCGGCCGATGCACCACGACCGCCGCCTGTTGGACGCCGTCGAGCGCCTGCAGCGCGGCCTCGACCTCGCCCGGCTCGACCCGGAAGCCGCGGATCTTGACCTGGTGGTCGGCCCGGCCGACGACCTGCAGGCGACCGTCCGGCAAGTGCCGGGCCAAGTCGCCGCTGCGGTAGAGCCGCCGGCCCTCGCGGAATGGGTGGTCGACGAAGGCGCCGGCCGGGTCGCCATGCAGATAGCCGCGGCAGAGCTGCGCCCCGCCGATATGAAGCTCGCCCACCGCGCCGGTCGGCGCCAGCCGACCCTCGGCGTCGAGCACGAGCACCTCGCTGCCGGCCAGGGGGCGGCTCAGCGGCAGCGCCTCGCCCGCCCAGGCCGGGGCCAAACAGTCGTGGGCATGCACCAACACGCCGACCGTGGTCTCGGTCGGGCCGTAGTGGTTGAACACCCGGCATTGCGGCGCCGCGGCGAGGATCCGCTCGACCAGCGCTCTCGGCGTGGCCTCGCCACCGAGGATCAGCGTGGCCGGCAGGGCCGGCTCCGGCGCGTCGAGCAGCGCCGCCAGATGCGACGGCACCAGCTTGGCGCAGTCGATCTCGTGCCGCCGCAGGAAGCCGGCGAAGGCGGCGCCGTCGGCCATCTCCGCCTCGTCCGCCACCGCCAGGCAGGCGCCGAGGCGCAGCGCGCCGAACAGCGCGGTGTTGCCGAGATCGGCGGCGACGGTCGAGGTCAGGGCGAAGCGCCGGCAGCCGGCGAGGCCGAGCGCCGCGCTGGCCGCCTCGACATAGGTGCGGAGCTGGCCGTGCTCGATCACCACGCCCTTTGGCGTGCCGGTCGAGCCGGAGGTGAACAGGACATAGGCGGCGCTGTCGTCCTCGCCGAGGTCGGGCAGCGCCGCCGAGGCGGGCTCCGCCATCGCCGCAGCCAGCGGGTGGACAGGAATCGTGCCGGAGACGACCGGGTCGACCGCGTCGGTCAGCACCAGCACCGGCCGGGCTTGGTCGAGCAGCAGCTGCCGCCGCGCCTGCGGCCATTGCGGGTCGAGCGGCAGATAGGCGCCGCCGGCGCGCCAAACGGCAAGCAGGGCGACGACCATGTCCGGAGAGCGCGCCATGTCGAGTGCGACCACGGACTCACGGCCGACGCCATGGGCGACGAGCCAGGACGCCAACCCGTTGATACGTGCGTTTAAACCGGCGTAGTCGAGGTTGACGCCGTTCCCGGCCAGGGCCGGCGCCGTCGGGGTCTCGCGGCCCCAGCGGGCGATCATCGCCGGCAGCGACGGGCCGGGCGCCGGGGCCTGCGCCGTGGCGTCGAAGGCCAGGAGCCGCGCCCGCTCCGCCGCGCCCACCGGCGACAGGGTGCCGAGCGGCGTCTCAAGCTGGTCCGGCAGCTCGGTGAGCAGGGTCACGACCTGCTCCAGCAGCGTTGCTATCGCCGCGTCGTCATAGCGGCCGCCGTCCCAATGGAGGGCGACGGCGCGGAGGCTGCCGTCCTCGGCCAGATGGGCTTGCAGCGCCAGCTCGAAGGGCTGCAACCCGTCCGCCGAGACCAGGCGCCAAGCACCGTCAGCGGCCCCATGGCTCGCGATGCAAAAGCCGGCGACGAGATGGTCGTTGCGGCCGGGGGGCTCGACCGCCCAATGCTCCTGCCACCCGCGATGGCTGTCGAGCACCGGAGCCAGGCGATCCAGGAAGGCAGAGAAGGATTCGGCCGGGTCGGCCGCCATCCGCAGCGGCAGCACCTTGTCGAACGGGCCGACGGTCTCGGCGAAGGCGTCGTAGTCGCGGCGGCAATCATGCTGCCAGCCGGCCACCAGCTCGGCCCGTCCGGAGATGCGGGCCAGCAGCGCCCACCACGCCGCCTGCAGCACGGCATCGAGCCCGATGCCGCGCCCGGCGGCGAAATCCGCCAGCCGCCGGGCAATGGCGGCGTCGATCGCGGCCTCGCGACGGGCCGGGACGGCAGGGTCGGCCTCGCGATGGCGATAGGGCAGGTGCAGGACCGGCGGCACCGAGGGGCCGAGATGGTCCTGCCAGTAGCGGCGGCCCTCGGCGGCATCCTCGTCGGCCGCCATCTCGGCGCGCCACTCAACATACTGCGCATAGGCGACGCCATCCTCATTGGCCGGGACGGCGGCACCCGCGTACTCGTCGCGCAGCGCTCGATGGATCAGCTCGAGCGCGCCGCGATCGGCCACCAGCGGCGAGGCCAGCAGCACCAGCTGCCATTCCGCATCACCCAGGCGATACAGTACAGCTCGCAAGGTCCGGCCGGAGCCGAGATCGAAGCCGTCCTCCGCCGCCAGGTCCCGCGCCATGGCCTCCGCTGCATCCGCCCGGCCGCGCAGGTCGAGCACCGACCATGCCGGTTCCGCCGGCGCCTCCAGCGGCCGGGCGCGCAGGCCGCGGAAGCCGGGCACCACGACGAAGGCGGTGCGCAGGATCTCGTGCCGGCCGGCGACCCGCAGCAGGGCGGTGCGCAGCCGCGCCTCGTCGAGGTCGCCGGAGATGGCGACGATCAGGATCGCGGCGGCCTCAGGATGCTCCGCGGCGACGCGCTGCTCGGGGCCGAGCGGCCAGGTCTCCGTCCCGGCGGAGAGGGCGAGATCGGTCATCGCGCGCCCTCCAGGCTGCTGCGGTCGACCATGTCGCCCATCGCCACGACGATGCGGCGCGGCCCCTCATACGGGTCGCGGGCATGGGCGGCGAGCATGTTGTCGAGCATCACCACATCGCCGCGGCGCCAGTCGAAGCGCACGGCGCAGGCCTCGTACAGCGTGCCGATCAGGTCCATGACCTCGTCCTCGATCGGCGAGCCGTCGCCGTAGAACACCTGCCGCGGCATCCGCTCCGGGCCGACCATGGCCAGCAGGTCCTCGCGTACATCGGCGTCAAGGCAGCGGGTGTGGTGCAGCTGGACCTGGTTGAAGAAGGAGCGCTCGCCCGTCAGCGGGTGGGTGATCACCGCCGGGCAGCGGGTGCGGGTCTGCAGCTCGTCCTGGCCGCTCCAGGCGAAGTCGACCCCGGCGGCGCGGCAGCGGGCCTCGACCTCCTCACGGCTGTCGGTCTTGAAGAAGTCGCGCCAGTCGACGTCGAGATTCTCGGTGAAGGTGCGGACATAGGTCAGGCCCAGGCCGGCGAAGCGCTCCGCCAGCTCCGCCGGCAGGCGCCGGAGCATCTCGCGGCAATCGACGATCGGGGTGGCGCCGCCGACCGGCGACGGCTGCTCGCAGAAGAACCACTGCTTGCGCGGCCAGCGCGGCAGGTGCGAGCTCTCATTGTGGTAGAGGATCATCTTCCGCTCCGGATAGGGCGTGGAGCGGTAGGTGTTGCGGCCGCCTTCCTTCTTCGGCAGGTCGCCATAGGAGCCGTAGAGGCCGGGCTGCAGCGCCTCGGCGAAGGCCTCGAACTCCTGCGGCGTGGTCAGGCCGAAGCCGCGGAACAGCAGGCCGGCATGGCGCCGCAGCCAGGCCTCGACCTGGTCGCGATGGGCGGCGGCCCAGGCCACGGCGTCGAGATCGGCGCTGGCCGGCTCGACCACCAGCGGGAAGACCGCGCCCGGGGTCAGCGACGAGGTCCGCATCAGCTCGCGCGCCGGCGCCGCGGCGGCCGCCGGCCGGGCCGAAGGCGAGGCGAACTTCTTCAGCTTGTCCAGCTTGGCGCCCATGCGGGCGGTGGTTGCGGACGGCGACGCGGACGACGACATCGCGGGTTCCTCCAGTGAGAGAAGGGTGAAGCCGCTCAGCGAGCGGTCCGGGGTTTCGGCGATCTGCTCCAGGAGAGCGGTCCAGGCGGCCACCAGACGCCCGACACGCGGCCGGGCGAACAGGTCGGTGGCGAAGACCCACTCGCCTTCCAGCCCCTGCGCGGCGCGGGGGCCGAGCGGGTCGAGGAACAGCGCCATGTCGAACTTGGAACCATGCGCCTGAGCGGGCCGCAGCTCCGCCGTCAGGCCGTCGACGCCGAAGCGGCCGCGCGGCGCGCTCTGCAGCACGAACAGCACCTGCACCAACGGGTTGCGGGCGCGGTCGCGCGGCGTGCCGGCGGCCTCGACGATCTGGTCGAAGGGCAGCAGCGGCTGCTCGAAGGCCTGCAGCGCATCCTCACGCACCCGGTCCAGAAGCTCGGCGAAGGGCAGTGTTGCGGCGGGCCGGGCGCGCAGCGGCAGGACGTTGACGAAGAAGCCGACCAGCCGGTCGAGCTCGCGCCGCGGCCGGCCGGCGACATCGGTGCCGATGACGAAGTCGGTGGCGCCGGTCGCCCGGTGCAGCAGGGTTTCGAACGCCGCCAGCAGCACCATGAACAGCGTGCCGCCGCGGGCATGGCCCAGCGCCTCGAGCCGCGCCACCAGCGGGCCCGGCAGGCTGAAGCGGACGCTGTCCCCGGCCTGGGAGGCCACGGCCGGGCGCGGATGATCGGCTGGCAGCTCCAGCCGGTGCGGCACGCCGGCCAGGCGGTCTCGCCAGAACGACTTCTGCTGGTCCAACCCCTCGCCCCGCAGCAGCCGGCGCTGCCACAGCGCGTAATCGAGATACTGCACCGGCAGCGACGCCAGCTCGGCCGGGCCGTGCTCCAGCGCCGCTTGGTAAAGCGCCCCCAGATCGTCGATCAGCACGCCGATCGACCAGCCATCGGCGACGATGTGGTGCAGGCCCAGCAGCAGGCTGTGCTCCGTCGGCCCGAGCCGCAGCAGGGTGGCGCGCAGCAGCGGCGCCGCCGCCAGGTCGAAAGGCCGCCGCGCCTCCTCCGCCTCGATCTCCGCCAGCCGCGCCTCGCGCCGAGCCGGGTCGAGCGTGGAGAGATCGATTTCCGGCAGCGCCAGGGCGGCCTTGGCATCGACCCGGGCCACCGGCACGCCGTCGGCATCCTCCGGATAGGCGGTGCGCAGGATCTCGTGCCGCACCAGCAGGCCGTGGAGTGCGCGTTCCAGCGCCGGCCGCGACAGCGGGCCGGTCAGGCGCAGCTGGCCGGTGAGGTTGTAGGCGCTGCGGGCCGCCTCCTCCGCCAGACGCTCGGCCAGCCACAGGCGCTGCTGCGCCAGGGACAGCGGCATCTCCGGCTGCCGCGGCTCGGCCGTGACCGGCGGCAGGCCGGCCTCCGGCGCCTGGTGCGGCGCCGCGTCCAACCGGGCGGCGAGCGCGGCCAGGCTGTGCGGCGCGAAGATCTCGCGCAGCGGCAGCTCGACGCCGAATTCGGCTCGGATCCGGTCGATCGCCTGCATCGCCAGCAGCGAATGGCCGCCGAGAGCCAGGAACTGGTCGCCACGGCCGATCGGACCGCAGTCCAGCAGCTCGGTCCAGATCGCGGCCAGGCGCTGTTCGGTGCCGTCCCGCGGCGGCTCCCGGTCCTGCGCCCCGTCGCAGGCCGATGGGCGGCGGTAGAGATGCCAGGCCTGCAGCTCGCCCGAGGCCAGCCGCTCGCGGCAGGCGGAGCGCTGCAGCTTGCCACTGGTGGTCTTGGGCAGCGTGCCGGGGTCGAGCAGCGCGACCAGCGCCGCCGGCTCCTGCTGCTCGTCGGCGACGACGCGGTCGATCGCCTCGACAAGCACCTCCGGCACCGTCTTGCCCTGCGTGGTGCGGCTGATCTCGACCGCGACGCCAATGCTCTCGCGGCCGTCATACTCGATTGCGAAGGCCGAGACCCGGCCCTTGCGGACCCCGGCCACACCGGCCTCGACTGCCTTCTCGATGTCCTGCGGGTAGCGGTTCTGGCCGCGGATGATGATCACGTCCTTGCGCCGGCCGGTGATGAACAGCTCGCCCTCATGCAGGAAGGCGAGGTCGCCGCTGCGCAGCCAGACGCCGTCGTCATGGTCCAGGAAGGCTTCGCGCGTCGCCGTTTCGTTGCGCCAGTAACCGCGGGTGATGCTGCCGCCGGTCACCCAGACCTCGCCGACCGTGCCCTCGCCGAGCGGCTCCAGCGTCCCGGGATCGACGATGCGCAGCTGCTCCGGCCGGATCGGCCGGCCGCTGCTGACAAGCTCGACTCCCGCGCCACTCGGCACCACCCGGTGCGCCGCCAGCGCCTTCGGGTCGACGCGCAGCGTGACATAGGCGTGCGGCCGCGGGCTGCAGGACATGGTCAGCGTGGCCTCGGCCAGGCCGTAGGCCGGAGCCAGCGTCTCGCGGCGGAAGCCGGCCGGCGCGAAACGGGCGGCGAAATCGGCCAGCGTGTCGGCCCGCACCGGCTCCGACCCGGAGAAGGCGAACTGCCAGGAGCGCAGATCGAGCCCGGCCAGGGTCTTGTCGCTGACCCGCTCGCAGCACAGGCGGTAGGCGAAATCCGGGCCGCCGCTGAGCGTGCCGCCGAAGCGCTGCATCGCCTCCAGCCAGCGCGCCGGCCGGGCCAGGAAGTGCTGCGGCGCCATCAGCACCAGCGGGACGCCGGCGAAGAAGGGCAGGATCATCCCGGCGATCAGCCCCATGTCGTGATAGAGCGGCAGCCAGGAGACCAGCACGTCGTCGGCGGTGACGCCGCAGCCATGCACCATCATCCGCTGGTTGTCGATCAGGTTGGCGTGGGTGACCTCGATGCCCTTCGGGTTCGCGGTCGAGCCCGAGGTGTATTGCAGGAAGGCGATGTCCTCGCCCGTCGCCGGATGCGGCCGCCAGGTCTCGGCCAGGATCGGGGACAGGGTATCGACGGAGATCACGTCGACGCCATCCTGGCCGCCGCGGAGGGCTTCGACCGACGCGCGGTGCGATCGGTCGGTCAACAGGTGGCGGGCGCCGGCATCCTCGACCATGCCCTGCAGCCGTTCGACATGGTGGCGGCTCATGCCCTCCGGCGGATAGGCCGGCACGGCGATCACCCCGGCATAGAGGCAGCCGAAGAAGGCGGCGACATAGTCTGGTCCGCTGTCCAGCAGGATCAGCGCCCGGTCTCCCGGCGCCGCGACGGACTGCAGATGGGCCGCGATCGCCCGCGCCCGCAGGTCCAGCGCGCGGTAGTCGAGGGTGTCGCCGACCGTCTCGCCATCGGTCAGGAAGCGCAGCGCCGGCCCGCCGTCATCGGCCGCGGCGCGGCGGCGCAGCAGCTCGACCAGCGTCTCGGCGTCGGCGTAGTCCAGCGCCAGCGGGGCGGCGGCGTCGCGGCGCGGGCGGAGATCGAAGGCAGCGTCGCTCACGGCGAACCTCATGACACCGGCGAGAGGGAAAGATCGTGGCCGTTGGCGGCTCGGACCGGCGCCGGCCCGGCGGCCGCGGGGCCGACGCGCTCGACCACCTGACCGCGATCGAGCTTGACCAGCTGGTCGGCCAGCGGGAACCAGCGGTCGTCATGGGTGATGACCAGCACGGTCTTCCGCCGCGCCTTCAGCTCGGCCAGGATCTCGCGGTAGAACACGTCCTTGAACTGCGGGTCCTGGTCGGCCGCCCATTCGTCGAACACCATCACCGGCCGGTCCTCGAGGCAGGCCGCCACCAGCGCCAGGCGCTTGCGCTGGCCCTGCGACAGGTCGCGGGTCGAGAAGGCACCACCCGCGACCGCGACCTTGTGGTCGAGATGGAGCTGCCGCAGCCAGGTGTTGGCGCGGTCGTCGAGCGACCCCTCCGCCGCCTCCAGCAGCGTCTCGAACAGGTGGAAGTCGGAGAACACGGCCGAGAACAGCTGCCGGTGCGCCTCGCCGCCCGGCACGGCCAGGGCCTGGCCGTCGACGCGGATGGTGCCGGCCTCGGGCACGTAGAGGCCGGTGACCAGCTTCGCCAGCGTGGTCTTGCCGCTGCCGTTGCCGCCGACCAGGAAGGTGATCTCGCCAGGCCGCAGCGTCAGGTCGATCGGCCCGAGGGTGAAGACCTCGTCCTCGCGCTCGTCGTAATAGCCGTGGGTGACGCCCTCCAGCGCCAGGGTGACCTCCGCACCGGCCGGCATCGGTGCCTGGTCGCCCTTGGCAGCCCCCAGCTGGCCCAGCGTGTCGCCGATGCGGCCCAGCGCCACCGGGCCATGCCGATATGCGGGATGTTGGCCAGCAGCCCTTCCAGCGGGCCCATGATGTAGAGGAAGGCGATGACATAGCCGGTGACGACACCGGCATCCCCCGGCGCGATCCAGATCCGGGCGAACAGCGCCGTGCCGATCGTCGCCATGAACAGCAGCCGGCCCCAGCCATCGGCGAAGGCCAGCAGCGACAGGCCGCGGATCCGGCTCTTGGCGACCGCGTCGATCGCCTCCGCCAGCACCATGTCAAGGAAGCGGCGCGCCTTGCCGGCGTTCAGCTTCAGCTCCTTGGCGCCGCCGTTCAGGGCCTCGAACTGGCCGAACAGCCGGTCCTGGCCGCGGCCCGCCTCGCGGAAATGCCCGAGCACGCGGCGGTAGCTGAGCTGATGGCCGATCGAGCCGAGCACCATCACCCCGGCCGCGAGCAGCAGGAAGGTCCAGGACAGGGTGGCGAGATAGGCCAGGACGCCGAGGATGACGACCCCGTTGGTCACCAGGATCGGCAGGCCCATGCAGAAGGTGGCAATGGCGGAGGCGTCATCGGTCAGCAGCGACTGGATCCGCGCCCGGCCGACCACCTCCAGCCGCCGGTAGGGCGCCGCCACCACCGCCTCGGCGATGTGCTGCCGCAGCCCGCCGAGCGCGCGCTGCCCGAGCCGGGCGAACAGGGCGCGCGAGGCGACCTGCGCCACCATCACCAGCAGGGCGGCGGCGATGAAGGGCAGCAGCCATTGCGGCAGCGCCTCGGCCGGCGCGTGCAGGGCGCGGTTGATCAGCAGCACCAGGATGGCGCCGCCCACCCCGCAGGCCAGGCTAGCCAGGATGGCGGCCGCGAACAGGACCCGCGACCCGCGGATCAGCATTCCGAGAAGCGACACGGCTTTCTCCGGCTCGGAGCGTCAGTGCAGACCGTGCGCTTCGGCCATGGCGACGATGACCTTGCGCGGTCCCTTGAACGGCGCCCGCGCATGGGCGGTGAGCATGTTGTCGAGCATCAGCACGTCGCCCGCCTGCCAGGGGAAACTGATCTTGTTCGCCTCCAGCACCTCGCGGACGGTGGCCAGCACCTCGTCCTCGATCGGCGAGCCGTCGCCGTAATAGACGTTGCGCGGCAGGTCCGGCTCGTCGACCAGCTCCATCAGGGTCGACCGCACCTCGGGCTCCAGGTTCGAGACATGGAACAGATGGGCCTGGTTGAACCAGAGCATCTCGCCGGTCGCCGGATGGGCGATCGTGCCCTGGCAGAGCTGGCGGGTGCGCAGCTCGCCATCCGGCTTCCATTCGCAGTCGATGTTGTGGCCGCGGCAATAGGCTTCGACCTCGCCGCGATCCTCGGTGCCGAACACCTGCTGCCAGGAGACGTCGAGGCCGTTGCCGGTGTTGCGCACATACATCAGCCCCATCTCGGCGAAGCGGTCGCGCAGGGCCGGCGGCATGGCGCGGTAGACGGCGCGGCTGTCGGCGATCGGCGTCTCGCCCCCCTCCGGCGCCGCCTGCTGGCAGTAGAACCAGATCTTCATCGGCCAGTCCCGGGTGTAGGCCTGCTCGTTGTGCAGCGGGATGTGTTGGTGCGGCGGGTACTCGGTCGAAGTGTAGACGCCTTGCGTCACCTTGCTGCGCGGGGTCGACCCGAACTCGTAGGTCAGCAGCGGGTGGCCGAAGCCGGCAGCGAAGCCGCGGAAGGCGTCGGCGCCGTCCAGCGCGAAGCCGCGGAACAGTAGCCCGCCCTCGACGCTCAGATGGCGCTCGACGAGCGGACGGATCTCCGGCAGGGCCTCGATCAGCGACAGCGTCCCTGCGGCGGGCTCGACCAGCAGCGGCAGAGGGCCCTCGTCGCGCAGAGGGCGGATCGTCAGCGTGGCGGTGGTCACGGCATCCATGGCGTGGGCACTCAACTCGAAGCATGGCGGACGGGCCGCCGTTCATCCGATCACCGGGCGGCGGTGTCGGCCTGGGGCAGGTCCGTCTTAGCGGCGCCGTCCATGTGGCGGCGCAGCGACAGCGGCCGCATGTCGGTCCAGACCTCGGCGATATAGGCCAGGCACTCGGCTTTCGGGCCGGTCTTGCCGACGGCGGTCCAGCCCTCGGGGATCTCCTTATAGTCGGGCCAGATCGAGTATTGCTCCTCGTGATTGACCACGACGTGAAACACGGTGTCGTCCCGATCGAAGGCCATCAGGCACTCCTCGCCGATATCGTATGCAGAGGTGGAGAAAATTTTACGAATTACGCAGACACAACCATGCGACGCCCTGCCGAATTGTGACGGCCTGACATCTTGTTCTGGTCTTCAGCGCTTTCCGTTGGCTTGAAGAGAAAAACCGGGGGGCCGACAACGTGCCTGGACTTCCCGTTTCCTTCTGGCTATGAATGATAATGAGTTGCAGTTGCATTGCAAGTCAAGCCCGTTTTCGCCCTTCCCCGCCCCTCGTCCGGGAAGCGGCGACCAGACCAGACGAGACGAATCCGCCGCTTGCCGGCGGCCGCTGGCATGCCGGAACCGGCAGAGTCCCTGCGGTCGCGGAAGGAGAAGACGATGGACGCCATACCCATTCCGCAGCCCGGCACGACCTTCCTGTCCTACGCTGCCTCCCAGGCCCCGGTGACGACGTCGCGCCAGGGCGATTCTCTGACGGCGCGGCAGGCCGGCGCCGCGCCGCTGACGCTGCGCCTGGCCGAAGGGCTCCTGGCGATGACCGGCGCGGCCGGGTCGGGTGACGCCGCCCTGCGCGGCCTGAACGCCGCCATCGAGGCCGCGTTCGGCTGGCATCCCGAGCTGGAACGGCTGGCGCTGGACCTCGGCGACGGCGCCGGCGCGCTGGCCGATGCGCTGCGCCGGCGCGGCATCGCTGTCGAGACCGCCGCTGCCCCGCTGACGGTGCTGCCGGAGCTGTTCATGCAGCAGGCCGAGCTCTGGCATGGCCGGCCCGACCTGCCCGCCTTCCCGCAGCGCCAGGTGATGACCGACGGCAAGCGCCACCCGCAGCGGCCGCCGAAGCCGCAGGGCACGGTCTATGCCCGCTGGATCCCGTGGCTGGAGCAGACCATCGCCTTCCGCGCCGCCACGGTGGAGGACGATCTCGGCCATCTGCACAAATGGATGAACGATCCGCGGGTGGCAGCCTTCTGGAACGAGGATGGCGACCTGGAGAAGCATCGCCGCTATTTGTCCGGGCTGATCGCCGACCCGCATATGGTGCCGCTGATTGCGACCTTCGACGGCGTGCCCTTCGCCTATTTCGAGATCTACTGGGCCCGCGAGAACCGGCTGGCGCCGTTCTACGACGTCCAGGACTACGACCGCGGCTGGCATGTCGTGGTCGGCGAGGACGCCTATCGCGGCCGCAGCTTCATCAGCGCCTGGCTGCCCTCGCTGACGCATTTCATGCTGCTCGACGACTGCCGCACCCAGCGCATCGTCGGCGAGCCGGCGGCCGCCCATCACCAGCAGATCCGCAACCTCGAGACCTCCGGCTTCGTCCGGATCAAGACCTTCGACTTCCCGCACAAGCGGGCGGCGCTGGTGATGCTGCTGCGCGAGCGCTTCTTCTTCGACCGGCTGTGGCTGCCGGCCGCCTCCACCAAGCAGGCGGTGCCGCAGGCATGAGCCAGGATTCGATCCACGACGTCGTCGGCGTCGGCTTCGGCCCCTCGAACCTGGCCCTGGCCATCGCGCTGGACGAGGCGCTGCGCCAGCGTGGCGCGGCGCTGAGCCACCACTTCGTCGAGAAGCAGCCCGGCTTCACCTGGCATGGCGGCATGCTGCTGCCTGACAGCGACATGCAGATCTCCTTCCTCAAGGACCTGGTGTCGCTGCGCGACCCGACCAGCCCGTTGACCTTCGTCAACTACCTGCACCAGAAGGGCCGGCTGGAGGCCTTCATCAACCGCAAGACCTTCTTCCCCAGCCGGGTCGAGTTCAACGACTATCTCGGCTGGGTCGCGGCCCGCTTCGCCGAGCATTGCAGCTATGGCGAGGAGGTGACGGCGGTCGAGCCGGAGACGGCGCAGGGCGTGGTCACCGGGCTGCGGGTGCGGTCGCGCACCTCGTCGGGCGGCGAGACCGTGCGCCGGACGCACAACCTGGTGGTCGCCACCGGCGGCAGCCCCCGTGTCCCGGCCGCTTTCGCCAGGCTCCGCGGCGAATCGCGGGTGGTCCACTCCTCGGGCTATCTCGACCGCATCCACGGGCTGGGCCTGGCGCGCCGCCCCTCCGCCCGGGTGGCCGTGATCGGCGGCGGCCAGAGCGCGGCGGAGATCACGCTCGACCTGCATGGCCGCTTCCCGCAGCTCGGCATCGACCTGATCTACCGCGGCCACGCGCTGAAGCCGGCCGACGACACCCCCTTCGTCAACGAGATCTTCAATCCGGGCTTCACCGACTACGTCTTCGGCCAGGGCGAGGCGCAGCGCGACGCGATCATCCGCGAGTTCCGCAACACCAACTACGCGGTGGTCGACGCCGACCTGATCGAGCGGATCTACGGCGTGCTGTACCAGCAGAAGGTGCAGGGGCCGCCGCGGCTGGCCTTGTGCGGACGCTGCGAGGTGACCGAGGCCGAGGCGGCACCGGAGACGGTCGAGCTGATGGTGCGCGACGGCTTCGCCGGCACCGCGGCACGGCGCGGCTACGACGCCGTGGTGCTGGCGACCGGCTACGAGCGCGACGGCGGGCGCCGCCTCCTCTCGGCGCTCGCCCCCTGGATCGAGGATTTCGCGGTCGACCGCGACTATCGGCTGCGCACCCGGCCCGAGTTCCGGCCGCAGATCCATCTGCAGGGCCAGTCCGAGACCTCGCACGGGCTCAGCGACACGCTGCTGTCGGTGCTGGCGGTGCGGTCGCAGGAGATCGCGGAATCGCTGCTGGCGGCGAAGCGCCGGCGCGGCGTGCCGCCCGACCTGCATGCCCCCGCACCGTTGCGCCGCCTCGCCGTCAACGACGACTAGGCCGCCCTGGCCGCCGTCTCCGCGTCGTCCAGGTGGAGCGCGAAGCCGGCCGCCCCCGGATCGCCCAGGCCGGGACGGAGTTGCATGCTCGGGATCAGATAGTCACCGCCGTTCTGCCGCCGGTACGGGATCGGCGGGATGGTCGCAAGCGTCCGCATCCGCTCGCGCAGGCTCTCGGCGACGGTTTCGAAGCCTGCCTCGGCGAGACGATCAACCCGGTAGGCCACGAACGGCGGCAGCACGTCGTAGCCGGGGTAATAGAGAATGCCGTGGTTGATCGGGAACAGCAGGTCGTCGATCGGTCCGTTGACTCCGCGGGTGGCGTAGTGCTCCTCCCAGCCGCCGGCGGTGACGATCAGCATCGCGCGCTTGCCCGCCAAGGCCCCCTCGCCGTAGCGGTCGCCCCACCGCCTGTCGCTGTGCTCGCCGACGCCATAGGCGAAGCCGTAGGCGAACACCCGGTCGACCCAGCCCTTGAGGATGGCCGGCATGCTGAACCACCAGAGCGGGAACTGCAGGATCAGGGCATCGGCCCACAGCAGTTTCTCGATCTCGGCCTTGACATCCTCGGTCAGCGCATCGGCCTCGAAGGCCTTCTTGGAGGCTGCGACCGGTATGAGCCGCTCATCAGGCGTCATCGACGGGAAGTCGGCGCGGTCGACCTCGGACTTCCAGCCATCGGCGTAGAGGTCCGACACCCGCACCTCGTGGCCCTGGGCCTCGAGCTCGCGGATGGCGACGTCGCACAGCGCGCCGTTGAGCGAGCGCGGCTCGGGATGGGCGAAGACAAGCAGAACCTTCATGATCAGCGATCCTTTCAAGGAAACCGACCCCTGAGGTGGCCCGTCCACGGTTGATCCGCTATGTATCGAGAATGGATAGGATTGTGCCGGATCATGGATAGATCGGACGTCACGCTCGAGCGCATGCGCAGCTTCGTCCGCGTCGCCGAGCGCGGCAGCCTGTCGGCAGTGGCGCGCGAGCTCGGGGTCGGCCAGTCGACCATCACCCGGCATCTGCGCGAGCTCGAGGAGGCGGTCGGCGTGCCGCTGCTCAGCCGGACCACCCGGCGCGTGACGGTGACCGACGAAGGCAGCCGCTACTACGCCGACTGCGTCCAGATCCTGCGGCTGGTGGAGCAGGCCGGCGACGAGGCGCGAGGCACGCGCGGGGCGCCGGCCGGCACGATCCGGATCTCCTGCACCGCGGCTTTCGGGGTGCTGCAGGTCAGCCGGCTGATCTTCGCCTTCCAGGACCGCTATCCCGACATCGCCGTCGACCTCGGCCTGACCGACGACTATGTCGACCTGGTGCGCGAGGGCGTCGACATCGCACTGCGCCTGGGGCCGCTGACCGACAGCTCGATGAGACTGCGCGCCCTCGGCCGGTCGCGGCGGCTGATGGTGGCGGCGCCGGCCTATCTGGCGGCGCGAGGCCGGCCGGTCGTGCCGCAGGATCTGGCAGGGCACGAGGGCATCCGGATGACCAATGTCGCGGGCAGCGACACGCTGACCCTCGATGGGCCGGACGGCGAGCGCCATGCGGTGCCGTTCGGCGGGCGCTTCCGGGTCGATCATGGTCTCGCGGCGCGTGAGGCCCTGGCCGCCGGCCGGGGCATCGGGCCCGCCCATCGCTGGCTGGTCGACGACCTGCTGGCGGCCGGCCGGGTCGAGGCTATCCTGCCGGGCTACGCGCCGCCGCCGGTTCCCTTGAACATGCTGATCGTGCCGGAACGCGCCGGCATCGCCCGGGTCCGGCTGCTGGTCGACTTCCTGGCCGAGCAGATCGCCGGCATCCCGGGCATCGAGACATCGCGGCCGGAGCGCCCGCGCTGACAGTTTGGCATTGATATTCGTTTCATATGAAACGAATATCCGGACAAGTACGGAACAACGAGACCGGAGGATGCGATGACGCTCCGCTACATGCCGGGATTCGGCAACGACTTCGAGACCGAGGCCCGGGAGGGCGCCCTGCCCCAGGGCCAGAACTCGCCGCAGCGCTGCGCCTACGGGCTGTATGCCGAGCAACTCTCCGGCTCGCCATTCACCGCGCCGCGCGGCACCAATGAGCGGTCCTGGCTGTACCGGCTGCGGCCGTCGGTGAAGCATGTCGGCCGGTTCCGCGAGATCGAGCTGCCGCATTGGAAGACGGCGCCGCATGTCGTCCGCCACGGCCTGCCGCTGGGCCAGCTGCGCTGGGACCCGACGCCGATCCCGGACGAGGCGCTGACCTTCCTGACCGGGATGCGGACCATGACCACGGCCGGCGACGTGTTCACCCAGGCCGGCATGGCCGCGCATGTCTACCTGGTGACCGAATCGATGGTCGACGAGGTGTTCTACAACGCCGATGGCGAGCTGCTGATCGTGCCGCAGCAGGGGTCGCTGCGCCTGGTCACCGAGCTGGGGATCATGGAGATCGGCCCGGCCGAGATCGCCGTCATTCCCCGCGGCATGAAGGTCAAGGTCGAGCTGGTGGACGGGCCGTCGCGCGGCTATGTCTGCGAGAATTACGGCGCCAAGTTCACCCTGCCGGACCGCGGCCCGATCGGCGCCAACTGCCTGGCCAATCCGCGCGACTTCAAGACTCCGGTCGCGGCCTTCGAGGACAGGGACACGCCGCATCGCGTGGTGGTCAAATGGTGCGGCGGCTTCCACGAGACGACCATCGGCCACTCGCCGCTCGACGTCGTCGCCTGGCATGGCAACTACGCGCCCTGCAAGTATGATCTGCGGACCTTTTCGCCGGTCGGCGCGATCGCCTTCGACCACCCGGATCCGTCGATCTTCACCGTGCTGACCGCCCCGTCCGGCGAGGCGGGCACGGCCAATGTCGACTTCGTGATCTTCCCGGAGCGGTGGCTGGTGGCTGAGCATTCGTTCCGGCCGCCCTGGTACCACATGAACATCATGTCGGAGTTCATGGGCCTGATCTACGGCCGCTACGACGCCAAGGAGGAGGGCTTCCTGCCCGGCGGCATCAGCCTGCACAACTGCATGCTGCCGCATGGGCCCGACACCGACGCCTTCGCCAAGGCCTCGACCGCCGAGCTGAAGCCGGTGAAGCTGACCGGCACCATGGCCTTCATGTTCGAGACCCGCTTCCCGCAGCAGCTGACGCGCTATGCAGCGGAGCTGCCGACGTTGCAGGATGACTATCCGGCCTGCTGGAGCGGGCTGGAGAAGACTATTCGATAAGACCAAACGGGAAGGAACCGGCCGATGAAGCTTGCCAGCCTGAGGGACGGGTCGCGCGACGGGCGCCTCGTCGTCGTCTCGCGCGACCTGACCCGCTACACCGTGGCCGGGGGCATCGCCCCGACGCTGCAGCGCGCGCTCGACGACTGGGACCTGCTGCGGCCGCGGCTGGAGGCGCTGGCGCACGACCTCGAGCTCGGCGCCGTGCCGAGCGACCGGTTCCGCGAGCACCAGGCCTTGTCGCCCCTGCCCCGCGCCTATCAATGGGCTGACGGCTCGGCCTATGTGAACCATGTCGCGCTGGTGCGGCAGGCCCGCGGCGCCGAGATGCCGGAGAGCTTCTGGACCGACCCGCTGATGTACCAGGGCGGGTCCGACACCTTCCTGGCGCCGCGCGACCCGATCCGGATGGCGAGCGAGGCCTGGGGCATCGACCTGGAGGGCGAGGTCGCGGTGGTCACCGGCGACGTGCCGATGGGGGCGACGGCCGAGGCCGCGGGGCAGGCCATCCGGCTGCTGATGCTGGTCAACGACGTGTCCCTGCGAAACCTGATCCCGGCGGAGCTGGCCAAGGGCTTCGGCTTCTTCCAGTCCAAGCCGTCCTCCGCCTTCTCGCCGGTGGCGGTGACGCCGGACGAACTTGGCGACGCCTGGGACGGCGCCCGCCTGCACCGGCCGCTGTCGGTCGAGCTGAACGGCGCGCCCTTCGGCCGGGCCGATGCCGGGGTCGACATGACCTTCGACTTCCCGACCCTGGTCGCCCACGCCGCCAGGACCCGGCCGCTGGGGGCCGGCTCCATCATCGGGTCGGGCACCGTGTCGAACCGCGACTCGGATGGCGGGCCGGGCAAGCCGATCCCCCAGGGCGGCCTCGGCTACTCCTGCCTGGCCGAGCAGCGCATGGTCGAGACCATCCTGTCCGGCGCGCCCAGGACATCCTTCCTCCGCTTCGGCGACACGGTGCGGATCGAGATGAAGGACGCCCAGGGCCACTCCATCTTCGGCGCCATCGAGCAGACGGTCGAAGAGACGGCCGCCGGATAGCATCGGCAGACCACCGCCGGTTCCAAGGCTGCGCCCGGCTCCCCATCGAGCCGGGCGCTGTCGTTTCGGCAGGGGTGCAGGTGGACGCTCAATTGCGGAATCTTTTATCGACCGGAAGATTCGGACTCTTTTCCGAATCTGTTCCTGAGAACCCTATCCCATAAAATCTTAGAAAAAGTTGATTGACACTCCGAACCCTCGAAGTTTGAATACGAAACCTTAAGAGCCTCGACTGAGACTCTGGCGATATCAAGGTTTCATGACAAGACGATCGGCACGATGCCCGTCTATCGAGTGACACCAAGATTTCATCGCCAAGCTTCCGTCCCGAGGCATGAAACCTGAAGGCGCAGGCGCGCTCTCGCCGCCTTCGAGAACGGGAACGCCGACCTTCATGAGAATCCTCATCACGGGCTCGCGCGGGCTGATCGGCACGGAAATGATGCGCTGCCTGGCAGAGGCCGGGCACCGGCCGGTCCCCTTCGACATCGCGGATGAGCCGGGGGCGCCCGGCCATGGCGACATCCGGAACCTCGACCAGCTGCGGCGGGCCATGGCCGGCTGCGACGGTGTCCTCTCCCTCGCCGCCGTCTCCCGCGTCATCGACGGCGAGCGCAACCCTGAGCTGTGCTGGGACGTCAACGTCAACGGCATCGAGGCCGTGCTGCGCGTCGCGCTGGAACAGCCGGCCGACCGCCGCCCCTGGGTGGTCTATGCCAGCAGCCGCGAGGTCTATGGCGATCCGGCGACGCTGCCGGTGCCCGAGGACGCGCCGCTCAAGCCCCTCAACATCTACGGCCGGTCCAAGGCGGCGGCCGAGGCGGCGGTCGGCCGCGCCCGCGAGGCCGGGCTGGCCACCGCGATCGTCCGCTTCTCCAACGTCTTCGGCTCGACCGCCGATCATCGCGACCGGGTGGTGCCGGCCTTCGCCCGGGCGGCCGCGACCGGCGGCACGATCTCGATCGAGGGCGCGGAGAACACCTTCGACTTCACCCATGTCGAGGATGTCGGCCGCGGCCTGGCCCTGCTGGCGGAGTGCCTGAAGGAGGGCCACCGGGCGCTGCCGCCGATCCATTATGTCGGCGGCCGCGCCGTGTCGCTGGGCGAGCTGGCAGAGATGGCCCGGGCGGCCGCGCTGGCGCCGGTCGAGATCCGCATCGCGCCGCCGCGCAATTTCGACGTGGCGCATTTCCGCGGCGACCCGGCGCGGGCCGAGGCGCTGCTGGGCTGGCGCGCCGAGATCCCGGTCGAGGACGGCCTGCGCCGCCTGATCCAGGCCTATGCCGCCGATGCGCAGCAAGAGGCTCGCCCGATTGAGGTCGTCGCAGAGGTGCCGCAGCCGGCCATCGCGCCGGCGACGGGGGACGCGGAGGGCCGGGAGCGCCCGGTCCTCCGCCGCGGCGAAAGCGCGCCCCGGCGGCTGTCGGCGCTGAGCCCGTGGATCCTGGATTTCAGCCACGACCCGATCCGCATGCCGCCGCGGCCGCCGACCCTGCGGCATGCCGGCTACGAGGATGATTTCGACTTCACCACCGTGTTCTGCGACGTGTTCTGGGACGCGTCGGGCGAATCGATCCGGCTGGTCGGGCCGCCGATGCTGAACCTGGAGACGGAGCTGGAGTTCCGCTTCACCGCCTTGCCCTCGATGCAGCCCTGCGCCTTCCAGGTGCGGCACAAGCGCTGGGTCGACCTGGTCACCGTCCCGGTCCCGCCCGGCACCACCGGGCTGATCGCAGACACCAGCCTGGGCCGCGCCTTCCTGGCGCCGCAGCCCAATCTGAGCGAGATCTTCGCCGGCCGGCGCTGCATCTATGCGATGAGCCAGGACAACGACATCGCCTGGATCCAGGACTGGGTCCGCTATTACGCCCGCGGCCATGGCTGCAACGGCGTCGTCCTGTACGACAACAACTCCACCGCCTATGGCGTCCGCGAGATCGACGACGCGCTGCGGTCGATCGACCCGGCGATCGAGGTGCTGACCATCCCCTGGCCCTACAAATGGGGCGTGTTCGACGGCCGCCGGCCGCTGTCCTACAGCATCTGGGATTCGTTCTATGGCCAGGCCGCGGCCTTCGAGCATGCGCGGCTGCGGTACTTCCCGAAGGCCGCCAGCGTCGTCAACGCCGATATCGACGAGCTGGCCGTCACCCGCGACGGCCAGAGCGTGTTCGAGATCGCCGAACAGTCGGACACCGGCTTCATCCGCTTCGACGGCTGGTGGATCCACAATTACACGACCGAGGGCGTGCCGCAGCAGCGCCGGCACAAGCACTTCTTCCACAAGAAGGTGGGCCGCCTGGACGCCTGCACCGAGAAATGGGCGGTTGTGCCGGCCAAGTCGCCCGAGGACGTGCAATGGGCGATCCACAACGTCATCGGCATGGTCCCCGATGAAGCCAGCTTCAAGGTCGGGCTGCGCCACTTCAAGCCGATCAACACCAGCTGGGACGTCGATGCCAACCTGACCGACGCCAAGCGGACCGAGCTGTTCCACGGCGACGGCGCGGGGCTGGAGATCGACGAGGAGCTGCGCCAGACGCTGGCCCGGGTCTTCCCCGAGGGCGAGGATGAGCGGCCGGTCGAGGCCCCTGCCCGGCCGGACGAGGTCATCGCCTATCAGCACCGGGTGCGGAGCGAGGCGCTGGTTCGTGGCGGCCAGATCGAAGAAGCGGTCGCAGAGGCCTGCAGGGCGGCGGAGCTGCTGCCCGGCCATCCGGCGACGCTGCTGCATCTCGGCAAGCTGCTGCGCCTGCAGGGCGGCGAGGACGAGGCCGCCCGCCTGGAGCGGGCGGCGCAGCAGCTGCGCGAGGCCGACCCGCTGTACCATGTCCAGCTGGGCCGGTCGGCCCAGCACACCGGCGCGATCGACGAGGCCGTCGCCAGCCTGCGCACCGCGCTGGCGCTCGACCCGGAGTCGATCGACGCGGCCGAGTTGCTGTTCAAGCTGTTCTGGGGTCATGGCCGCTTCGGCGAAGGCCGGACGCTGGCCCGGGAGTGGATCGCGCGCGCATCGGCGGACCTGGCGGAGGCCCAGGCCCTGGCCGCCACCATGCTGATGACGACGAGCCGGGCGCCGGAAGCGGTGCCGTACTGGCGGCGGGCGCTGGCGCTCGACCCGCAGCGGTCCGATTTCCATCACAGCCTGGCGCGCTGCCTGCTGCTGGACCGCAGCCTGGCCGAGGCCGAAGAGGCAGAGCGGACGGCGATCCGCCTGTTCGAGGAGGAACCGGATCACGACCGCGATCCGGTTCCGCCCGAGCTGGTGCAGAAGCTGAAGCGCAAGCTGCTGCTGCGGGCGTCGACCCGGTCGTCGATGTGGGAGCAGCTCGGGCGCATCCTGCGCGCCAGGGGCCGCCTCGACGACGCCCTGACGGCCGTGCGCGAAGCCATCCGCAACAGCCGTCTCGACCCCGACCTGCACCTGTTGCTGGCCGAGATCCTGACCGACCTGCGCAAGCCCGAGCAGGCCAAGGCCGAGCAGGCCAAGGCGGCGGCGGTGGCGCGGGAGCTGCTGGGCCACCCGCCCAACACCATCCGCACCGCCTTCGACCGCGAGCGCGACATGGTCGGGCTCTACTCCTGGGTCGCCACCATCCTGCAGCGCTGCGGCCAGGCCGATGAGGCGATGGCGACGATCGAGGAGATCGGACGCCACTTCGCCGGCAGCGCCAACGCCACGGCCGCGCGCGCCGGCTTCCTGATCTCGGCGGGCCAGGCTGAGGCGGCGGAGCGGCTGATCGCCGAGGCCGTCGCCAAGGGCGAGAACAATTCCCGGCTGCATCACCTGCACAGCACCGTGCTGGCGCAGCTGGGCCGGCTGTCGCAGGCGATCCCCGCCTGCCGGCGCGCCCTGGTGCACGACCCGGACGGGCCGCATCTGCACCGGGCCCTCGCCGCGCTGCTGATCTCCGACAAGCGCTGGGCCGAGGCGGTCGCGGCGCTGGAAACCGCGATCTCGCTGGATCCGTCGCATGCCGGCGCCCAGCGCCAGCTCAGCACCGTCCTGGTCGCGCTCAAGCGGCCGGAGGAAGCCGAGGCGGCGGCGCGCCGGGCGATCGAGCTCTCTCCCGACGACTCCGTCCCCTATCGCCATCTCGCCAATCTCCTCGCCGGCTGGAAGCGCTGGAAGGACGCGGTGGTCGAGCTGCGCCGCGCGATCGACCTCGACCCCGGCCATGCCGGCGCGCACCGGCAGCTCAGCGCCGCCTTCGCCGCGCTCGACCAGGCCGACAAGGCGGTCTCGACCGCGCGCAAGGCGATCAAGCTGGCCCCCGACGACGCGGCGCTGCACCGCCATCTCGGCAACCTGCTCGCCGCCCAGAAGCGCTGGGACGAGGTGGTCGTGGCGCAGGGCCGGGCGGTCGAGCTGGAGCCACGCCATGCCGGGGCGCGCCGGCAGCTGGAGCTCGCCCTGGCCGAGATCCGCAAGGCCAGGCCGCAGAGCATGGCCAAGCGGCCGGCCGAGCGGGTGACGGGCTATAGCGGCACCCCTGCGGAGTAGGCGGGCCAGCGTCCGCGGTTGACGGTTCCGGCGGGACTCGCCTATCGGTGAGGCCCGCCCGGAGCTGCGAGCCGCCGCGATGACCATCGACACTGCCGAGACGGGGGCGCAGCCGCGCCAGGGCTCGCCGGCTGAGGTGTTTCGGGTCTTTCTCAAGCTCGGCCTGACCTCCTTCGGCGGGCCGATCGCCCATCTCGGCTATTTCCGCGACGAGCTGGTGCAGCGGCGGAAATGGATCGACGAGGCCGGTTATGCCGATATCGTCGCCCTGTGCCAGTTCCTGCCGGGGCCGGCCTCGAGCCAAGTCGGCTTCGCCCTCGGCCTGCTGCGCGGCCGCGGGCTGCTGGGCGGGCTCGCCGCCTGGTGCGGCTTCACCCTGCCCTCCGCCGCCCTGCTCTGCGCCTTGGCGCTCGGCGCCGCCGCCCTCACCGGCCCCGTCGCCGAGGGCGTGCTGCACGGGCTGAAGCTGGTCGCGGTCGCCGTCGTCGCCCAGGCGGTCTGGGGCATGGCGCGGACGCTGACGCCCGACCGCCCGCGCGCGGCGATCGCGCTGGCCGCCGTGCTGGTCGCGGTGTTCGCCGCCGGATCGCTCGGCCAGATCGGCGCGATCGCGCTCGGCGCCGTCGCCGGCCTCTGGCTGTGCCGCGACGGCGGCCCCGCCCCCGCCGGCCGGCTGAGCCTGCCGGTGTCGCGCCGGGGCGGCGCCGTGGCCCTGGCGCTGTATGCCGCGCTGTTCCTGGCCGTGCCCGCGCTCACCGCGGCGACCGGAAGCCAGGGGCTGGCGCTGTTCGGCGCCTTCTACCGCTCGGGCGCGCTGGTGTTCGGCGGCGGCCATGTGGTGCTGCCGCTGCTGCAGGCCGAGGTGGCCGGCTGGGTGACGAACGAGGCCTTCCTCGAAGGCTACGGCCTGGCCCAGGCGGTGCCCGGGCCGCTGTTCACCTTCGCCGCCTGGCTCGGCGCGGCGATGGGGCCGGCGCCGAACGGCATCGCCGGCGCCGCGATCGCGCTGGCCGCCATCTTCCTGCCGGGACTGCTGCTGCTGTACGGCACCCTGCCCTACTGGGACGCGCTGCGCCGGCGCCTGGGCGCGCAGAGCGCCATGCGCGGCGCCAATGCGGCCGTGGTCGGCATCCTCGGCGCGGCCCTGTACAGCCCGGTCTGGACCAGCGCCGTGCTGACGCCGAGGGATTTCGCCCTGGCGCTGGCCGGATTCCTGGTTCTGACGGTGTGGAAGGCGCCGCCCTGGACCGTCGTCCTCGGCCTGGCCGCGGCCGGGGCCGCGCTGACCGCAGCCTGACCACGGTCCCGGTCACCCGGTGTCGGGTTCGTCCGGGTTGTGGTCGCAGAGGGATTCGAGGCAGAGGAAGCTGTCGATGCCGAGGGAGCGGCAGAGGCGGTCGGTGACGGTGAAGATGGTCTCGGTGTCGAGCCATTCGATCACATCGGCTTCCTGCAGCCGGACCGCCAGCCCGGCCCTGATCCCGGGCATCCGGGACGGGTCGTCGATCTTGGCACAGGCCCGCTCGACGGCGGCAATGGCGGCGTCCCGGCGCTTGGCCCGCTCGGCCTCGATCCTGGCCTCGCTGCCGGCCGGGCGGGCCGGGCGCGGCGTGGCCGGCTGGCCGTGCGCCCAGCGGCTGCGCCATGCTTCGCCGAAGCCGAGGCCGCAGGCCAGCCCGGCCATCACCGAGCCGACCGGCCGGTCCTCGACCCGGACATCCTCGTCCTCGTAGAGGTGCCGGATCCGCTCATCGAGCTCGGCATGCAGAGCATCGACGCGGTCGAGATCCTCGGTCTCGTCCCAAATCATATCGTGCAGCCTCTCCCGGACCTGCTCGCGATGACGGTCACGGCGAGCCTTGCGGGCGGCCTCGCGGTCGGGGGCCTGGGCCTTGTCGCGGGCGCAGAGGTCGGCGGCGGCGCGGGCGCGCAGCGCCAATGCCCGCTGCACCGTGCCGGCATGGCGGGTGAAGGCAACACCGTGGTCCCGGGCCGCCGGGGCATCGGCTCCGCGCGCCTTGGCCCGAGGCTGATCGGCGTCGGGCCGCTCGGCCTGGGCGATGGCCTTGGCGCCTTCCGCCTCGACCAGCCTCATGCCGATCTCCGCGATGCGCGTCAGCATCCCGATCTGCTGCAGCGCCAGGCTGCGGCAGTGGGCGTGGACGTCGAGGTCGGAGTCCGGGCTTTCTTTCATAGAACATATCATGAACCAGACCGATACGGGCGCGCAATGAACATTGCGTGAACGAGGCAGCGCGGCACGTTCAGGACGGATCGCTGCCGGCATGAGACGACGCGAGGGCGCCCCGGTGCGGCAGGCGCCGCCTCATATAGGCCTGAGGGCTGCACCCCATATCGGTCCGGAACGCGTAGACGAAGGCGGAGGCCGAGCCGTAGCCGAGCTCCATCGCCGTCTGTGTCACGCCCGAGCCGCCGCCCAGCAGCTCGATCGCCTTGAACAGCCGCAGGCGCCGCCGCCAGGACCGCAGGCTCATGCCCAGCCCCGCCTCGAAGCGCCGGGCCAGCGTCCGCGCCGACATCCCGAGGTCCCGGCCCCATTCCTCCGGGCCGCGGGGATCGGCCGGGTCGGCATAGAGAGCCTCGCAGATCGTCGCCAGGGCACCGCCGCGCGGCCAGGGCAGCGCACCCGGGAGGGGCCGGGCGCGCCGGAGCTGATCGAGGATCAGGCCGGCGACACGGCCCGAATAGCCGTCCGGATCGTCCTGTCCTTCGATATCGGCGGCCTCGACGATCAGGGCCTGCAGCAGGGGCGAGACGCCGAAGACCGTGGGGGTCTGCGGCAGGCCGGCCCCGGCCTCGTCGGCGATCCACAGGCTGCGGAACTCCGCCCCCAGCAAGGATCCGACCCGGTGCGGCGTGCCGGTCGGCAGCCACACCGCCTGCTCCGGCGAGATCGCGAAGGAGCGGCCGGTCACGGCCACCGTCAGCACCCCGGAAACGGCATAGACCACCTGGTTCCAGCGATGCTCATGCTCCGGGAAGTAGCGGCGCGCCGGGATCGACTGCGCCCGGACCGTGATCGGCCTCGGAGGTGCTGCGTCCGGTGGCGTCGCGATCGTCTCCCAGGTCATGCTCGACCTCCAAGTTTGTCCGATACTCTACATAGATTGTCAGCCCGTCGAAAGACGGCCATGGCGGGACGGGATAGTCTCGGCGCCGGATGGCACTGATCGACTGCCATCCTCGCAACGCCTGAGGACCCCCATGTCACACGCCGACGCCGGCATCGCGGCCGGGCTGCCGCCCGCAATGCCCTACGAACACGAGCGCGGCAATGTCGTCAGGCTGGCCGTGGCGCAGGCGCTGGCCGGGGCGAACTCGACGGTCGTCTATGCGACGGGCGCCGTGATCGGCAACATGCTCGCCCCCGACAAGGCGCTGGCGACCCTGCCGATCTCGATCTTCGTCGTGGGGATGGCCGCCTGCACCCTGCCCGCCGGCATCGTCGCCCAGCGCCACGGCCGGCGGGCCGCCTTCCTGGCGGGGACGGCATGCGGCGTGCTGGTCGGCCTGCTGGGGGCCCTGGCGGTGGTGCTGGGATCCTTCTGGCTGTTCTGCCTGGCGACGTTCTTCGGCGGGGCCTACGCGGCCGTGGTGCTGTCCTTCCGCTTCGCGGCCGCCGATTGTGCGCCGGCGCAGCGGCGCCCGCGGGCTCTGTCCGCCGTGATGGCCGGCGGGGTGGCCGCCGGGGTGATCGGCCCGCAGCTGGTCACCCACACCATGACCCTGTGGCCGCCGCATCTGTTCGCCGCCACCTACCTGGCGCAGGCCGCCGTGGCCGCGGTGTCCGCCCTGATCCTGCTCGGCGTCCGGCTGCCGATGCCGACGGCGGCGACGGGGCAAGCCGGCGGCCGCCCGCTCGGTGCCATCGCGCGCCAGCCGCGCTTCGTCATCGCCGTGGTCTGCGGAGTCGTCTCCTACCTGCTGATGAACTTCCTGATGACGGCGGCCCCCCTGGCGATGCAGATGTGCGGCCTGTCGCAGGAGGCGTCCAATCTGGGCCTGCAATGGCATGTGATCGCGATGTATGCGCCCAGCTTCTTCACCGGGCGGCTGATCACGCGTTTCGGCGCGCCACGCGTGGTGGCGGCCGGGCTGGCCCTGACCGCCGCCTCCGCCGCGGTCGGGCTGACGGGCGTGGATGTCGCGCATTTCTGGCTGACGCTGGTCCTGCTCGGCCTGGGCTGGAACTTCGGCTTCGTCGGCGCCTCGGCCATGGTGCTCGACTGCCACGCCCCGGAGGAAAGGGCGCGGGTGCAGTCGCTCAACGACTTCCTCGTCTTCGGAACCATGGCCTTCGGGTCCTTCCTGTCCGGCGGCCTGCTGACCTCCTATGGCTGGACCACGGTGCTCTGGCTGTCCTTCGTCCCTCTCGCCGCGGCCGTCGTCGCGGTCGCCACCGCCGTCTTCCGGCCCGGCCCGCTGGAACGCATCGATATCGGCCGGCCCGGCTGAGCCGGTGCCGGGAGAAACGCTCGCGATCGGGTCGGTCGGCGGGAAACCGCGTAAAGCTATATCGCAGCCATCCTTGCCCGGAATTCGGACGGCGCGCATACAGCGGACGGATCGGACGAGGTTTGAGCCGGCGGGTCTATGCCTTCTATCCTCCCCCTCCCCCTGC
>NZ_VCCH02000098.1 GCF_005938675.2 Mycobacterium sp. KBS0706
AGCCACGGCTACGGCGGCACGCGTCTTCATCGGTTTCCTCCTGTCTGTCGCGCCGTCCGGTGCGGGCGCGTGCCCGGGTCGCGCCACGGCCGTTCGAACCGGCGCCGGAACCTCGGGAAAACCGTAGCGGCAAAGAAACACCGGCCGGAATAGGACTTTGGCACAAGCGGATTCCAGGTCGATAATTGGACCTTGGATCAGTGGTCCCCGCCAGAGGGGCCCGATAAGGTTCTGGGGAGGAAGCAATGTCCCAAGCCAGCCAAGCCCAGGAGAGGACGGCCATCGTCGCCCCAAGCGGCATCCGTCGAGGAATGAGCATGAAGGCGTCGACGGAGGACGCGGTCGAGGAACTGCTGGCGGCGATCGCCCAGGACCGGATGGAGATGGTCCTGCTGTTCTGCTCGCCCACCTACGACCTGCCCGCGGTCTTGGCCGAGATCAGCCGGCGCGCGCCGGAGGTGCGGGTTCTGGGCTGCACCACCGCCGGCGAGATCACCCCGGCCGGCTACCGCCAGGGCACGATCACCGGCATGAGCCTGTCCGCCGACCATTTCGCCACCTCGGTCCGGCTGATCGAGCCGATGAGCTTCGAGATCGCCGACGGCGCCGCCGTCACCAAGACCCTGCTGGCCGAGCACGAGGCCCGCCATCAGCACCGCTTCGACCCGTCGCGCACCTTCGCCCTGCTGATCAATGACGGGCTGTCGATGCATGAGGAGATCATCGTCAGCGCGCTGGGCGACGCCCTCGGCGAGATCCCGCTGGTCGGCGGCTCGGCCGGCGACAACCTGGCCTTCCGCGAGACCGCGATCTTCCTCGACGGCCGGGTGCATTCCAGCGCCTCGCTGCTGGTGCTGGTGTCGACCGACCTGGCCTTCCGGGTGTTCGAGCGGCAGCATTTCCACGCGCTGGACCAGAAGATGGTGGTGACCCGGGCCGACCCGGCGCGGCGTGTGGTGATGGAGATCAACGCCGAGCCGGCGGCCGAGGAATATGCCCGGCTGATCGGGCTGGAGCCGGCCGAGCTGACGCCGCTGGTCTTCGCCTCGCACCCGCTGGTGGTCAAGGCCGGCGGCCGCCACTATGTCCGCGCCATCCAGCGGGTCGACGAGGCCGGCTGCCTGCATTTCTTCTGCGCCATCGACGAGGGAATCATCCTGAGCGTCGCAAAGAGCGGCGATCTGGTCGCGAATCTGGCCTCGCTGTTCGATGAGTTGCGCGTCGAATTGGGCAGCATCGACGCCGTGATCGGCTTCGACTGCGTGCTGCGCTATGTCGAGATGGAACAGCGCCAGATGCTGACCGAAGCCTCGAAGATCATGGCCCAGAACAACGTCGTCGGCTTCAACACCTATGGCGAGCAGTTCGGCATGATGCATGTCAGCCAGACCTTCACCGGGATCGCCTTCGGGCCGGGCTGAGCATGGGGCGGGAGGCGGCGCAACAGGATCGGACAGAGGTCGGCCAGGAGGCCGAGCTTCGGCGCAACATCGCCAAGCTGTCCGAGATCAACCGCGCCCTGATGCAGCGGGTCGAGCACAGCCTCGACATGCAGGGCAACGCCTATCAGCTGTTCCAGACCGCGATCCTCCTGGACCAGAAGGTGCGCGACCGGACGCGCGAGCTGGAGCACGCGCTGAAGGCGGTCGAGCAGTCGAACCTGGAGTTGAGCGAGGCGATCGTCGCCAGCCGCACGGCGCAGAACCGGCTGCAGGACGCGATCGACAGCATCTCCGAAGGCTTCGCCATCTTCGATCCGGACGACCGGCTGGTGCTGTTCAACCGCCGCTTCCTGGATTTCTGGCCGCGGCTGACCGACAGCATCCGGCCCGGCCTGTCGCTGGGCGCGCTGATCCGCCTGGGCCTCGACGCCGGCATCATCCAGTCGGACGGGATGACGCCGGAGGCCTGGATGGCCGAGCGCCGGCTGCAGCGCGCCACCACCCGCGACGGCGGCGCCCAGCGCTGGGTCTACGCCCTGGCCGACGGGCGCTGGGTCCAGGTCAACGACCGGCGGTCGACCGAGGGCGGCATCGCCTCGATCTACACCGACATCACCGACGTCAAGGACGCCGAGCGGCAGGAGCGCGAGAAGGCGCTGGCCGAGCGGTCGGCCCATCTCCAGGCGACGCTGGAGAGCATGTCGATCGGCGTTGCCGTGTTCGACCGCGACCAGCGCCTGGTCACCGCCAACCGGCGCTATGGCGAGCTCTTGGAGCTGCCGGCCGAGCTGCGCCGCGCCGGCGCCTCCTACCGCCGGTTCCAGGAGTTCAACGACGCCCGCGGCGCCCCGGCGCTGGGCACCGCCTCGCCGATCGGCCCGGGCTCGGCCCGCGGCGTCACCCGAGGTTCGGGCCCGCCATCCGAGGTGGCGCTGAACGGCCGCTGGTTCGAGGTCAAGGGCGACCCGATGCCGGATGGCGGCTTCGTCACCTCCTATGTCGAGATCACCGAGCGCAAGATGGCCGAGGAGGCCCTCTTGGACAGCGAGCAGCGCATCCGGCTGTTCGCCAATGCGGTGCCGACCATGATCTCCTATGTCGACCGCGACCAGCGCTACCGCTTCGTCAACCGCGCCTACCGCGCCGCCTATGCGCCGAACGGCACCCCGATCCTGGGCCAGACGCTGCGCGCGGTGCTGGGCGAGGCCGAATACGCTCCGCGCCAGCCCTTCATCGATCGCGCCCTGGCCGGCGCCACCGTGACCTTCGACCTGCCGCTGCCGGGATCGGACACTGAGCCGCGCTTCGGCTTCGCCACCTATGTGCCGCATCGCAGCCACCGCGACGAGGTGGTCGGCTTCTTCACCCTGATCCAGGACATCACCGAGCGCCGGCGGGCCGAGCGCATCCTGGAGGCGGCCAATGAGGAGCTCGAGCGGCGGGTGCATGAGCGCACCGCCACCCTGTCCCGGCTGAACGAGGCGCTGTCGGCGGAGGTGGAGAAGCGCCGCCGCATCGCCCGCGAGCTGCGCGTCGCCAAGACCGAGGCCGAGCGGGCCAACATCAGCAAGACCAAGTTCCTGGCCGATGCCAGCCACGACCTGCTGCAGCCCTTGAACGCCGCCCGGCTGTTCGTGGCGACGCTGGAGGACACCACGCTGCCGACCGAGGGCGAGGCGCTGCTGGGCAAGATCGACCATGCGCTGGAGAATGTGGAGGAGTTGCTGAACATCCTGCTCGACATCTCCAAGCTCGATGCCGGCCGGGTCGGCGCCAGCCTGCAGAGCGTGCCGCTGCCGCCGCTGATGGAGGCGCTGCACGACGAGGTCGCGCCACTGGCCCAGCGCAAAGGCCTGGACTTCACGTTGCTGCCCTGCTCGCTGACCGTGTCCTCCGACCCGCAGCTGCTGCGCCGGCTGCTGCAGAACTTCCTGACCAATGCCGTGCGCTACACCCCTGCCGGGCGGATCCTGTTCGGCGCCCGGCGCCGCGGCGGCAAGGTCGAGCTGCAGGTGATCGACACCGGCATCGGCATCCCGCAGGAGCGGCTGGACGAGATCTTCGAGGAGTTCCGCCGGCTGGACGGGCCGGAGGGCAAGGCCGAGCCCGGCCAGAAGGGCTATGGGCTGGGACTGTCGATCGTGCGCCGCATCAGCCGGCTGCTCGGCACCGAGGTCAAGGTGCGCTCGACCGTGGGCCGCGGCTCGGCCTTCTCGGTCGTGGTGCCGCTCGCCGACCCGGCGCAGGTTTGCACGGGTCCCCAGCCGGTCCCGGTCGCAGTGGTGCCGGGCGCGGTCGACCGGGTGCGGGTGCTGGTGATCGACAACGACCCCGCCATCCTCGACGGCATGACCCGGCTGCTGCGCAGCTGGGGCTGCCGCGTCGCCGCCGCCAGCGGCCGGGCCGGGGCGGAGGCGCAGATCGGAGCGGAGGGCTTCCGGCCGGACATCGTCCTGGCCGACTACCACCTCGACGCAGGGCAGCGCGGCACCGAGCTGATCATCGCCCTGCGCCATGCGCTGGACGAGGAGATCCCGGCTGCGGTGATCACCGCGGACCGCAGCCCGGAGGTGCAATCGATGGTGCAGGCGCTGTCCGGGGTCAGCCTGCTGACCAAGCCGATCAAGCCCGCCCGGCTGCGCGCCCTGATCGCGTCGGCGCGGCGGTGAGGCCCCTCCACAGGCAGACACAGCCCGCGAGGTTTTAGAGCGGAATGGTCGAGTCACCTCGGTGCATTTGGGCAGAGGCTGACGGATGTCGAGCGTCTTCGTATTGCCTCTCCCGCCTGGCGGGAGAGGCCGGGCATCCGCAGGACGACCGGGTGAGGGCTGGTCCCGGCCTCGACAAAATCCCCTCACCCGGAGCCGCTTCGCGTCTCCGACCTCTCCCGCAAGCGGGAGAGGCAACACCTCACCATCACGGCGCGCCTGAGATGACGAAATAGGTCAGGTGACGGCTGCCGAAGTCCTGGAACGCCGTCCCAGCTTCCGGGCCTTGGCGCGGGCCGAACACATCTCGGTATAGCCCGGCGCGGTCATCGGATAGCTCGCGGGCAGCCCCCACCGGTCCCGGTATTCGTCCGGCGTCAGGTGGTACGCCGTCTTGAGGTACCGCTTCATCGACCGGAATCGCCGGCCGTCCTCCAGGCAGATGATGTAGTCGGGCGTGACCGACAGGTCGATCGGGACCGCGGGACGGCGGCCGGTCTCCGACGGCCGCTCCGGCTCCCGGTCGGTGGTCGAGATCTCCTCCAGCACGCCGTGCAGGTCGGCGATCAGCTTCGGCAGCGCCCGGCTGTCCACCGAGTTGCGGGCGAGATAGGCCAGGACGATGTCGACGGTCCAGGAGACGGCGTTGCCCTCGCCCCGCTCCGCCGTGGACCGGAATGCGGCCGTCGGCTCGACCGCGACCCGGCCGAGCTCCTCGCCGTTTCGCGCCGGATCATCGGACGGAGTTTCGGCTGACCGACCCGGAGTCGGGCCGTCTTTCACCCCGGTCGAGCCCCAGGCCTGGCCCGGCCTTCGATCGACACCCCTGGCAACCGCTGTCTGCGCGATCGCATCGACGACGGGGATCATAGCGGGATGCTCGGGGGCTTCGGAGTTCGACAGCACGATCAACGCCTCGCAACAATTATACTCTGAATTTCAAGAAGATTGCGCCAAATGATTGCAGATATTTGTCGTATCATTTCTGATTGCAACCGGGCACGCGAGATTTGTAACCGAATGTTGCTGGCTGAAAAACTTACAAGCATTTAATCTCGTAATCTAAATAAATCCCATTTCCACTGAATCGCAGTACTGAAATCCTATATTTCAAGGATTTTATCCCTATCACCGACGCCGTTGGCGAACCTTCAACAATAACGGGTCTCGCCGTGACGTCATGACGTTGGACTCGCTAGCCGCGAACCCAACCTGCGACTGGGAGGCCGGCCTCAGAGGGCGCGGCGGTACTTCTGGAACAGGATCACCGCCTGGGTGCGGCTGGAGACGCCGAGCTTCTGCAGCAGGCTGGAGACATGCGCCTTGACCGTGGTGATCTGGACGTCGATGGCATAGGCGATCTGCTTGTTCAGCAACCCCTCGGCCATCAGCTCCAGCACCTTGCGCTGCTGGTTGGTCAGCAGCTCGAACCGGCAGCGCACCGCCTCGTCCAGCGGCTCGTCCTCCTCCAGCTCGCCCGGCCCGATCACGTCGAGCCCTTCCGACGGGGTGTAGCTGCCGCCGTCGAGGATGGTGGAGATGGCGGAGACGATGGCGTCGCGCGACAGCGACTTCGGGATATAGCCGACGGCGCCGGCATCGAAGCATTCGCGCATCACGAAGCTGTCGGCCAGGGCCGAGATCACCGCCACCGGCACGTCCGGCCGGCGGGTGCGCAGCGAGCGCACCCCCTTGACCCCGTTCATCCCCGGCATGCGGAGATCGAGCAGGATCAGGTCGATGTCCATCACCGAGGCGATGCGATCGACCGCTTCGCCGAAGGTGCCGCTCTCGAGCACATCGACCTGGTCGTCGAGCGACTTCAGCGTGCCGACCAGGGCCTCGCGGAACATCGGGTGATCGTCAGCGACCAGGACCGTGCGCATCGGCGACATCCTTGTCTCGGCGGCAAGTGCGGAATTGAACGCCGCGGGACTCGGCGGGTCAAGCAAGAAGCATCGGCCTTGGCCTTTGGTCCAAGGCGGGGCGAACCCCGCCCGCCGCGTCAGAAGCCCATGCCGCCGTTGATCTGGATGATCTCGCCGGCCAGGAAGGAGGCGCGATCGGAGGCCAGGTACAGCACTGCCTCGGCCACGTCCTCCGGCGTGCCCTCGCGGCGCAGCGGCGTGCGCTCCACCACCGCGGCGCGGCCTTGCGGCGTGTTGAAGACGTCGTGGAAGCGGGTGCCGATCAGCCCCGGGGCGACGCCGTTCACGCGGATGCCGAGCGGCCCGACCTCCTTGGCCAGGCTGCGGGTATAGGTGGCGACCGCGCCCTTGGTGGCGGCGTAGTGCGAGGCGCCGGGGCCGCCGCCATCGAAGGCGGCCAGCGAGGCCATGGTGACGATGGCGCCGGTGCGGCGCGGCTCCATCGACCGCAGAGCCGCCTGGCAGCACAGGAAGGTGCTGGTCAGGTTGACCGCGATCGCCTGCTGCCACAGCTCGAGGGTGGTGTCGACGCAGCGGCTGCGCTGCAGCAGGCCGCCGGCATTGGCGAACAGCACGTCGAGAGGCCCGAACTCGCGCTCGGTGCGGGCGAAGACCTCGGTTACAGCCTCCGGCCGGGTCAGGTCGGCCGGCAGCGCCAAGGTCTTCGACCCCAGCTCGGCCGACAGGGCGGCCGCCTCGTCCCGGCTGGTGGCGTAGGTGAAGGCGACCCTGGCGCCGGCCTTGGCGAAGGCGCGGGTGGCGGCGGCGCCGATGCCCGAGGCGCCGCCGGTGACGAGCACGACCTTGTGCTGGAAGCTCATGATCGGGTTCCTCTCTCAAGCCATCGTGGCGAGCATCGCCGGCGTCACCCGGTGGCGCAGGGGCTCGCCGGCCAGGAAGCGGCGGATCTCGTCGACCGTGGTCGCCCCCTGCCGCTTGTGCGAATCCGCGCTGTGGCCGGCGGCGTGCGGCGACAGCACCACATTCGGCAGGCTGCGGAACGGGCTGTCCGCCGGCAGCGGCTCCTGGTCGAAGACGTCGAGCGCGGCGGTGAAGCGGCCGGTGCGGAGCGCGGCCAGCAGCGCCGCCTCGTCGACCAGCGCCGGGCGGGCGGTGTTGATGAACAGGCAGCCGTCGCGCAGCCGCGCCAGCTGGGCGGCGCCGATCATGTGCCGCGTCTCCGCCAGCGCCGGGGCGTGCAGCGAGACGATGTCGCAGCCGGCCAGCAGTTCGTCGAGGCTGGCGCGCTCCACCCCGAGCTCCGCCGCCTTCTCCGCCGTCAGATACGGGTCGGAGACCAGCAGGCGGCAGCCGAAGGCCCGGAACAGCCCGATCACCAGCCGGCCGACATAGCCGGCGCCGACGAGGCCGACCGTCTGCGCCCCCAGGAGCCGGCCGAGATGGCGCTGGCGCAGGTCGAGCCAGCCTTCGCCGGCCTTCATCCCGGCGTCGTGACGATGCGGCTCGCGCAGGATCGACAGGGTCTGGGCGATCACGAACTCGGCCACCGATTCCGCGATGTTGACCGCGGCGTGGGAGACCTGGAGGCGGCCGCTCTCGATCGCCGCAGCAGGCACCAGGCGGCGGACGCTGCCGGCGGAATGGGCGACCAGACCGAGCCCCGGCCGGGCGGCCAGCACCTCGTCGCCGAGCGGCGGCGTGCCCCAGCCGGTCAGCGCGGCGACGGCGCCGTCGAGCAGCCGGGGCAGGTTTTCCGCCGTCAGCTCGCCCGGGCCCGGCGCCCGCACCGTGGCGGCGGCGGACAGCGCCTGCTCCGCCGCGGGTGGGATCATCTGCGCCCGCATCTCCGGCGTCAGCAGCAGGGCCACCAGCGGCCTCGATCCTGTCGACATCTTCACTTCCTCTGATTGGGCTCTGATTGGGGCCGGTCAGCTCCGGCTCGGCTGCAGCATGATCTCGGCGACATGGGCGCGCGGCGGCAGCGCCATGACGAACAGGCAGGCGGCGGCGACATCCTCCGGCTGCAGCGCCTTGCGTCTCGCCTCCGCCGGCACCGGCACCGGGCGCTTGTCGAGCAGCGGCGTGTCGGTCATTCCGGGCAGGATCACGGTCAGGCGCAGGCCGTTGTCGCGCTCCTCCTCCATCACCGCATGGGACAGGGCCATGACCCCGGCCTTGGTCGCCTGGTAGGCGGCGCCGGAACGGTCGGGCCTGCGCGCCGCGACCGAGGCGATGTGGATGATCAGCCCCTGGCCGCGGCCGCGCATGCCGGGCACCAGGGCGCGGGTCAGGTTGAAGGCGGCGGTGAGGTTGGCGTCGACCATGCCGGCCCAGCTGTCCGGCGTCAGCTCGCCGAAGCCCCGCTTGACGATGTTGGTGCCGACCGAATTGACGACGATGTCGATCGCCGCGGCATGGGGCGCCAGCGCCGCCTCCAGCCCCGCCGCATCGGCGGCATCGGCCGCGATCACCACGGCGGGTCGGTCTGGCGCGATCTCCCGGATCTCGGCCGCCACCGCGCCCAGCCGCCCCCGGTCGCGGCCGAGCAGCAGCAGCGAGCCCCCTTCCCGCGCGGCGGCCATCGCCGTCGCCCGGCCCATGCCGCTGCCGGCGCCGGCGACCAGGATCGTCCGGCCGGAAAGCACACCCGCCATTGTCAGCTCCCTTGTTTCGGCGGCGCCGTCGAGGCCCGCACGATCAGCTGGGGCATGGCGCTGACATGCGCCTCCTGCCCCTCGTCGGTGCCCTCGAGCACCCGGATCAGCGCCCCGACCGAGGCCTCGGCCATGACGGCCAGCGGCTGGCGCACCGTGGTCAGCGCCGGATGCACCACGGCGGCGAGGTCGACATCGTCGAAGCCGACGATCGAGACGTCGCCGGGGATCGAGGCGCCGAGGTCGCGGGCGCCGGCATAGGCGCCCATGGCGTACATGTCGTTCACCGCCACCACCGCGGTCGGCGGGTCGTCGCGGCTGAGCAGCTCGCGGATGCCGATGCGGCCGAGCTCCGGCCCCTCGGTGTCGCCATAGCCGCCGATGCCGGCGCCCTGCCAGACCAGGCCGGGGTCGAGCGCCAGCCCCGCCTTGGCCATCGCGGCCTTGAGCCCGTCGAGGCGGCCGGCGCGGCTGGAGGTCTTGATCGGCCCCGACAGGAAGCCGATGCGGCGGTGGCCGAGGCCGACCAGGTGCTGGCCGGCCAGCCGGGCGCCGAGCTCGTTGTCGACGCTGACGCTGCAGGCCACCACCGCCTCCGCCCCCTGGCCCCTGCGGTCGAAGGCGGCGACCACCAGTCCGCGCCTGGTCAGATGGGCGATGTGGTCGAAGGACAGCGGCGAGGAGCTGAAGATCACCCCGCGCACGCCGGAGGACAGCAGCGTCTCGGCATAGCGGGCCTCCAGCTGCGGGTCGCGCTCGGCGTTGCAGAACAGCACCTTGTAGCCGAGCGCGGTGGCGGCGCGCTCGACCTTGTGCGCCAGCGCCCCCCAGAACGGATTGGCGACCGAGGGCACGATCAGCCCGATGGTGCGGTTGCGGCCGGATTTGAACTGCTGGGCCAGCGCGTTCGGGGTGTAGCCGAGCTGCTCGATCGCCCGCAGCACCCGCGCCCTGGTCTCGGCCTGCATGCGCCCGTGCCGGCCGTTCAGCACGTTCGACACCGTGCTGGCCGAGACGCCCGCCGCCCGCGCCACGTCGAGAATGCTCGCCACGATCCCCCGTGCCATCCATTGGTACAACGTTTTATCACGCATAGCGCCGAGCCTGCGCTGATGTCAAACGGTCGATCGCAAAACGACGCGAACGTCGCAAGAATCCTCCGTGTTGACTCGTTCAGCGATGTTGGTGTTACGTTGCACCAACCGAGCAGGAACGAGCCGGTCATGGTGAAGGGCGCGGCAAGCGCACCACCGCCCATAGGGGGAGGACCCGACATGTCCAGGAGACTGAATCGACGCGATGCCCTGCGGCACGGCGCTGCGCTGCTGGGCGGGATGACGCTGGCCGGAGTGGCGCCGCGCGCCTTCGCCCAGGATCGCATCCGCTTCGGCGGCTATGTCGAATCGCAGGAGCAGCTGAAGCAGACGCTGGCGACGCTGAAGGCCTATACCGACCGCAATCCGGGGGTCGAGATCGTCCCGGAATTCACCAGCTTCAGCGCCTTCACCGACAAGCTGGCGACCGAGGCCGCGGGCGGCAACGCGCCCGACATGTTCAGCGTCAATGTCGACCTGCTGGGCGAATACGCCCGGCGCGGCGTGCTGGCGCCGCTGAACGGCTATATCCCGAAGCCGCTCGACCTGTCCGACTATGTCGACGGGGCGATCAAGGCCGGCACGCTGAACGGCCAGCTCTATGCCATCCCGAACGACTGCATCGCCCCGGCGATCACGGTGAAGACCGCGGTGTTCGAGGAGACGGGCGTGCCGATGCCCGACCAGATGTGGACCTGGGAGCAGCTGGCCGAGACCGCGGTCGCCATCAGCAAGGCCAAGGGCAAGCGCTTCTGGGGGCTGGAGGATGCGGGGTCGAACTACATCCCATGCGACGTCTTCCTGCGCGGCATGGGCAAGTCGATGTTCACGCCGGAGCGGCAGTTCAACTTTACCCGCGAGAACCTGGCCGAATGGTTCGCCTATTGGGGCCGGCTGCGCGACGCCGGCGGCATCCCGCCCGGCGAGGTGCAGGCCCTGGCCAATGGCGACGACCCGGCCCTGACCGGCCTGATCTCCGGCCGCGCGGCGATGTTCGCGTCGCTGACCGACAGCTTCGTCGGGCTGCAGGCGCTGACCGAGGACGACCTGGTGCTGCACATGCTGCCGAACGGGTTCAAGGGCGGCACGCTGGCCCAGCACCACTATACCTATGCCGGCAACTCCACCGGACTGTGGACCAAGTCGCCGCAGAAGGACCGGATCATCGACATCATCCGGTTCATGCATTTCGAGCCGGCGGGGATCGAGCTGTACTACCGCGGCAGCGGCATGGTGCCGGCGTCCAAGGCCGGCCGGGCGGCGCTAGCCGATGAGGGCACCGACGCCGACCGCAAGATCATCGCCTATATCGACCTCTTGCAGCAGAACCCGGCGCCGCCGCGCTATCCGGGCATCACCGGGATGTCCGGCATGCTGCGCCGGGCCAATGAGGCGGTGGCCTTCGGCAAGATGAAGCCGCAGGAGGCCGCCGACCAGTTCATCGGCGAAGCCAAGGCGCGGCTGTGAGGCGGCGGGGCCTCGGCCCGCGGGGCGCCACCCCACGGGGTGTCGGCAGTACGGCGGAGCAGAACGGCGCCGCCTTCCTGTTCCTGGCGCCGTGGATCGTCGGCGCCCTGTGCCTGACGCTGGGGCCGATCCTGGCGTCGCTGTACCTGTCCTTCACCAGCTATGACCTGTTCAACCCGCCGGTCTGGGCCGGGCTGCACAATTACGAGCGGCTGCTGTTCGAGGACCCGCGCTACATCCAGGCCGTCAAGGTCACCTTCCACTACGTGTTCCTGTCGGTGCCGCTGAAGCTGGCCTTCGCCCTGGCCGTGGCGGTGATGCTGAACCGCGGCATCGCGTTCCTGGGGATCTATCGCGGCCTGTACTACCTGCCGTCGCTGTTGGGCGGCAGCGTCGCGGTCGCCATCATGTGGCGGCAGATCTTCAGCTATGACGGGCTGATCAACCACGTGCTGCTGTGGTTCGACATCGACGGGCCGAGCTGGATCTCGAACCCGGACACCGCCCTCTACACCCTGGTCAGCCTGGCGGTGTGGCAGTTCGGGTCGCCGATGATCATCTTCCTGGCCGGGCTGAAGCAGATCCCGCAGGATTTGTACGATGCCGCCGCGGTCGACGGTGCCGGGCCGGTAACCAAGTTCCTCAGGATCACCCTGCCGCTGCTGACGCCGATCATCTTCTTCAACTTCGTGATGCAGATGATCGGCGCGTTCCAGGCCTTCACCCCGTCCTTCATCATCAGCAACGGCACCGGCGGGCCGGCGGATTCGACGCTGTTCTACACCCTGTATCTCTACGAGCAGGGCTTCACCAACTTCCAGATGGGCTACGCCTCGGCCATGGCCTGGATCCTGGTCGGGATCATCGCCACCGCCACGGCCGTGGCCTTCCTGTCGGCCCGCTTCTGGGTGCATTACGGGGACGAGCGATGACGGCGGCATCGGCCCGTGACGAGGCGCGGATGCGAGCCGGACGGCAAGGCTTGCCTTTCTGGATGGCCGATGTCCGGCCGAAGCGGATCATGATCCACCTGGCGCTGATCGCCGGCGCCATCGTGATGATCTACCCGCTGCTGTGGCTGGCCAGCAGCTCGGTGAAGCCGTCGACCCAGATCTTCTCCGACCCCGGGCTGTGGCCGGCGAAGCTGCGGCTGCAGAACTACGCCGATGGCTGGCGCGGCGCCGCCCTGCCCTTCAGCGTGTTCTTCGGCAACTCCTTCCTGATCTCGGCCCTGGCGGTGATCGGCAACGTCATGGCCTGCAGCCTGGTGGCCTATGCCTTCGCCCGGCTGAACTTCCGGTTCAAGCGCACGCTGTTCGCCCTGATGCTGGCCACCATCATGCTGCCGCTGCACGCGACGCTGATCCCGCAATACATCCTGTTCCACGGCCTGGGCTGGGTGAACACGATCCTGCCGCTGGTGGTGCCGAAGTTCCTGGCGGCCGACGCCTTCTTCGTTTTCCTGATGGTGCAGTTCATTCGCGGCATCCCGCGCGAGCTGGACGAGGCGGCGATGATGGACGGCGCCGGGCCGTTCCGGATCTACCGCTCGATCATCCTGCCGCTCCTGACCCCCGCCCTGGTCACCACCGCGGTCTTCTCCTTCATCTGGACCTATGAGGATTTCCTGACGCCCTTGGTCTATCTGACCGACATGGCCTCCTATACGGTGCCGCAGGGGCTGCGGCTGTTCATGGCCTCGACCGGCGTCTCGGCCTGGGGCCCGATGCTGGCGATGTCGCTGCTGTCGCTGGTCCCCCTGTTCGTCCTGTTCTTCGTCTTTCAGCGCCGGCTGATCGAGGGGATCGCGACGACCGGCCTGAAATGAACCGATGGGACCATCGATGCTGATCCGCCACGACACCCTGACCCAGCTGGTCGGGGACATCTTCGCCGCCCAGGGCTGCAGCGCCGCCGAGAGCGAGCGCATCGCCCGCTATCTCGTCGCCGCCAACCTGACCGGCCATGACAGCCACGGCGTCATCCGCGTGCCGCGCTATGTCGGCATGCTGGCCAAGGACGAGGTGCGGCGCGACGTCACCGCCGAAATCGTCACCGACACCCCGGCCTTCGCCCTGGTCGATGGCGGCTACGGCTTCGGCCAGACGGTCGGGCCGCAGGCGGTGCAGCTGGGCATCGACAAGGCGCTCAAGGGCGGCGTCGCGGTGGTGGGGCTGCGCCATGCCGGCCATCTCGGCCGCATCGGCGAATGGGCGGAGATGGCGGCCGCGGCCGGGCTGTGCTCGCTGCACTTCGTCAATGTCGCCGGCAGCGAGCTGGTGGCGCCCTTCGGCGGGGTCGAGCGGCGCTTCTCCACCGCCCCCTTCGCCGCCGGCTTCCTGGTGCCCGGCCGGGCACCGGTGATCCTGGACTTCGCCACCTCGCTGGTGGCCGAGGGCAAGGTGCTGGTGGCGGCCAATGGCGGCAAGCCCCTGCCCGAGGGCGCGCTGATCGAGCCGGACGGCACGCTGAGCCGGGACCCCGACACGCTGTACGGCCCGGCCGTCCCTGGCAGCGCGCGCAACGCCCAGAGCGGCCCCGGCGCCATCCGCGCCTTCGGCGAGCACAAGGGGTCGGGCCTGGCCCTGATCTGCGAGCTGGTGGCCGGCGCCCTGACCGGGTCGGGCTGCGCCGGGCCGGGGCCGCGCCGCTTCTGCAACGGCATGCTGTCGATCTACATGGCGCCCGGCCAATTCGGCTCGGCCGAGGAGCTGGCGGCGGAGACCACGCGCTACATCGACTATTTCAAGGCCTGCCGACCGGCCGAGGCCGGCGGCGAAGTGCTGCTGCCCGGCGAGCCCGAGGCGCGCCGCCGCGCCGAGCGCATCGCCGGCGGCGTCACGCTGACCGACGAGGTCTGGCGCAGCCTGGGCGAGACCGCCCGGGCCGGCGGCCTCGACATCGCCCGATACCCGATCCTGCCGGCGGCCTGAGGGCGCCGGCGCCGCATCCCTGGAGGAACCAGTGTCCGAGCCCATTCTGACCGTGTTCACCAAGCCCTGGACGGGCCCGCTGCCGCAGCTGGCCGACACGGTGGCCGGGCTCGGCCTCCAGGGGGTGGAGCTGCCGGTGCGCCCCGGCTACCAAGTGACGCCGGAGACCGCGGCGAGCGGCCTGCCCGCCGCCGCCCGCACTTTGGCGGCGCGCGGCCTCTCGATCCGCAGCATCGCCGGGTCGATCGACGAGGCCACGGTCGCCGCCTGCGGCGAGGCCGGGGTGCCGATGATCCGCATCTGCGTCGCGGTCGACCCGGCCGTGGGCTTCCGCGCCACGGTCGACGACTATCGCCGGCAGTTCGACGCGCTGCTGCCGGCGCTGGAGCGCCACGGCGTGGCCATCGGCATCCAGAACCATTCCGGCGCCCAGATCGGCAGCGCCGCGGGGGTGCTGTACCTGATCGAGAAGTATGATCCGAAGCATGTCTGCGCCGTGCTGGACATGGCGCATTGCGGCGTGGCCGGCGAGCCGACGGAGCTGGCGGTCGACATCCTGTCCGACCGGCTGCGCCTGGTGAACTTCAAGAGCGCCTATCAGCGCCGGCTGACGGCGCCGGAGGAGGACGCGGTCTACAAGGTGCACTGGACCACGCACCAGCACGCCGCCTATTCCTGGCGCGGCTTCGTGCAGGCCCTGCGCAAGGTGGGCTATGAAGGCGCCTGGTGCCTGCCGGCCGAGTACAGCCACCCGAGCGGCCAGGGCCAGCGCATGGGCGACGAGGTGCTGCCGTTTTTGCGCGGGGACATCGCGCATCTGAAGGGGCTGCTGGGGAAGGTGGGGTAGCAGAGAGAGCCTGACGTTGGAGTTCCGACACCCCTGCCGCTTTCTACCTCTTCTCGGGCCTGGAAGCAGAGGGCTCCACGTTTGGAAGTTGGTAGCATAGCAGTCCGTCGGCTGACCAGTTGCGGCCGGCAAAGATCGCTGCCGAGCCACCGGAACTACGGTATCCTCGTCCTCCGGAGGTAGGGCATATGACGAAGAAGAAGAAAAAATCACCTGGGGAAGAGCAACTTACGTTCCTGCCTGACCAGCCTCTCCCACCGGAAGCGCTTGAGAAATACACTCTAAACCACGATCCGCACGAAGAGGCGGAGATCGCGCGGTACGTGAACATAGAATGTCATGGCGACGAGACCGTCCAATACGTGGAATTGATTAAAACTGAGTACGTCGTTGGGCAACGCTACGATGCCTGGGATGTTCACACCGATAAGCAGCGCTGGTGGGTTCTAACTAACCTGACAAACCTCTACCCACAGAACCATTTTCCAAGCCTCGACTATACTCTTTCCTTTCACATTGGGCTTATGCAACGCATGATTGCCCGGCAGCAACGCGAAGCCGGCGGTCGCAAGCCAGACCCCTTCGATGAAGTGTACCGCCGTCGTGATGAAATCGGCGATCTAATCATTGAGGCAATCGAAGCCGAGGAATTTCAGTCTGCCGGCATGCGACTGCGCGAATGCCTAATCACCCTGGTCGGGGCTGTACGGCGCAGAATCGAATTACCTGCTGGCGGTGAGTTTCCTAGAGACGCCGATGTACCAGGATGGAACGAAATATTAATCAATCATCTTTGCCGTGGCGGGTCCAACAAGACACTGCGGCAGTATCTAAAAACGACATCAGATCGTACCTGGCAACTCGTCAACTGGCTGACCCACGATCGGGACGCCAACATGACGGAGGCGATCATCGCGCACGAGGCGGTAGGCGTCCAAATCGGACACTTCGTCCAACTGGCGATCCGCGATCTAGTCGATCTCGTTGTGCAGTGCCCGAAGTGTTCCTCTCGGGACGTTCGTTCATACTATGACCCGGCGATCGCGCCCGATGGCGACTATTATCAGAGATGCAAGGCTTGCGACTGGGACGATCACCCGGGCCACCCGAACGCGAACGGGGATGAAGTGGGTACCTGAGAAAGGCTGCACGTCCGGTTTCTTCGACAGGCTCACCAATGGGACCTCACGGATGGACAAGGCCAGTACATGGGCGATGAGGTGTTGCCCTTCCTGTGCGGATATATTGCTTCTGAGGAGGCAGTTGGTAGGGCCGAGCCTTGCGAGCGAACGATGAGGGTGGCCTGAGAGTATGCTAGGCTAGCTTCCAGAATAGTTATGATATAGGCCAAGTGGAATGAATATCTACGAACAACGCAGCGAGATTACCCGTCTGTTCCACAGGGAGCTGGAGACGAGTTACATTGTTGTATCCGGCCCGGATCATCCTTTGCTGATCGAAGGCCCCGATGTACTGGTTGGCGGCGAAGGCGGCATGCTGGCGATCTTCATGCCAAAAGCAAAGGAGCGCGCGAGACCTGATCAATTGGAAGTTCGCTTCATCCTAAGTCGGCTCGCGCTCCCGCCGGATGTACGACATGTCATGATCCTCAATGAAGCGCCATATAGCCGCGCCATCGAATTGCTTGGCCGCAATTTTGCTATAGTACTCCGATGGGACAGCAGGCGAGACCTCGCGAAGATTGCGCGTGATAAGCAGTTTGTAGGCAAGCAACGACTACTTCCGCCAGAGGTCACTGGATTCGCCCGACATCGATTCGCAGATGCTTTACAGGTGACGCGAGTTCTCCAATGGATCAACCGATCGTATGAGCGTGAAAGGGTCCACGACGACTCGCGCCAACGGCGGCCGGGGAAGACACCATTCAAACACGTTGGGCCTGGCCTGCTGTTCACGAGTTTTGGCTGGGGCGCCCCCAACGGCACAGCGATCCGAAGCCTCACTGACAGAACCACGTTGGCCGGCTTTGCTCTTGACAATGGCGTGCCGTACCCAACGCGGGAGGACGACTATGGCCTCGCCGTGGTCAATCAGTTGCCGGAGCACCGCGGCGATCCCGACAAGCTAATCAGAGCCGCTGCATTCGCGGGTTGGAGCTTTATCCCAGAGGAGCAGCAGCACCGGGTCGACGCAGTTGCAAATCGGCTTCAGGAGCGCCGGAACTCTAGGCCAGTCGGATGAGCATGACGTCAAAAAGGCTCCAAACGCTGAGAGTCTTGAATGCAACCGCACAATCCCGTTCGGGGCTGCGGTCCTTCAACCATGTCGACCACGAACTCCAAGAAATCGGACGCTCAACGAAAATTTCTCCTGAGAGAAGAAAGTATCTACTTCAGGTATTCCATGGGATGAGAGCACTCGAATCAGCTCTTAAGGAAGTAGTTCGCAGCCATGGCATTCCCCCCAAAGATACACTCGGGGGCGTTCTCTACCAGCTAAACGGATTCCCTGCACACCACCCAGCGCACTTGAGCGCAAAGGAACTTAGTCGTTTTTTGAATAAAGTGAAAAATGCTAGAAACAGAATAATGCATCAAGCCAACACATTTCCGAATAGCGCAAAGGAAACAGATGCAATCTTGGGCGAAATTGCCGCTTGCTTCACCCTGCTTGTTCGCTGACATGGTTATGAATGCCGCTGTCGGTGATAGATCAGGCAACGGCTAACCGCCAACCTGCGGCTCCAGCACCAAGCCTCAAAACTCCAATGCCAGAAAGCCGGCGCTCGAAGGTAATTTGAAGCCCCACCCCTACGCTACGGTTGTTTGTGTACAAACAATAGCCGCCGGGAGCGTTTCATGTCCGTCATCCTGAATCGGCGCCGGTTCGGCGCCCTACTCGGGGCCGGGGCACTGCCGCTGCGCCGGGCGCGGGCGGCCGAGACCATCTATGTGGAGCAGGGCTCCGGCACCGACAAGGCCGGGCCCTGAAGGCCCTCGCCGGGAAGGCCGGCAGCGAGGTCAGGCACGACCGCTTCAACTCGAGATGCGGACCAGGCTGCGCGACACCGGCCGCAGAGGGCGGGGCCGGCCGCCCACGGCAGCTGCTGAGTCAGGAAGCGATGATCGGGACACGCTCCATTTCGAGCAGGATATCCATCAGAGTTCTATGATGGAATTCGAAGCCACGCCCATCGATCAGCCTCGGCGTTCCTATATTGGCGTAAGGTGTGAGCCGGTGGAAGAAGTCGGCGCATCTCGAGATATCGACCCGCACGTCAAACCCGGCATCGGCGAGCGATTGCGCATTGCCGATGATCTGAGTGATGTTCCGGGACAGCGTCATTATCGCGACGCCTCTTGTCCAATCTTCTTCCGATGCCACGGCCTTCAGCGCCGCAAGGCATCTTTGGACCAGCGACGACACCTTCGTGTGAAGACTGTCCAGTGTCTGACGCCAACGCGTGATCAATGTTTCGTACCGCGCGGTGAGCGTGGCTTCCGTGACATCCCTGAACGAGGTAGCCGTGAGCTCGTCGATCCGGCTGACGATCCCGTCGCACAAGGCCTTCTCGGCATTGAGGGCGCGCCAGCTGTTCCGAATCTCCAGAGCCAGCCTGCGAACGTGATCGGCTTGGCCGTGGAACTTGCCTGCCTCCAGGCACGCCGCCTTCGCGGCTTTGTACCGTCTTTCCCATTCGGCAAGGGAAAACGGCTTCGGGTTCATCAGCGAGAGCTGATCCCATGGCACAGCGGCGTATAGCGTCTCCAGCTCCCTCAGGGCCTGGCCCATGCCGGTTCTGCGGGTCTTGGCCAGGCGACCCCTGTTCCGCGCCCAATGCTGGCTTGTCAGGACCTCGTCGAGCGGAGGGGCCACGTAGACGGGCTGGCTCGCGATCGCCGCCGCATTGGCGGCCGCCTGGCGCCGCCGGTCGAAACCGGCCTCCGGCCCCGACAAGACCTCGTCGACCCGCCCGAACCGCGCCGGCTGGCCTGCGGCCGCCTCGGGCGGCAAGGGGGGCAAAGCCTTCTCGCGTGGATCGACGCCCGCAGTCTTCTCGAATGATGGCGTGATTGCGTTTGCTGCGGACGGCGGAGCGCCTTGGGCCGACAGTCCTGTCGAAGGGGGAACTGCAGGATGGTCGCTCCGCCCGACCCGACCACCATCCGACAGTCCCGCCCGCCGGGGCAATTCGGATGAACGACTGAACGCGGCCAGCTCTTCCTCCGAATGGAACATCCGTCCGCTGCCGTCCGGCAACAATGGCAGCGGCCTGGTCGCCGGCCGGTCGTTCCGGGGAATGCTGCATAGCTCGCCCACCCAGCTCTCAAATGCATCGAGGCCGGTCTGCGAGAGGCTTTCAGCGGGGGAGGACTTCCGGTCGCGCATCGAATCCGTTTCCGTGAGATCTGGGACCATGAACCGGCGGCGGCACAGCCGCCGGGAGGATCGAACGATGCTGAGACTTGGGTGCTCGCATCGCTTCGGCCGAGCCCTTTCCGGTTACGGATGCAGCAGAGTGACTCGCATATGCCATTGCGAGCAGCGCCGAGCGGCAGGTCGAGAGAACGCCGTTCCTGGCTGTTGCTGATCGCGTTCCCGGGCCTGCTCCATCCGCGCCGGCGGGCATGCCTGGCGTTTCCAGCCCCAGGATGCTCCTGCGGACGGTTACGCCCTTCGCGCACCCATTGTCCAAAGGGCGTAGGCCGGCCTTTATTGATTTTGCATAAAATGTGATACAAATATAGTTGAAATTAGCTTGCGGCCTCTGCTCGCGCCAGCCCTCACCGGCTCTACGAGCGAGAATGAGAAGCAGCCATAAGGCGCCTTCGATCGAGTGAAGCGGAAAGGGGGAGCACTACCTCAAAATAGAATAGAGGCGATGATGCATTTTGACAGAAACGAAGCGCATACGCTTCCCGCCACCATCGGAGCGGCAGAGTTTGAAACCGACCATCCCGCCAGGGATCGGGCGGCGGACCATCCCGGTCCGGGCCTGAGGACGGTCGCGATCATCGACAGACGCGCCCTGGGCCGGGAAACCTTGATGCAGGCGCTCGCATCGGCCAACAGCCAATTTCGAGGCCGGACATTCGTCGACATCGATGAATGGGAGCGGAGCCCGGATCGGAGCGGCACATCGGCGATCCTGCTGGAGTGCGGCGCGGTCAGCAACGACCACTCGCTGGCTGGAGACGAGCTCCAGGCCCTGGTCGCCGCGCATCCCGGCATACCCGTGGTCGTGATGGGTGAAAGTGAGGATTCCCGCTATATCGCCGAGATCCTGGCACGAGGCGCCCGCGGCTATATCCCGACCAGCGTCAGCCTGAATGTGGCCATCGGGGCACTGCACCTCGCCTTGGCCGGAGGCATCTTCGTCCCTGCCAGCGCCCTCCAGAACGCGGGCAGCGAGCGGCCGGAGCGCGAGCAATCGGTTCACGGCAGGCTCGGCCTCTCGGAACGCCAGGCGACTGTCGCCGATGCCGTCGCCCTGGGAAAGCCGAACAAGATCATCGCCTATGAGCTGGAGCTGAGCGAGAGCACCGTGAAGGTGCACCTTCGGACCATCATGAAGAAGCTGAAGGCCCGGAATCGCACCGAGGTCGCCTTCCTGCTGCATGCCGCGAAAACCCGTGCCGCCTGACATGGAAGAGGCCGCCATGATGGCGGCCTTTCCAGCTCCAAGCGTTCCTTCCCGATTCGTCAACACGGGCAAGAATATTGTATCCGCAAGACCGTGTGCCGGGTGACGGCCCGAACACATTCATTTCCTCGGTCGAAGCACAGTAATAATAACATGTTATGAAGATGACCCAAGTACCTCTTTCGGAGTAGGCAGCCCTTCCGACGCCGACGGTCGCGCCCGAGGCGCAGGGCGCCATGCGGCGCTTATACCGGGAGACCGGCCACCGCCCCCAGAAGGTAATTTGACAGCCCCCGGACCCCGCGCTAAGGTTGTTTGTGTACAAACAATAACCGCCGGGGAGCGTTTCATGTCCTTCTCACTCAATCGGCGCCGGTTCGGCGCCCTGCTCGGGGCCGGGGCGCTGGCCGGGGCAACCGGGCTGCCGCTGCGCCGGGCGCGGGCGGCCGAGACCATCTATGTCCTGAACTGGCAGGGCTACGGCACCGACGAGGCCTGGGCCCTGAAGGCCTTCACCGAGAAGACCGGCATCGAGGTCAAGCACGACTATTTCAACTCCGAAGAGGAGATGCTGACCAAGCTGCGCACCAACCCCGGCACCTATGACGTGGTTCTGATCAACAGCGCCCGCACCCTGCAGGCCCAGGCCGAGGACCTGCTGGAGCCGATCGACCTGGCCAAGGTGCCGAACGCCGCCGACCTGGCGCCGCAACTGCGCGACCACGCCAATTTCCACAAGGACGGCAAGGCCTATGGCGTGTCCTGGCTGTGGGGCATCAACGCGCTGGGCCTGCGCCGCGACAAGGTGAAGGCCGACAGCCTTTCGGTGCTGGCCGACCCGGCCTATGCCGGCCGCGTCGCCCTGTTCGACGATGCCGTCACCGCGATCGGCATCGGCGCGCTGATGACCGGGCAGGACATCAACGCGCCCAAGGACATGGCCGCCGTCGCCGCCAAGCTGAAGGAGCTGAAGCCCGGCGTGAAGCTCTTGTGGTCCAGCGAGGACCAGTGGAACAAGGCCTTCGCCGCCGGCGAGTTCGACGTCTCGATCTACTGGTCGGGCGCGGCCGTGCGGTCGCAGCGCAACTTCAAGCTGGCGGTCGATTTCGTGGTGCCGAAGGAAGGCGGGATCGGCTGGATCGACGGGCTGTCGGTGCCGGCCACCAGCACCCGCAAGGACTCCGCGCTGGCCTTCATCAACTACATGATCGACCCCGGCTTCTACGACTACTGGGCCACCAATATCGGCGCCCCGGCCTCGGCCAACGCCAAGGCCATGGCGGCGCTGCCGGCCGACGACCTGAACAAGCAGATCCACAAGGCCGAGTACCTGTCCCAGCTGCAGTTCATGTCGCCGCTGAGCGACGACCAGCGCACGGCGTTCTCGGATCTGTGGCAGGAGACGAAGGCGTTCTACGCGGGGTAGGCCTGGCTCGTTGCGTTGCCTCTCCCGCCGGACGCGGGAGAGGTCGGACGTCCGAAGGACGGCCGGGTGAGGGCTGGTCCCAGCCTCGACGAAATCCCCTCACCCGGAGCCGCTTCGCGTCTCCGACCTCTCCCGCAAGCGGGAGAGGCAACAGGTTCGCTTCAGTTCTGTCATTGCCAGGCTTGACCCGGCAATCCAGGGACCACAAAGAGCCGCTCCCGAAAGCCCCTGGATCCTCGGGTCAAGCCCGAGGATGACAGAAGGAGGGTACAAGCCCGGTGGTGACAGGAAGACGGCATGAGGACGGGCACAAGAGGATGAACGGATGACCGAGCTGGCGGCGCCGACCACCGCTTCCGCCATCACCGCGCCTGCCGCGGGCGGGGCGGAGAAGCGCGGCTGGGTGGCCACGGCGGGGCTGCTGCTGCCGGCCTATGGCTGGCTGACGCTGGCGATCTTCCTGCCGCTCTTGATGATGCTGGGCTTCTCCTTCCTCAAGGTCGCCCCCTTCGGCGGCCGGGCGATCGTCTGGACCCTCGACAACTACCTGGCCTTCCTGAAGCGGCCCTATCTGCGCGACGTCGCCTGGACCTCGTTGTCGATCGGGATCTGGACCACGCTGATCTGCGCCGTGATCGGCCTGCCGGCGGCGCTGGCCCTGGCCCGCTCCACCTTCGGCCGCACCCGGCAGGTGCTGTTCCTGCTGATCATCCTGCCGTTCTGGACCAACGGCCTGGTCCGCGTCTTCTCCTGGACCATGGTGCTGCGCGATGGCGGCATCATCGACGGCCTGTACCACTGGGTCCTGCCGGACGCGGCGCCGCTCGGGCTGCTCTACACCTACCCCGCCATCGTGGTCGGGCTGGTGCATGCCTACCTGCCCTACATGATCCTGACCTGCTACCTGTCGCTGGTGGCGATCGACGACCAGATCCTGGAGGCCGCGCGTAGCCTGGGCGCCCGCGCGCCCGTCGTGTTCTGGAAGATCATCCTGCCGCTGGCGACGCCGGGGCTGATCTCCGGCTCGGTCCTGATCTTCGTGCCGGTGATCGGCAGCTTCATGGAGCCGCGCATCCTCGGCGGCCGGGTCGGCGTCACCATGGGCACGGTGATCGAGGACCAGTTCACCCAGGCCTTCAACTGGCCGCTGGGCGCCGCCCTGTCCTTCACCATGCTGGCGATCGTGCTGGCGATCTTCGCCCTGGCCGCGCCGGTGCTGAAGCGCCAGCAGGGGGCGCGGCCATGAGGAAGCTCGGCCTCGCCCATCTCTGGGCCGTCATCGCCTTCCTGTACCTGCCGATCGCGGTGATGGTGGTGATGGCGTTCAACGCCTCGCCGCTGTACCAGCTGCCCTTCGAGTTCTCGCTCGACTGGTTCGCGAAGCTGCCGGACAACGAGCGGCTGCTGTCGGCCAGTGGCAACAGCCTGATCCTGGCCGTGGTCACCGCCGTGCTGGCCACCGCGATCGGCACCCCGGCCTCGCTGGCCCTGTCGCGGCGCAAGTTCCGCGGCCGGTCGCTGCTGCAATTGCTGCTGCTGCCGCCGATCGCCATCCCCTGGCTGATCACCGGCACCGCCATGCTGGTGTTCTTCTTCTCCACCGGCATCGGCCGCGGCCTGTTCGCCATGACCATCGGCCATGTCGCGCTGGCCATCCCCTATGTCGTGCTGGTGGTCGGCACCGGGCTGCAGTCGCAGCGCGCCGACCTGGAGGAGGCGGCGATGAGCCTGGGGTCGACCCCGCTGCACGCCTTCTTCAGCGTCACCCTGCCCCTTCTGCTGCCCAGCATCATCGCCGCGGCGCTGTTCGCCTTCGCCGTGTCGCTGGACCAGTTCGTGGTCTCCTACTTCCTGGCCACGCCCGGCGTCACCACCCTGCCGGTGGAGATCTACTCCGCCATCCGCAAGGGCTTCACACCGGAGATCAACGCCATCTCCACCATCCTTCTGGGCGCCTCGATGGTCCTGGTCCTGGCGTTCGCCCTGCTGTCGAACATGGGAGGCGCCCGTGAGCGGCGTTGAAGTCACTGGCGTGAGCAAGCGCTACGGCCCCGCCACCGTGCTGGACCGGATCAGCGCCAGCTTCGAGGCCGGGCGCTTCACCAGCCTGCTCGGCCCCTCCGGCTCCGGCAAGACCACGCTGCTGCGCATCGTCGCCGGCTTCGTGGTGCCGGACGAGGGCGAGCTGAGGATCGGGCCGGATGAGGTGACGCGGGTGCCGGTATGGAAGCGGCGCATCGGCATGGTGTTCCAATCCTACGCCCTGTTCCCGCACATGACCGTGCTGCAGAACGTGATGTTCGGACTGAACCGGCGCGGCGTGCGCGGCCCCTCGGCGGCGAAGGAGGCGCGCGAGGCGCTGGAGATGGTGCGCCTGTCCGGCTTCGAGGGCCGCAGCCCGAAGCAGCTGTCCGGCGGGCAGCAGCAGCGCGTCGCGCTGGCTCGCGCCATCGTCACCAAGCCGACCGTGCTGCTGCTGGACGAGCCGCTGTCGGCGCTGGACCGGCGGCTGCGGCAGGAGATGCAGGTCGAGCTGAAGCGCATCCAGCGCGAGAGCGGCCTGACCACCATCTTCGTCACCCATGACCAGGAGGAGGCGCTGACCCTGTCCGACCGCATCGCCATCCTGGACCGCGGCCGGATCGTCCAGGACGGGGTGCCGGGCGAGATCTACGAGGCTCCGCGCACCCGTTTCGCCGCCGGCTTCCTGGGCGACGCCAATTTCCTCGATGGCACGGTCGCGGCCGGCGGCGTCGAGGTGCAAGGCGGCATGGTGCGGGTGGCCGGGCCGCTGCCGGCGGCCGGATCCAAGGTGACCCTGGCGGTGCGGCCGGAGAAGATGGTGATCCTGGCCCCGAACACTCCCCACAGCTTCGACAACGCCCTGCCGGCGACGCTGCGCGAGGTGATCTATGCCGGCGCCGTCTCGACCTATCTGCTGGCCGGGCCGGACGGGCGCGAGCTGAAGGTCTTCGCCCAGAACCGGTCCCAGGACAGCGCCGCGCCGGCCCCTGGCGCCGCGGTCACCCTGGGCTGGTCCGCCGCCCACACCATCGCGCTGGAGGACTGAATGCTGCGCTTCGGGCCGCTGTCGCCGAACACCGTCCATGTCGCCATCGACCTGCAGCGCCTGTTCGCCGAGGACACGGTGTGGTCGACCCCGGCACTGATGGCCGTGGTCCCCAACGTCGCCGCGCTGGCCAAGGCGGGCCGCACCCTGTTCCCGCGTTTCGTGACGCCGGAGCGGGCCGAGGACGCGCCCGGCATCTGGCGCCGCTACTATACGCATTGGGACGCGGTGACCCGGCCGAAGCTGGCGCCCGGCATGCTGGATCTGGTGGCCGAGCTGGCGGCGCTGGCCGCGCCCGGCAGCGTCATCGACAAGCCGACCCATTCCGCCTTCGCCGCGCCCGAATTCGTCGACCGGCTGGCCGCGCTGAGCGCCGACACGCTGATTGTCACGGGGGTGGAGACCGATGTCTGCGTGCTCGGCACCATCCTCGACGGCATCGACCGCGGCTTCCGCATCGTCGCCGTGTCCGACGCGATGACCAGCTCGTCGCTGCCGGGCCACCACGCCACGCTCGACCTGATCCTGCCGCGCTTCGACCAGCAGGTGGAGATCGTCACCACCGAAACGGCCCTGCGGGCCTGGAGCTGAGATGCTGCGCGATACCACTGTCCCGCTCGCCCGGGCCTGGAACACCTGGTCCAGCCGCCCGGCCGAGATGGTGTTCCTGCCGCTCGGCGTGCGAGTGACGCCGCTGGCCTATGCCGACAGCAGCCGCGCAGCGACGCTGTTCCCGGCGAAGTCGGTCCGCTACGGCCGCCACGCCCTGGACGGCAGCCTGGTGGAGCTGGACCTCGACCATGCCGGCACCGGCCTGGCCTGGCGCTGGGCCAAGCGCGGGCCGTTCGAGCTGTCCGGCACCTGGCGCACGGTGAAGACCGGCGAATGGGGCCTGCGGTTCTGGTTCAACCTGTGCCTGTCGGCCGAGGACGGCCAGGCGGTGCGCTGGGACCCGGCCGGCGCCGCCGTGGTCAAGGTCGGCCACCGCTTCGTCGCCCTGGCCAGCGCCGAGCCGCCGGTGCAGGTGACCGGCCACGCCACGGTCGAGGCCGCGGCCGAGGATTACGAGACCAACGGCTATTTCCATCTCGGCGCGCGGTCGGAGGCGGCGCCGGTGCTGGTGCTGCGCTTCAACCTGGAGATGATGCGCGACGGCGGCATCGGCGTCGCCGTGGCCGACCGGGCCGACCTGGCGGTCGAGCGCGCCAAGGCTTTGGCGGCCGAGCCCGGCGAGGCCCCTGCCCTGCCCGGCCAGACCGGAGCACAGGCCGGCGCGCTGGACGCGCTGCGCGACGTCATGGCCTGGAACACGGTGTGGGACGAGGTCAACCACCGGCCCTACACCTCGATCAGCCGGAACTGGAACCTGTCGAAATTCGGCGGCTTCGGCGTATGGCTGAACGACCAGCTCTACAACGCCCTCCTCACCGGCTATCTCGACCAGGAGATGGCGCGCGAGAACCTGGCGGCGTCGCTGGCCAGCGCCACGCCGGAGGGCAACCTGGCCTGCCTGCTGACCGCCAACGACGCCTGGGTCGACCGCACCCAGCTGCCGATCGGGTCGTTCCTGCTGTGGCTGATCTATCTCCGCTCCCGCTCGCGGCCGATGCTGGAGCTGGCCTACGGCACGCTGGCGCGCAACCATGCCTGGTGGTGGCGCGAGCGCGACCCGCGCGGCCGCGGCCTGGTCTCCTACGGCACCTCGGATGTCGGCGAGGGGCTGTACAAGGGCACCTCCTTCGGTGCCCGCAACGAATCGAGCATGGACAATTCGCCGATCCATGACGAGGCGGAATACGACCCGGAGACGCGCAGCCTGCGCTGCGAGGATGTCGGACTGAACAGCCTCCTGGCCTTCGACGCCGAGGTGCTGTCCTGGATCGCCGCCGAGCTGGGCGACGAGGCGGCCGCGGCCGCCCATGCCGAGACCGCCACCCGGACCCGGACGAAGATCGGCGCCGAGCTGTGGGACGACAGCCGCGGTATCTTCGCCAACCGGCTGTGGTCCGGCGAGTTCGTGCGCAGCCTGGGGCCGACCAGCTTCTACCCGCTGATCTGCGGCGCGGCCTCCCCCGAGCAGGCGCAGCAGCTGCTGGCCCATCTCGAGGACCCGGCCACCTTCGGCGGCGACTTCGTCATCCCCGGCACCACGCGGGACGACCCAGCGGCCAAGGACAACTCCTACTGGCGCGGCCGGATCTGGCCGCCGTTGAACTGGATGGTCTGGCACGGGCTCCGCCGCAACGGCTTCGAGGCGGAGGCGACGACGCTGGCCGATGACAGCGTCCGCCTGTTCCGCCGGGCCTGGGACGAGCGCCGGCTGTGCCCGGAGAACTTCAACGCCGAGACCGGCGAGCCGATGGACCAGCCGGACACCGAGGGCTTCTACAGCTGGGGCGCCCTGATGCCGGCGCTGGGCGTGGCCCGGGTGATGGACATCAATCCCTGGGGCGGCTGGGAGCTGGTCAATGATGGCGCCGACGCGACGCTCGGCCCGATCGCCAGCCCGGCCGGCGCGGTAACGGTCGCCATCGCGGACGGCGTGCTGGCGCTGCGCCGGGGCAGCCAGCCCCTGCTGGAGACCAATCTTCGGGGCCGGCTGTCGCAGCTGCGCTTCGGCGAGGGCGACATCGCGGTGACCCTGCCGGCGGAGATTTCGGCCGGCGCCTGGCTGCGCTTCCCGTCGCTGGCGCCGGACCGGGTGCTGCACCTGCGGATCGGCGACGAGACCGTCGCCTGGCGGGCGGAGGGCGGGGTGCTGGTGGATCTGCCCGCTCACAGCGCCCCCGGCACCCTGCGGGTGATCCTGACCACGTGACGAGAAT
>NZ_VCCH02000099.1 GCF_005938675.2 Mycobacterium sp. KBS0706
CGCTGTTCCTCAGCCCGATCGGGGCCAGCCAGGACGATCTCGGCCAGGTGCTGCCGGGGCTGTTCGGCCTCAGCCGGGCGGAGGCGCGGCTGGCCGTCGCCCTGCATGACGGCTTCTCCCTGTCCGAGATCGCCGGGCAGCTGCAGCTCAGCCGCGAGACGCTGCGCAGCCAGCTCCGCTCCGTCTTCGACAAGACCGGCACCCGGCGGCAGGGCACGCTGATCCGCCTTTTGACCGATCTGGCCCGCGAAAGTCGGCTGGCGCGGCGGCCGTCCAGCCAGCTGTGATGGCGGACACGGCGCGGCCACAATGGTTTGGCTAACCTGTTGTCCTAGAGACAGCACAGCGAACCGTTTCATGTCCTCAACCATGGTCGTACACACCACCGAGCGGAATTCAGGGCTCGACCTCGTCCAGCTTGCGGGTCGGCTCTGCCTGGCACTCGTCTTCTTCGCCGCCGGCATCTCCAAGATCCCGGACTGGGCGTCGATGGTCGCGATGGTGCAGGCCCGCGGCCTGCCCGAACCCGAACTGCTGCTCGGCGCCGCCGCGGCGCTGCAGATCGTCGCCGGCGCCTTCCTGCTGCTCGGCTGGCGCACCCGGCTCGCCGCCCTGGCCCTGGCCGGCTTCACCATCGTCGCCACCGTGCTCTTCCATCCCTTCTGGGAAGCGCCGCCGAACCGGTTCGAGCTCGACTTCGCGATCTTCATGAGCAACCTCGCCGTGCTCGGCGGGCTGCTGTTCATCGCCGGCACCGGCGGCGGCCGCCACTCGCTCGACAGCGGCCCGGGCGAGGGCTGATCTCTCACCAGCCGGCGATCACCGCGCCCTTGAACCGGGTCTGGAGGAACTGCTTCACCGCGTCGGTGTGGTAGCTCTCGACCAGGGTCTTGACCCACGGCTCGTCCTTGCGCGCGGTCTGCACCGCGATGATGTTGACATAGGGGCTGTCCGCCGCCTCGCGCAGGATCGCATCCTTGGCCGGGTCCAGCCCGGCCTCGACCGCGTAGTTGGTGTTGATCGCCGAGATGTCGGTGTCGTCCAGCGACCGCGGCAGCTGCGCCGCGTCCAGCTCGACGATCTCGAGCTGCTTCGGGTTGCCGGTGATGTCGGCCACGCTCGGCTTCAGCCCGACGCCGTCGGCCAGGGTGATCAGGCCGGCGGACTGCAGCAGCAGCAGGACGCGGCCGCCATTGGTCGGGTCGTTCGGGATGCCGACCGTGGCGCCATCGCGCAGCTCGCCGATCGCCTTGATCTTCTTCGAGTAGATGCCGATCGGGAAGGTGACGGTGTTGGCCACCTTGCTGAGCTTGTAGCCGCGCTTGTCGATCTCGTTCACCAGGTAGGGCTCGTGCTGGAACGAGTTGGCGTCGAGCTCGCCGGTGTCGAGCGCCGCGTTGGGCACGACATAGTCCGAGAACTCGACGATCTCGATGTCCAGGCCCTTCGCATGGGCGATCGGCTTCACCTGCTCCAGGATCTCGGCATGCGGCCCCGGCGTGACGCCGATCTTCACGGTCTCGGCCAGCGCGGGCTGCACGGCCAGGGCGAACGCCGCCGCAGCCAGAATCGTCTTCAGGCTCATGGTCTTCCCCTCGAAGCGGATTGGTTCAGGCGGCGCGCTGCCGCTTGTTGACTCGGCGGGCCAGCCGGTCGCCGGCCATCTGCACCGCCTGCACGAACAGGATCAGCACGATCACCACCGCCGCCATCATCTCCGGCATGAAGCGCTGGTAGCCGTAGCGGATGCCGAGGTCGCCCAGCCCCCCGCCGCCGACCGCGCCGACCATGGCGGAATAGCCGATCAGGCTGACCACGGTCAGGGTCAGGCCCAGCACGATCGCCGGCATCGCCTCGGGCACCAGCACCTTGCGCACGATCTGCAGCGGCGTCGCGCCCATCGCCTTGGCTGCCTCGACCAGGCTCTGGTCGACCTCGCGCACCGCCGCCTCGATGATCCGGGCGATGAAGGGCACGCAGGCGATGGTCAGCGGCACGATCGCCGCCGTGGTGCCGATCGAGGTGCCGGCGATCAGCCGGGTGAACGGGATGATCGCCACCACCAGGATGATGAACGGCGTGGAGCGGGTGGCGTTCACCACCAGCCCGACGATACGGTTGGCCGCCGGCGCCGCGAACAGCTCGCCCTTGCCGCTGGTCGCCAGCCAGATGCCGATCGGGCCGCCCAGCAGGGTGCCGATCGCGGCCGCGACCGCGACCATGTACAGCGTCGCCCAGGCGGCGTCAGCCAGCAGCGCGAAGAGTTGCGGGGACATGGCCCAGAACCTCGACGGAAAGCTTGAGGGAGGAAAGGAAGTCGATCGCCGGCCGCGCCGTCTCCGGCCCGCCCGGGATCGCCACGATCAGGGTGCCGAAGGGGGCGCCCTGCACGCTGTCGACCCGGCCGTGCAGCAGCGCCGCGTCGACGCCCAGCCGGCGGGCCAGCTGGCCCAGCGCAGTGGTGCCGGCCTGGGCGCCGGCGAAGACCAGCCGCAGCACGGTCTCGCCGCCGGCCAGCGGCGCCTCGGACAGCCTGGCCGCCAGACCCTCCGGCAGCTCGGCGCCGGTGACGCTGGCGACGAAGGCGCGGGCCGTCGCGGTCTGCGGCCGGGTGAACAGGTCGAACACCCGCGCCTCCTCGATCACGCGGCCCTGCTCCAGCACCGCGACGCGGTGGCAGATCGCCTTGATCACCGCCATCTCATGGGTGATCAGCACGATGGTCAGGCCCAGCTCGCGGTTGATCTTCGCCAAGAGCTGCAGGATCGAGGCCGTGGTCTCGGGGTCGAGCGCGGAGGTCGCCTCGTCGCACAGCAGCACGTTCGGCTCGCTGGCCAGGGCCCGTGCGATGCCGACGCGCTGCTTCTGCCCGCCCGACAGCTCGGCCGGGTAGCGGTCGCGCTTGTCGCTCAGCCCGACCAGCTCCAGCAGCCGATCGACTCGTGCCGCGATGCTGCTTCGGTCGAGCCCGGCCAGCTCCAGCGGCAGCGCGACATTGGCGAAGACGGTGCGGGAGGAGAGCAGGGCGAAGTGCTGGAAGATCATGCCGATCTTCCGCCGCTCGGCCCGCAGCGCCGCTTCCGGCAGCGCCGTCAGCTCGGTGCCGTCGACGGCGACGGTGCCGCTGGTCGGGCGCTCCAGCAGGTTGATCAGGCGGATCAGGGTCGACTTGCCGGCGCCGCTGGGCCCGATCACGCCGAAGATCTCGCCGCGCTCGATGGTCAGGGAGACGTCGGCCAGCGCCGCGACCTGGGCCTGGCCGGCGCGGGTGAAGGTCTTGGAAACGGATGAAAGGCGGATCATGGACGGTGCCGGTTCAGTGGATCGGGGCGGGACGAAGGCAGGGCGGCCGGCAGGGCAGGGCGGCCGCGGGCCGGGATCAGGCGCGGCGACAGCGCATCGGCGCTGCGGCCGTCGGCCGGTGCGCGAAAGGGCTGCAAAGGACCGTCCTGGTCATCGTCGCGTCCTCACCTCGTCAATCGAGGGAACCACGACCTGCATCGTGGCGCTTTAGCGGTTGGTGACGCGGGCGCAAGCTGCTTCCCATCAAATCGCCGCGGGCCCGTGTACGGTGGGCCAGCCCGTTCGCCCTTAGATATCGTGCCGCACCAGGCAGGTCAACAAACTGCGCCATGCAGCTTGTGGATCTCTGAGTTTCACATCCCTGTCTGTGAATTTCCGGGCTGCGGTCGTGGCGGCAAAGATGGGGTCGAAAGCGGATCATGGCAAGTTCATGTCATGCATGCTTACCATTGCTGCGCTGCAAAAAGGCCGATCCTGGCGCGACGCGAACATCATACATTAGGAGGGCACAAGGAAAAACATGAGGGCCGGACTCGCCGGCAGTTGAGGTAAGCATGCATATCGACGTTCTGGACTTCGCTCCCGCCGCCGCCCCCCGCGCTGGCCTCTTCGCCCGCCTCCGTGGCGCCGTCGCGCACCGCATCGCCGAGCGCCGCGCGTACAATCGGGTCTTCGACGAGCTGCTGAAGCTCGACCGGCGCGAGATGGACGAGCTGGGTATCGGCCCGGGCGATTTCGACGCCATCGCCCGCGGCACCTTCAGCCGCTGAGCCTTCTGATCCGGGGCGCGGTCGCCCGTCGCAGGGCCGGCCGCCGCCGCCGCCGCCGCCGAAATGGAACAGGGCGCCCGCCCGCCGCAGCCGCATGAAGCGGCCCGCGGCAGGGCCGGGCGCCCTGTTCGCGTTCGCAGCTGACGCGACTGTCATTTGGCGGATCGGCCGGACGGCGCTATATGAGCACCCCATGAGCAAGAGATCACTGGCGGCGATCGGGCCGCGCACTGGCCAGATGACGGATTGGCAGATCGCGAAGCGGATGCTGCGCGAGCACATGAAGGGCCATCTAGGGCGTTTCGTGATGGCTTTCCTGTGCCTCGGCGCGACCGCAGCCGCGACCTCGGCGATCCCCTTCGCCCTGCAGCATACGCTCGATGGCATCTTCACCGCGAAGAACGCCGATCTCCTGGTGCCGATCTCGGTGGTGGTCGTCGTCATCTTCTTCGTGCGCGGGGCGTCGACCTACGGCTTCACTGTGGTGATGAACAGCATCGGCCGGCGCATCGTCGCCGAGCTGCAGATGCGCATGTTCAGCCAGAAGATCTGGGACGACCTGGCCAGCTTCCATGCCACTGCCTCCGGCCACCTGGTCAGCCAGTTCATCTACAACGTCCAGGCGGTGATGGGCGCGGTCTCGACCAGCGCCGCATCGATCGGGCGCGACGCCACCACCCTGGTCGGCCTCCTGGTGGCGATGTTCTACATGGACTGGCGGCTGGCGCTGGTCGCCTCGATCACCTTTCCGCTTTCGGCCCTGCCGGTGATCAAGGTCGGCCGCGATCTGCGCAAGGTCACCCGCAAGTCGCAATTCGGCATGGGCGAGCTGACCAGCTACCTGACCCAGGTCTTCCAGGGGATCCGCCACGTCAAGGCCTACAACGCCGAGCAGCGCACGATCAAGGCGACCGAGACCTTCGTCCAGGCGGTCTCGCGGCTGTCGCAGCGGATGACGCGGATCAGATCCTACAACACCCCGTTCATGGAGGTGCTGTCGGGCGTCGCCATCGCCGCGGTGATCTTCTACGGCGGATCGCAGGTGATCAGCGGCAACCGCACCACCGGCGAGTTTACGGCCTTCATCTTCGCGCTGATCTCGACCTACGATCCCCTGAAGCGGATCGTGAACACCTGGGGCTCGGTGCAGGTCGGGATGGCCGCGGCGGAGGGCATCTTCGCCATGATCGACAAGCAGCCGACGATCACCGACCGGCCGGGCGCCGCGGTGCTGGACCGGGTGACCGGCGCGATCCGGCTCGAGGACGTGCACTTCTCCTATGGCCCGGCCATTCCAGCGCTGCGCGGCATCTCGATCGAGATCCCGGCCGGCAAGACTGTGGCGCTGGTCGGTCCGTCCGGTGCCGGCAAGTCGACGCTGCTGAACCTGATCCCGCGCTTCTACGACCCGACCGAAGGGGCTGTCCGGATCGAGGGCCACGACCTCCGCGAGATCACCCAGCATTCGCTGCGCGAACAGATCGGCCTGGTCAGCCAGGAGACCACGCTGTTCGACGCCACGGTGCGCGACAACATCGCCTATGCCCGGCCGGGTGCGAGCCAGGAGGAGATCGAGGCGGCGGCCCGCGGGGCAGCAGCGCACGACTTCATCTCCGCCCTGCCGGAGGGCTACGACACCCAGATCGGCGAGCACGGGGTGCGCCTGTCCGGCGGCCAGCGGCAGCGGTTGTCGATCGCCCGCGCCATGCTGAAGAATGCGCCGATCCTGCTGCTCGACGAGGCGACCTCGGCCCTCGACACTGAGAGCGAGCGCCAGGTGCAGGATGCGCTGACCCGGCTGATGGTCGGCCGCACGACGCTGATGATCGCGCACCGCCTGTCGACTGTGCGCGGCGCCGATCTGATCTACGTCCTGGACCAGGGGCAGGTGGTCGAGACCGGCAGCCATGCCGAGCTGCTGAAGCGCGGCGGCCTCTATGCCCGGCTGTGGATGATGCAGACGGCTGAGGACGAGCAGGCCGAACTGGGAGCTCCGCCCGTGGTGGCGGTGGCGGGATAGGATGGGGGCTCAGGCCCCAGCGGCGGGTGTACGGCCACCGCGCCTGTTCTGCGACATGACGCCAATCCTGGCGCACGCGCGCGGCCATACCACCGTGACCGGCGTCCAGCGCGTAGTGCTGCGGGTGGTGGGGCACCTGGTGGCGACGCATGGGGCGGATGCGATTCGCGGCATCGCCTGGCATCCGAAGCTGCGGAGGGTGGTCGAGATCGACCTGTCTTTCCTCGGCCCGGACTATCGTTTCGAAGCCTGCCACGCCGAATTCGTCCGCGATATGGCCATTCCGTACGATGCCGGGGAGGCGGACCGTGCGCCGCTGCGCCGGCTGGCGGCGAAGCTCGGCCGGCTGCGCTGGCGGCTGGGGGCCGCGTCCGGCTTCGGCCGCCGGCTGTCACGGCCGACGCTCACGCCGACCGACCGGATCTTCCTGCCGGTGCCGACGCTTCGCAACGACCCCTACATCGCCTTCCTGGCCGCGCGCAAGGCGGCGGGCAATGCGGTGTTCCAACTGATCCATGATGTCATCCCGGTGAAATTGCCGGAGTTGGCGAAGCCGGGGCACGAGGCCGAGTTCCGTCGTTTCCTCGGTCGCGTCCCGGACTATGCGTCCGGCTTCCTGTGCGTGTCGGACCAGACCGAGGCGGATCTCCGGGAGGTCCTGCCGGTCGCCGGAACAGGCATCCCCACCAGGGTCACCCCGCTGGCCCACGAGTTCGCCGGCGAAGCGGCCGATGCGGCCGCGATAGGGCCTGCCGTGCGCGCGATTGCCGAGACGCCGTTCGTGCTGTGCGTCGGCACGATCGAGGTGCGCAAGAACGCCTATGCCCTGGTCCAGGCCTGGGACCTGCTGCGGTCGGAGCTGGGCCAGCGGTTGCCCCGCCTGGTCCTGGCCGGCCAGCGCGGCTGGCGCACCGAGGATCTGTTCGAGCTGCTGGCGAGGACCGGACATCTCGGCGGCACGGTCGCGGTGGCCGAGACGCCGACGGATGCGGAGTTGGCTTTTCTGTACCAGCTGTGCCTCTTCACCGTGTTCCCCAGCCTGTATGAGGGCTGGGGCCTGCCGATCGGCGAAAGCCTGTGGTTCGGAAAGCACTGCATCGCCTCGAAGACATCCTCGATGCCGCAGGTCGGCGGCGATCTGGCCGAGTATGTCGATCCCAAGGACGATGAGGGCCTGCAACAGGCCATCCTGCGGGCGCTCCAGGACTCGAACCATGTCTCGGCAAGGGAGCAGCGGATCCGGCAGGCGGAGCTCCGGCGCTGGTCCGATGTCGCCCGGGACGTCTACGCGGCAGTGATGGCGGATGCGGCGGAGGGCGTCATCTCCGGCCGGTGCCGGGATAGAGGGGAAAGCCAGGTCGGGGGGTAAATGAAGGTCGCCATCGTTGCGCCAAGTTCGGTCCCATTCACGATCGGCGGAGCCGAAAATCTATGGCTTGGCTTGCTGCGCTACATCAATCAGGAGACCCGGCACGATGCGGAGCTCATCAAGGTGCCGAGCCCCGAACGTACCTTGCCGGAGCTGATTTCGAGCTACGAGAATTTCTCCCGGCTGGATCTGAGCCACTTCGATCTGGTCATTTCGACCAAGTATCCGGCATGGATGATCAGGCATGACAATCATGTCTGTTATCTCCAGCACAGATTGCGCGGGTTGTACGACACATATCCGCGCACTCGATTCGACCCGCTGCCGGACTATGGGGATGCGGTGGTCGAGTCGCTGCAGCGGTTCATGCAGAAATGGCGCGGGCAACGGGATGCCCTGCCTGAATTCTTCGGCAGGGCTCGGGCCGTTATGGACAGGGGGGGAGAAGCGCTGGCCTTTCCCGGACCTTTCGCCCGAGAGGCGGTCCATTGGCTGGACGGGATCGGCCTGTCCCGCGACGCCGTCAGAAAATTCGCCGCCATCTCCGAGACCGTCGCCAGCCGCAAGGACTATTTCCCGGCCGATGTCGCCGTTGACGCCATTCATCACCCCACATCTCTCGACAGCCTGCGCGCGGGCAGCTACGACTACCTGTTCACATGCAGCCGCCTCGACAAGCCCAAACGCGTCGACTTGATCATCAATGCGATGCGGCAGGCGAATACGCGCATGCAGCTGAAGATCGCGGGCACCGGACCGGAGGAGGCCCGGTTGCGGGAACTTGCCGGCAATGATCCGAGGATCGAATTCCTTGGTTTCGTCAGAGACCCGGAGCTCGTCGACCTCTATGCGGGGGCGCGCGCCGTCGTGTTTGTGCCGAAGGACGAAGACTACGGCCTGATCACCGTCGAAGCGATGATGTGCGGCAAGCCGGTGATCACCACCGACGATTCCGGCGGGCCGAACGAGCTGATCGAGTCAGGCCGGACCGGCTATTCGACGAAGGCCGATGCGAGGGAGCTTGCCAAGGCGATGACGACGCTGGCGCAGTCCCCTGACCTTGCGGTCCAGATGGGGACGGCGGCGAAGCAGCGCATCAGTCGGATCACCTGGAAAACGACAGTCGACCCGCTTCTCATCTCGCCGCCTCAGGCGGCGCCGGGGAAGGCCCGCCGGCCGAAACTCTGCGTGGCCGTGACATTCCCCATCTTTCCTCCCCGCGGAGGGGGGCAGAGCCGGGTGTTTCACCTCTATCGGCATCTGGCGCAACGCTACGATGTCGATGTCGTGTGCATCACAAACGCGAACGACCTTCCGTCCGACCGGCTGGTGGCGCCGGGTCTCAGGGAAATCCGGATCCCGAAATCGAGCGCGCACCGGGATGCGGAGCTCGCGCTGACGCGGGACATCGGAGGGGTGCCCATAACCGATATGGCGATGCCGCGGCTCGTGCATCTCACGCCGGACTACCGGGAGGCGCTGTCCGGCTCCATGGCAGAGGCCGAAGCCGTCGTCGCGTCGCACCCCTATCTGTTTCCCCTGATTCGGGAGATGAGCAGACAGCCGATCTGGTACGAGGCTCATAACGTCGAGATCGATCTGAAGCGAGCCATGCTGCCGGACACGGCCACCGCGCAAGCCCTCCTCGGGGATACGGAAAGAGTGGAGCGGGAGTGTTGCGAGGCTGCCGAGCTCGTCATGGTCTGTGCGAAGGCCGATCAGGAGGTGTTCGAGCGCAGGTTCGACGTGCCCGGCGCGAAGTTTGTCGAGGTTCCGAACGGCGTCGATCTCGAATCGGTTTACTACACGGGGCCGAAATCTCGCGCCGCCAACAAGGAGCGCCTGGGTATAGAAGACTGCTTCACGGCGCTTTTCATCGGCAGCCGGCATCAACCCAACAACGATGCCGTCGAGGAAATTCTTCAGTTTGCGCCACAATGCCCCGACATGCGATTCTTGGTTCTTGGAAGCGTGGCCGGATACTTCGCGGGCCGGGCGGTGCCGGAGAATGTGGGCTTCATGGGCGAGGTGGACGACGTCACCAAAGATGTGGTGCTAGGCACGGTGGACTGCGCGATCAACCCGATGACGACGGGATCGGGGACCAACCTGAAGATGCTCGACTATTTCGCGAGCGGGATCCCCGTGATCTCGACCCCGCATGGGGCGCGGGGGATCGCTGTCGCCGACGGCGTGCACTTGCAGATCAGCAAGCTTTCCCAGTTCCCTCGCGCGCTGGCCCAGCTGAAAGGCGAGGTCGGCGCCGCCGGATTGGCCAGACGTGTCGCCGCGGCCCGGCTTCTTGTCGAAGAGCGGTACGGGTGGTCTGCGATCGCCCGCAATTTCCTGTCGCACATTCATGCGGAAGCCCGTGGCGAGCGAGGGCGGATGTCCGATCGAGTGGTCGGGCAGGGGGCGCTGTGATGGCGTCTCCGGCGCAGTCGCCCTCGGTCGACGAGATCATCAACCGCGTCAATGTGGAGGCCGAGCGCCGGCGACGGCAACCCCCGGTCGCCCTGACGGAAGCCGGTGGAGCGGTTCCCCTGCATTCGGGTGCCGCTTCGGCATGGCCGCCTGCAGCCGCGGCGCCGCAGGCCTTTCCGGTCAAGAAGAAATACGCGCTTGATGAATTTCTCCGGCTGGGCGACGAGGCGTTCGTCCGCGCGGCCTATCAGGGATTGTTGCGTCGTGAACCCGACCCGCAGGGGCTGTCGCGACAGCTTCGGCGTCTCAGATCCGGCCGGGCATCGAAGGCGGATATTCTGATCAGCCTGCGCTGGTCGCCGGAGGGACGAAAGCACGGCGCCAAGGTCTCCGGCCTCAAGCGGCTGCGCCGATGGCGGTCCGCCGGCCGGGTGCCGATTCTCGGCCCGACCATGCGATGGCTGCTGATGCTCGGGCGTCTGCCCAGGCTATGGCGCGAGGTTCGCCGCCAGAGCGCGCAAAGCGAGCAGATGAGCCTGTCCTGGCAGAATTTTGCAGGCCTGCTGCAGCAACGCGGCCAAAGCCATGAGGATCAGGTTCTGGCTCTTCGCGACCGCATCGAAGAGCTGCAAGCCGCCTCGGCGTCCGCCATCTCGGATCTGCAGCGGCAGAACGCGGAAATCCGGAGGCAATTCAAGGTTCTCGCGGACGCCAACTCGTCGGGCCGGCAGGAATCGAAGGACGGCGACTGATACCGGCGGACTTCGAGATCGGCTCTCCGGCCGTCTTCGTCACGGGCGACCCGGATCAGCCGGCCGGCTTCAGCTCCTCGGGCAACTCCACGCCATATTTCTCGGCGCCGCGGCGAAGATAGGCCCAGAAGAAGGGATTGTGCCGCCATTGGCACTCCCGCCAGAACAGCTGCAGGTATCGGCTGGGGTGCTTGCGGTACAGGAGGGCGTCCTTTTCGAAGAAACGCGACCGCTCAGCCAGGGATTCTCGCTCGACCGACCGGGGATGGGGGGGATGAAACACCCAGGCCTCATGCGAGAAGGGGACCCGCCCCAGCTCCAGGGCCCGCCAGCCAAGATCGGTGTCCTCGCGGAAATGGGGGTTGTCGAACAGGAGGTCGAACCCATTGAGGGCGTGGAACGCTTCTGCCCGGAGGAAGAAGTTGGCGGTCATGAAGGCCAGGCCTTCGAAACCCTCATTGGTGACCGGCCGCCATTCCGGATCGTCGACCCGGTCGGACAGGACGAGGCCCTCCACCCCGACGACGCCGGGATCGTCGAACAGCGGCCGCGCGGACGCAAGCCAGTCCTGGCCGGGTTCACAGTCGTCGTCGGTGAAGGCGATCACCTCTCCGACGGCCAAGTCGGCCCCCGCATTGCGCGCCGGCACCGCGCCGCGGACGTCGGTGTGCACATACGTCAGGCTGAAGCCAAAGGGCTTGTCCCTGTCGGGCCACGGCTCCGCGCTCTGATCGATGACGATGACCTCGAAATCGTCGTCGCTCTGACTCGCCAGCCGCGCCATCAGCCGCGACAGATGCTCGTGTCGCTCATAGGTCGGGACGACGATCGAGAAGAAGACCGGGTGCCCCAGGGCCTGATGACGGTGTTGCAGCAGACGGCCGGCATTGGCCGAGATGCGCTCCCAGGAGTAGCTCCTGTCGGCTTCCGTCCTCGCGGCGTCCGAGAGTTCCTCCCGGGCGGGCGCATTGGCGGCCAGGCGCGATACGGCCGTCGCGAAACCGTCCGCATCCGCGACGAGAAAGGCCGTGTTCGCCGTCTCGATGCCTCGCGCGCCCACCTTCGTGGTCACGATCGGCAAGCCCCAGGCCATGAACTCCAGCATCTTGATGTTGGTGCCCGAGCCGCTGAACATCGGATTGACGGCGATATCCGCGACTGAGAGCCAGTCCCGCTTGGCATCCTCCGACAGACCGCCCGTCACGACGAGATTGGCAGCTTCGAGACCGGCCTTCCTGATCTCGTCTCCAGCACCGCCGCCGATGACGAACAGAACCTCGGGGACCTGCCGGGCGAGCGTGGATGCGATGAATTGTGCCGCTTCGAGATTCGGGGCGTAGAGGCTGCCGAGGAAGAAGGCGACGGGACGGTCGTCTCCCAGGCCCAGCCGGTCCCTGATCTCACGCCGTTCGGCGGTCGTGGGGTGGGGGATCTGTCGGGTGAAGGCTCCGTTCGCCGCCACCCGGATCTTGCCCGGCGGGATATCGTAGAGCCGGGAGAACAGCAGCCGGTCATCGTGCGAGCAGGCCAGGATCAGGTTTGCCGCGCGACACAGCCGGACCTCAACATCCACCACGCCTCGGGCGATCTGCGTACCGGCGCCCTGGTCGTCAAGCAGTTCCGTTCGCAGCAGGCCTTCGACGTTGTGGGCATCGTAGACGATCAGCTGGCGCGAAGGATCGAGGACGTCGCGCACGAGCGGGTAGACCCAGGGGTGCGAGAACACGACGGCGTCCGCCTCGGCCGCGGCCCGGCGGGCGGCCGCGACGTAGTCCGGCGAGAGATGGGCCGTGGTGTGGAACGTGCTGTCGATGACCGTCTTTCCCCCGGCGGCTCTCCTCTGCCGCTTCGCCTCGGCGAAGTGGGCGTCGCTCAGCGGCACCATGATCTCGCGCAGCGTCGGCGACAGCATCTGGTCGCGGAAGCCAGGGCCCGGCCAGTCATAGCTGCCGACATAGGTCGCGGCGTGCTCGGCTCCGAGGCCGTGATAAAGCCCCAGAAGTCGCAGTCGTCCCCCGCCCACCGGCGGGTCTATCGGCTGCATGTCGAGGATCGCGATACGCATGTCGGTTCTTATGACGGCAATTCAGTGCGAGGAAGGAGTATCGATAAAGCCGAGAGCTCGGGCCAAACTATGGCCGATTCGCTCCCAGGTGATATGCGCGACGGACGATCGGCCACGGCTGCCCATCGCCATCGCCATCCCGGGATCCTCTACCAATCGTTCGAGCCAACCTGCAAGCGCAGAAGGGTCGGGCTGGCTCACGAAGCCGGTCTCGCCGTGCCGGACCAGGCGCGACGGTTCGCCGGAATCGGTGCAGGTGACGACCGGCTTGCCGCTGCCGAACGCCTCGAGCGTGATCAGGCCGAGATCCTCCCGCCGGGGAACGAAGGCGACGGCCAGCGCGTCCGCGTAGAGGGCCCGCAACTCGTCCTCGCTCATCCGCCCCAGGAAGCGGATCCGGGGATCGCCATCGGCAATGGTCTCGAAATAGGCCCGATCCTCGCCGGTCCCGGTGATCAGAAGCTGGACGGGCCGGCGCATCAGCTTGACCGCGGAGATCGCCAGGTCGACACGCTTCCAGCGATGCAGGCGGCCTGGAAGGAGGATGTATTCGTATCGGCCCTGCCTGAGGCCGTCGAGAGTGGTCGGATGGTGCAGCACCTCGGCGTCGATGCCGTTGTACTGCTTCAATCTCTCCCTGACCTCATGGCCGATCGTGTAGAGGTGCTTCAGCCGTCGCGGGGCAAGGGCGGCCGTGTCCAGCTGGTGGATCAGCCGGCGCTGTTCCAGCAGTGCGGCGGAGGGGGCCGGAAACTCGGCCTCGAACATGTCGTAGAAGACGCGCATCGTGTGCACCAGATACCCGACATGGTTCCGGTGACGGATGGCATAGCTGGGCGCCTTGGTGGACACCACGCCATCGAACGCATCGAGGTTCAGATCATAGAAGCGAAGATAGCTGCCCTTGATCTGGTCGAAATTGCTCTCGTCGCTGACCGGCGACACGATCTCCGCCTGCAGCCCGGCGTTCTCCAGGGCGGATTGCAGCCCGCTGTAGAGCCGCTCGACGCCGCCGACCTCACCGGTTCCGGACCCGGCTGCGACGATCGCGACTTTCGCGCTGCTCATAGGGGGCAACCGATCGGGCAGGTCGCGAGCGACCGGCGGATCCGCGGCAACGCGATCACGATGCCTTCCACCCGATGATGCTGTAGTCCTGCGCACCGAACAGCTTGTGCTGCAGCAGGGCGAGCATCGGATCGTCATAGTCGCGGTGCGCCCAGTCCATCGGGTGCAGGTCCAGCACCTCGACCCCGCTGAACCCCCTGGCCGTCGCGATGAACGAGATCAGGTCCGACGGCAGCGGGTTCAGATGGGTCGGGTCCATGTAGAACCGCTCGGCCGCCACCTGCAGATTCGCGGGATTCGGCGTCTCGAAGATCACCATGCCGCCCGGCTTGAGCACGCGCAGCACCTCGTCGAACAGGGTGACGAGAACATCGAATGGCAGGTGCTCGATGATGTGAAAGCCGGTGACCGCGCCGAGGCTGCGCTCCGGCAGCGACCGCAGGACCTCGAGCGCGTCCCCCAGCGTGGCCTTCAGGCCGCGGGCATGACATTCCTCCACCATCACCCGGTTGAGGTCGATCCCCGACGCGGCGAGCCCGTTCTCGCCGAGCAATTCGAGCCACTCGCCCCGCCCGCAGCCGATATCGATCAGCTCGCCTCCGGTGGCCTCCGCGGCCTTCCTGGCGTAGGGCACATAGATCTTCTGGCGGTTCTTGATATCGTCCCGCGTGCCGCGGTAGCGGTCCTCGAACGACACGTAGAAGGCGTCGAGCAGGTGGCTTGCTTCGTTCGCGATGGTCTCGGTCTGTGTGGCATCGAAGGGCGCCGGCAACCGCTTGCGTGCTTCCGTGAGCAGCAATTCGAGCCGCAGCTTCTGGTCGGTGATGCTGCGCCAATGACTGTGCAGCCGGCCGCGCAACTCGACCATCTCAGCCTGCAGGCGATGCAGTTCGGGATCGACGTTTCTGTGTTCGGACAGCTGCGCTGCGAGTGAGGAAACCGTTTCCCTCAACTCCGCGGCGGCCGCTTCCGTCTGATCGAGTCGATCCTTGCTGTTCGAAATGGTTGCGGCGACCGCCTCGACCTGATCGAGCCGGTCCCGGCTGTCCACGGCGACCGCCTCGACCTGATCGAGTCGATCCTTGCCGCTCACAGCGATCGCGGCCACCGCGTCGATGCGTCCCGCGAGATCGGATTGGGCACCGGCCAGCGGTTCGATCTGCCGGCGCAGCTTCTCGATCGAGGCCTTCATCGGTCCGGCCAAGGCCTGCTGCTCGACACGCGCCTCGGCGGCGACCTGCTGGGCCGTCATCGTCGCCAGCGCTTCGAAATTGCGGACGTCCCGCGCGATCCGCGGCAGCCGCGACAGATAGCGGACGCCCTTGCTGAAATTGACGATCGAGCGCAGCGGCGGCTTCCGCGCGGCCTTGGCCCAGGCCACCCGCCACCGCAGGCCGCGGATCCGGATTCCGCGCTCACGGGCTTCCGCGGAGTTGACCAGGCGCCGCAGCACCACGACGCGCTCCAGCCGGCCATGGTTGAGGTGCTTCAGATAATGGCCGCGGCCGACCACATCCGGTTCCCGGCCCAGAATCTTCACATAGGCCGATCGGATGAAGTCCTCGTTCCGCTTGCCGCGAAGCAGCTCGCGAACCGAAAACGTCCGGCGGATGCTTTCGGACGCGATCGGTTGGCGCGGCCCCTCGCCACCTGCCGCTTCCTGGGCCGGCGATCCAGCGGCGGGAACCGCCGTCTTGGCCGCAATCTCGGCGCGGATGCGCTTCATCAACTCGTCGAGATCTGGGGTATCCGTCATGGGCGCGTGTCGGTCTGAGGGCTGATTGATCCGAGCCAAACACCCGGAACCGGGCTGCGTTCCGGCGGCGATCCCGGAGCTGGGTGATCGCCGCCTTGTTCTGCGTCAGGGTGCGAGGAGCTCTGACATCACGGTCGTTGCGGAGTCGGTGCCTCGTCGTTCACCGGCGCTTCCCGGCGGCCGGCAAGATCGTGGAACAGCCTTGAAGTGGTGTCGCGGCCGTTCCGAATCCGAGCGGGACCATGCTTGCCTTAGCCGTTGGAAAACCATTAGGGTGCGGCCTCTTACCATAGGAATTCCGGTTGATGAAATTGGATTCGGCCGCCATCAAGATCGCAGCCTCGCAGGATCAGGCTGAAAAGTCCGGCTCCCGGCTCAAGTTTCTGGATGGCCTCAGGGCTATTGCCGCCTTGTTTGTCGTTGGGCAGCACGCGGGTGAGCTCCTGTATCCCCAGTTTTTTGGGTGGAGCATCACGGTGTGGCGGCCCGGGCAATTCGGGGTCTTCCTGTTCTTCATTATCAGCGGCTTCGTCATCCCCTATACGATCGGCCGCTATCGCAGCCCGTTGTCGTTTGCTTTTGGTCGGTTCTTTCGGATTTTCCCGCTTCTGGCCGCGGCGACCGTCTTCGTCCTGCTCACATCGGGACAGGACTTTTCACTTGGAGTGATCGCCGCAAATTTATTTGCAGTGCATCTGTTTTTCACGAATATCAACATCGTGGGGTCGTCCTGGACGCTGTACTATGAGCTGATCTTCTATATTCTCATTGGTGTCGCCTTCTTTTCCAGCCGGCTGCCGAGCTCATTGCGCGTCATCGCCGTTGTCCCGCTGCTGCCGCTGCTGCTGAACGGCGCCATTTCCGGTGATCTGCTGTTCGGCGGCGCGACGAAGTTCCTCGAGAGCTGGGAAGCGCTCGCGGCCGTGTTCGCCTTCTCGATCCTCCTGACCATGGCAATAGCAGGCAGTTCTTCGACCAGCCTGTTGAAAGCCTTTCCTTTTACGATTGCTGCGAGCTTTTTATTGTTTCACAATTATAGAGGGATATTTTACAATTTTACGCTCGTTCAATTTTTCGCCATTGGGGTGTTGTATTATTTCCACTACACGAACCGCTTGGCGACGAAGCACCTGGTGATGCTTCTGATCGGCAATGCGCTGGTGATCCTGATCAATTTCCGGATCTTCTACTACCCGTTCGAATGGCCGGCGCCGCAGCCTTCGCACGATTGGCTGGCTCCCTATTTCGTCGACGCCGACAAGGTCGGGCGGCTGGCGCCCTGGTGGACCGATCCGGTGACCTATGTCTGCGCGATCGCGGTGTTCAGCTTCGGCTACTTCTTCCGCTACGGCCTGGAAGGGCGGGTGATCACCTGGCTGGGGATGATCAGCTACTCGATCTACATCGTGCACTCGGTGATCATCCATCATCTGCCGCAGATCGCCGGGTCGCGGATCGTCACGTTTTTCGGCTGGATGGCGATCAGCATCGCCGTATCCTGGGTGACCTATCGCCTGATCGAGGATCCGTTCCACCGGCTGGGACGCCTGGCCGCGCGCTGGGCCGACACTCGGTCGGACCGCCCCTCACGACACCAAGCAACCGTGGCGGAGATGACGGCGCAGTGAGATACCTGGACGGCGTCCGCGGACGCCGTCCCTGCTTGCAACCATCAGCCTCCCGGAGCCCTCTATGAAAGGCATCATCCTCGCCGGCGGCAGCGGCACGCGGCTACATCCGCTGACGCTCGCCACCTCCAAGCAGCTGATGCCGGTCTACGACAAGCCGATGATCTACTACCCGCTCAGCGTGCTGATGCTGGCCGGGATCCGCGAGGTGCTGGTCATCTCCACCCCGCATGACATGCCGCAGTTCCAGCGCCTGCTCGGCGACGGGTCGCAATGGGGCATGACCTTCGAATACGCGGTGCAGCCCAACCCGGACGGGCTGGCCCAGGCCTATATCATCGGCGCCGATTTCGTCGCCGGCGGTCCCTCGGCGCTGATCCTCGGCGACAACATCTATCACGGCCACGGCCTGCCGGAGCTGCTGGCCTCGGCCGCCGCCCAGCCCTCCGGCGCCTCGGTCTTCGCCTATTACGTCGACGATCCGGAGCGCTACGGCGTGGTCAATTTCGGCGCCGACGGCCGGGCCGCGGCGATCGAGGAGAAGCCGCGCAACCCGACCTCCAACTGGGCGGTCACCGGCCTCTATTTCTACGATGCCGAGGTGGTCGACATCGCCGCCGACCTGAAGCCCTCGGCCCGCGGCGAGCTCGAGATCACCGACGTCAACCGCGTCTATCTCGAGCGCGGCGGGCTGCATGTCGAGCGCATGGGCCGCGGCTTCGCCTGGTTCGACATGGGCACGCATGACAGCCTGCTCGAGGCCGCCAGCTACGTCCAGACGCTGGAGCGGCGCCAGGGCCTGCGCGTCGCCTGCCCGGAGGAGATCGCCTATCTCCAGGCCTTCATCGACCGCGACCAGCTGGTCGCCCAGGGCCGCAAGCTGGAGAAGAGCGGCTACGGCAAGTACCTGCTCAAGGTCGCGGAGATCGAGGAGCACGGGTCCCTGGCCCGCGCCCGGCTGGGGGTGTGACGGCCATGCCCGGTCATGCGCCGGGCAGCGCGGACGTGACCAGGGCGGCGAGGTAGAGGCCGAGGCCGAAGGCGGCGTGGGCATCAGGCTGCGCAGCCTTGCGACGGTTGGGTTCGGCGTCTTCGACGCGGCGATGCCGACCCCCAGGGCCGGCTGCATCAGCAGGAACGGCGCGGCAACGGTGACCAGCCCGAAGGCCAGCGCCGGCGCGAAGGTCGGATCGTGCGCCCAGCCCAGGCCGCACAGCGCCAGCAGCAGGGCGGCGAAGACGATGCCGGTGCCGTAATGGACGGCCCAGCCGAGGGCGCGCTCGCCTGGCGCATGACGTCCAGCCGGGCCGCCGCAGCGGCAAGATCCTGCTGGTGCCGGACTAGGCGCTCAGGCGCCAGGGACGACCGGCACCAGCCCGTAGCGCAGCATGACCTCCTTCATCTGCGCCGGGTCGGGCGCGCCGCCGGCGGCCAGCGCGGCGACCTCGCGGAAATAGGCGGGGCCGAGCACGCCGGGGGTGAGGACAACGAGGCAGGCCGCCGGCGCCTGCGTGTCGTTGCGGAAGCCGTGCACGATGCCGCGCCGGATGAAGACCGAGTCGCCAGTCCCGACCGGCACGTCGTGGCCATCGACCTGGAAGGTCAGGGTGCCGGCCAGGCCGTAGGCCACCTCGTCCCAGCTCTCGTGATAATGCGGCACCGGCATCCGGGCGTTCGGCTGCACCGTCATCCGGAACGCATCGAGGCTGCCGGTGGTGTCGTCCTTGCTGTGCAGGAACTCCAGCGCCAGCCCGCCCATCCTGATCGTTTCCATGCTGTCCTCCCTTGAGGGCGGTTCGCCTCCGCCTTCCGGAGAGAGTGAGCGTTCCTGCCGGCACCGGCAATGATCGGGTCCGCCCGGCGCATGCCGGCATACGGCGAGAACATTGGCCGGGCGAGCGGCGGGCCGATACGGTCGGTTACGGTTGCAGCAATCGTCCATCCATCCTTGACGGGGCTCGAATGGCAGACGACCAGAAGATGGCTGAACTGGAAAAGAAGATGGAGGCTCTGGAACATCGAGTCAAAATCGCCGAAGGCAGGGCCCAGACGGTCTACGGCATCGCCTCCGATCTGAAGAAGGAGATCAAGGGGCTGGGCGATACGGTGGCGACGGTGCAGAAGAGCTTTTCCGAGGTGGGAAAGGAGCTCAAAGGCGTGAAGGACAAGTTCAGGACCTTCGGAGCGACCGTGAAATCCTTCGGAAACCCGCGCGATATCAAGAATATGCTGAAGAAGCGCTAGGCGGCGCCCGCTTCGCCCCTCCCGCGGGGCGGGAGAGGCGTTCAGCCGGGCCGGCTCAGGCGCGCTTGATGTCGAAATGCTTCAGCACGGCCTCCTCGATCCGCCACACGCCCTTGAAGCCGGGCTCGACGACGAAGGCGTCGCCAGGGCCGACCTGGACCGGGGTGCCGCCGTCGGGGGTGATGGTGATGCGGCCGCGGATGATGTGGACGAATTCGTATTCGGTGTAGGTGGCGTGCCAGCTGCCCGGCGTCGCCGCCCAGGTGCCGGACAGCATCGACCCGTCGGCCGAGCTGTGCTGCACCCAGGTCTGCATGGTCGGCTTGCCCTCGACCACGCGCCAGCCGTCGAGGTCGGCGGTGATGGGCTCGCCGGTGGGGGCGCCCAGCTTCACGATGGTGTCGGCCATGATTCTCTCCGCGTCTCGGTCGGCCGGCCGGCGCCGGATGCGCCGCCATTGCCGGGCGCGACTGTGCCGGCCCGCGCCGGCGACGGCCACCCCGGGCGCGACCATCCCTGGCGCGGGATCGCCATGCGGCCCGCTCCGCTTGGCCGTCCCGGCGCCGCGGCGCTATCCTGCGGCCCAGGCAGCCGGAGGACACCGCCATGCCCGAGACCCGCAAGGCCCGAGCGGTCGGGTTCAACCATGTCGCGCTCGAGGTCGGCGACATCGACGAGGCGCTGGCCTTCTATGGCAGGCTGTTCGACTTCACCCTGCGCGGCCGCTCCGAGGGCATGGCCTTCATCGACCTGGGCGACCAGTTCCTGGCGCTGCAGCAGGGCCGCCGCCAGGGACCGGATGACGGCCGCCATTTCGGGCTGGTGGTCGACGACAAGGCAGCGGTGCGCGCGGCGCTGGCCGAGGCCGGGGTGGCGGTGCTGCCCGGCCCGTTCCTCGACTTCCTCGACCCCTGGGGCAACCGGATCGAGATCGTCGGCTACGACACCATCCAGTTCACCAAGGCCCCGCATATTCTGCGCGGCATGAGCCTATCCCATCTCGGCAAGACCGAGCAGGCGATCAAGGAACTGACGGAGAAGGGGATGGGGCCAGGGTAGGGGGGCGTCAGCGCCCCTGCGGGTCAGGAGCAGTTCCTTGTGCCGATCCATGAAGGTGTTCAGGTCACTCGGTACGACGTTCGATCGTTGACGTCCTCGACGAGGATGCGGTGGCCATTAGCGAAGCGGAAGGTGAGCCGTGCGGACGGATCTCCAAACGGGCGGCGAAGTTGAGGAAGCGTTACTCCACCCCCACCCATTTCCTCTCCGCCGCCGACCGCCCGATCGCCTCGCTCACCCGTTCCAGCGCCGCGGCCGCCGCGAAATCCGGGTAGGCCGCCGCGCCGCCGGCGATCGCGTCCAGAAGCTGCGCCACCTCGATCACCTTGAGGTCGTTGAAGCCGAGGCCGTGGCCGGCGGCGGGGCTGAAGGCGCCGTAATGCGGGTGGGCCGGGCCGGTCAGCACCGTGCGGAAGCCGTTGCGGTCGCCCGGCGCGGCGCCCGGCTGGTAGAGCTGCAGCTCGTTCATCCGCTCCTGGTCGAACAGGATCGCGCCCCCGGTGCCGAACACCTCGAAGGCCAGGTGGTTCTTGCGGCCCCAGGCCACCCGGCTGGTCGCCACCGTGCCGATGACGCCGTCGGCGAAGCGCAGCAGGGCGTGGGTCTGGTCCTCGTTCTCCACCGCCGCCGTCCCGGCGGTGACCGCGGCGGCGCCGTCGCGGCGCTCGCGGCCTTCGCCGGCGGCGGGCAGGGGGCGCTCGGCGATCACCGTGCGCTGGTCGGCCGAGACCTCGGCCACCGGCCCGATCAGGGCCAGCGCCACGCTGAGGATGTGCGAGCCGATGTCGCCGAGCGCGCCGCTGCCCGCCTGGTCGCGCCGGCAGCGCCAGGACATCGGCACGGCCGGGTCGGCCATGTAGTCCTCGTCGCTGACGCCACGGAAATAGGTGACGCGGCCGATGGCGCCGTCGCGGATCAGCTGCGCCGCGAAGGACACGGCCGGGCTGCGCAGGTAGTTGTAGCCGACCATGGTGTGCACGCCGGCCTCGGCGGCGGCGGCCGCCATCTCCGCCGCGTCGGCGGCGTTCAGCGCCAGCGGCTTCTCGCAATAGACGGGCTTGCCGGCCTTGAGCGCCGCCAGCGCCATCGGCTTGTGCAGAAGGTTGGGGGAGGTGATTGCGACGAGGTCGATCTTCGGGTCGGCGACCAGCTCGCGCCAGTCGCCGGTGGCGCGGGCGAAGCCGAAGCGGTCGGCGGCCCGCTGCGCGGCACCGGCATCGATGTCGGCCACCATCTCGAGCCGGGCGCCGAGCTGGGTGCGGAACACCGCCGGCGCGGCGCGGAAGGCCAGGGCATGGCATTCGCCCATGAAGCCGGTGCCGATCAGGCCGACGCCGATGCTGGTGGTCATGTCTGGTCTCTCGCCTCGGTCCGCCCTCCCGGGGGAGGGGCGATCTGGAAGATGGGGCCGGTGCTGCCCCCTCACCCGGAACCGCTGCGCGGTTCCGACCTCTCCCCGAGGGAGAGGTAACTAATCCCTCTCCTCGGGGAGAGGGAGGGGCCCGGCCCGCTTGGGCCGGGAGGGTGAGGGGGAGTGCCGGCCCCGGTCGTCGGTGCCTAAGCCGCCGCGTCGCTGCGTTCGAATTCGGCCAGCTCGGCGGTCAGGCTGGCCAGCTCCTGGCCGCCGGCCATCATCTCCAGCACCTGCTCGCGGCTGATCTCGCTCTTCGGATAGGTGCCCAGGCAGCGGCCGCGGTTCAGCAGGGTGAAGGTGTCGGCCACCGGATAGGCGTGGTGCACGTTGTGGGTGATGAAGATCACCCCCAGCCCGCGCGCCCGCGCCTGCACGATGTAGCGCAGCACCACCGAGGCCTGCTTGACGCCCAGCGCCGAGGTCGGCTCGTCCAGGATCAGCACCTTGGCGCCGAAATGCACCGCCCGGGCGATGGCGACGCATTGCCGCTCGCCGCCCGAGAGCGTGCCGACCGCCTGGCCGGGGTCGCGCACGTCGATGCCGATCTCGCGCATCGCGTCGCGGGCGATGGCATTGGCCTTGTCCATGTCGATGCGCCGGGTCGGGCCCCAGCCCACCGTCGGCTCGCGGCCCATGAAGAAGTTCCGGGTGATGCTCATCAGCGGCACCATCGCCAGGTCCTGGTAGACCGTGGCGATGCCGTGGTCGAGCGCATGGCGCGGCGAGCGGAACTGCACCGGCTGGCCCTCGACCAGCATCTGGCCCTCGCTGGGCTGGTGCACGCCGGACAGGGTCTTGATCAGGGTCGACTTGCCGGCGCCGTTGTCGCCGAGCAGGGCCAGCACCTCGCCGGCGCGGACCGAGATGGTGATGTCCTTCAGCGCCACCACCGAGCCGAAATATTTGCAGACGCCGTGCAACTCGACCAGGGGCGCAGTGTTGCCGTTGGTCATGACCGGCCTCCCGTCACCTTGCGGCGGATGTAGTTGTTCACGATCACGGCCAGCAGCAGCATCACCCCGAGGAAGACCTTGAACCAGTCGGTGTTCACGCCGGAGTAGAAGATGCCCATCTGCACCACGCCGAAGATCAGCGCGCCAAAGGCGGCGCCGATCACCGAGCCGTAGCCGCCGGTCAGGAGGGTGCCGCCGATCACCACGGCGATGATGGCCTCGAACTCCTTCAAGAGGCCGCGGTCGGCGGCGGCGGAGCCGAACTCCATCACCTGGCAGGCGGCGAAGACGGTGGCGCAGAAGGCGGTGCCCATGAACAGCACCACCTTCACCCGGCCGACCGGCACGCCCATGTTGCGGGCCGCGGTGTTGTCGCCGCCGACGGCGAAGACCCAGTTGCCGAAGCGGGTGCGCAGCAGGATCCAGGCGCCGATCGCGGTCAGCACCAGCCACCACACCACCAGCACCGGCAGGCCGGGGACGATCGGGCTGCCGTCCGGGAAGGTGTCGATCAGGCCGATGCCGGCCGCCCAGCGGTAGAGGCCGTCCAGCACCGTGCCGGTGAAGAAGGGCGCCAGCCAGTCGGCCGCCGCCGGGTCCTTGACGCCGCCGACGATGGTGCGGTTGGTGAACAGGATCGACAGCGCGATGGTCATGCCGCGCAGGATGAACAGGAAGGCCAGGCTGACGATGAAGCTGGGCAGGCCGGTGCGCACCACCAGCCAGCCGTTCAGCGCGCCGATCGCCAGCGCTCCGGCGAAGGCGAAGACCAGCGACAGCCAGACCGGCCAGCCGAAGAACACGGTCGGGATCGCGATCATCATGCCGGCGAAGCCGATCATCGAGCCGATCGACAGGTCGAACTCGCCGGCGACCATCAGCAGGCTGGCGCCGACCGCGAGGATGCCGAGCTGGGCCGAGACCACGAGCCAGTTCGAGATGCCGTCGGCGCTGAACATGCCGGAGCCGCCGGCGGTGATGCCGAAGAAGACGAAGACCAGCACGGTGCCGGCCATGGCGCCGAGCTCGGGGCGGGACAGCAGGCGCGAGGCAAGCGAGACGGAGCGCATCCGCTCGTCCCCCGCCGGGCGCGGGGCGCCACCCTGGCGGGGGCTCCCGGGAACCCTGGTGTCTGTCTGGATGGTGGTCATGGCGTCTTCCGGGCTTGGGGCGGGAAGAGGGGAGGGCGGCCCGGCCGGGGCCGGCGCTTCCATCCCACTCTCCCCCTCCCCCTGCGGGAGGGGGGAAGGGGGAGGGGGCTGTCGATGCGGGGAGCGGGGCCGGCAGGGTCGCCGCGAGCGGTGCGACCCCCTCCCCCTACCCCCTCCCGCGAGGGGAGGGGGAGATCACAAGGTGCTCAGTCTTACCGGTATTCGCCGGCCAGCTTCTCGACCAGGGCGATGTTGTCCTTGGTGATGAAGCCGGGGCCGGAGTTGATGTTGTTGCTGGGGATCACGCCGTAGCGGACGTAGTTCGCCAGCAGCACCACCGGCAGATAGCCCTGCAGATAGGGCTGCTGGTCGATGGCGAAGGTCACTGTGCCGTCCTTGATGCCGGCGGCGATGGCGGCGCTGAGGTCGAAGGTGGCGAAGAAGATCTTGCCGGCCTGCTTGTTGGCCTGCAGCACCTGGATCGTCGGCTCGGCCGAGTTCGGGCCCAGCGTGAGAATCCCGTTGGTGTCCGGATGGGCGCGCAGATAGGCCGAGACCTTGGTCTGCACCTCGCCCGGGTCCATGCCCGAATCGACCATCTGATCGCCCAGCTTGACGCCGAGCGCATCGGCGAAGCCCTGGCAGCGCTCCACCGAGGCCGGGTTGGTGATGTAGTGGTTGACGCAGAGGAACTTGGTGACGCCGGCGGCCTTGGCCTTCTCGCCGGCGCCCTTGCCGGCGTCGTATTCCGGCTGGCCGATATGCATCAGCGCGCCCAGCTGCTTGCTCTGCTCCGCCGTGCCGGAGTTGATGGTGATGACCGGGATGCCCTTCTTCACCGCATCGGTGATCGGGCCCTTCAGCACGTCGAAATCGGCGATGGTGATGATGATGCCGTCGGGCTTCGACGCGGTGGCCTGCTGCAGGATGCGGGCCATGTCGGCGAGGTCGCCGGTCGACGGATTCTGGTAGTCCACCTTGGCGCCGACCTGCTGGCCCGCCTCGCGGATCGCGGTCTTGATGGTGTTCCACCAGCTGTCGGAATCGGGCGCGTGGCTGATCAGCACGAAGCGCTCATTGGCCGCCTGCGCCGCCTGGGGCGCCGCCGCCAGGCCCAGCACCATGGCGGCGCCCATGACCGCGCCGCACAGCAATGTCCGAAGCATTCCTGGTCCTCCCTCGGTTTCGTCGTCCGATTCATCGAGGCCGGGGAGGGGTGTCTGCCCAGGTCCGGCGCCGGTGTCGTTCGATCACCGGAATTGAACAGGATTTTTAACAGGAAGGCAATTCAGAATTTCTGTTCTATTTCTTGATTTGGCCGTTTCAGGGGGCGCCGGCGCCGCGCAGCCCGGCCTCCAGGATCGCCGCCGCCCGGTCGGCCAGGATGTCCAGCCCGCCATCGCGCACCAGATCCTCGGCCAGCTGGCCGGAGAGGACGACCAGCGCCAGGCCATGCATCTGGGTCCAGACGGTCACGACCGCGGCCCGGTCGGCGCCGGGCGCGATGCGGTGCACGGCGTGGCGCAGGCCGTCATAGGACTGCTCCGACGCCGCCCGCAGCGCCGGATCGGCCGATGTCTCCACCGTCCCGTCGAACATCAGCCGGAACAGCCCCGGCTGCTCGCGGGCGAATCCGAGATAGGTGCGGAAGCCGGCGGCCAGGCCGGGTGCGGCCGAGTCCGGGATCGACCGCATGCAGGCGGACAAGGCCGCAAATCCCTCCGCCGCCAGCGCGGCGAGCAGCGCCTGCCGGGTCGGGAAATGCCGGTAGGGCGCGCTGTGCGAGACGCCGACGCGGCGGGCGACGTCGCGCAGGCTCAGCGCCTCCGGCCCGGCCTCCTCCAGCAGCGCGCGGGCCGCCGCCACCAGCGCCCGGCGCAGGTCACCATGATGATAGGGCTGCCCGGCCTGCTCCGATGTTGACATAGTCTACATCCAATCCTATGTTGGCGATGTCAACATCGACCGGATCGGTCCTGCTGTAAAGGCCGCAACGATGCTCTCTCTCGCTTTCGCCGCGCTGTATTGGGTGCTGCTGCATCTCGGCGTCGCCGGCCCGCTCCGCCCGACGCTGGTGGCGCGGCTGGGCGAGATGGGCTATCGCGGTGTGTTCTCGGCGCTCAGCGCCATCGGCCTGGCCTGGCTGGCGCTGGCCTATCGCGGCGCGCCCTATGAGCCGCTCTGGGCCCCGGTGCCCTTCTGGATCCCGGCGGTGCTGGTCTTGCTCGGCTTCGTGCTGCTGGCCTACAGCCTCGGCCCTTCCAACCCGACCCAGGTGGGGGCGGAGCGGATGGGCGACGCGTTGCCGGTCGCCGGCATCACCCGCATCACCCGCCATCCGATGCTCTGGGCCTTCGCGCTCTGGGCGCTCGCGCATCTGACGGTGAACGGCCACTGGGCCGGGGTGCTGCTGTTTGGCGCCATCCTGGTGACGGCGCTGAACGGCATGGTCTCGATCGACCGCAAGCGGGCGGCGCAGCTCGGCCCCGCCTGGAGCGACTTCACCCACCGCACCTCGCGCCTGCCCTTCGCTGCCGTGCTGTCCGGCCGCGGCCAGCTCGCGCTCGGCGAGCTGGCGCCGTGGCGGCTCGGCCTCGGCATCGTCCTGTTCGTCGCCGCGCTGTGGCTGCACGGGTTTCTGTGAGGCGTAGATTGGGTTCGCCGTCGGCGAACCCAACGCGGTGCCCGGCAGCCTCAGCCCCTTGCCGCCCGCCGCCTCCGGGCCAGACTCCTTGCAGCAGCCGAGGAGACAGGCCATGACCGAAGCCGATCTGGGCGTCGAGGCCCATTACTTCGAGGATGGCGGCGCCGTGCCGAACAACCCGGCCCTGCCGCTGCTGGTCTACCGCCAGGTCAGCGGGCTCGGCCTCGGCGACATGGCGACGGCGATCGAGGCGCGCTTCGGCCAGAACGGCTGGGGCAGGGGCTGGCGCGACGGCATCTACCCGTTCCATCATTTCCACAGCAACGCGCATGAGGTGCTGGGCATCGCCGGCGGCCGCGCCAAGGTGCGGTTCGGCGGCGCTTCCGGCGTCTCGCTCGAGCTGCTGGCCGGCGACGTGGTGGTGATCCCGGCCGGGGTCGGCCACAAGCGCGAGGAGGGCAGCGGCGACCTGCTGGTGATCGGCGCCTATCCGCCCGGTGAGGATCCGGACCTGGTCAGGGAAGGCGGGGGCGACGGCCGCGTCCTGCGCGAGAGCATCCGCGCCGTGCCGGTGCCGGAGACCGACCCGGTGCTGGGCGCCGGCGGGCCGCTGGTGACGATCTGGCGCGAGGCCCAGGGCGGATAGAGAGAGCTGCCCGGCGACGCGGTTCACGCAATGTTCATTGCGCGATCGCCCGCGACTCGTTCATGATATGTTCCATGAACAAGCCGCAGTCCGACTCATCC